>CP185271.1:0-738750 GCA_019458035.2 Streptococcus oralis
ATGGCTGATATCACGATTGATCAACTAGCCACTCTAACTTTTTATCAAATTCCAGAAATCTTTTTCACCCGTATTCAACACAATGAGAACGGCTATGTCAAATTGACTAGTTCTTACACGAGTCTATCATCTGATGCTAAGTTGGCTTATGGTGCTCTTTATAATCGTTGTAAACTAAGTATCAGTTCATTCCAGAAGGGCAATAGAGATTACGTTGATGAAAATGGAGCAGTCTTTCTAATTTTTACAGTTTCTGACTTGATGCTACTACTGGATAAGGGAAAGATGAAGGTTACTAAAATCAAGAAAGAACTGCAAGAACATGGTCTCTTACGAGAAGTTAGGCAAGGGCTCAATAAGCCAAATAGACTTTATCTTCAGCTAGTGGATGCTAATTTAGAAATAGTGGAGAACTATTCATCTGATGGTGAGTTACTGAAGAGGGTTAATGCTTTTGGTAAAGTTCTCTATGAAAAAGCCCCCCAAAGCCTTGGTAATAGCGAAAGTATCAAAAACGGACGTCCGCAAAATGGACTTCAAAACGTCCACGAAGCGGACGGAATAAATACAGAGAGGAGTCAGACAGAATATTCATACGATACTAATCGATACGAGGGCGAGTCATCTTTATCTGACTTATCAATCTCTGAAGCATTTAAAATGGGGCAACATGGTTTTCTTTCTCCTCAACTAGTTCAGAAACTCAGTTTGTTTGGAAAAGATGCAAAAATTCTTGAAAATAAAATCTATCAATCGAAACGTCAAGTTGAGAAGAATTACAACAACCTCTTAGCTAATCAGGAAATTTATGGAGAGGTTTGGCTGCAAGATCTTGAACGTGAGCTTGATAAATTGATTTTCAAAATTAAAACAGGAGAGGCTGAAGAAAAACCAATCCAGAATGTCCCAGCCTACTTCTACAAAATGATGATTCGCTTCTGGAAAATGGCTCTGCTTATTGAAAAAGAACAGGGCTTTATGGAGGTATCAGGACAAAGTGAGCACGCTAGAAAATTCTTTGACGAGTGCCCTAGTCTGATTGCATACTATTATCCAGATAAACTGTCGGAGACGAAACTCAATAGCTATTTATCAGAATTGTCTAAGGGAGTTGAAACATGTTAAAAGATGAATTTAGACCAATTGATGGTAAAGTGCTAACGATAGGTCGTAGCCCAAGGGAGAAAATCTACATGGTTCCTAAAGCTGTTTTTGATTTACCGAAAAAAGAAAGAGCTGAGAAACTCAGCCAAATTTTCTCATCATGGCAACAGAAAGAGGATTGATTTCATGGGATTGTACAGATTACAACCTTCTCAACCAGTTCAAGAGATTGAAATGATTGTAGAGTATTTTGATAAAACGGTAGACAGTATTTCCGTCACTTTCAACTTAGAGGAACTAGAAAAATTGGTATCAAGTTCATTTGGAACAGGAGCGAGTATGAATTTTCCATCAGCGACTCCGCCGTTTTCTATCAATCCTCGATGGGTGAAGAAGATAACTTATCGGACAAAATAAGGAACAATATCAGGAGGATAGAAATGTTTAAACTAGTTACAATGGCTTTATTATTGATCTTAGCTTATGGAATAGGGCTTGTCATGCTGGAGCTGAAGAATGCTCCTCTGATGGATGATGAAATACTATCAAGTTCAAATAATGAAGGAGATAAGTAGATGTGAGTAAACAAACCAAAAATCGTATCAGAGACTTACGAAAGCAGTCTAGATTGTCTCAGCAAGCCTTGGCTGATCAGATAGGTGTTTTTCGTAACACCATATCGAACTGGGAAACAGGATATAGTCAGATAAGTCTTGAAAATGCTAAAAAAGTAGCAGAATACTTTGGGGTAACTATTGACTACCTGTTAGGATCAGAATCGGACCAAACCTAGTACAGATAAATCTATATTGACCGAGAAGTCATTAAACTACAGACCTTTGAAAACTGAATACAAGGCTTGCCCTGATACAGCGTGGCTATGGATAAAAAAGAAACGGGGGCGAGTAGCAAACTAGAAAAGGATATCTAGTCCAGCCACAGAACGAAAAAGCATGACAATGGTCATAAGCTGAAGGAGTAAGGGTTCCTAGACTATAAACCCAGCGTATGAAATACCGATGTAAAAATACGTTTTTACACAGCACGGCGTAATTTTCGCCTTTCAACTTCAAGGAGAAATCTATGACAGATGAAATAACAGTCCGCCTAAAGGACTTAAAAAACTTAGGAAAACAAGGAGGTGCAACAGCTCGCTTAGAGGACGGCACAGACCTTATTCTGAAGCCAGACTATGCGGTCAAAAAGGCTAGAGGATACGTAGACGGTCTTTTAAGGGATGTTGAATTTCATTTGCCTTATAAAAAGGTTTATGATCAAATTCGCACTATTAAGAGAGATGCTCAAGTTATAGCTCGAAAAGTTAAGACACCATCAGGAATGGAGCTTCGTTTAACTGGAAAAGGTTATAACCCGAAAAGTAAATAAAGAAAAGGAAAAATTAAAATGAACAAGAAACAAGTATTAGCTGCACTAGCACTTTCAACTATCGCACTTGCACAAGCTGGTTATGTATCAGCAGACGAACTTTCACCAATTGATTCTTCAGCTCCAACAACAGAAGTAGTTACGCCAACAGCACCTAGCGCTTCAACAGAAACAGAGGCTCCAGCAGTTCAGCCAACAGATCCTTCAGTTACTCCAGTTGACCCAACAACGCCAAGTGTGCAAGGCAAGGATAACGCAGGTAGCCTTGACGGAGTGCCAGCTGATAAACCAGCACCTTCAGATAAGGCGCAAGACAAGGATAATGCAGGTAGTCTCGATGGTGTTCCAACACCATCAGATAAACCACAAGACAAAGACAACGCAGGAAGTCTTGACGGAGTGCCAGCTGATAAACCAGCGCCTTCAGATAAGGCGCAAGATAAAGATAACGCAGGTAGCTTAGATGGTGTTCCGAATGAACAGCCAAAAACTACTGATCAAGCGAATCAGCAAGGGAAGTCACAAATTGGGACAACATCTACATCAACTGGACAGGTTGTCCATGATGTAACTAAAGAGCCCGTTGAAACAAATACAGGTGCGTCTATTGTTAGCACCCAAAACGGAAACGTAGTCCTTTCAGATGGTTCTGTAGTGGCTCCAGAAGAAGTTGGTGGAACAGTTAACGAAGATAAGACTATCTCTGTTACTGATTCAGAAGGCAAACTCAAAACACTTCCAAACACTGGGACTGCAGAAAGCATTCTGGGTGCTATTGGAGCCATGTTGTTGACAGCAGTCAGCTACGTCTACAAGAAGAAAATGTTTTAAGGTGAAATGGAAAGGGAAACAATTAAATGACAGAAAAAACACAAGGACACGGATATTTCCGTAAGAAAAAATGGGCTAAAGGCCTAGTATCAGGAATTGCAGTTGCAGGTATTGTAGCCTTCTCTGCAGGTTCTGTATTGGCGGATGAAGCAGTACAGCCTGAAAGCAAAAACGACAACAACACATACGCTAAACAAGCTGGTAAGGCAACAGGAAGCCAGCCTGTAGCGATTGATAATAGTGCAGTCACAAAGGCTGCTTCAACTGCTAAACAAGCTGGAGTAGTTGTGTCTGAGACATCAAGCGTTGATAAGGGGACAGATACCACTGCTCCAAAACTTGAACAGTCTAAGGGTGAAATTAAACAAGATCAGGATAAACAAGTTCAGGAACTTGAAGCCACAACTACAAAACAAGTTCAAAACAACGAAGCTTTCAAGGAAGCACAGGAAGCTATTCACGCTAACAATCAATTTGTAGCTGATGAAAAAGCCAAGCATGAAGGGGCAACAACTGTCACAGTGACGAATAACGGTTCGACTGCCACAGATGGTTCAGCAGACCAAAACAAGAAAGCTACTCAAACAGCTAAACAGGTCTTGTCAGATAACCAACAAGCAGTAACAGAATACCTGGGTGAAAAAGCTAAGTATGATGCTACTGTTGAACAAGCTACTGCTCTAAACAAAGCGGTAGAAAGCGCATCTGAACAGCTGAAGAAAGAAAAGGTTGACGTTAAAGTCGTTACACGTACGGTCTCTTCAGTCGCAGAAGTAGAAGCATTGAAGAAACAAAATGACCAGGCTATTGCGACTGCAAAAGGCAAAGTGGAGCTTAACAAAGCCCTGATGGCTGCCTACACAGAGAAGAAGAATGCTAGTGATCAAGTCAATCAAGATGCTGATCGTAAGTCAGCAGATTTGAAAAATTCTGGTGTACTTTTAACTTCTAAAACACAGGAAGTTTCTTCAGTAGATGAAGCCAACAAAATTGCCAAACAAAACCAAACGGCCTTTGATAAAGCTAAGCAGGCCCAAGCTGAATGGCAGAAGAAGTACAACGATCTTCAGTCTAAAACAAGCACTGAAGGATACACAAAAGAAGTTGTACTACAAGCTCTAAGTCTTTCGACCGCTAATCCTGAAGCAACTGTGAAGTCTACAGCTTCAGGAGCAGAAGAACTGACTACGGATTATATCGCCTCATCAAGTGGCAGATCTGGGTACTCTCGTGTTCTAGACTCAACCAAAGTCTTGAAATACAAAGATGTGGGCAATGGTTGGACAACAGAAATTGATTATACTGGGTTAAACGGCTTAACAGTCACAACCGAGGATGGGAAACAACACAATATTTCTCGTATCCATCGAAAATTTCAAATTGTAAACCAAGGTAAAACTGGTCTAAATGATGTCTATGTCTTAAATGATCCGACTGAGGGATTTGTAGTAGCTCGAAACGATGGAACAGGTGGAGCTGCGGACTACATGAACTTCCTGGTTACAGATACCTACTACTACAATGAAAACGGTCAGGAAGTAGCTTTCAAGGCCTCAGAAAAGACACCTGCAGCCTTGACCTACTCGTCTCTAAACCACAATCCTATCGGGTGGGAAGGCGCAAAAGCCATCAATGGGACACATGTTGAAATCAATGGCTCAACTGTTACTCAAAACAAGGATTATGGCTATGTTTATGCAGAAGACTATAATCGTGAGGAAGAGGTAGGTCATCTTTGGGATACTTCCTCTTCAGCATATCAGTACAAGGGTGCTGCTCTTGGTGTCTTTAAGGAAGGGACAACCTTCACAACCGAATTTATTCAATGGGATGGACCAGAAAGTCCAAATGGCCAAACCTATTGGTTTGCTTTGAATACAAAGGTTGTAGCGCCAGTCGTTGAAGTTCCAGCTACTGCAACTATCACAAAAACAACCGTGAAGCCAGTTCAGACTGAACCTGTATCAGCTGAATTGGTTAAAGCGAAAAATCCAGTTAAGCCAACCTTGGCTCTTAAAACACTTTCTGAGACGAAAAATCAGAAGTTATCAGCAAACTATCACGGCTATAAATTGCAGTATAAGCCAGTTGTCAGCAAATCTGTAGCAGATACAGATAAGACCAACACAAACGGTCAAACAGTTGTTAAAAATGCTACTCAGACCTACACCTTGAATCATGACAATATCTATGCGAACCTGAAAAAAGGTGACAAGATTACCATCATTGATCCACTTGAAGCTGGAGCAGTTCCTGATGTTGCTGTCACAAAGGCAGCTGCAGAGAAAGTGGGATGGGGTGTTGCCTATGATGCAGGAAAGAACACTTATACCTTTACTGCGACTTATGAAGGGAAACGCTTAGAAGCCCCTGTGATTACTTGGAAGCCAATCTATGATAAAGGTTTCTATGATAACACCTATAAAGTGTTAGTGAATAACTACGAGGTGTACTCAAACACTGTTACCAACTACACACCGAAACCACCAAAACCAGTCAAAGCTGTTCTGGATCGTTCTGGTAAGAATATAAACGCAGCGACAACATTTGATCGCAACGTGACCTTCCGGTTGATGACAGATTACAGCCCATATACCAAAACTCTTGCTTCAGCGCAAGCGCTTGGTAAGAAGTTTGGAATCCTAGATGATGTTCAAGACAAAGGCTTCACAGTTGACCACAGCAAGATCAAGATGACCGCTGCAGGAAAAGATGTGAAAAATCTCTTTGATATGTATCACGTGCTTTCAGACAAAGGACGTACAGATGCAATCAATAAAATCCTGAAGGAATTGAACTTGAATCCTAAAGGTGAGTTTTATCTTTGGGTAGCAAAGGATTCTAAGAGTTTTTATTACAACTATGTGAAGCAAAATAAAAACGTGACGATTGATCTCCCAGCTAAGCTCCTGGTTAAAGCAGGGGAGAAAGTCGAAAACGATTTTAAACAGATTGATTTTGGTAATAGTTATCAGTCAAATCTTGTAACAGTTGAAGTTCCTAACGTGAAACCCGAAAAGCATGCGCTTGATAGAACAGGTAAAAAGGTTCTTGATGGCAAAGAAGTTCAATTAGGCGACTATATCCAGTATTTTCTTAACGGTGTTACTGTTCCAGAAAAACATGATACGTTGTACCAATATGACGGTTTGGATAAACTCGATACGAAGCATGATCGCTATACTGGTAATTGGAAAGGTATCATCAAGGGTACAGAATATACAGCAGAAAAAGAGCTTGTGTTGCCTTATGACGTGACATTGAAAAATGGTAAGGTTATCAAAGCAGGGGATAAGATTGCCAAAGGTAGCACTTATGCCTTTACATTTGAGTTTAACCAAGGTACCAATTCAGAGTTTATCAAGAAACTTGTGACTGTTAAGTGGGATGCCAAAGGTGGTCAATGGTCTTACGTTATCAATCAAGACTTCTTAAACTCTTTAGGAGTCAAGGGTAGCTTCGATGCGGACTTCTACATCGAAGTAGAGCGAATCGCAGCTGGAGAAGTCGAGAATACTTTTGTCAATATTGTCAATGGACAAGAGATGACGGCTAAAGTGACAACCACAACGCCAGAGCCACCTAAACCTGAAGAACCTGGAAAACCAAATCCCCAACCATCACTTCCAAACACAGGAACAGAAGCAAGCATGCTTCCAACTTGGGGAATGATTTTGGGATTGTTGAGTCTTGCAGGAGCTGGGCTTCGTAAGCACAAAAAATAGAACATCTAGAAATTCCCCCTCATCTATGGTATAATGAAGCCATAAAAAAGAGGGGGAAGAGAGATGAGAAAGGACACGAAAATGGATGCACATGTGACTAGAAGTGGATATAGATACTACACTCCAACTCAAAAAAAATCAGAAGTCACTAAGCCTGAAGAAGAGAAGAAGTGGAAAAAAGGCCTCCGTTGGCTAGGAAAAGCCATCTGGTTAGGAATAAAGAATCTACCGAGTGTGATTGCGAGAGCTGCCGTTTTGATGGTTGCGACTCCACTCATGTTTCTCCTCTTTATCTTTAATTTGATTAAGAGTTTGATTGCGACAGCAATTGGATGGGTAGTATTTAAGATTGTAGTTGTCCTAGGCTATGCTGCTTTTTGGGAAATATATTTTTGGATAACAAAATCAGGACCCTCTGCAGATGTAGAGAAGCAGTTAGATTGGCTTATGACTAACTTTTTCTTTCCTCAAAAGGTCCCCATCTACTATTGGTGGGAAACGACTATTATCGTTGTCTTAGCTGTAATTACAGCCCTCTCTCTAACTTTTCGTCCAGAGGATGAAAAATAGTATTGAATAAACAATGTAGGTGCTAAGGATTTTTTTAGCACCTTTTTATAAAAAGAAAGTGAGAAAAAAATAATGGATGCAGTTGTAGATTTTATTAACAAAATTGGAAATATCGGTGGGATTATCGGTATTGGTTGGGCCGCTTGGGGTGCCTGGGATTTAGCAGTAGGAATCAAACGTGAATTGGATGATAAGAAGGATAAAGGAATCCAAAGTTTGATACTAGGTGCACTTCTAGGTGCCGTTCTAAAAGCCCTTTTTACAGCTTTGGCAACAGGTCTTCAATCTCTTGGTTAGGATGAGAAAAAGAAGGAGGTGGTTTTATGAACCAATCCACACTTGATCAACTAACTATGAGTCTGAAAGACTATAATGAGACAGCTTATCAGCTGATGGAGACAATTTCAGGTTCGATGGAGAAGGTAGCGATTTTGCTCCTTCTCCTTTTTATGGGGATCAACCTCATGAATTGGCACCAACAACTTAAAAGCAATGGAGGAGAGCTATCATTTCAGCTTTGGGTTGAAGAAATCCTCAAGTATGCTATCGCACTCTTCTTTATCCTCTATGTGGATGCGATTTTTGATGCCTTGTCATGGTTGTTCAATGTTATCATTAAGTTAATAGCCAAGAATGCTACAGATCCTTTCAGTTCTGAGCCACCAGATTTTAAAGGTTTGGGTATGATTGAGAAATCATTCTTTAAAATTGTTTATGCGGTTGTTGATTTTGTCGGTCAGATATCGACTAAGTTGTTGATCCTGTTACGCTCCTTTACGCTTTACACGTATAAGGGAATCGCTAAAATTATTGTCGCTTGTTACATGGTGGATAGCTTACGCCCGATCTGCCTCGGTTTCTTTAAGCTCTATGCTGCTGCTGTCCTTCAGGGATTGATTTTAGTGGTTGTGACCATGCTTTATCCAGCTATTGTCACGAATGATTTATTGACACTTAGCAATACTGGAGCTTTTATAACTGCACTCGTAGCCATTGCAAAAGGAATCATTTACATCATTATGCTATTTGGTAGCCAACGCATGGCTAAGAATATCATGCAGGTGAACTAGGAAGGAATTATTTTTATGATTAGAAAAAATAAATCCCTCGCTTTAAAGCAGAAACGCACATCTAAGCATTCAAGAGGGAACAAAGAGTATGTGTTGTTGGCAACCAGAAAATATTATACAAAAAAAGATAGTTTATTTGATACAAATAAAAAGTATAGAATATTTTCTATTTTAGGTGGAATCAGTGCTTCTGTTTTATCGGTTTTAGTACCTATAAATCTCTTTCTTGCTTTTATTGCATATGTAGCTACAGAGATATTTAATTTACTCTCTTCTAGAATATTAGGAGTAGGAAATGCTTCTTTTATGTCAGTGATTAAAATCCTTTACCTAAACGATGAGGAGTTTATGAGGATGGTTTTTGTAGTTATGGCTTTAGCGTTGATTGTAGTTTTCTTTTCTATTTATAGTATGAGAAAGATAGAAAAAATGTCACAATAGTTAGAAGAAAGGAACAGAATGACACGTTTAGGCAGTGAATTTTTAAAGGCTTTAGATAGCTACGAAAGGCCAGTTATAGGCTATATGACACTGAGACAGTTAGTGCTACTATTTGGTATAGCATTGACAGTAGTTGTCACTACTATTCTCTATTGGCTGAAGGCACCAGATATAATCCTTTATGGCGTTGATATTTTATTATTAGCGCCTTTTGTTATTTTCGGGTGTTACATTGATGAAAAAATTAAAGATGAGGTTCGTTTCCTTTTGACTAAGCAGGAACGCTCTTATCAGACAGATTATGACAGAAAGGAATATACAAGAAATGAATTTATTCGGCCGAAAGAAAACCCCGAAACTCTCTAAGGAAGAACGGGAACGGGCCAAACGTCTAAGACGTACCATGACGGCATCTACACAGAATAGTCTTAATTATCAATGGTTGATGCCTGATGGGCTCATGAAAATTACAAATGATCAATTCTCAAAGACCTATCGTCTAGGTGATACAAGCTATATTACTGCAACAGATGATGAGCGAATTGATATCATTGAAACAAGCGCTGATATTTTTAATTCGCTGGATATTGACAATGATATGCAGCTATTGATCCTGAATCGTAGGGTAGAAAGCAATAGCTTATCTTCTATCCGCTATGATTTAGTTGGAGATGGATATGACGATTATCGTAAAGAATACAATGCGATGATCAATGATCGTTTTTCTCAGGAACAAAATACCTTCAAGGTAGAAAAATATCTGACGATTACTACCCAAACAGACCAGGATCATCAAGCTAGAAGAATCCTTGATGATACAGCCAGCGTTATTGAAAGTCAATACAGTGGCTTAGGAATCTCCTTTAAGGAGTTAGAGGGATTAGATCGTCTTCTTATCTTCCGAAAACTCTTGAGGCGAGAAGGTTTTATTGATTTTAACTATGAAGACATCGCTATTTCTGGATTATCTACCAGGGACTTTGTAGCTCCAAACTATCTGAAGTTTGAAAAAGATCATATGAAAATTGATGATTGTTTCGCAAGGGTGATGTATGTTAGACAATATCCTACCTTCTTGAATGACAAACTGATTAAGAATATCCTGGATACAGGAATTGAACTGGCTATCAGTCTGCATGCGAAGCCCTATGATACTGCAGATGCCCTGAAGAAAATCAAGACAGTTAAGTCAAGTGTACGTAGGGAAATGATCAAAAGTCAGAAGGCTGCAGCAAAAGAAGGTTATGGAAGTGACCTGGCTGTTGGTGGGAAGGCTGTGGAGACATCTCGTGAAACAGAGAAATGGACTGAAGAACTCCAGGACAATGACCAAAAAATGTTTTCAGGTGTGATGACGATTTTCTTCATGGCTGACAGTCTGGAGGAGTTGAATATCTACACTGAGCAGGTTCAACAATCTGTCCGTAAGAATACGGTAGAACTGGATAAGTGTTACTTGTACCAGGAAGAATCCTTGAATACGATTCTACCGATTGGGATTCCATTTATCAACGTAAAACGCCGTTTTATGAGAGATATGACTACCAGTAACTTGGCCACACAAGTCCCATTTACCAACGTAGATCTTCGATCTAACAGTCCACGTGCAATTTATTATGGCCAGAATCAGCTATCTAAGAACGCTATCACAGTTGACCGTAAGAAAGACTTGAATACAGGTTCAGGTTGTATCTTTGGAACGTCAGGATCAGGGAAGTCTGTTCTTGCTAAAGGAGGAGAGATTATTCCTACAACTTTAAGTTACCCTGAAGATAATATTATTATCGTCGATCCTGAAGATGAATACACTGTTATTGGTCGAGAATTAGATGCTGAAATTATTACAATCGCTCCTGGATCACAACATCACTTCAACTTATTGGATCTACCCGATAAGGATAAACTGCAGGCAGAAGATAGTGATCCGATTGGCCAAAAATCAAACCTCTTATCAACCTTGTTTGAGAACATATTCTCTGAAGTATCAGACGATGAATTTGCGATGATTGACCGTGTGACGAGAAAGACCTATGAGGAATTTGAAAAACCAACCTTTAAGGATTGGCAAGCCGTTTTGGAACGTCAACCTGAAGCTGTTGCTAAGGATCTGGCGCTGAAGGCAGAACCTTATACTATTGGATCAAATGATATCTTTGCACACCCTACAAACGTCAATATGAATAGTCGCTTTATTATCTTCAATCTCAAGCAGTTGAGTGGTAAATTGAAGCCATTTGCCCTCTTGGTGATTCAGGACTTCATCTGGAACCAGGTAGTCAATAACCAAGGTAGAACAATTACATGGCTATACTTTGATGAGTTGCAGCTCTACTTCAAGAATAAACTCCAGGCAACCTTCTTTACAGAACTATACTCACGTATTCGTAAATATGGGGCCATTCCAACAGGGATTACACAGAATCCAGAGACTGTTCTATCTACAGAAGAAGGTAGAAAGCTAGTCGCAAACTGTGAGTTTCTAGCCCTCCTGAAGCTGAAGCGGACAGACCTAGATGCCCTGGAGCAGGTTATCCCTCTTACGCCTTCACTGGAGCGATTTGTCTTGCGGCCAAAAGCGAAAGGTACTGGTTTGATCGTGGCTGGGGATACGATTGTACCATTTGAAAATCCTATCCCTAAAGATACCAAACTGTATCAATTGGTTGCGACAGATGGTTAAAAAAATAGAAAGAGAGGTAATTTCTTTTGTCTAAAAGTAATCGCAAACAATTAAAACAGGAACGCAAGCGAAGAATCAAAGAAGGACTAGCCCTCAATGCTGAAAAAAAGCCTAAAGAAGCACGTTTAGACTCAAAAGTTGCATTTAAAGAAGCTAAGAAGAATTATCGCTTAGCGAACAAAGATTATAAACTACATAAAGGACCTCAAGCAACAGCTAGAGGTCTTTTCTTTAAGCAACAACGTGATCGAGCAAAGTTGGAAAAACAAATTGCAACAACGCTCTATAAACGAGCTAAAAAAGCTGATGACAGTTATATCCCTAACCGCCTAAAGAAACGTGCTAAACAAAGTGCTCGAATGAAAGCGAGACACGACGTTGAGAAGACAGTCAGAGATAATGAGATTCTTGGAGACTGGGTTCAGGCGAGGCAAAACATTCGTCAATTTAAGTATCAGGTAAACGCCTCTAAAAGAGCGTTAAATGCTGTAGGAAAATTATCCAAGTATTCAATCAAGCACAGCTATGGACAGCTCAATAGAAGCTATAATTTCATCAGAGGGCGAGGATATACTCGAACACCAAAAGAGTTCTCCTGGGAAGGAAAGCTCAGCAAAAAGATGAAACAGGCCAGAAAGCGACTTGCAGGTTCAAAGTTTGGAAAGGTGTCAAGAGGGACAGGAAAGGTTTTGAAGGTTGCGACAAAGCCCCTGCGTTCCATCTTATCCAATCCTTTAGCTGTCAAGTCCTATTTCTTAATGTTCCTCATCTTTGCAGTATTTGGGGCATTTATGGCCATGTTTGGAGGCAGTGGTCCTGTCCAACAAAATGAATTTGACCTGAACAAGTCATGGCTTCAAATTAGTAAACGAGATCGAGAGAAGTCAAATGATAAGGTAGACTATTGGACCAACATCGATGACATGATCTTTTTCATGAACTTTCGCTACGGTAGTGAGTGGAAACCAGAAAGTAACTGGAATGAGGGGACTGGTGGTGAATGGGCTGGAATATTAGGTTTCAATCACTATTCAGATGCCTTGAATGATCTTTGGAATCATTTGAATGATGACCCTCACAACTTGAAAAAGATGGCTGACTTATATGGTCCCTCGTCAGATCTCAAGTGGACTAAGTTGAGTGATAGTGAGTTAGAAGAGTATAAAGAGCTAGAGGATTTGACTAAAGAAGTTGGTCGATACCCCTCTTATCAAGAACTAGCTAATCCCTTTTACCAGGAAGACGACCCTTCTTATCATGCTCCTCTAGTTATCCTGAAGCGGTTTGGTTATACCTCTAAGAGTGAAATCTATGAGAAAACACAACTAAAAGCTTCAACAGGACAAGCTCTAAGAGCTCCTATTGACGGTCAAGTCAGTGTGACAGATGATACTACTGTATCCATCAAAACAGATAAAGCCATCTTTACTTATGAAGAGGTAGGAAATATCCGTGTTTCTGACGGTGATCAGGTCAAAGCTGGAGACGAGGTTGGGAAGGTAACGGCAAATGGTTACCAGGTCATTCAGTATCAAAAATTGGAGGAAAAAGAGACAAAGGATAAGAAAGAAAAGTGGACATCAGTCAATCCAGGCTTTTACTTTCAATCTGTCACGTACAATCAGACAACCTCAGTCATTACTACACTTGATGGTGATTTAGGGCAAAAATCACGAGCGATAAAAGACTACTTGAAGCAAAAGGTACCAGGGCTGACAGATAATGGTTTGGCAGCCATGCTTGGAAACTTTGCGACAGAAAGTAATATCAATCCTAAACGTGCTGAAGGAGATTATCTTAGTCCGCCAGTAGGGGCTGATTCTTCTTCCTGGGATGATGAGTCCTGGTTAGCTATAGGAGGACCTGCTATCTATGATGGTGGGTATCCAAATATTCTTCATCGAGGTTTAGGATTAGGTCAGTGGACAGATACAGCAGATGGTTCTACTAGGCATACTCTATTATTGAATTATGCAAAATCAAAAGATAAAAAGTGGTACGATTTAGAACTGCAGTTAGATTTTATGTTGGAGGGGGATACTCCTTACTATATCACTGAATTGACATCGATTCTAACTAGCACAGAAGACGTGGAGACACTTACAGAGCGGTTCCTGGTTAACTGGGAAGGGAACTCTGGAGACAAGGTCCTAGAGCGCCAAAATAACGCTAAGCAGATCCACGCTTTTCTTACTCAACAAGTTCGAGGAGGTGGAGCGTTAGCGTCTTCCTGGAATTTCCCTGAAGAGTATAAGTCAAAAGTGGAACACCCTCCAACACAGGCTTCTATGACTACACAACAAGGAAGCGGTTATGAAGTGGGACAATGTACTTGGTATGCCTATAATCGTTTAGTTGAACTAGGAACGATTACAGACTTATCAGGAGCTTATGGTTACCTTGGTAATGGTCAGGATTGGGTGGCAAGCCTAGTCGCAAAAGGATGGCGGTATAGTACAACTCCAACAAAAGGAGCTGTTGTATCAGTAGTAGGTGGATTTGGTGGGACACCAGATGTATACGGCCATGTTGCGATTGTGGAAGCTGTGAATCCAGACGGTTCATTCCTCGTTTCAGAATGTAATATCCAAGGAGTACAGGATAAGGTACATTTTTCTGTCCTATATCCAGCTTACTACTATTCGTTTGCAACACCGAATTAAAAAAGAAAGAAGGTAAATCATGAAAATGATAGATATGGAGAAATTGAAACTCCTGAAAATAGGAGGAATCCTTATAGGAGTTGTGCTAGTTCTAGGATTCGTATTCTGGATTGGAGCAGCAACCTCATCGCAAAAGAAAGCCAAACAGGAAGCTGAAACTACGCAACAAGAAACCAAAGCAGAGGGAAGCGAACTAACGCAAGAATATGTAAAGGAATTTTTGACGGCTTACTTCAATAAGCAGGATCTTGGAGAAAATAGAAATCGCTATTTGCCCTATATGACAGAAGCTGCTTACAATCAGGAAGTGAACTCTGAAGAAGAACCAACGGTACAAACTTATAAGGGCTATGTAGTGGATACACAGATGAAGTCTTCTACTATCTACATCGATCAAGAAAATAATGTTGTCCTAGCTCAAGTGAGATACACTCAGACACAGTTACAGAAGAAGTATGATTATACTAACGCCCAAACAAACGTAGGATCTTCAAGAACCATACGGATTCGCTTCAGCAAGCAAGATGGGAAATACCTGGTAAATCATATTGACCCCATTTTGATTGTGGACAGCTTGAACGCCAGCGAAAAGGCGAGTATTCCATCGTTAAACAAACCGATCACTAACCAAACACCAAGTACAGAAGGGAAAAAGGAGCAATGACAAAATTAGAAACTTTGGAAAAACAAAAACAGAAAGCGGAAGACCGCTTAGCTGACTATATGACCAAGGCCAAGAAGGAAGAAGAGAAACTGCAGCAGCTAGAAACTCAAATCATTCTGGCCAAACATGAGGAACGGTCAAACTACTTGGCCGAACATAATTTAACCTGGGCTGATATTGAAACAGCTCTTGCTGAAGGAAAATTGAAAGGAGCTGAAAAACATGTACCGTTTAACCAATCTGACACAAAACACGACCACAACGTATAAAAATCGGGACCTTGTGTATCAAGCGCTGGAGCGAGAAAATGCTAAGGTTAAACACCAGGGGGCAGAGGCCGTTTTATTGGTAGAGGAACTGGATAAAAAGAATGTAGTGGTGTACCAAGAAGATGTCTATTTGCCGTTTGAGGGAATCGCAGATAGCCTCTTCCTGAAGCCTGGTACGTTGAATAAACAGGAGGCTGCACCAAAAGAAGCAAAAACCTCTTTCTTTAAGCGCCAGCCAAAAACAAAACATCAAGAGAAGACTCCTGAAGAAAAAGCTGAAGCCTCTTCCTTGAAACATGAAACTCCCAAACCTCGAACCTCTTCTAAACGCTCTTTTTGGGTGTATTTAGGAAGAGTTTTGGTGTTATTGAGTCTAGTAGGAAGTCTGACACTTGCTGGCTTATCACTTACGCTAGTTTACCATCAAGAAAAGCAACTCTCGGCCGTATCCAAGGAACTTTCAAATCTAAAAACCATTCAGTCAAAAACAGGGGAACTAGATGCCTTTTCACGTTACTTTTTGCCAGCCCTTTACTCTGATAAAGGGAAAATGGCTGATTTCGTAGCTCCTCAATTAACGATAGATAGACAAGCAGGTCAACTGCAGTCTGTGATTCTGGAATCTAGCTTGATTGTTGATGAAGCAACTTATCAGCTAACCTATGTAGTGGCCGTGAAAGACGGTGAGAACAGAAGTCAGAAACGCTTGGTAGTTACTGTGAAGGAAGAACCTTCAGCACCTTACGGATTCCAGGTTATTGCTAAGCCAGAACTATCCAATTATCCAAAATAAAGGAGGTCTTACATGGATCAAGAAAAAGTCAGTCATTCTCTGGCTTTAAAAGGAAAAGTTACCCTGGAGATGACGATACAAGCTCTGTATGCCCTCGCAAAAGCCCATTACGACAAGAAACAACATAAGGCGGCAAATCGAACTTTTGAAGGGGAGACACGTTTTAATGACTTTATGGCCACAAAATCAAAAAAAGATGTCGAGAAGTTATTAAATAGTGAAGTTCACTTGGCTAAGTTGAAGCATTACCTGGAGGAGTATAAGGTAGGTTTTACTTATCATCAAAAAGATGGTACAACCTATCTCTTCTTTGAAACAAAAAATCGTCCCCTGGTAGAAAAGGCTCTCAAAGATATGTTGGCAGACATCACGAAAAGCCCAGAAAAATTGGAAGAGTTTGCTAAAAAGGTACTGAAGAAACCACATGAAATGACTCCTGAAGATAAAATCAATTACTATAAGACAAATAAGGTCTATAAAGGAACGATGCCAGTTGTTACGAAGGAGATTGGGAAGGAGAAGACACGATGATTAGAAAACCTATATGGCCCTACCTGGTGGTGGGGCTATTTTCATTTGTTATTTTCCAGTCCTTTTACCATTACTACCAACTTTCGACTGCAGCAGTACCTTTTATGGGAATGTTGCGGCTTCGTTGGTTGCTAGAACACTGGGAACGCTTCTCTTTTGGTGTTTTCTTTGATTCAGGTGCCTTATATGCTGGGTTGATCGGATTCGGTCTTCCAATGCTTGTCTATGCTTCTATGGATAAGAATTTATATCGCCAAGGAGAAGAACAAGGTAGTGCTCGTTTTGCGACTTTGAAGGAAATGAGACGGTTTGAAGACGTTGATTTTGAGAAGAATATGATTTTTTCAAAACAGGTCAAAATGGGCCTATTTAATTTTCGCTTAGCCTACAATGTCCAGCTCAATAAAAATGTGATTGTCATTGGTCTTCCAGGAGACGGTAAAACCTTTACTTTTGTATTGCCAAATTTAATGCAGATGAACTCAAACTTTGTGGTGACGGATCCTAAAGGAAACCTAGTACACGAAGTTGGGAAGATGCTTGAGAAAGCTGGCTATGCTGTTAAAATCTTTGATTTGATTCGGCTCAAGAATTCAGATCGGTTTAATCCTTTTCATTACATGAAGTCTGAGCTAGATATTGATCGTATCTCTGAAGCAATTACTGAGGGAACGAAGAATAGTGAGCATACTGGAGAAGACTTCTGGGTTAAAGCGGAGTTGATGCTGCAACGTGCATTGATTGGTTATCTCTATTTTGACTCGAAGGATCCTGAAACTGGAGTCCAGTTATATATGCCAAACCTGGGCCACGTTGCGGATCTATTAAGAAATATGTATCGAGAGGATCCAGATGTACCAAGCCCTGTCGAGCAGATGTTTGAAGAACTGAACGAACATCAACCTAACAACTATGCTTATAAACAGTGGAAATTATTCCAAAACTTCAGAGGCGAGACAAGAAACAGTGTGGTAGCGATTTTGTCTTCTCGTTATTCTATCTTCGACCACGAAGATGTCCGAAACTTGATTAGTGAGGATACCATGGAAATGGATACCTGGAATACGAAAAAGACAGCCGTTTTTATTGCTATTCCTGAAACCAATAATGCCTTTAATTTTCTTTCCTCAATCTTGTTTGCGATTGGTTTTGAGGTTCTCACACATAAGGCTGATGATATCCTGCAAGGGAAAGTACCTGGATACAGTAGAAAAAATCTTCGTCACATTCAATTTATATTCGATGAGTTTGCACAAATTGGCCGTATTCCAAACTTCGCCCAGGTTCTCTCTTCTATTCGTAGTCGTGAGATGTCTATTAAGATTATCATCCAAGCTGTCAATCAGCTAGAATCACTTTATAAAAGTGATTGGAAGACCATCTTTAATAACTGTGCTACTCACCTATTTTTAGGGACAAATGACAAGGATACGATGGAATACTATTCTACAAGGTCAGGTAAGCAGACTATACGTACTCGATCTACCTCAAAATCGCATAGTTATCGTAATGGATCATCAAGTGAAAATAAACAAATTCAAGGCCGTCCCCTTCTAACTCCAGATGAAGTCGCAAGAATTGGGGTAGAAGAAGGATTGGTCTTTATTTCTAAACAAAATGTCTTCAGAGATAAAAAAGCAAGTGTCTATGATCATCCTAGAAAAGATGAGATTGCAAGTTCTCCTGAAGACAAAGAAAACTGGTACGAATACACTCGAAAAGGAACAGACATCGACGGCTTGCTTTTATATGCCAACGATTTGACTCCGCAGCTAAAAGAGTTATTCGTGGCCTAACATACAGAAAGGATAGTAGGATGGAAACACCTAAAACACAATTAGGATACCTGGAGAGTATCTCGCAGGTTCTAGCATTAAAGCTAGAAAATTTAGCCACAGAACGTTATGCTATTTGGCAGCTATTCAAACAGGCAGATGAGGAGACTTTCTATCAATTAGCTCCTCATCTTTTTGTGACAACGAGTCAGGAAGATCCAATAGTTGTTAGTGAACTAGATGCAACTCCTGAAGGATATCTTTTATTTAAGGAATTAGTAGAGGAGGAAAGAGTATGCCTTTAACAAAAGCACAGGCAAAATCGCTGGATATTTTAGAAGTAGCTCGTAGCCTTGGAATGGAGATGAAGCGAAAGTCACATCGAGAGTATTATTGGGCTGAGCATGACTCGTTTAAGATTGATACTGTGAAGAATACCTGGCATTGGTATTCACAAGCCGATAAGTATGGGGACACCATCAACCTTGTACAAGAAATGCGAAATGTCAGCTATAAGGAAGCCATGGTATTCTTAGAGACAGGTTCCTTTCCTGAAGCAAAACCAGTAGAGGAAGAACGTCAACCTTTCAATTATACACTAGCCCCTTACGAACAACGATTTGTGGAGGCGAGATCCTATCTCAAGGAGATTAGAGGTCTCTCTGATGATACAATCGACTTCTTCCTGGAAAAGGGAGTATTAGCCCAAGCTAAACGTAAGGATAAAGATGGTGTTATAGAAGATGTCTTGGTTTTTAAATACTTGGACAGAAATCAGCAACTGGTAGGTGCGAGCCTCCAGGGACTTGTTCCTGATCAAGAACGTCATCCTGGCAAAGGATACTTGAAACAAATCATGTATCAATCAGAATCTATTAGTGGCTTAAACGTTTCTATAGGCTCTCCTAAGCGTTTAATTGTGACAGAGGCACCAATTGACCTTATGAGCTATTATGAGCTTCATAAGGGCGAATTAAACGATGTTCGACTAGTTGCGATGGAAGGATTAAAAGAGGGAGTTCTGTCTCACTATGTTCTTGAAATTCTGCAGGAGCGAGGGGAACTCACGATGGATGAAAGGGATTATACCAAGTCTAGTGAACTAACACGTACCTCTAACTTTTTATCTGTTGCAGCGGAAACATCCACACTTTTCCAAGATCACAAATACGATGATCTCATCACACTGGCAGTTGATCGTGATAAAGCAGGTACAGACTTTATTACCAAACTACGGGAGAAAAAAATCCCAGTTATCGATGCAAGACCACCACAACGTGAAGGCCAGGAGAAGACAGACTGGAATGAGATCCTGAAGCAGGAAAAACAACTGGAGAAAGACGCACCAGACAACAGTCGTCTTGCCCAGGCACGTCGAAAATTGGAAAGACTAAGGGGTGAACAAGACGAGGCTATTTCAAGAGCTTATTCCCACCAAGCACAAACAAATGGGCAACCCATGAATGATAAGCGAGGCGGTGCTAGCTTTATGCGTAAGCAAGAACAAATAGAAGGTCAAGTCTTCTCAAAGATGGATGAGATTAGGAAACAAGAAGAGCGAGTAGAGCACCTGGAGCACCAACAACATTTGAAAGAAATGGGGTTGAATCGTCAGGGAAGTGGTCTGGAGATGAGTGTTCAAAATATACCTAGAATCCGTGAAGAGTTAGAAAAAGCTAAGCGTGGGGAGTCGTTCTTTACCAAAGCTACTCTCAAACGCTATCAAGAAGAGTTGACTAGACTTGAGGCTATATCTGAACAAATGGGTAAAACGAGCATTCAGCCAGCAACTCAAGCCTTAATTGATGAGGGCTTAGTGAATCAGTGGCAAAAACAACCAAATACGTATTTTGTAAAAGGCTTACGAAGAGTTGCTCTGGAGTTGACTGAGGAAGGAAAGTTTCAATTATCTTCACAAACCAAGTATCATCCGAAAACAGATGAGGAAAGACTGAAGGTGGATGAATTACTTGCCAAACAAAGGCAAGAAAATGTAGGATTAACGCCCTCGAATCAGGAAAAATCAATCTCACCACAACCAGAGCCTATTGAAAAAAATCAAGACGAAGCAGGGTGGTTAGAAAAAAATTGGGACAATCTCACATTTTCGATAGAAAATAAAAAAACAGTCGTCATTGATCCGACTAGTATAGATAAGACGGTTGAAGAAAAACAAACTCCAGATAATCAAGAATCTATAGAGCTAGTTTGGGAATTGCATAGTAAATGGGAAGACGAATTAGCAGAAAAAATTCGGGAAGATTTAGGCATTAACTATGAACTACAGGCATGGCAATTTGAAAAAGAAATGTCACGATTTATAACGACTGATTTAGACAAGTTATTCGCAAAACGTACTAGATTGGAAAGGGATGCTTATTTTGCGGATAGTACGACGTCTATCAGAAAAGAAATTGATCGTTTAGATGCACAAATACTGGAGTACATAGAAAAAGCCCCTGAACAAAGTCAGGAGCGCTTGATTGATAGGACCAGTGGTGGCACGGGGTCTTTACAGCTCGAAGCTGAAGGCAGTCCCACACCTGTACTTGAAACAAGCACCTTTGAGCAAACTGTTACCAGTCACCCGACATCATCCTATCCGTACCTTCATTTTAGCACAAATTATGATAAAGTGCAACGGCGAGTGGGGAATTATCACCCAATCACACCTGCCGATTTAAGACGTTTGAACCAATATGCGCCCTCCATTCAAAGTACAGCGTCCTGGTATTTAAGTGAAATGGCTGACAGTAAGATCAGCTTTGTTTATGCGGATCATGGAGAGGAGAATGTGCTTCAGGTGACTTTTCAAAAGGATAACTTTATCCATCTTTCAGGGATTAGACCTTTTGAAGAGGGAAAGGGAGCGGCAAATTTCCTAGATGATATTGCAAATGGTCAGGGGCATTATGACGGTATGTTGATTAGTAATGCAATTAAGGATAAATTGCAGGTTCTTCCTATGTTGCGTGATATTTTAGATCCACATTCTTTTGTTTTAGATGATTTGAGCAGTGTTGAAAAGCTTCACAATCTCAATATGAGTGAAGCTATTAAAGCAAAAGATGAAGATTTCTTACTACTTTTTAAAGATATCGGAGATGAAAAAATTCCAGCCTCTCTTATGAAACTCAAGGGAGAGCTTGCAACTAATGTTAAATCGTTGGATGAAAAGATCATTCTTGGTGTTTATAGAGAGCGAGGTGGTCACATCGAGCAACTTTCAATCAATGAGGAGTATGTTAAAGACAAAGGCGCAGAAATGCTGTCAGTTTTGAAGAATAAGCAGTTTGAAGAAGTTCCTAAAGAAATTGAACAATTAACTCCTTCTAACACACTGAATAGCTCCCTACTTGATTCGGCTACGTTTACTCAAGTCCTAGATACTGTCTATAATTTAGGTGTACCAGGTGACCTCTCAAAAACTCCAGAAGAATTTCATCAAGCCTGGAATCAGTATCTTGACTATGCGAAGCAGCATAATGATAAATTTGATCAGATTGTTGCTGCGGCTGGTGCAGATCATCTCCTAGATACAAATTCAGATTTTTATAAAGAATGGCAACAAGATCACATCTATAAGGATAACTACCATGTACGTCTTCAATGGGCTGAGGAGCGACCAGATGGGCCTAAATTGCCATTTAAAGAAACCGAGCTGATATCTTATCAAGATTTTGCTAGAGAGCTTTACAAAGCCAACCAGAGCTTCTATCAGTTACATCAGGATGGGCTAGAACAAGTGACTGGTGTTTATCCAGAAGGCTACATCTCTCCAACTAAGATCCAGTTTAGTATCTACGCTCCTGATGGTGAACTGATCCAGGATAGCATCCGTTACAATATCGGTGAGGAGATTAACCCCATCGCTCACAAAGAAAGACTTGGAACACGAGAAATGAGAGAGTACCCAGAATTGATGAAGATAGACGGGGCCATATTCACTCCGTATCATCTGGAGAGATTGGCGAGTGAGTTAGATATTTCTCAGTTCAGTTACGCTTTAGAAGATACTCTTTACGCAGATCAACTTCTATCCCAACTCCCATTTGGAGATTTGGAAAATAGTCCAATTGGATTTACAGATAGTAGTCATGATGGTCGCCTTGGATTTATCTCTTTTGATGGAATGGATAGTGTTGAGGTCGAAAATCTATCTGCTTGGTTTGAGAAGTTGGGAGTCAAAGACTCACCTATGGAACAATTGGCCCTTATTGAAAAATGGCAAAAAGAAATCAAAGGTTTATCAGAAAAAGTTGAACAAACGATCTCCACAGTCCGAGAAGAATTTGAGAAATCACAAGAGGAAGAAATCAAACTAGAAGAACAAAGCTACAACAAGCAGGAGTTGGAACATGATGCGGATGCTGATGGTGTTTCTGATGAGGAGGAGTTGCTTCAGGGAACGAATCCGTATGATTTTAGATCGAAACCAGGTTCTAAACCAGAGGGCGAGGAGAGTCTACAAGCGGATGAAATTGTTTTAGCAGCTGGCAGTCTTGCAGTCGCAGATTTTATTCAAAATAAAGATATGGCAGGATTAAGTCGTCATCTTAAAGAAGGGATTAAGGAGTTTCTGGATTCAGATAAGTACAAAGACTATCTAACGAAAATGAGCCAACTAAATAATTATTCTAATCGCAACTTGCGCTTAATTCTTGCACAAAATCCTGAAGCAAGGCAAGTAGCTTCTTTCAAACAGTGGAAAGAAAACTTTGGTCGCTATGTGAAAAAAGGTGAGAAGGCGTTACGTATTTTTAAACCTATGACGAAGATCAAAAAGGATGAGAATAACCAACCAATATTGGATAAAAATGGGAAACCAGAAACAGTTACATTCTTTGGTTTGGTACCAGTTTTTGATGTTAGTCAGACAGAAGGAAAGGAGATGCCAAAAGCTGCAGAAGTGAAAGAACAGCTGACTGATTTGGACTATGCAAATCTTTACCGTGCCCTAATGGCTATTGCAAAAGAAAATGATGTATCGGTTCGATTTGAAGAGATGGACAATAATAAACATGGATATTATTCTGTCCCAGAAAATCAAATTGTTTTACGTAGTAATGAGATGAACAAGGCTCAAATTATTAAAACTTTCTTACATGAAATGGCTCATGCAGAGTTGCATCATGCAGATAATCCTCAAAAGGAAAATCTAACTAGAAGCACCGCTGAACTCCAGGCTGAAAGTGTCGCTTATGTCGTTTCTTCATACTATGGTATTGATACGTCAGAGTATTCCTTTAACTATCTATCTGGGTGGTCTGCTGATAAGGAGACACTTGCTGATTTAGAAGCACAGTTGGATATTGTCCAACAAGAAGCTAAAAGTTTAATGGTTCGGATGGATCAAGCATTGGAACAATTAAGATTGAGTCAAGAGAAACAAACGAAGCGCAGTTTTGAACAAAAACTGGAGAAGTTTAAAGATCAGAGCAAGCAGGCTGTCGAAGATCACAAGCAGGAGTTGAAAGCAGATGCACAATCAAAAAAAGAGAAGGGTTTCTCGAAATGACCGAACGGGACACCCCAAATAAACCCAAGGTCAAATTAAAAACAAATCATCATCAAGGAGGACAACACTCATGACTAATGAACAAGAAGAACAACTGATCATCATCCTTTCAGACTTTATTCCAATCATGGATGGAGACAGAGTTCAAGGAGTATCGCCAAACGCTAAAGACTTGACTCGCCAAAAAGTTCTGGAGCAACTAGAGGAAGAACAGTCTCAACTACCTGAAGGAGATCCTGCTCTTTTGGAGTGGGAAGAAGAAAATATTGAGCTACTCAAGATGATTACAGATGAAGAATTTCAAGCTGTACTCACAGAAAAAATCTTACTGACAGAAATACAAATTGGGCAGTCGATTTTCCAGCCTCTAACTGCTCAACAACTTTCTGTCCTAGCTGAAAAGTTACAAGGTCAGAAAGAAAAAAGTGTAGAAAATAGTGATAAGCAATCATCTATTTTCAAAAACATCTTCAGTTGGTTGCGATAAATTGTTAGAGGTTGTACTCCAAAAGATATAGGAAAGGGGCTTGGGGATTTCCCCAAAACTGAGAAAATCAAGAAGGAAAACTACAAGGTTCTCCTTCTCTGATTTTTTTAAATTTCGCAAATGGATATCCATTTGCTACGCTTGCCACAAGGAAGTCAGGGGCTGATGCCTGGTCAGAATATGCCAGAGACTTTGAGAGAAAGAGGATAAAAAAATAATGCAGAAACGAGAAAATAGAAAACGCTATATACAAAAATTGATACGACTAACACCAGAGGAAGATCGTCAAATAAAAACGGCGATGGCCCAAATGGGAGTTCCATCTTTTCAATACTATGCGAAGAATCAACTGGTACAAGGGAAGGTGGTTCAAATTGATTTTTCCGAATTGAAAGACCTTCGAGTTGCTATCAATCGAGTGGGTACGAACATCAACCAAATTGCCAAACATGCCAATGAAAATCAAGGAGTTACGCCAGAGGAAGTGGCACAAGTCATTGACTATCTATCTGAGTTGAAAGAGATGGTGGCTGTCAAACTTTCTAGTGCGGAGAAGAAAAGTTTACAGGAACGAAAAGTGAAAACAATAAGGACGTATGACGAATGGTAGTAATCAAAACACCCAAACAAATTAAAACTCCTTCCAATTTAAAAATAGCTGTACGCTATATTCTGAATGAAGCGAAAACTCTTGTATCAGAAACTGCAGAAAGTGATCTTGATTTTCCTCTTGTCTATCATAATGGTGAGCTTCAAATGAAGCTAGTATCTGGAAATGGGATCTCTGATTTTAGTGTAGCAGATGAAGAAATGGTCATGACAAAATTAGCTGCAGCCTTTAAAAAAGGAGATGATGACTTGAAAGAATTATCTTCAGGAAAACAAGTATTAGCTCATCACATTATCCAGTCTTTTTCTCCAGATGATAACTTGACTCCTGAGCAGGTTCATGAAATTGGCCGTCAAACGATGTTAGAATTGACAGGTGGAAATTATGAGTTTGTGATCGCAACCCACACGGATAAAGATCATCTTCATAACCATATCATACTTAATACCACCAATACCTCAACGCTCAAGAAATTTCGCTGGGAAAAGAAAACTTTGAAAAATTTGAGAGCCATTTCGGACAAACATGCGGCACGTTATGGCGCCAAAATTATTGAGCCTACTATGAAAAATTCTTACACAAAGTATTCTGCTTGGAGAAGACAAAATAATTATCGCTTTGAAATCAAGGATCGTCTAGATTTTCTTCTGAAGCACTCTTTGTCGTTAGAAGATTTCAAACAAAAGGCAGCTGCGCTTAATCTTCAGATTGATTTCTCTGGAAAATTTGTGAAGTATAAATTGCTCGATCAGCCCCAACAAAGAAATGTCCGAGATGATACATTATCGAAGAAAGGACTCTATTCTCTTGAAAAAATAAAGGAGAGAATTTCTAAGAATCAGTTAGTTTTTGATGTGGAGGAATTGAAAGAACAATATCAAAAATCAAAAGAAAAAACGGCCAATGATTTTGAATTGAAATTGGAAGTAGAATCCTGGCAGGTCGAGCAAGAAAGCAAGCAAGGCATTTACTTGCAGATGGATATGGGAGCTTTAAATAGTGGTACAATTTTAATACCTTCTCATAAAGTTGATAAAAATGAGGATGGAAATTATACCATCTATATCAAAGAGAAAGACTATTTTTATTTTCTCAATCCTGATCAATCTCAAAAAAATAGGTACATGATGGGCTTGACTGTCGCAAGGCAATTGGCCAAACAAAATGGAGAAACACTTGTAACTAAAAACGCTCAAATTTCCTCTATGCGTGAACTGATTAAGGAATATAATTTCTTAGTCGAGCACGGCGTGACAGATGGAACACAATTTCAACATTTGGAGGAGCGCTTTAATGAAAAGATAGAGGCTACCCAGGAGGAATTAAGACAGCTAGATGACCGACTTGGACGTTATCATAAAATTGAAGGAGCACTTTTAGCCATCCAGCAATCTCCAGAAAATAGTCTTGCGGCGGTACAACTATTGGCTGATTTGGGAGTTCCAAAGGATATGGGGTTGGAAGATGTCAGTCAATTGATCAAACAATTTCAAATTGAAAAAGGAGCCTTACAAGAGTTTTTTGACGACACTCTAAAACATTACACAGATTATAGAGATGTTAAGGAGCACGTGCGTAATCGAGAAGAGAAAGTTGACCGACGTTTTGAAGATGGAAAAACCTTGTAGAAGTTTCTGATGTTTTCAATCTAGTCTTGATTTCAGTACAGAGAGAACAGTTGTCTTTATATCTGGAGAGATAACCTTTTCTAGGAATCGCTGGCGAAAGGGGAAGAGAAACTTCATTGTAAAAATAATTATAAATATAATTATAAACATATTGACAAATATAATTATAATGGTATAATAGAAGTATAGAAAAACAGGAGGATATCAAATGAAGATTATCACATTTGCCGCTATTAAGGGCGGTGTTGGGAAAACAACTTTAACATTTAATTATGGGGAATGGCTGGCTAAAAAAGGGCATAAGGTTCTTTTGATTGATCTTGACCATCAGTGCAATTTAACCCAGTGCTATAATATTTACGAGAGCAAGAATACGATTGCTAATGCTTTTAAAGGTGGCGATGTGGATATTAAGCAAGTCAAGAAAAATATCAGTCTAATTCCAGGTTCAGTTCAGCTTGATACAGTGGAACGAGATCTGGAGAACAGCGATAAGAAAAATATGCTACTTTATCTTTGGCTAGAGGATAACTACGAAAAGAAGAAGTTGGATCGGTTTGACTATATCTTGATTGATTGTAGACCAGACTTTGCGACAGCTACTAAAAATGCTGTTGCGGTCAGTCACGCTATTATTAGTCCCTTGACTCCTTCAGAGTTTGGTTATAATGCCAAATTCAATCTATCAACTCGGTTAGAAGCATTCAGAAAGGATGTAATTGACTATCGTACAAGGGAATCATACATTACTGCTGAGCTATATTTCTTAGCAAATATGATCCGACCGAACTATGGATCATCAAGAGAGTTACTGGAAGCTCTGGGACTTGAAGCTAAAGAGAAGGGAACAGACAACCTTCTAGGCATCGTACCAGCAAAAGAGTTATTCAATCATTCCACGATTGATAAGATCTCTATTGCAGATATGAAGGAGAATCCTGAGCTTTATCAAAAACACAAAAAGTTTTTCGCTGAGCTGGAGCAGACTTTTTCAAAAATTTATGATACAATATAATTATATTTATAAACACAAATACAATTATAAATATAATTAGAAGGAGATTATCATGGCATTTACCCCTAAGGAAAAAGAAATATCACAGATCATTGAAGCGAGCAGCCAACCTGATCGGACTCCAAATGAAGTCGCAGTTGAGTTTGAAAGCTTTGAACGTAAGAAACAATTTCAGTTTACTTTGAAACCAAGCAATCGGAAAAAATTGGATGAAATTGCTAAAGCAGTTGGTGCAAAGTCTGCATCAGATTATCTTGATAAACTAATCGAAAGTTTATCGTTATAAATATAATTATATTTATATTTATAATTAAACAACCTTCCCAATAAGGGAAGGCTTTTATTTTTGAAAGAGTCTTGCAGAAAGTTTGTGATGTTTTCAATCTAGTCATGATTTCAGTACAATAGAGAGTATGTTTAGATTTGATGAAAAAGAATTTATCGCAGAACTAGATCGCAAACGTGAGCAGCAATTCCTGAAGCGAGTAAGAGATTATGACGAGCAGATTGCTCCCTCCATGAGACTGAGGGGATATAAGCGGATAGATAGTACAGAGAGGACAGTTGTTTTTACATTTGGAGAGGTGACCTTCTCTAGGAATCGCTGGCGAAAGGGAAAGAAAAGTTGTTATCCCGTAGATGAGTGGCTAGGTCTAGAAAAGTATATGCGTTATTCTCCTGAGTTGATTTTTCACATGGCAAAACACGCTTCTGTTTTATCCTACCGTGAAGTTTGTCGAACAGTTAAGATGGCTTATCGCCTGGAGATAACAAAGGACGCTGTTTTGAAGTCTGTAAAAATGGCAGGCAGACTCTTTTCAGATAGGGAACGCTATCGGCTTTTTAGAGGTGATGAGCAACCGAAAAAAATCCAGGCAGATAAAATCTACCTGGAGGGAGATGGTGTGCTCGTCAAGACAACATCAAGCAATGATGAACGACACAATACAGACTTAGCCCATTTCCTGATTCATACTGGAGCGAAGAAGGTTGGTAATAATCGGTATGTACTAGAGAATAAGCATGAGATTATCCATACAAGCCATGAACAAGCAAAGGAAGAATTGATAGACTATCTCTATAATCATTTTGAAATCACTGATCGAACTCTTCTTATCACTAACTCGGACAATGGTAAAGGATATTCTCGCAGAATATTTCAAGAAATTAAGAAGGTCCTACGGATTAAACGTCATGAGCATTTCTGGGATGCCTATCATGTCAATGAAGAACTTAAACGATTCCTGAAGCCGTACCCGTCTACACTACTTGATCTTGCTTTTAAGGCCATCAAAAATCATCAGAAGAGCCTGCTTCAGACCGTACTAGATACAGCTGAATCTCTCATAGAAAGCCAGGAAGCTCTTGATAATTTTTACAATTTTCGTAAGAAATTATTAAGAAATTTCTGTGACACTAGGCCACCTAAACTTAGAGGATTGTCCTCACGTGGTATCGGGGTAATGGAGAGTCAGCACCGAAAGGTCACTTACCGCATGAAACATCGAGGGATGTATTGGTCCATCGAAGGGGCTTGTACCATGGCCAAGATGATTCTTATTGAGCGAATCGATCAGCTACACGAGCTGTTTTTTGGAGCTTGGAGACAAGAGTATGAGGAATTTAGGGATTCGGGATTAGGCGCAGGGTTTCGTATTAACCATAAGCCACACGGTGCTGTCATCAGAAAAAGAGGGCATAAATAAAATTTGAAGGCAGACAAAAGCCTCTAAAAAAAGAATTTTTAGAGGTCTTTTTATCATGTTTTTATACAAAACAGTTGCTTTTTTGCCTAATGTGTGTTACAATAATAGAGTAAATATAAAAAAGAAAAAGGTGTAGAAGTTGCTGCTTCTACACCACCGATTAAGACAAACACACACTTTGCTTAATCAGTCAAACAATATTGTAGCATAAATAGTGCAATATAGTCAAGGACTGGAGTAAAGTAAGGAACTTTTTCCAGTTTTTTTGTCTGAAAAATCTCGCTTTCTTATTGAGTTATAAGGATATTTGATTATTCCCAAAAATTTAGACACAAACAAGTCTTCGAATTTCCTTGCCAAAATAGAGAAAGTGTGATAACATAGTACGGTATGTGGTGCTAGCACATCCGCTATATTAGATCTAATAGGAGGAAAACACAATGGCTAAAGTATGTTACTTTACAGGTCGTAAGACTGTATCTGGAAACAACCGTTCACACGCGATGAACCAAACAAAACGTGCCGTAAAACCAAACCTTCAAAAAGTTACTGTTCTTATCGATGGTAAACCTAAAAAAGTTTGGGCTTCAGCTCGTGCTTTGAAATCAGGTAAAGTTGAACGCGTTTAATAAAAATGAAAAGACCGCTTAGGTCTTTTTCTTTTGCTCTAGAGATAAAACCATTTGAAAAATAGAGTAATACTCTTCGAAAATCAAATTCAAACTACGTCAGCTTCGCCTTGCCGTACTCAAGTACTGTCTGTGGCTAGCTTCCTAGTTTGCTTTTTGATTTTCATTGAGTATAAATATCCGCCGATACAGCATTCTGCTTTTACACTTGGGCTGAAATATGATAAAATAGAGTATCAACTAGTTGAGGTAAAAAAAATGACTGTAAAAATTAATACAAAAGATGGTCAAATCGAACTGACAGATGAAGTGATTGCAACCGTAGTAGGTGGTGCCGCAACTGAGATTTTTGGTGTGGTCGGTATGGCTAGTAAAAATGCCCTCAAAGACAATTTCCAAGCCCTCCTTGGTAAGGAAAATTATTCTAAGGGTGTTGTCGTGAAGGCAGCCGAAGATGGTAGCATCGCAGTTGATGTTTATACCGTGTTGAGCTACGGAATAAAGATAAGCGAAGTGTCAAAAAACATTCAAGAGCGTGTTCGTTTTAGTCTAGAAAATCAACTAGGAATTACTGCTCAGACTGTGAATGTCTACATTCAAAATATCAAAGTTGTAGGAGAATAATCGTGTCAAAAATTACTACCAGTTTATTCCAAGAGATGGTGCAAGCTGCATCAACTCGTTTGAATAAGCAAGCAGAATATGTCAATTCATTGAATGTCTTTCCGGTTCCAGATGGAGATACTGGGACAAATATGGGAATGACCATTGAAAATGGTGCGAAAGAAGTAGCAGACAAGCCTGCTTCTACAGTTGGAGAAGTAGCGAGCATTCTTGCCAAAGGGCTCTTGATGGGTGCGCGTGGGAACTCAGGGGTTATCACTTCTCAGCTCTTCCGTGGCTTCTCCCAAGCTATCAAGGAAAAGGATGAGTTAACAGGTCAAGACTTGGCTCTTGCCTTCCAATCTGGTGTCGAAGTAGCTTATAAAGCGGTTATGAAACCAGTTGAAGGAACCATTTTGACTGTTTCTCGTGGAGCGGCTATTGGGGCTAAGAAAAAAGCCGAGGAGACAGATGATGCTGTTGAGGTCATGCGTGCAGCCTTGGAAGGTGCAAAAGCAGCTTTGGCTAAGACACCAGAAATGCTTCCAGTCCTTAAGGAAGTTGGTGTGGTAGACTCAGGTGGTCAAGGTTTGGTCTTCATCTACGAAGGATTCCTTTCAGCTCTTACTGGTGAATACAGTGCTTCTGAAGACTTTGTAGCGACTCCTGCAAACATGAGTGAAATGATCAATGCAGAGCACCACAAGTCTGTGGCAGGTCATGTGGCAACTGAGGATATTACCTTCGGTTACTGTACGGAAATCATGGTAGCCCTCAAACAAGGTCCAACTTATTCTAAGGACTTTGACTACGATGAATTCCGTAACTACTTGAATGAACTCGGAGACTCTCTACTTGTTGTCAACGATGATGAGATCGTCAAAGTTCACGTCCATACAGAAGATCCAGGTCTTGTCATGCAAGAAGGTCTTAAATATGGTAGCTTGATCAAGGTCAAAGTGGACAACATGCGTAATCAACACGAGGCGCAAGTTGAAAAAGAAGCGACTCAAGGAAATAAGCCCGCTGAAACAAAAGAGTACGCCCTTATCGCAGTAGTAGCAGGTCAAGGCTTGGCAGATATCTTCCGTGCCCAAGGTGTGGATTATGTCATCGAAGGTGGTCAGACGATGAATCCTTCAACAGAAGACTTTATCAAGGCTGTTGAACAGGTCAATGCTCGCAACATCATCTTCTTGCCGAACAACAAAAATATCTTTATGGCAGCTCAGTCTGCGGCTGAAGTGCTTGAACAACCTGCTGTTGTGGTAGAAGCACGTACAATTCCTCAAGGATTGACAAGTCTTCTTGCATTTGACCCAAGTAAATCAATCGAAGAAAATAAAGAATGCATGACTGCAGCTCTTGCTGATGTCGTAAGCGGAAGTGTAACAACAGCCGTTCGTGATACAACTATCGATGGATTAGCAATTCATGAAAATGACAATCTTGGTATGGTCGATGGGAAAATCCTTGTGTCAAATCCTGACATGCATCAAACCTTGACTGAAACCTTGAAGCACATGATAGACGAAGATAGTGAAATCGTAACTTTCTATGTCGGTGAAGATGGAAGTGAAGAATTAGCCAACCAAATCGCCCAAGAAATCGCAGAAGAATTCGAAGACGTTGAAGTCGAAATCCACCAAGGTCAACAACCTGTATACCCATATCTTTTCAGTGTGGAATAAAAATTTAATCGATTAAAAAGAAAGTTGATTTTGCAACTTTCTTTTTTTATGACATTTGTCATATTTCCTAGTGACAGAAGCATCTAGCTCCGCCAACTTCAAAAGTCTATAATTGAAGTATGAAATGGAGGAAGAAGAAATGAAAAATAAAATGATTGTCGCAGTGAGTTTAGTAGCAGCAGGAGTTATGACCTATCTCATGTTTTCAGGATTGGACGAGGGTTTCTACCATTTTCCTTGGGAGCTCTTTGCTGGCTTTGGAATGATGTCTTGGCTTGTCAGAGAAGGTTTGAAATTGGTCAGAGATGTGAAAAAGGAGTTTGAGGAATGAAAAAAGCAATCATCTATTTCTTTATCGGCCTGTCACTCTTGGTATGGTTAGTGGAAATGTTTACTGGTTGGTTTGACCAAACCTTGTTTCGCCAATTCATTCGTGGTGCCTGGGGTTTTGGATTTATGATTTTCGTCGTTTTCCCTATGGGAATGAAGTGGTTGAAAGGAGAATCTCATGACTGTGATTAAAGTTGAGAAATTAAGTAAGAAAATAAAAGACAAGGAGATCTTGCGGAACATCTCTTTTGAAATCAACGATGGTGAATGTGTCGCCTTGATCGGACCTAACGGAGCAGGTAAGACGACCTTGATTGATTGCCTCTTGGGCGACAAGTTCGTGAGCTCAGGTCAGATAGCTATTCAAGGCTTTGCACCAACAGATCCTCGATTAAAGCAACTTATTTCTATCTTACCTCAAGAAAATACGGTGGTTCAAGACTTGAAAGTGAAAGAACTCTTATCCTTCTTTCAATCAATCTATCCAAACAGTCTCTCCAATCAAGAAATTGATGACTTGCTGAGATTTTCGGACAAACAGAAAAATCAGCTAGCGGGCAAGTTGTCTGGTGGGCAAAAACGTTTGTTCTCTTTCGTGTTGGCACTAATAGGTCGTCCGAAAATTCTATTTTTGGACGAACCAACTGCTGCCATGGATACCTCGACACGTCAGCATTTTTGGGAAATTGTCAATCAGTTAAAGAAAAATGGTGTCACCATTGTCTACTCTTCTCACTATATCGAAGAGGTAGAACATACGGCTGACCGCATTTTGGTCCTCCACAAGGGTGAATTGATCCGGGATACGACACCTTATGCCATGCGTGGTGAAGAACAAGAAAAACATTTTACGGTACCACTAACTTATCAGGAAGTTATCAGCACTTTGGACCAGATTCAAGGGCTTGAAATCAAGCAAAATGCTCTTTCCTTCACAACCAAAGAAGCCAGCCAGGTATGGAAAGTCTTGCAAGAACAGGGCTGCATGATCGAAGAAATTGAAGTTCGCAATCGAACTCTCTTAGACAGTATCTTCGAAACGACTCAAGACTAAAGGAGATTGACGATGAAAAATATGACAAGTCTCATGAAAGTGGAAATCATTCTGATGAAACGGCAAGCAGTCTACTACTTGCTATCCATCGGACTCCCAAGTGTGTTTTACCTTATCTTTTCTGGTATGATGTCAGGGTCAGATATTCCAGAAATTGCTCTTCAAGCCTATCTCTTTGCCATGACGCTCTTTAGTATCATGTCAAGTGCTTTTTTCAGTATCCCAAGCACACTCGAGTCTGATAAGACAAACAACTGGCAAAAATTGATTCAACATTCTCCCGTATCTATGGTAGAATATTATGTATCAAAACTGTTCAGTACCCTACTGACTTTCTTGTTATCAATTACAGTTGTCTTTTCAGTTGGTCATTTTGTCCGCGGGGTTACTCTACCTTGGCTTGACTGGTTGGTGATTGGAGTTATGTTGCTGGTCGGAAGCGTGGTCTTTATCAGCATGGGGGTCTTGGTGAGCTTGCTTCCTAGTGCTCAATTGATGACGGTTATTGGAAATATTGCCTATATTGCTTTGGCTGTCCTAGGTGGACTCTGGTTCCCTTTGAGTTCCTTCCCAGAATGGCTCCAATCCATTGGAAAACTGACCCCAACCTATCAACTGATGCAGGTTGTCTCTACTTATTTGGAGCACCACGAATTTAATATTCTTGCTGCCTTGGTTGTACTAGGTTATACAGTTTTCTTTGGTGTACTGGTAATCCAGCTGAAAAAACGGATTGAGGTAAAATAAATCTATGTTGGAAAAATTTAAAAACATTCATTATATGTTTCATATTTCAATTGTGTTTATCATCTTTCCTATAGCGGGTGTTATCGTTGGAGATTACCCGCTTTTAACCTTGCTATGGACCCTACTATTTGTCCTTGCCTTCTATTCGGTTTTAGCCAGTCAGAGTCGCACTGTGCTGTGGATGGCTTGGTGGATCATGCTTGCCTACATTTTTTATACATCGGTTTGGCTGAGTTCGGGTTTCACCTGGTTTATCTTCTATTTATCCAATCTCCTTATTTATGAGCTGGATGAGATTTCTTTTCACTCTTGGCGTTTTGTCAGTTTTGTTGTCTTGCAACCGTTCATTCTGACCGGAATCTATATGGTCAATCATGTTAGTCCCTGGGACCTCCTCTTTTTCTTGGTGACCTTTATCTTTTCCGATGCACTGACCTTTGGTCTTTATCGAATTCGAGTGTCGGAGGAAATAAAAGAAGAAAAGATGAAACAAAATGCTAAGCTTAATCTTTTCTTGGCTGAAAATGAACGCAATCGTATCGGTCAGGATCTCCATGATAGTCTAGGTCATACCTTTGCTATGTTGAGTGTGAAGACGGACCTTGCCCTCCAACTTCTTCAGATGCAGGCTTATCCACAGGTGGAAAAGGAATTAAGAGAAATACAGCAAATTAGCAAAGAATCAATGCGTGAAGTTCGAACCATTGTGGAAAATCTTAAGTCTAGAACTTTGACATCAGAACTAGAGACTGTGAAAAAGATGTTAGAAATTGCTGGAATTGAGGTGGAAATAGCTAATCAACTAGATACAGCTAGCTTAACTCAGGAATTGGAGTCAATGGCTTCCATGATTTTACTTGAGTTAGTGACCAATGTCATCAAACATGCTAAAGCGTCTAAAGTCTACTTAAAATTAGAACGGACAGAGAAAGAACTCATTTTAACAGTGAGAGATGATGGCTGTGGCTTTCCTTCTATAAAGGGGGATGAGCTCCATACAGTTCGAGATCGTGTTCTTCCATTTTTGGGAGATGTAAAGGTGATCAGTCAGAAGTGTCCAACAGAAGTGCAAGTACGACTACCTTATAAGGAGAGAAACTAAGATGAAACTACTTGTTGCAGAAGACCAAAGTATGTTGCGAGATGCCATGTGCCAGTTGCTTGCCTTTCAAGCGGATGTGGAGTCTGTCTTACAAGCCAAGGATGGGCAAGAAGCAATCCAACTCCTAGAAAAGGAGTCTGTCGATATCGCCATCCTTGACGTAGAAATGCCTGCTAAGACTGGCCTCGAAGTCTTGGAGTGGATACGAGCAGAAAAGTTAGAAACAAAGGTGGTTGTGGTGACAACCTTCAAGCGCCCTGGCTATTTTGAACGCGCGATTAAGGTTGGAGTGGATGCCTATGTCTTGAAAGAAAGAAGCATTGCAGACCTCATGCAAACCTTGCACACTGTCCTCGAAGGGCGCAAGGAGTATTCGCCTGAATTGATGGAAGTGGTGATGACGCATTCCAATCCGTTGACAGAACAAGAGGTTGCTGTCTTAAAGGGAATCGCTCAGGGTTTATCCAACCAAGAAATTGCAGACCAACTCTATCTATCAAACGGAACCGTCCGAAACTATGTCACCAATATTCTTTCCAAGCTAGATGCAGGCAATCGTACAGAGGCAGCCAACATCGCAAACGAATCAGGTTGGCTTTGATAAGAATGCTAAAAACATCTCAAACGAATGTTTAATTGAAGGAAAACCATACTAGAAAGGAGGAGGCCAATTGCCTCCTTTTCTGGTTTAGAAAAGGGGTGAAAGCTAGTGTCAAAGAGTGAAAAGATCAGAATAAAAATGAAAAATATCTTGACAATGAAGGAAAAATTGTGTTACAATAATAGACGGTACTTTTTACTTTTGGTCTCTCAAAAGTGTACAGGGACGTGCTGACAAATGTTGCAAAAGTACACACAGATGATAGCTGTCACCAAGTGTATCATCACCAAAAATAAAAAAACACAGGAGAATGTAGATGCCTACAATTAACCAATTGGTTCGCAAACCGCGTAAATCAAAAGTAGAAAAATCTAAATCACCAGCTTTGAACGTTGGTTACAACAGTCATAAAAAAGTTCAAACAAACGTTTCTTCACCACAAAAACGTGGTGTTGCAACTCGTGTGGGAACAATGACACCTAAAAAACCTAACTCTGCCCTTCGTAAATTCGCTCGTGTACGTTTGAGCAACCTTATCGAAGTTACTGCCTACATCCCAGGTATCGGACACAACTTGCAAGAGCACAGCGTGGTGCTTCTTCGTGGTGGACGTGTAAAAGACCTTCCAGGGGTACGTTACCATATCGTACGTGGTGCACTTGATACTGCAGGTGTTAACGATCGTAAACAAGGCCGTTCTAAATACGGTACTAAACGTCCAAAAGCATAAGGAAAGGGGATAAAGAGAAATGAGTCGTAAAAATAGAGCTCCAAAACGTGACGTATTGCCAGATCCGCTTTACAATTCACAACTAGTTACTCGTCTTATCAACCGCGTTATGCTTGACGGTAAACGTGGTACAGCTGCTTCAATCGTTTACGGTGCTTTTGAACAAATCAAAGAAGCTACTGGTAACGATGCACTTGAAGTATTTGAAACAGCTATGGAAAACATCATGCCTGTACTTGAAGTACGTGCACGTCGTGTTGGTGGATCTAACTACCAAGTCCCAGTTGAAGTTCGCCCAGAACGCCGTACAACACTTGGACTTCGTTGGTTGGTAACCATCGCTCGCCTTCGTGGTGAACACACAATGCAAGACCGTCTTGCAAAAGAAATCTTGGATGCTGCGAACAACACAGGTGCAGCAGTTAAGAAACGTGAAGACACTCACCGTATGGCTGAAGCTAACCGTGCCTTCGCCCACTTCCGTTGGTAATATAGGATGCGAAAGCGTTAAGAAAGTCCCAGAGAAAATAGGGAATCAAAGCAGGTTGCGATTGCAACCAATGAGATTCATCTTTTTCTCCAGACTTTTAGCTTGAGCTCAACTAAGATACTAAGGGCGTTAAAAAAGCGACTGAAAATTAGGAAGTTTGACGCAGAATCAAAGATTCTAGGAAAGCTTATCTATTTTCCAAGCTTTTAGCCCTAGTTCAATTCAACTTGTATACAAGTTGAAACCAACAAAAACAAGATAAACATTGAGAACGGGTAGGTCCTGCCTATCCGTTTTTATTAAAATCGTGTTATAATAGAATAGAAATCAAAAATAAATAGGAGAAACAAACCTCATGGCACGCGAATTTTCACTTGAAAAAACTCGTAATATCGGTATCATGGCTCACGTCGATGCCGGTAAAACAACTACTACTGAGCGTATTCTTTACTACACTGGTAAAATCCACAAAATCGGTGAAACTCACGAAGGTGCGTCACAAATGGACTGGATGGAGCAAGAGCAAGAACGTGGTATCACTATCACATCTGCTGCGACAACAGCTCAATGGAATAACCACCGCGTAAACATCATCGACACACCAGGGCACGTGGACTTCACAATCGAAGTACAACGTTCTCTTCGTGTATTGGACGGTGCGGTTACCGTTCTTGACTCACAATCAGGTGTTGAGCCTCAAACTGAAACAGTTTGGCGTCAAGCAACTGAGTACGGAGTTCCACGTATCGTATTTGCCAACAAGATGGACAAAATCGGTGCTGACTTCCTTTACTCAGTAAGCACACTTCATGACCGTCTTCAAGCAAATGCACACCCAATCCAATTGCCAATCGGTGCTGAAGATGATTTCCGTGGTATCATCGACTTGATCAAGATGAAAGCTGAAATCTATACAAACGACCTTGGTACAGATATCCTTGAAGAGGATATTCCAGCTGAATATCTTGAACAAGCACAAGAATACCGTGAAAAATTGATCGAAGCAGTTGCTGAAACTGATGAAGATTTGATGATGAAATACCTCGAAGGTGAAGAAATCACTAACGAAGAATTGAAAGCGGGTATCCGTAAAGCTACTATCAATGTTGAATTCTTCCCAGTATTGTGTGGTTCTGCCTTCAAAAACAAAGGTGTTCAATTGATGCTTGATGCGGTTATCGACTACCTTCCAAGCCCACTTGACATCCCAGCAATCAAAGGTGTTAACCCAGATACAGATGAAGAAGAAACTCGTCCAGCATCTGATGAAGAGCCATTTGCAGCTCTTGCCTTCAAGATCATGACAGACCCATTCGTAGGTCGTTTGACATTCTTCCGTGTTTACTCAGGTGTTCTTCAATCAGGTTCATACGTATTGAATACTTCTAAAGGTAAACGTGAACGTATCGGACGTATCCTTCAAATGCACGCTAACAGCCGTAAAGAAATCGACACTGTTTACTCAGGTGATATCGCTGCTGCCGTTGGTTTGAAAGATACGACAACTGGTGACTCATTGACTGATGAAAAAGCTAAAATCATCCTTGAATCAATCGACGTTCCAGAACCAGTTATCCAATTGATGGTTGAGCCAAAATCTAAAGCAGACCAAGACAAGATGGGTATCGCTCTTCAAAAATTGGCTGAAGAAGATCCAACATTCCGCGTTGAAACAAACGTTGAAACTGGTGAAACAGTTATCTCTGGTATGGGTGAGCTTCACCTTGACGTCCTTGTTGACCGTATGCGTCGTGAGTTTAAAGTTGAAGCGAACGTAGGTGCTCCTCAAGTATCTTACCGTGAAACATTCCGCGCTTCTACTCAAGCACGTGGATTCTTCAAACGTCAGTCTGGTGGTAAAGGTCAATTCGGTGATGTATGGATTGAATTTACTCCAAACGAAGAAGGTAAAGGATTCGAATTTGAAAACGCAATCGTCGGTGGTGTGGTTCCTCGTGAATTTATCCCAGCGGTTGAAAAAGGTCTTGTAGAAGCAATGGCTAACGGTGTTCTTGCAGGTTACCCAATTGTTGACGTTAAAGCTAAACTTTACGATGGTTCATACCACGATGTCGACTCATCTGAAACTGCCTTCAAGATTGCTGCATCTCTTGCACTTAAAGAAGCTGCTAAGACTGCACAACCAGCTATCCTTGAACCAATGATGCTTGTAACAATCACTGTTCCAGAAGAAAACCTTGGTGATGTTATGGGTCACGTAACTGCTCGTCGTGGACGTGTAGATGGTATGGAAGCACACGGTAACAGCCAAATCGTTCGTGCTTACGTTCCACTTGCTGAAATGTTCGGTTACGCAACAGTTCTTCGTTCTGCATCTCAAGGACGTGGTACATTCATGATGGTATTTGACCACTATGAAGATGTACCTAAGTCAGTACAAGAAGAAATCATTAAGAAAAACAAAGGTGAAGAATAATCTGTCTTCGCAATAGAAGGAAGTCACATAGTGGTTTCCTTTTTTATCACCTTTATTTCACACAGATTTGCTGAATATATTATGGAAATTTAGGAATTAAATGAAAATCTTGCCAACTTCCATCCCATGTACGAAGAAATTAGACTGATTTAATAAATGAAAGTAAGGAAAAGTTCCTTATTTTGATGATATGTTAATAAAAATGATAAAAAAGTTCATAAATACACTTTTAGATAGAAAATTCAGAAAATTGCTTCTTTTGTCTTGAAAATTTTTGAAAAAATGGTATGATAGTAACAAGCTATTTTTAAGAGAAGAGAAAGGGGAACAATGGAGAAAATCAGTTTAGAATCTCCTAAGACGGGGTCGGATCTAGTTTTGGAAACACTTCGTGATTTAGGAATTGATACCATATTTGGCTATCCTGGTGGTGCAGTCTTACCTTTGTATGATGCGATATACAATTTTAAAGGCATTCGTCACATTTTAGGACGCCATGAGCAAGGTTGTTTGCACGAAGCTGAAGGATATGCCAAATCAACTGGAAAGTTGGGTGTTGCTGTCGTCACGAGTGGACCGGGAGCTACAAATGCCATTACAGGGATTGCAGATGCCATGAGCGATAGCGTTCCCCTTTTGGTCTTTACGGGTCAGGTGGCGCGAGCAGGGATTGGGAAAGATGCCTTTCAGGAGGCGGACATCGTGGGAATTACCATGCCAATCACTAAGTACAATTACCAAGTTCGTGAGACGGCAGATATTCCTCGCATCATTACAGAAGCTGTTCATATCGCAACGACAGGTCGTCCAGGGCCTGTCGTGATTGACCTACCAAAAGACGTATCTGCCTTAGAGACAGATTTCATCTATTCACCCGAAGTGAATTTGCCAAGCTATCAGCCGACTCTGGAGCCAAATGACATGCAAATCAAGAAAATCTTGAAGCAATTGTCAAAAGCCAAGAAACCTGTTTTATTAGCAGGTGGTGGAGTTAGTTATGCAGAAGCAGCTACAGAACTCAATGAGTTTGCAGAACGCTACCAAATTCCAGTCGTGACCAGTCTTTTAGGACAAGGTACGATTGCAACGAATCATCCGCTCTTTCTTGGAATGGGAGGTATGCACGGGTCTTTCGCAGCTAATATTGCCATGACGGAAGCCGACTTTATGATTAGTATTGGTTGCCGTTTCGATGACCGCTTGACTGGAAATCCTAAGACCTTTGCGAAGAATGCTAAGGTTGCCCACATTGATATTGACCCAGCTGAGATTGGCAAGATTATCAGAGCAGATATTCCTGTGGTGGGCGATGCTAAGAAAGCCTTGCAGATGCTACTAGCAGAACCAACTGTTCATAACAATACTGAGAAATGGATTGAAAAAGTCACCAAGGACAAGAATCGAGTTCGTTCTTATGATAAGAAAGAACGTGTGGTTCAACCGCAGGCCGTTATTGAACGCATCGGTGAGTTGACGAATGGAGATGCCATTGTTGTAACTGACGTTGGTCAACATCAAATGTGGACGGCTCAGTATTATCCTTACCAAAATGAGCGCCAGTTAGTCACTTCAGGTGGTTTGGGTACCATGGGATTCGGAGTTCCTGCAGCTATCGGAGCTAAGATTGCCAATCCGGAAAAAGAAGTTATCCTTTTTGTCGGTGATGGTGGTTTCCAAATGACCAACCAAGAGCTAGCAATCCTAAACATCTACAAGGTACCGATTAAGGTTGTCATGTTGAATAACCACTCCCTAGGAATGGTTCGTCAGTGGCAGGAATCCTTCTATGAGGGTAGAACTTCCGAGTCGGTCTTTGATACACTTCCTGACTTCCAGCTGATGGCACAGGCTTACGGCATCAAAAACTATAAATTTGATAATCCGGAGACGCTAGAGAAGGATCTAGAAGTCATTCTGGAGGATGTGCCCATGTTTATCGAGGTGGATATTTCTCGTAAGGAACAGGTTTTACCGATGGTACCAGCTGGTAAGAGCAATCATGAGATGTTGGGGGTGAAGTTCCATGCGTAGAATGTTAACAGCAAAACTACAAAATCGTTCAGGAGTCCTCAATCGTTTTACAGGTGTCCTTTCACGTCGCCAAGTCAATATTGAGAGTATCTCAGTTGGTGCGACAGAGAATCCTGATGTATCACGAATTACCATCATTATCGATGTAGCTTCACACGATGAAGTAGAGCAAATCATTAAACAGCTGAATCGTCAGATTGATGTGATTCGCATTCGAGATATCACAGATAAACCACACTTGGAAAGAGAAGTTATCTTGGTAAAAGTATCTGCTCCTGCTGAAAAGCGTGCAGAAATCTTGGCCATTATCCAACCTTTCCGTGCAACGGTAGTAGATGTGGCTCCAAGCTCCATCACTATTCAGATGACTGGAAATGCTGAAAAGAGTGAAGCTTTATTGCGAGTGATTCGACCATATGGTATCAAAAATATCGCTCGTACGGGTGCAACTGGATTTACCCGCGACTAATACTCTTTGATTTTTATTGAGTATAAAATCCAGCATAAATTTGTTAAACCAGCCTAAAAGGCAATAAATAATAGAAAAGAGAGAAAAACTATGGCAGTTCAAATGGAATACGAAAAAGATGTTAAAGTAGCAGCGCTTGACGGTAAAAAAATCGCCGTAATCGGTTATGGTTCACAAGGACATGCGCATGCGCAAAACTTGCGTGATTCAGGTCGTGATGTCATCATCGGTGTGCGCCCAGGTAAATCTTTTGACAAAGCAAAAGAAGATGGTTTTGACACTTACACAGTAGCAGAAGCAACTAAATTGGCTGACGTTATCATGATCTTGGCACCAGATGAAATCCAACAAGAATTGTACGAAGCAGAAATCGCTCCAAACTTGGAAGCAGGAAATGCAGTTGGATTTGCCCATGGTTTCAACATCCACTTTGAATTTATCAAAGTTCCTGCAGATGTAGATGTCTTCATGTGTGCTCCTAAAGGACCAGGACACTTGGTACGTCGTACTTACGAAGAAGGTTTTGGTGTTCCAGCTCTTTATGCAGTATACCAAGACGCTACAGGAAATGCGAAAAATATTGCTATGGACTGGTGTAAAGGTGTTGGAGCAGCTCGTGTTGGTTTGCTTGAAACAACTTACAAAGAAGAAACTGAAGAAGATTTGTTTGGTGAACAAGCTGTACTTTGTGGTGGTTTGACTGCCCTTATCGAAGCAGGTTTTGAAGTCTTGACAGAAGCAGGATACGCCCCAGAATTGGCTTACTTTGAAGTTCTTCATGAAATGAAATTGATCGTTGACTTGATCTATGAAGGTGGATTCAAGAAAATGCGTCAATCAATTTCTAACACTGCTGAATACGGTGACTATGTATCAGGTCCACGTGTGATTACTGAGCAAGTCAAAGAAAATATGAAAGCTGTTTTGGCAGATATCCAAAATGGTAAATTTGCAAATGACTTTGTAAATGACTACAAGGCTGGACGTCCAAAATTGACTGCTTACCGTGAACAAGCAGCTAACCTTGAAATTGAAAAAGTTGGTGCTGAATTGCGTAAAGCAATGCCTTTCGTTGGTAAAAACGACGACGACGCATTCAAAATCTACAACTAATTCTTGTGAAGAAAAACAGAAGGCGAGTTGGGGGTACCTAACTCGCTTTTTATCTTAAAAAGTATTTGAGGAGGAGACAATGCTAAGTGCAAAAGACGTGGTGAAAGCCCACAAAGTATTGAGTGGTGTAGTAGTCAATACTCCGCTTGATTATGATCATTATTTATCGGAGAAGTATGGTGCTAAGATTTATTTGAAGAAGGAGAATGCCCAGCGTGTTCGTTCCTTTAAGATTCGCGGAGCCTATTATGCCATCTCTCAACTATCAAAAGAAGAACGTGAGCGTGGTGTAGTCTGTGCCTCTGCAGGAAATCACGCCCAAGGTGTCGCCTATACTTGTAATGAGATGAAAATTCCTGCAACCATCTTTATGCCCATCACAACACCGCAACAAAAGATTGGACAGGTCCGCTTTTTTGGTGGTGATTTTGTGACAATTAAGTTAGTTGGGGATACCTTTGATGCTTCTGCTAAGGCAGCACAAGAATTTACAGTTTCTGAAAACCGCACCTTCATTGATCCTTTTGATGATGCGCATGTTCAGGCTGGTCAAGGGACTGTCGCTTATGAGATTCTTGAAGAAGCCCGTAAAGAGTCTATTGATTTTGATACAGTACTTGTACCAGTAGGCGGTGGTGGATTGATTGCCGGTGTTTCAACTTACATCAAGGAAACCAACCCGACTATTGAAGTGATTGGGGTAGAAGCCAATGGAGCCCGCTCTATGAAAGCTGCCTTTGAGGCTGGGGGACCAGTTAAACTCAAAGAAATTGATAAGTTTGCTGATGGGATAGCTGTACAGAAAGTTGGACAGTTGACCTATGAAGCGACCCGAAAGAATGTTGAAACGCTGATTGGGGTGGACGAGGGATTGATTTCTGAAACCTTGATTGATCTTTATTCCAAACAAGGTATTGTAGCAGAACCAGCCGGAGCTGCCAGCGTTGCAGCCTTGGAAGTTTTATCAGACTATATCAAAGGCAAGACGATTTGTTGTATAATTTCTGGAGGAAATAACGATATCAACCGCATGCCAGAGATGGAAGAACGTGCCTTGATTTACGATGGAATCAAGCATTACTTTGTAGTGAATTTCCCACAGCGTCCAGGAGCTCTCCGAGAGTTTGTAAATGACATTTTGGGGCCAAATGATGACATCACTCGTTTTGAATATATCAAACGAGCAAGCAAGGGGACAGGCCCTGTATTGATTGGGATTGCTCTTGCCAATAAGCATGATTATGCTGGATTGATTCATCGTATGGAAAAGTTTGACCCGTCTTATATTAATTTGAATGGAAACGAAACATTGTATAACATGTTAGTTTAAACTAAAATAAAATTATTATCATATTATTTGCGTAATGATAACGATGGTGTTATAATGAGGGTGATGAAAGGGGGAGATTCCCATGGTTTTACAAATTTTACTTGTTTTATTGTTTTTAGTGGTGATTGCATCAGTGATTACGATTAGTTCTGTATATGTGGTTCGACAACAATCTGTCGCTATCATAGAACGCTTTGGTAAATACCAAAAGTTGAGCAATAGTGGTATTCATTTGCGGGCTCCCTTTGGGATTGATAGGATTGCGGCAAGAGTTCAACTACGCTTGTTGCAAAGTGAGATTGTTGTAGAGACAAAGACGCAAGATAATGTATTTGTAACGATGAATGTAGCAACTCAGTATCGAGTAAATGAAAACAACGTCACAGATGCCTATTATAAATTGATGCGTCCAGAAGCCCAAATTAAATCCTATATTGAAGATGCTTTGCGTTCATCTGTACCAAAGCTAACCCTAGATGAGTTGTTTGAGAAGAAGGATGAAATCGCCTTAGAAGTTCAAAAACAAGTGGCTGAAGAAATGTCTACGTATGGGTATATCATTGTCAAAACGCTGATTACTAAGGTTGAACCTGATGCTGAAGTAAAACAATCCATGAATGAAATTAACGCAGCTCAACGTAAGAGAGTTGCAGCGCAAGAACTTGCTGAAGCAGATAAGATTAAAATCGTGACCGCAGCAGAAGCAGAAGCAGAAAAAGATCGCCTACATGGTGTAGGGATTGCAGAGCAGCGTAAAGCAATTGTTGACGGACTAGCTGATTCTATCAAAGAGTTAAAGGGAGCTAATGTTGAGCTGACTGAAGAACAAATCATGTCTATCCTATTAACGAACCAGTATTTAGACACATTGAATAATTTTGCAGAAAAAGAAGGAAATAATACAATCTTCCTACCAGCAAATCCTAATGGAGTTGAAGATATAAGAACTCATATATTATCGGCTTTAAAAGCCAAATAAAAATATGCAGAATAATATAGTTGTGACGAATATATGTTTTTTTATTGACAGATAAAATAAAAACGTATACAATTAGGAATTGTAAAGAATAATTCAGGAGAAGAACATGGTTAAGTCAAACTTTGAAAAGGTAGAAGCAGTTGTTGGCTGGGTCCGTGATAAGAAGATCACAGGTTACCGTATCTCTAAAGAAACGAATGCGCGTGAAATGTCTATAATTGCCCTAGCGCAAGGACGCGCAAAAGTTAAAAATATTTCATTTGAAACAGCTCTTAGTTTAATCGATTTCTATGAAAAAAATCATGAAAAATTTGAAGATTGAACTGTGGTTACAGGCAGATTCCTGAATCGAGTCTGCCTTTTATTTACAATTACAAACTAAAAAGACTGCATTCTGTATGCAGTCTTTATTTATTAATTGAGATAACGCTGAAGGAATTCTTTGGTCCGTTCTTCTTTAGGGTTTGTGAAGAGTTCTTCAGGTTTACCTTCTTCTGCAATGATTCCCTTGTCCATGAAGATGACACGATGGGAAACATCGCGAGCAAATTCCATTTCGTGGGTTACAACAATCATGGTCAAGCCTTCTTGAGCTAGGTCCTGCATAATTTTGAGGACTTCTCCGACCATTTCGGGGTCAAGGGCAGATGTAGGTTCGTCAAAGAGAATGGCGTCAGGATTCATGGAGAGTGCACGAGCGATAGCTACACGTTGCTTTTGTCCACCTGAAAGTTGTTTAGGCTTGGCTTGCCAGTAACGTTCTCCCATACCAACTTTTTCGAGATTCTCTTTGGCAATTTTTTCAGCTTCAGAGTGGTCGCGTTTGAGTACAGTCGTTTGGGCAACGATAGTATTTTCAAGGACATTCAGATTTTCAAAGAGATTGAAAGATTGGAAAACCATACCGAGCTTTTCACGATAATGGGTGAGGTTATAGCCTTTTTCTAGGACATTTTCTCCGCGATAGAGAATCTCTCCTCCTGTAGGTGTTTCGAGTAAATTGATTGAACGAAGGAAGGTTGATTTTCCGCTTCCCGAGCTTCCGATGATGGAAATAACCTCTCCTTTATGGACGGTGAGAGAAATGTCTTTTAGCACTTCGTTTTGCCCATAGGATTTTTTTAGGTGTTTGATTTCAAGGATTGGTTGTGTCATTTTTTCAAATCCCCCGTTTGCATTTGGTTAGCACCTGTAGTGTAAGTATCCATGTCCATATAGCGTTCGATAAAACGTAGGATACGGGTCACAGTGAAGGTGAGGACAAAGTAAATCACTGCAATGATGGTAAAGGTCTGGAAGTATTGATAGGTTTGCGTCGCTACAGTATTTCCTGAGAAATAAAGCTCGACAACTGAAATAACGTTCAATACAGAGGTATCTTTGATATTGATGACAAACTCATTACCAGTAGCAGGTAGAATATTACGGACAACCTGAGGAAGGACAATTTTACGCATGGTTTGATTGTGGGTCATACCAAGAGCGGTTGCAGCTTCGAACTGTCCCTTGTCAACTGCTAGAATACCACCACGAACGATTTCTGTCATGTAGGCGCCTGTGTTGATTGAGACGATAAAGATAGCAGCCAGTGTCCGATCGAGATTGATACCGAAAGCTTGAGCAGTTCCATAGTAGATAACCATGGATTGAACAATCATCGGTGTACCACGGAAGATTTCAATATAGACATTGAGAATCCAACCGACTAGTTTTTGTAGGCTGTAAATGGCTTTGTTTTCCGAGAGAGGAGCCGTACGGAAGACACCAATGGCAAGACCGATAATGAGACCTACGATAGTTCCGATGATTGAGATTAAAAGAGTGACACCTGCGCCGCGCACGAGCTGTTGCCAGTTTTCAGAAAGAATTTTAGCAACTTGGCTGAAGAAATTACTGCTACTTTCTTCAGTTGTTGTGGCTTCGGCAGGTTGCTCCTGAATCATACGATCCATCAGAGCAACTTGTTCATCTTTGGAGATGGTTTCAATACTCGCATTGATTTGGCTGATGCGGCTGTCATCTTTACGAAGTCCAATGGCAATAGCTGTATCTTCTTCGCCAGTTTTGAAACCGGGTTCTACTTGGACCATCTTGAACTTAGAGTTAGCGGCTTCAGCAGTCAGTGCTTCAGGGCGTTCCGAAACATAGGCATCAATAACACCGGCTTCCAGAGCTTGACGCATTTGAGCGAAGTCGCCCATAGCTGTTTCTTTTTTGGCACCTGGAATTTGAGAAATCAAATCATAAAGGTAAACACCTTGTTGAGAAGTGATTTTTGCTCCGCTAAAATCTTCCAAAGATTTGGCATTTGCATAGGCAGAGTCCTTTTTAACCAATAGAACTGGCTCGCTAGTATAGTAACTGCTTGAAAAGGCAATTTCTTGTTTACGTTCAGCGGTTGGGCTCATACCGGCAATGATCATATCGATTTTGCCAGAAGTAAGGGCTGGAACAAGTCCTTCCCACTTGGTTTTCATGACCAAAGGTTCCTTACCTAGATCTTTGGCAATCTTTTTAGCGATTTGAACATCATAGCCGTTGGCATATTGGTTGGTACCGTCGATTTTGACAGCACCATTACTATCGTCGTCTTGGGTCCAGTTGAAGGGAGCGTAAGCTGCCTCCATTCCGATGCGTAAATATTCGTCGGCTTGGACTTGGCTAACCAGTCCTAATGTAAGGGCTAGGCTAGCAAGGATAGATAAGCATAATTTTTTCATGTTTTCTCCTATTTCTAGTCTAAAAATGACTTCTCTCTATTGTATCTAAAAATGGTGAGATTTTCAATACAAGTAAGCCTTTACTTATAAAAAATGATATAATGGTGAAAAGATTGAAAGGGAATCGATTATGAAAAAAAGATGGCTGGTGACTTTGGTATTTGCTTGTTTATTATTTATACCGAGCTTAGTTTTTGCAGTAGACTTTGATATCTTATCCTATCAGGGTGATTTGAATATTCATGCAGATAATACTGCAATTTTTAAGGAAACAATCACCTACCGTTTTGGAGATGATTATAATGGCCAGCTAGTTGGACTAGGAAAAGCTGGGAAAATGCCAGAAGGATTTGATATTGATCCCGACCCGACCGTTCAAGTGTCTAAAAATGGGCAAATTATTCAAAATGTTTCCTTTTATACTATGGAGGAAGAGGACGGCTACAAGGTAAAAATTTATAATGCTGGATATGCCGGAGATACTGTTCGGGTGACGGTTACCTGGCAACTATCAAATCTTCTCTTCTTATACAAGGATATAGCGGAGTTAAATTGGCAACCCTTGACGGATAGTTCAGAACCTATCGAAAATTTTGAGTTTCGGGTAACGGGCTTTAATGGAGCTGAAAAACTTTTCTTTCATACAGGGAAACTCTTTACAGAGGGCAAGGTAGAGAAGACAGGTGGTGATTATCGTGTTCATTTGAAGAACCTACCTCGTCAGCGTGGGGTTGAATTGCATGCCTATTGGCTTAGAAAAGATTTTGAAACAGCTTTGGATCAGGGATTGAAGGGCAATCGTTTAGCAGAATTTGAAAAAATAGAGGAGTCCATTACTGCTGAAAAAGCTCAGAGCAAAGCTCTGGTTACGTGGATCATCCCTTTCCTACTCTCGCTTTTTTTAGTCTTTAGTGTTATTTTCTACTGCATTTACAGAAGAAAAACCTCCCCATCGAAGAAATATGCCAAAAATCACCGTCTCTATGAACCGCCAATGGACTTAGAACCGATGGTTTTATCGGAAGCTGTTTACTCCACTTCTTTAGAGGAAGTCAGTCCCTTGACCAAAGGAGGAGGGAAGTTCACCTTTGACCAACTCGTTCAGGCAACTTTATTGGATGTGATCGACCGTGGAAATGTTTCAATCATCTCAAATGGAGATGAAGTTCGTTTAAAAGTCGTAAAAGAAAAGGGATTGGCAAGTTTTGAAAAGGATTGCCTTAATTTGGCCTTTTCAGGAAGAGAAGAAGTGCTTGTTTCAGATTTGTTTGCAGATTACCAAGTGTCAACTAGTCTTTACCAAGGTGCAAAAGCAGCTGATGAAAAACGAATTCAGAAAACAGGACGTAAACTTAAGTCGTCTTTTGAGCAAGCTCTGAAGCAGATGCAGGATGGAGTGAGAAAGCGGGTTTCTTCTTTGCAACTTCCAGATTATTATCGTTCACTGAGTAATGGAGAAAAAATCCTGCGATTGACGATAGGTGTCTTTACGATTTTACCTGCTTTCGTTGGTTTTGGCTGGTTCTTGTATAGTTTGGATGCTCACGGGTATCTTTCTCTGCCACTTCCTATCCTTGGGTTTGTGGGCTTGATGTTAGCTGCCGTCTATTATTGGACGACCCGATTTGATACTCGTGATGGTGTTTTAAATGAAGATGGACTAGAAGCATACTATCTCTGGACTAGTTTTGAAAACATGCTTCGCGATATCGCCCATCTAGACAAGGCAGTATTAGAAAGTATTGTTGTTTGGAATCGTCTCCTTGTTTATGCTACTTTATTTGGTTATGCGGACAAGGTGAGCCATTTGATGAGATCTTATCAGATTCAGGTCGAGAACCCAGATATCAATCTTTATGTAGCTTATGGCTGGCACAGTATGTTTTACCATTCAACTGCTCAAATGAGCCACTATGCTAGTATTGCAAATACAGCAAGCAATTACTCCGTATCTTCTGGAAGTGGTTCTTCGGGTGGAGGATTCTCCGGAGGCGGAGGCGGTGGTAGCATCGGCGCCTTCTAGAAAAAATCTATCGCAACATCCGAAATTATGCTATAATAGAGGACAGAAAAAGGAGTAATACATGTATCTTATTGAAATTTTGAAGTCAATCTTTTTTGGGATTGTTGAAGGAATTACAGAATGGTTGCCCATTTCAAGTACTGGTCACTTGATCTTGGTTGAAGAATTTGTACAATACAAGGACCAAAATGAAGCCTTCATGTCCATGTTTAATGTTGTTATTCAGCTCGGTGCTATCTTAGCGGTTATGGTGATTTACTTTAACAAGCTCAATCCCTTCAAACCTGGTAAAAATAAGGCAGAAGTCCGTCGAACTTGGCAATTGTGGTCAAAAGTCCTCGTTGCGACCTTGCCTTTATTGCTAGTTTTTAAGCTGGATGATTGGTTTGATACTCATTTTCACAATATGGTATCAGTTGCGATCATGTTGATTATTTATGGGGTTGCCTTTATCTATCTTGAAAAACGGAACAAGGCACAAGCTATTGAACCAACAGTTACAGAACTTGAAAAGCTTCCCTACAAGACAGCTCTCTATATCGGACTTTTCCAAGTCCTCGCCCTCTTCCCAGGAACGAGCCGTTCAGGTGCGACGATTGTCGGTGGTTTGTTAAATGGAACGAGTCGCTCAGTCGTAACAGAGTTTACCTTCTACCTCGGAATTCCTGTTATGTTTGGGGCTAGTGCTTTAAAAATTTTCAAATTTATAAAAGCAGGTCAACTTTTGAGTTTTGGACAACTATTCCTGCTTTTGGTTGCTATGGGTGTTGCCTTCGCGGTCAGCATGGTTGCTATTCGCTTCTTGACTGGCTATGTGAAGAAGCACGACTTTACCCTCTTTGGTAAATACCGTATCGTACTCGGTAGTGTCTTGTTGCTCTATAGTTTTGTGCGTTTATTTGTATAAGAAAAAGCTTGAGGGAATCTTCCTTCAAGCTTTTTAAAATCCTGTTACTGTGACTCCTAGTAAACGGATGCCTTTTTCTTTTTCAGCTAGTTCTTCGTAGAGTTGAAGGGCAGTTTGAGAAATCTGACTAGCGTCCTGTGTTGCTTTTGGGAGGCTTTTTCGTCTAGTTAGAGTGGAAAAGTCAGCATATCGTATTTTGAGGATAATGATTTTTCCAGCTTTGTCCTGCGTGCTGAGATTGAGAGCTACCTTTTCGGAGAGTAGAGTCAGCTCTTTTTTGATGTCTTCTTCTACTTGTAGGACCTTTCCATAGGTTTTTTCCTTGCCAATGGACTTACGAATGCGGTCGGGCTTGACCGGTGAGTTATGAATGCCTCTTGCCTTTCGATAAAGGTCAAAACCGAGTCTGCCGAATCGATCGATTAAAGTGACTTCTGAGACCTCCAATAAGTCTGCACCGGTATAAATGCCCATTTCATGAAGGCGTTCAACTGTTTTTTTGCCCACGCCATGAAATTTAGCAATGTCCATTTGTTTGAGAAAGTCTTGGGCCTGATCTGGGAGGATAACTGTTAAACCATGTGGTTTTTGATAGTCACTAGCCATTTTAGCTAAGAATTTGTTATAAGAGACGCCTGCAGAAGCAGTCAGATGTAGCTCCTGCCAGATATCTTGTTGGATGAGGCGGGCTATTTTGACAGCTGACTTGATACCGAGTTTATTTTCCGTTACATCCAAGTATGCCTCGTCAATACTCATAGGTTCAATCAAATCAGTGTAGCGTTTAAAAATAGCACGAATCTCAAGTCCCACAGTCTTATACTTTTCATAATTTCCTGAGATGAAAACAGCTTGGGGACAGCGCTCATAAGCTTCTTTAGAGCTCATGGCTGAATGAACACCAAAAGCTCGCGCCTCATAGCTACAGGTAGAAACGACACCACGTCCACCTGTTTGTCTGGGGTCGCTCCCGATGATGACAGGTTTGCCCTTTAACTTAGGATTATCTCTGATTTCCACCGCAGCAAAAAAGGCATCCATGTCGATATGGATGATTTTTCTAGACAAATCATTAATCAATGGAAATATGAGCATTTAGCTTCCTTTCTAGCCGTATTTTCTTTCTCATTATACCGTTTTTTCTGAAAAAATGGAAAAGAGTAGTCTAACTTTCAAAAATATAATACAGATAATATCAAAAAACAGCCTGTATTATAAAAGAAAGCGCTAAAAAGGCTGTTTTCTCCTTGTTGAAATCGGTTACTGTGTGGTATACTTGACTTATGAATGTAACAGATAGTTGTTACTAGAAAGAAAAATGAGGACATTAACATGGTTGTTAAGACAGTTGTTGAAGCACAAGATATTTTTGATAAAGCTTGGGAAGGCTTCAAAGGCGTAGATTGGAAAGAAAAAGCAAGTATTTCTCGCTTCGTTCAAGCTAACTATACACCTTACGATGGAGATGAAAGTTTCCTTGCTGGACCAACAGAACGTTCACTTCACATCAAAAAAATTGTAGAAGAAACAAAAGCACATTACGAAGAAACTCGTTTCCCAATGGACACTCGTCCAACATCTATTGCTGATATTCCTGCTGGATTTATCGACAAAGAAAACGAATTGATTTTTGGTATCCAAAACGATGAACTCTTCAAATTGAACTTCATGCCAAAAGGTGGTATCCGTATGGCTGAAACTACTTTAAAAGAAAATGGATACGAACCAGATCCAGCTGTTCACGAAATCTTCACAAAATACGTAACAACAGTTAACGACGGTATTTTCCGTGCTTACACTTCAAATATCCGTCGTGCTCGTCACGCTCACACTGTAACTGGTCTTCCAGATGCTTACTCACGTGGACGTATCATCGGTGTTTACGCACGTCTTGCTCTTTACGGTGCAGACTACTTGATGCAAGAAAAAGTAAACGACTGGAATGCAATTAAAGAAATTGATGAAGAAACAATCCGTCTTCGCGAAGAAGTAAACCTTCAATACCAAGCATTGCAACAAGTTGTTCGCTTGGGTGACCTTTACGGTGTTGACGTTCGCAAACCAGCGATGAACGTCAAAGAAGCTATCCAATGGGTGAACATCGCCTTCATGGCTGTCTGCCGTGTTATCAACGGCGCTGCAACATCTCTAGGACGTGTGCCAATCGTACTCGATATCTTTGCAGAACGTGACCTTGCTCGTGGTACATTTACTGAATCAGAAATCCAAGAATTCGTTGATGATTTCGTTATGAAACTTCGTACAGTTAAATTTGCTCGTACAAAAGCTTATGACCAATTGTACTCAGGTGACCCAACCTTCATCACAACTTCTATGGCTGGTATGGGTAACGACGGTCGTCACCGTGTTACTAAGATGGACTACCGTTTCTTGAATACTCTTGACAATATCGGTAACTCTCCAGAACCAAACTTGACAGTTCTTTGGACTGACAAATTACCTTATAGCTTCCGTCGTTACTGTATGCACATGAGCCACAAACACTCTTCAATCCAATATGAAGGTGTTACAACAATGGCTAAAGACGGATACGGTGAAATGAGCTGTATCTCATGTTGTGTATCTCCACTTGACCCAGAAAATGAAGAACAACGTCACAACATCCAGTACTTCGGTGCTCGCGTAAACGTTTTGAAAGCCCTTCTTACTGGTTTGAACGGTGGTTACGACGATGTTCACAAAGACTACAAGGTATTTGACATCGAACCAATCCGTGACGAAGTTCTTGAATTCGAATCAGTTAAAGCTAACTTTGAAAAATCTCTTGACTGGTTGACTGACACTTACGTAGATGCTTTGAACATCATCCACTACATGACTGATAAGTACAACTACGAAGCTGTTCAAATGGCCTTCTTGCCAACTAAACAACGTGCAAACATGGGATTCGGTATCTGTGGATTTGCCAACACTGTTGATACATTGTCAGCAATCAAATACGCTACAGTTAAACCAATCCGTGACGAAAATGGCTACATCTACGATTACGAAACAATCGGTGAATACCCACGTTGGGGTGAAGATGATCCACGCTCAAACGAATTGGCAGAATGGTTGATTGAAGCTTACACAACTCGTCTACGTAGCCACAAACTCTACAAGAACGCAGAAGCCACAGTATCACTTTTGACCATCACATCTAACGTTGCTTACTCTAAACAAACTGGTAACTCACCAGTCCACAAAGGCGTATACCTCAACGAAGATGGTTCTGTGAACTTGTCTAAACTTGAATTCTTCTCACCAGGTGCTAACCCATCTAACAAAGCTAAAGGTGGATGGTTGCAAAACTTGAACTCACTTGCTAGCCTTGACTTTGGTTACGCAGCTGATGGTATCTCATTGACAACTCAAGTTTCACCTCGTGCTCTTGGTAAAACTCGTGACGAACAAGTGGACAACTTGGTAACAATCCTTGATGGTTACTTCGAAAACGGTGGACAACACTGTAACTTGAACGTAATGGACTTGAAAGATGTTTATGACAAGATTATGAATGGCGAAGATGTCATCGTTCGTATCTCAGGATACTGTGTAAACACTAAATACCTCACTCCAGAACAAAAAACTGAATTGACACAACGTGTCTTCCACGAAGTTCTTTCAATGGATGACGCATTGAGCTAAGATTTTAAATTAAATAGAAAAGGCCAGTTGGAAACGACTGGCTTTTTGCGTCCTTGAAAAATTTTAAAAAATTAGTCAAAATTAGTCAAAAGTTATTGACTTTTACTGACCAAAGTGATATAGTAGAAACATAAGGAAAATGAATTCCTTAAAAAGCTCATTTTCAATGATTCTATTTCTTGAAAATGTATAATAGATACCCTAGAAAGGGGTGAGGCCTATGTTAAATCTACGAGATTTTGAAAAGAAGATTATAGAAGGCTTATGTAAAAAAGAAAAACCAGAAATTATACTTAGGGTAGCTAGTTAGCTAGTCTAAAATTTTTAAAACAAAGGTCAAAGATAGTTAATATCAGAGATCGCATATAATTAAGAATAAACGAGGTAAAGAATATGAACAACAACTTTAATAACTTTAACAACATGGATGATTTATTTAACCAATTGATGGGTGGTATGCGAGGATATAGTTCTGAAAACCGTCGCTACTTGATTAATGGACGAGAAGTGACACCTGAGGAATTTGCTCATTATCGTGCAACTGGTCAATTACCAGGAAATGCAGAATCTGATGCGCAAATGCAACAACACGCTTCAGGTATGAAACAAGACGGTGTCCTTGCTAAACTAGGTCGAAACTTGACCGCAGAAGCGCGTGAGGGCAAGTTGGATCCTGTTATCGGACGAAACAAGGAAATTCAAGAAACAGCTGAAATCCTCTCACGTCGTACCAAAAACAATCCTGTACTTGTCGGAGATGCAGGTGTTGGTAAGACAGCAGTTGTCGAAGGTCTAGCACAAGCTATTGTGAACGGAGATGTTCCAGCTGCCATCAAGAACAAGGAAATTATTTCTATTGATATCTCAGGTCTTGAGGCTGGTACTCAATACCGTGGTAGCTTTGAAGAAAACGTTCAAAACTTGGTCAATGAAGTAAAAGAAGCAGGAAATATTATCCTCTTCTTTGATGAAATCCACCAAATCCTTGGTGCTGGTAGCACTGGTGGAGACAGTGGTTCTAAGGGGCTTGCGGACATTCTCAAGCCAGCCCTCTCTCGTGGTGAATTGACCGTTATTGGAGCGACAACTCAAGACGAATACCGTAACACCATCTTGAAAAATGCAGCTCTTGCTCGTCGTTTCAACGAAGTGAAGGTCAATGCTCCTTCAGCAGAGGATACCTTTAAAATCCTTCAAGGAATTCGTGACCTCTATCAACAACACCACAATGTCATCTTGCCAGATGAAGTCTTGAAAGCAGCAGTGGATTATTCTGTCCAATACATTCCTCAACGCAGCTTGCCAGATAAGGCTATTGACCTTGTCGATGTAACGGCAGCTCACTTGGCAGCTCAACATCCAGTAACAGATGTTCATGCTGTCGAACGGGAGATTGAGGCGGAAAAAGACAAGCAAGAAAAAGCAGTTGAGGCAGAAGACTTTGAAGCAGCTCTTAATGCCAAAACACGTATTGCAGAATTAGAAAAGAAAATCGAAAACCACACAGAAGATATGAAGGTGACTGCAAGTGTCAACGATGTGGCTGAATCTGTGGAACGTATGACTGGTATTCCAGTGTCACAAATGGGAGCATCAGACATCGAACGTTTGAAAGATATGGCTCATCGCTTGGAACACAAGGTTATTGGCCAAGATAAGGCGGTAGAAGCTGTCGCTCGTGCTATCCGTCGTAACCGTGCTGGTTTTGATGAAGGCAATCGCCCAATCGGTAGCTTCCTCTTTGTAGGACCTACTGGGGTTGGTAAGACGGAGCTTGCTAAGCAATTGGCGCTCGATATGTTTGGAACCAAGGATGCGATCATTCGTTTGGATATGTCTGAATACAGTGACCGCACAGCTGTATCTAAATTGATCGGTACAACAGCTGGTTATGTGGGGTATGATGACAATAGCAATACCTTGACAGAACGAGTTCGTCGTAATCCTTACTCCATCATTCTTTTGGATGAGATTGAAAAGGCTGATCCTCAAGTAATCACCCTTCTCCTTCAGGTCTTGGATGATGGTCGTTTGACTGATGGTCAAGGAAATACCGTGAACTTCAAGAACACGGTCATTATCGCGACATCAAATGCTGGATTTGGCTATGAAGCCAACTTGACAGAAGATGCGGATAAGCCAGAATTAATGGACCGTTTGAAACCATACTTCCGTCCAGAATTCCTCAACCGCTTTAACGCAGTTATCGAGTTCTCACACTTGAATAAGGAAGATCTTTCTAAGATTGTGGACTTGATGTTGGCTGAAGTCAACCAAACCTTGGCTAAGAAAGACATTGATTTGGAAGTTAGTCAAGCAGCTAAGGACTTTATCACAGAAGAAGGCTATGATGAAGTTATGGGTGTTCGTCCACTCCGTCGCGTGGTGGAACAACAAATCCGTGATAAGGTGACGGACTTCCACTTGGATCATCTAGATGCCAAACATCTGGAAGCAGATATGGAAGATGGCGTTTTGGTTATTCGTGAAAAAGCCTAACTCAAGATTTTGAGAATAAAAAAAGAAGGAACTAGCTAAAAAGCTGGTTCCTTTTTGTGTTTAGATGATATGGCGCTCAAAGGCATCATCTGAGATTCCTTGTTCCAGGATGAGTTTCGCCCATTCTTTAGCTGAAAAGAGGCTGTGGTCCTTGTAGTTTCCACAAGATTCGATGGTAGTTCCAGGGACATCTTCCCAAGTAGTGGTTTCAGCAATTTCCTTGAGCGAATCCTTGATAACAGCCGCGATTTCAGCACTGGTATGGCGCCCCCACATAATCATGTGAAAACCTGTACGGCAGCCAAATGGTGAGCAGTCAATCATGCCGTCAATGCGGGTACGGATGAGTTTTGCCAAGAGGTGTTCGATAGTGTGAAGGCCAGCGGTAGGGATAGAGTCCTCATTTGGCTGTACCAAGCGAATATCAAAGTTGGAGATGACATCTCCCTTTGGCCCTGTTTCTTCCCCAATCAAGCGAACATAGGGTGCTTTAACAATAGTGTGGTCAAGTTCAAAACTTTCAACAATAACTTCTTTTGACATGGTAGTTCCTTTCAGTTTTCTTTTTTCATTATATCATAAAGGGTGCTGTTGATGGAGTTTGATAAATAACTTTTTGAGACTAGAATGATAATAAAGTCTCTATACATAAACCTCAGAATTATGAAGAAAGAATGAAGAGAAGAATACCTTGTGAAAGAAAAGTTTAGTTTTTCTAGTGGAACTAAGGTGACTTTTGAAAAGTGGATCAACTTTTTCTGAAATTTCTGTTTAATCTCTGAACTAATTCTGAACTAGATTGGGTATACTGGAGAAAATAAAGATAAAGGAGTTCAGTATGGAACATATGGTGAAAATAGAAGGCGTCTGCAAAAAGCATGGCAGCAAGCAGATTTTAGAAGATATTTCTTTTACAGCTAGAAGCGGTCGGATTACAGCTTTTCTAGGCCCAAATGGTGCAGGGAAAAGTTCGACCTTGAGGATTCTCTTGGGGTTAGATTGGGCGACAGCAGGAACTGCGACTTTTGATGGACAAACCTATCAGTCAATGATTTATCCTCTCAAAACAGTAGGTGCAGCTTTTGACGGTATTGGAGGTCTGCCAAATAGAAAGGTTTACGACCATCTGCATATTATTGCTGCAAGTAATGCTATTCCGAAGTTTCGGATTGATGAGGTATTGGATATGACTGGGATCGCTCATAAGAAAAAGGATTTCTTATCAAGCCTGTCTCTGGGGGAAGGTCAACGCTTGGGTTTGGCAGCAGCTTTGCTGGGTGATCCTCAGTTTCTTATATTAGATGAGCCGACTAATGGGCTGGATCCAAGTGGGATTAAGTGGTTTAGAAAGTTCATCCGTCAGCAGGCTGATTTAGGGAAAACGGTACTTCTATCTTCCCATATCCTATCAGAGGTGCAAATGGTGACAGATGATGTAGTCTTGATTCATCATGGGCGAATTATTGAGCAAGGACGATTGGAAGAGGTGCTGCAAGATTCAGACAGTCTAGAAGATCTCTTCTTTGATTTGACAGAGGAGGTTTAATATGAAAGAAACGATGTCTTTATTGCATTCAGAATGGTTGAAAATCCGCTCAACCAAGGCTTTCAGGGTAAGTGTGGTCTTTATGCTGTTATTGGTACCTGTTGTGTCATGGCTAGAGGGACGTCAGTATCTGTCTATCGGTTTAGATGCGACCCCTGAGACGGTTCCCGGTCTGGCAGAAGCTATTGATCCGCTTGAATATCTAGGTCTTAATGGCGCTTCTATGGGTGGTATGGTTTTAGTCATCTTATCTGGAATTTTGGGAGCAACGGAATTTCAGTCTCATAGCTTGCGAACCAGTCTATTGGCTTGTAATAACCGCTTGAAGCTACTTATGGGGAAAATATTGACCTTTGGTTTGTTTTCACTCATCATTAGCTTGTTATCCATTTATTTGAGCTATATTGTCATGCACTTGGCTTTAGGAAAAGAAGGGCTACATCCAATTTTACTTAATCAAGCTGCCTGGAGTCATCTTTTATGGAAGGCACTAGCTACTGCATTGCTAGGTCTCTTGTCCTTTTTATTGGGATTGCTTGGGCGGACGATGTTGCTTCCCTTACTCTTTCTTGTGCCCCAGCTCTATAATCTGGGAAACTACCTGGCAGCTCATACGAGTTGGGGTGCTTATCTGCCACAGCCCGCAGGAGAGTTATTTGTTGCAACGCCGACTTCCCAATATGCCAACAATCCCTTGCAAGGACTCTTGATACTAAGCGTATGGTTGCTAGTCATCGGCGTCATGGCCTCTCTGCGCTTTTTGAAGACGGATTTAGGAGGACGCTACTGATGATAAAAGCTCTGCTTAAAAGTGAATGGATTAAGTTTCGTTCTTACTATCTCGTTCTTGGTGTCGCCTTGGTGGCTCTGGTAGTCGTTCCTTTTTTTCTGATGAATCTTGACTACAGTCAGACAGCAGTTGGCCAGACAAAGGCTCTGAGTGAAGCTTTGCATGCTCTCTATCTGGCGCAGCCTGTCATCGTCATCTTTACTTCCCTCTATTTTGCCCAGGAGTTTGTCAAGTCTGGGATGCGAACGAATTTTCTAACCGTATCAAATAGAAAGGCTTGGTTGGCTGGGAAATTCCTTTTTCTGGCCGTTCTGCTCTTGGTTCTCTACAGTGTCATGATAGGCAGCTGTTTCTTTGTTATGCTGGCTCGATTTGACCTAGATTTTAGCTGGTCCTTACTGGGGGAATTTCTCTATTACAGCTCTTTTGGTCTTCTCAGCAATCTTTTTCTGGCTTTTTTAACTGCCGGCCTCGCTTTGCTATTTCAATCTTGGGTTGTGCCGGTGTCGGTGCTCTTCCCTCTCTTGATTGGTCTCAGCCGTTTATTGGCAACGTTCATCAAGGAAGCAAAATACCTGCCCGATCTGGCTACCCTAAATCTTTTTGAGTATGAAGGGCTTCAGCATTCAATAGATCTATCAGGGCTGGGAACACAGCTGTTATGGTTAGCTTTGGTTTGGAGCTCTGCTACATTCTTAACCTTGAAACGAGATGTTCGCTAGAGGTATGCTATAATGGAAATCATGAGACAGTATCGTATTTTGGTGGTTGATGACGACCGGAGCATTTTAAAGCTGGTGAAAAATGTCCTAGAGCTCGACTCTTATGATGTGACGACGCTTGATCGGATAGAAGAGCTAGAGCTGACGCATTTTGTCGGATATGACTTGATTCTGCTAGATGTGATGATGGAGCCTGTTAATGGTTTTGAGCTGTGTTCCTACATTCGTCCTCATCTTTCGTGTCCAATCATCTTTCTGACGGCCAAGGAGTTGGAGGCGGACAAGGTGGAAGGGCTCTTTCGTGGTGCAGATGACTATATTGTCAAACCTTTTGGGACCAAAGAATTGCTGGCGCGTGTCAGAGCGCATCTTCGACGGGAGGAAAGACGGGAGGAGCGCTATTCTGAAATTGCTTCTTGTCAATTTTATCCAGAGCGCTATGAAATTGCCTGTTTTGGTAAAGTCTTGAAATTTTCAGAGCGAGAGTTTAAATTGTTGCATTTACTAGCTAGCAATCCCAAGCAGACCTTTTCAGCTGAACGCCTGCATACCTTACTTTACCCAGAAAGCTCAGAAACACTGCTTCGCTCCATCTCAGAATATGTCTATCAGATTCGTCAAAAATGTAAACAAGAAGGGCTGCAAGCAATCGCGACCGTGAGAGGAGTAGGCTATAGATGGCAATTAGAACCAGAAATTTCAAAAGCCTAGTCTGGACAACCAGTTTAAAAATCGTCTTTTTCCATATTTTGATTTTTGTGCTTATAGGCTATGAATTTACGCAAGGTGGCAAGCAGGTTCTTTTTACCTTGTTCTTTTGGGCAGGAAGCTTGCTCTTGATTACTTTTTATCATATTTTAAAATTGCTCCGAAAAATCAATCGGGAAATAAAAATGCTAACAAGCGAGAATCTTTTAGAAGAAAATCAAAGCAAGCTATTTCGGATTGAGGAGATGCTAGAGGTCTATGGCGATTTGCGGTGTAGCCACCAAGAAAATGCTCGTCTTCTAGAAAAAGAGCAGCAGCATAATCAGGAGTTGATTTTACAGCTATCAGCGACATCGCACGATTTGAAAACGCCCCTAACTGTGATTAAGGGGAATGCTGAGCTCTTGGAGTTGGCGCAGTTGGGCCAGCCACAGGCAGACTATGCTGCTGAGATTTTGCAGGCTAGTCACAAGATGGAAGAGTATTGTGGCTCTTTGATTGATTACGCTAAGACTTTTCAGATTGATTCTAATCAGTTCAGTCAGCTTTCCTTAGGGGACTTTTTGGCTTATCTCCAGGACGACTGGGCACTGTTCAGCAAACAAGAAAGCTATCGTTTTTATCTCCAAGAAGATTGTGATCTTAGTCTGATTTTGTCGATTCATTTGGACTATCTCAAGCGGGCTTTGCTCAATATCTTACTGAATTCGCTTGAACATGCTGACCAAGACCAAAAAGAAGTGAAGCTGACGGTATCATTACAACAGGACCAGTTGGTTTTTGCTATCTGGAACAATGGCCCTGCATTTCCGGAGGAGATGCTGCTGGGAGCAGAGCAACTCTTTTACCAGAGTGACCAAAGCCGCAATTCAGCTAATCCCCATCATGGTATCGGCTTAGCCTTTTCTAAGCAGGTAGCTCTCTTGCACGGTGGTCGTCTGACCCTGCTCAATCCAGCCCAAGGAGGAGCCTGTGTCGAGTTGACAATTTCATTGAAATAAGTGAGGTTGGAAAAAATCATAAAACGCATAATACCAAGTGTTCAAAAAGCCTTGATATTATGCGTTTTATCTTTTATCGTGTAAAGATTTACTGGATTTTCCCTCAGATTGAGTTTTTGCCCAGCCTTGTTCATTTATTTGCGATACAAGCGATCGTATTGGTAGTATGGGTCAAAGGTCACGTTGATACCTAGCTTACGAAGGACGTTCTTGTCTTCGTCTGTCAAGATGATGGTTGAATGTGCTTCGCTTCCTTTGAGGTTGCCAAGTTCCTCCATGGCGCGCGCAGCATCAGGATTTTCCATAGCTGTGATTGCAAGAGCAATCAGGATTTCATTTGAATGCAGGCGTGGATTGCGACTACCGAGATGGTTGATTTTAAGGCCTTGGATTGGTTTGACAACTTCAGGCTCGATTAGTTTTACTTCTTTAGCGATATCAGCTGATTTCTTAATGGCGTTGATCAAGGCGGCAGCTGTAGGGCCAAAGAGTTCTGAGTTTTTACCAGTGACAATGTCACCAGATGGCAATTCGAGAGCAAGGGCAGGCCCGCCGGTTTCTTCAGCTTTTTGACGTGCTGCGACAGCAACCTTACGGTCTGTAGGTGTGATACCGAGGTCGTTCATGAGAAGTTCAATCTTCTTGACAGCAGTTTCTCCGACTTTTTCAGCTTTAAAATCAAGAACAGTTTGATAGTAGCGACGGATGATTTCTTGTTTAGAGGCTTCGATAGCAGCCTCATTATCTGTAATAGCGAAGCCAACCATGTTGACACCCATGTCTGTTGGTGAAGCGTATGGAGATTCACCGAGAATACGTTCCAACATACGTTTGAGTACTGGGAAGATTTCGATATCACGGTTGTAATTGACAGTGGTTTCTCCGTAGGTTTGGAGATGGAAGGGGTCAATCATGTTGACATCGTCAAGGTCTGCTGTGGCAGCCTCGTAGGCCAAGTTGACTGGGTGATGAAGGGGAAGATTCCAAACTGGGAAGGTTTCAAATTTAGCGTAACCAGACTTGATACCATTGATTTGGTCGTGGTACATGTTTGACATACAAGTGGCCAATTTTCCAGAACCAGGTCCAGGAGCGGTTACGACAATCAAGTTGCGACTGGTTTTGATGTAGTCGTTTTTCCCCATACCTTCTGGAGAAATGATGTGGTCCATATCCGTCGGATATCCTTTGATCGGATAATGAAGATAGGAATCAATCCCGTTTTTATCTAACTGGTTGCGGAAGGCATCTGCAGCGGGTTGGCCAGCGTATTGTGTGATGACAACCGAACCAACAAAAATTCCCAGTTCATTGAATTTGTCAATCAAACGAAGAACTTCTTGGTCATAAGAAATGCCTAGGTCGCCACGTGCTTTGGAATGTTCGATGTTGCTAGCATTAATGGCAATCACAACCTCAACCTGCTCTTTCAATTCTTGCAAGAGCTTGATTTTATTGTCAGGCTCATAACCAGGAAGTACACGAGCAGCGTGGAAATCTTCTAACATTTTGCCACCAAACTCCAAATAGAGCTTGCCATCAAATTGGTTAATGCGCTCCAAAATGTGGTCGCGCTGTAGATTCAGATATTGTTCAGAACTAAAAGCTTGTTTTTTCATTTTTTTACCTCTGACCTCTATTATAATAAAAAATTGGAAGTTAGGAAACTACGGAGCTAAAAAAGAAATTAAAAAGATTAAGCAAACGCTTGCATAAAATTTTAAAAAGCGCTATCATAGACTATAGATTATTAAAATAATGAGGTAAACAGATGCAAGAAAAATGGTGGCACAATGCCGTGGTCTATCAAGTCTATCCAAAGAGTTTCATGGACAGTAACGGAGATGGAATTGGCGATTTGCCAGGAATTACTAGTAAGTTAGACTACCTAGCTAAGTTAGGAATTACAGCGATTTGGCTTTCTCCCGTTTATGACAGTCCTATGGATGATAATGGCTATGATATTGCTGATTATCAAGCGATTGCAGCTATTTTTGGGACTATGGAGGATATGGACCAACTGATCTCAGAAGCTAAGAAACGTGATATTCGTATCATCATGGACTTGGTGGTCAATCATACCTCGGATGAGCATGCTTGGTTTGTCGAGGCCTGTGAAAATCCTGACAGTCCCGAGCGAGACTACTATATCTGGCGGGATGAGCCCAATGATTTGGAGTCTATCTTTAGTGGGTCTGCTTGGGAATACGATGAAAAATCAGATCAATACTATCTTCACTTTTTCAGCAAGAAACAGCCTGATCTCAACTGGGAGAATGAAAAACTGCGCCAGAAAATTTACGAGATGATGAACTTCTGGATTGATAAAGGAATTGGCGGTTTCCGTATGGATGTCATTGACATGATTGGGAAAATTCCTGATGAGAAGGTAGTCAATAATGGTCCTATGCTCCATCCTTATCTCAAGGAAATGAACCGAGCGACCTTTGGGGATAAAGATCTCTTGACAGTAGGAGAAACTTGGGGGGCAACGCCAGAGATTGCTAAGCTCTACTCTGATCCAAAAGGACAAGAATTGTCTATGGTCTTCCAGTTTGAACACATCTGTCTTCAGTATCAGGAAGGGCAACCTAAGTGGCACTACCAAAAAGAGTTAAATGTAGGGAAGTTGAAAGAAATCTTCAACAAATGGCAGACAGAGTTAGGTGTTGAGGATGGCTGGAATTCCCTCTTCTGGAACAACCATGATCTTCCTCGTATCGTCTCTATCTGGGGGAATGACCAAGAATACCGTGAAAAATCTGCCAAAGCCTTTGCGATTTTGCTTCATTTGATGAGAGGGACACCTTATATTTACCAAGGTGAGGAGATTGGGATGACCAACTATCCGTTTGAAACACTGGATCAAGTAGAAGATATTGAATCCCTCAACTATGCGCATGAAGCTCTTGAGAAAGGTGTTCCGATAGAAGAAATCATGGACAGTATCCGTGTCATTGGTCGCGACAATGCCCGTACTCCGATGCAATGGGATGAAAGCAAAAATGCTGGTTTCTCAACTGGTCAACCTTGGTTGGCAGTTAATCCAAACTATCAAGAAATCAACGTTCAAGAAGCACTAGCAAACCCAGATTCGATCTTCTATACTTATCAAAAACTCGTTCAAATTCGTAAGGAGAACAGCTGGCTGATTCGAGCTGATTTTGAATTGCTTGATACAGCTGACAAGATCTTTGCTTATATCCGTAAGGACGGTGACCGTCGCTTCCTAGTTGTGGCGAACTTGTCCAATGAAAAACAAAACTTTTCGTTAGGAGGAAAAGTCAATTCTGTCTTGATTGAAAATACTGTGACTCAAGAAATAGTTGAAAAACAAACCTTGGCTCCATGGGATGCCTTCTGTGTGGAACTAACAGATTAAAATAAGTGAACCTCAAGCCTTTAATGCTTTGTACTGACCCCCAAAAGTTAGACAATTTATTTATCCGAAGGATTTAGTTCTGTATTGAACAGAGCTAGGTCCTTTTAGTTTTACTTTGATTCGTTTGTTGTTGTAGTAATTAATGTAGTTCACAATTGCTTGTTCAAGGTCTTCTAAAGACCTAAAGTGCTTCTCATAACCGTAAAACATCTCCGATTTCAAAATACAAAAGAGGGACTCCATCATACCGTTGCCTGGGATGTTACCCTTGCGCGACATGGATAGCTGAATTTCCTTATTCTCTAGAAACCGATGATAAGAATCATGTTGGTATTGCTAACCTTGATCGCTATGGAGAATCGTATTTGTGTAATGATCCTCACTGAAGGCCAGGTTTAACATAGCTTTCACTTGTTATAAATTTGGTGAAGTTGAAAGATTATATGCGATAAAAGTGCGAGATGATCAAAATGGATGATACACATGGTAGTGTGTGAAAGTAGGCGAAGTCGAGAAAATTGATATCATCAGAAATGTTGATACTGTAAACTCCATACGCTTCTTGGGACGATTTCCTTTATACTCAAAAAACAATTATAAGATATAGTATTTTAAAATAATGCATTGTGATACAGGAAAAAGCTAAAAAGAAAGAATGTAGGGTTTATTCCCCTACATTCTTAAAATAACTTAGTAGATAAATGATAATGCTGTTGCCGCCATCAATATTGCAAGAACTATTTTCCAAATTTTTTTATTTTTTCCAAAAATCTTATCAGGTAACAAGCTTATTACAAGAAAGGTAATAAACAACACCAATTTAAGTGTGTGTATCATTAGAATTCTCCTTTTCTATAAACAAATTGGAATTGAAAAACTAAAGTGATGAATTCTATTAGTTCACCTACTGAATTAATCTTTTTATGTATACGCTTACATTATACTGTAAAATATTATTATTGTAAAGAAAAAGAGCTAAAAATAAATTGTAGGAAGAGGGGATTGGGGACTTCCCAAAAATTTGAAAGTGGTAAAAAGGCGTTTGGGGTGCAGTACACTTGAGGTTCTTTTGCTGAAAATTATATAGAAAACCCTTTTAAAAATATTTGTTAGAATTTTCTAAAAAATCTGTCGAAAGCCCTTGCTTTTATGAAAAAATAGGGTATAATGGTGAAAAACCTATCTTAAAGGAGATTACTTATGAGATCGAAAAAGTGGCTCTTAGGAGCAGGTGCCGTCCTAAGCACAGCCCTTCTTTTAACTGCTTGTGGGCAAAGTGAAAAGAAGGCTGATGCGCCCAAGACATTCTCTTATGTCTATGCTATGGATCCATCATCTTTGGACTATAGTGTGACGAGCAAGAGTTCAACTTCTGACGTTATAGCGAACGTTGTCGATGGTCTTTTGGAAAATGATAAGTATGGAAACTTAATTCCATCACTTGCAGAAGACTGGTCTGTTTCTAAAGATGGCTTGACCTATACCTACAAACTTCGTAAGGGTGTAAAATGGTATACTTCTGAGGGAGAAGAGTATGCTGAAGTCAAGGCTCAGGATTTTGTTATTGGTCTAAAACATGCAGCTGATGGAAAATCAGATGGTCTTACTTTGATTCAAGATTCTATCAAAGGATTGGCTGCCTACATCAGTGGAGAAAGCAATGACTTTTCTACTGTAGGAGTCAAGGCTGTTGACGATTACACGGTAGAATATACGCTCAACAAGCCAGAAAGTTTCTGGAACTCTAAGGTCACAACTGCAACCATGCTTCCAGTTAATGAAGAGTTTTTGAATTCTAAAGGGAGCGACTACGGTGCGCCAACTCCATCAAGCATCCTTTATAACGGTCCTTATTTCTTGAAATCATTGACTTCAAAATCAGCCATTGAATATGAAAAGAATCCAAATTACTGGGATAGGGACAACGTTAAGATTGACAATGTCAAACTAACTTTCTACGATGGATCTGACCAAGAATCTTTGATTCGTAGCTTTACACAAGGTGCTTATACAACAGCTCGTCTCTTCCCAACAAGTTCAAACTTTGAGTCGACTAAACAAGAGTACGGCGATAAGATTGTCTACAGCCCGCAAGAAGCGACTAGCTACTACCTCACTGTTAACGTAAACCGCCAGTCTTACAATAAAACAGCCAAAACAGACGAAGCTCAAAAAACTTCAACAAAAGAAGCTCTTCTTAACAAGAACTTCCGTCAGGCGCTGAACTTTGCTCTTGATCGTCATTCTTATACTGCTCAGTTGAATGGTGAAGAAGGTGCGAACAAGATTATCCGTAACAGCCTAGTGCCACATGACTACGTTCAAGTGGGCGAAAAAACCTTTGGAGAGTTGGCGCAGGCAGAGCTCGTTTCATATGGAGACCAGTGGAAAGATGTAGCCCTTACAGATGGCAAGGATACGATTTACAGCCCTGAAAAAGCCAAGGCAGCCTTTGCTAAAGCCAAGGAAGAATTGCAGGGCAAGGGGGTTACTTTCCCAATCCATTTGGATATCCCAGTTGAACAAACAGATGTAATCGCGGTTCAGCAAACTAACTCACTCAAGCAGTCTATCGAATCATCACTTGGTACTGAAAATGTCATTGTCGATGTCCTTCAAATGACTGATAATGAAAAAATGAGCATTACGTCTCAAGCCAAGGTGCCATCTCAAAAAGACTATGATTTGAACGGAACTGGTTGGGGACCAGACTATCAAGACCCAGCTACCTACCTCAACATCCTTGATGCTAAGAAGGGTTCTGCCCTTAAACACTTGGGTATCACTCGTGGAAAAGATCCAGAAGTGATGGCTCAAGTCGGTCTAGACGAATACAAGAAACTCTTGGATGATGCTGCAGCTGAAACCAGCGACCTCAATAAGCGTTACGAAAAATATGCCAAAGCGCAAGCTTGGGTGTCTGATAGCTCGCTCTTGATTCCAATTGCTTCTTCAGGTGGTTCTCCAACGGTTAGCCGTACCGTACCATTCACAAAAGCATACTCTCAAGTCGGAATCAAGGGAGACCCATTTGTGTTCAAAGGTTTGGAGTTGCAAAATGACGTTGTGACTGCAAAAGAATACGAAGAAGCCTTCAAGAAATGGCAACAAGAAAAAATCGAAACAAATGCAAAATACCAAAAAGAACTTGAAAAACACGTCAAGTAATCTATAAACAGAAAAGGAAGTTGCAGGAAACTGTGCTTCCTTTTTTGTTTTGAGACACCAGTTGTCATAAAAGCAGCAACTTTACATTTTTGAATAAATTTGATAAAATATGGTTATGTTATAAAAAGTGACATAAAGGAGCAAATGATGATCAAACTGAAAAAAAGACTAATCGGGACAGGTCTCGTCTTAGCGACAGGGATTTTGCTTTCGGCATGTGGGCAGTCCAACACAGATACTAGCACTTATTCATCAACATTTAGTGCGAATCCAACAACTTTTAACTATCTTCTAGATTATTATGCAGATAACACTGCCGTTATTACCAATCTCGTTGATGGTTTGCTAGAAAATGACAGCTACGGGAACCTCGTACCTGCTCTTGCAGAGGATTGGTCAGTTTCAGCAGATGGTTTGACCTATACCTACAAGCTTAGAAAAGATGCCAAGTGGTATACAGCTGATGGTGAGGAATATGCTTCAGTCAAAGCTCAGGATTTTGTCACTGGGATCAAATATGCTGCGGACAACAAGGGGCAAGCCATGGATCTGATTCAAAATTCAATCAAGGGATTGAATGACTATGTGACGGGTGTGACCAATGACTTTTCAACTGTTGGTGTCAAAGCCTTGGATGACTATACGGTTGAGTACACTTTGACACGACCAGAACCTTATTGGAACTCTAAGACAACCAATAGTATTCTTTTCCCAGTCAACGAAGAGTTTTTGAAATCAAAAGATAAAGACTTTGGTACCTTGACACCAGACAGCATCCTTTATAATGGTCCGTATTTGTTAAAAGATTTCACATCAAAATCTTCGATCGAGTATGTGAAGAATCCACACTACTATGACCATGATAAAGTAACCATTGAAAAAGTTAAGTTAGCCTACTTTGATGGGTCAGATCAGGAGATGACCATTCGAAACTTTGAAAATGGTGCTTACTCAATTGCGGGAGTCTATCCAAATAGTTCGAACTATGCCAAGACAAAAGAAAAATACCAAGACAATATCGTTTATAGCTTACAAGACAAGACATCTTGGTACTTTAACTTTAACGTCAACCGTAAGACCTATAATCATACCGCTAAAACAACGGACGAACAAAAGAAATCAACTCAAACAGCTATTTTAAATAAAAACTTCCGTCAGGCTATCAACTTCGGTATTGATCGAACAGCCTACTCTGCTCAATCTAATGGTGAAGAAGCAGCAAGCAAGACCCTTCGTAATACTCTAGTTCCACCAACATTTGTCCAGGTGGGAGATAAGACCTTTGGAGAAGTAACAGCTTCTAAGCTTGTGAACTACGGGACTGAGTGGTCAGGCATCAATTTGGCAGACGCTCAAGATGCCTACTTTAACAAGGAAAAGGCCCAAGCAAAATTTGCAGAAGCTAAAAAGGAATTGGAAGCCCAAGGCGTGACTTTCCCAATTCATTTGGATGTTCCTGTTGATCAGACGAATAAAAATGCGGTTTCTGGTATGAACTCGGTTAAACAAACCCTTGAAACAGTACTAGGTTCTGACAATATCGTCATTGATGTTCAACAGCTTTCTACAGATGACTTTGGAAATGTTGCCTTCCTAGCACCAAATCCAGCAGCTCGTGACTACGACCTAAACTTTGATGGTTGGGTTGGTGATTACCAGGATCCATCAACTTATCTAGACCCCTTCAATGCTGAAACCGGCTTCTATCTCAAGATTTTTGGCCTTGATGCCAAGGAAGACCAAGAACTCATCAAGAGTCTAGGGTTAGATACCTATACACAACTACTAAAAGAAGCAGATGCTGAGAATAAAGATGTCGCTAAGCGTTATGAAAAATACGCTGAAGCTCAAGCTTGGATGATTGACAATTCTCTAGTCATGTCTGCTATGTCAAATGGTGGTACAGCCTCTGTAACTAAAGTAACTCCGTTTACACGTGCCTACTCCCTAGTAGGTATCAAGGGTGACGGAAATAATTACAAGTACATGAGATTGCAAAAAGACCCTGTTACCAAGAAACAATTCGACGAAGCTAAGGCCAAGTGGGAAGCAGAAAGTAAAAAGGCTATCGAAAAGAGCCAGAAAGAGTTTGAAAATCATATCAAATAAAAACAGAAATGGGGCCCCATAATAAGGGGCCTTGTTTTTGTTTGATCAAGGATTCCGTTAATAGAAGTCATAAATTCAAAATATAGCTAAGAAAAAATGAATGAAAACGCTGATATTAGCAGGAATGGATGGAATTTCTTTCATGATTGTGATATAATAATTATAATTATTAACGTGTATAGGGGATTACCATGAGTAGACGTTCTAAGAGAAATCGTTCAGGAAATGTGAAGCGAAGTATTAACATAGCCTTATTAGCCATTTATTTATTATTGAGTGGCTCTTTGTTGTTCTTAATTTTTAGACATAATATCCTAGCCTTTAGGCATCTCAATATCTTAGCTACTGTTCTAGTTTTACTATCTGCTATCGTAGCTCTACTTTTGATAGTATATAAGAAAGCCGAAAAGTTCACGATTTTCTTTTTGGTACTTGCGGTGTTGACTAGTTCGGTTTCGCTATTTGCTCTGCACCAATTTGTGGGCTTGACTAATCACATCAATGCGACATCAAACTACTCAGAGTATTCGATGAGTGTTGTGGTTTTAAAAGATAGTGAAATCAACAACGTTACCCAGTTGGAAAGTGTAACAGGTCCGACTGAAACGGATAATGACAATATCCAAAAATTGATAGCGGATATTAAGATGACTCAGAGCAAAGACTTGACGGTTGAACAAAGTGCATCTTACCTAGCAGCCTATAAGAGCTTGATTTCAGGTGATGCGAAAGCGATTGCCTTAAATAGTGTTTTTGAAAACATCATCGAAGCAGAGTATCCAGATTATGCTTCGAAGATTAAGAAAATCTATACGAAAAAACTAACCAAGGATGTTGCGGCACCAAAGGTATCTAAGAATCAATCCTTTAATATTTATATCAGTGGTATTGATACCTACGGACCTATCAGTTCAGTTTCTCGTTCAGACGTCAACATCTTGATGACTGTAAATCGAGATACTAAGAAAATCCTTCTCACCACAACACCTCGAGATTCTTATGTTCCGATCGCGGACGGAGGAAATAATCAAAAGGATAAATTGACTCACGCGGGAATTTATGGAGTAGACTCATCAATTCATACCTTGGAAAACCTATATGGAGTTGATATTAACTACTATGTTCGTTTGAATTTCACCTCTTTCTTGAAATTGATTGACCTTCTAGGTGGTGTGGATGTTTATAATGACCAAGATTTCACTTCTTTGCATGGGCAGTACCATTTTCCTGTTGGGAATATCCATCTAGACTCGGAACAAGCCCTTGGTTTTGTCCGCGAACGCTACTCTCTAGCGGATGGAGACCGCGACCGCGGTCGGAACCAGCAAAAAGTCGTTGTTGCCATTATTCAGAAGCTAACCTCGACAGAGGCTTTAAAGAATTATGACAACATTATTCAAGGATTGCAAGATTCTCTTCAAACCAATATGCCTTTGGAAACCATGATGGACTTGGTTAATACACAGTTGGATAGTGGTGGTCAGTATAAGGTTAATTCCCAAGACTTAAAAGGAACTGGTAGAACGGATCTTCCATCCTACGCTATGCCAGATAGCAACCTCTATATGATGGAAATTGATGAAAGTAGCTTGGCTACAGCCAAGGCAGCTATCAAAGATGTGATGGAGGGGAAGTAGCATGATAGACATCCATTCACACATTGTTTTTGATGTGGATGATGGTCCAAAGTCGATAGAGGAGAGTAAAAACCTTTTAAGAGAAGCCTATAGTCAAGGGGTCAGGACCATTGTTTCCACCTCTCATCGTCGGAAAGGGATGTTTGAGACACCAGAAGAGAAAATAGCAACTAACTTTTTGAAAGTTCGCGAAATGGCCAAGGAGGTGGCAGATGATCTTGTCATCGCCTATGGCGCAGAAATATACTATACGCCAGATGTTGTCGAAAAATTGGAAAAGAAATTGATTCCAACCCTCAATGATAGTCACTATGCTTTGATTGAGTTTAGCATGAATACACCCTATCGAGATATACATAAAGGACTGAGCGATATTCTCATGTTAGGTATTACTCCAGTCATTGCCCATATTGAACGCTATGATGCTTTAGAAAATAATGAAAAGCGCGTGCAAGAGCTGATTGACATGGGATGTTATACTCAGGTCAATAGTTCTCATGTTTTGAAACCAAAACTCTTTGGAGAAACCTACAAATTTATGAAAAAGAGAGCTCAGTATTTTTTAGAGCGTGATCTCGTTCATGTCATTGCTAGCGATATGCATAACTTGGATCGTAGACCACCTCATATGGAAGAAGCCTATGATATTATTGCCAAAAAATATGGTGAAAATAAGGCCAAGGAACTCTTTAAAGAGAACCCACGAAAAATCATAATGGATCAACTAATTTAGGAGAAAAAATGAAAGAACAAAATATGATGGAAATTGATGTATTCCACTTGTTAAAAATTTTATGGAAACGAAAATTGCTGATTGTCTTGGTAGCATTCGTGACAGGAGCAGTAGCATTTGCTTACAGTAGTTTTATTGTGAAACCAGAGTTTACTAGTACTACCCGCATTTATGTTGTCAACCGTAATCAAGGAGATAAGCCTGGTTTGACTAACCAAGACTTGCAAGCGGGATCTTACTTGGTAAAAGACTATCGTGAAATCATTCTCTCGCAAGACGTTTTAGAAAAAGTTGCGACTGATTTGAAACTAGATCTCCCTCCAAAAGGTCTAGCTGGTAAAATTAAGGTGACAGTTCCAGTGGATACACGTATTGTTTCCATCTCTGTTACTGATCGTGCACCTGAGGAAGCGAGCCGTATCGCTAACTCTTTGAGAGAGGTTGCTGCTCAAAAAATCATTAGTGTCACGCGAGTTTCAGATGTGACAACGCTTGAAGAAGCACGTCCTGCAACATCCCCATCTTCTCCAAATATCCGTCGCAATACCATGGTTGGCTTTCTTGCTGGAGCGGTTGTAACGATTGTCTCTGTTCTCCTAGTTGAGCTCTTGGATACACGAGTGAAACGTCCAGAAGATATCGAAGATGTGATGCAAATTGCGCTATTGGGAGTAGTTCCAAATTTGGATAAATTGAAATAGGAGAGAGAGATGCCAACATTAGAGATTGTACAAAAAAAATTAGATTTGGTGAGAAAAGCTGAAGAGTATTACAATGCGCTTCGTACCAATATACAATTGAGTGGAAATAACTTAAAAGTTATTTCAATTACATCAGTAAAACCAGGGGAAGGGAAGTCAACTACTTCTACCAATATTGCTTGGGCCTTTGCGCGTGCTGGATATAAGACGCTTTTAATTGATGCCGATATTCGTAATTCTGTCATGTCAGGTGTTTTTAAATCACGTGAAAAGATTACGGGATTAACAGAATTCTTATCAGGGACAACAGATTTATCACAAGGGTTATGTGATACGAATGTTGAAAATTTGTTTGTCATTCAAGCTGGTTCCGTTTCTCCAAATCCAACAGCTTTGTTGCAAAGTGAGAATTTTAAGACTATGCTTGACACTTTGCGCAAGTACTTCGATTACATCATTGTGGACACCGCTCCTATCGGAGTTGTGATCGATGCGGCTATTATCACTCAGAAATGTGATGCTTCGATTTTGGTGACTGCAGCTGGTGAAACAAATCGACGTGATATCCAAAAAGCCAAAGAACAATTGGAACAAACAAGTAAACCATTCTTAGGGATTGTATTAAATAAATTGAATACCTCGGTTGAAAAATATGGATCATATGGAGCTTATGGCTCTTACGGGAAAAATAAGAGATAGCTTAGGGAAGATATTATGGAAGAAAAAGGATTGAAGATTACTTTGGCGGTAATCCAGAGTTTTCTTGTCATTGTATTAGCTTATTTACTTAGTTTTGTAAGAGAAACAGAGATTGTGAACACCTCTGTTATCATCTTGTTAATTCTGCATTTTGTTGTTTTTAACATTAGTGATTATGAGCGTGATTTTTTTAAAAGGGGTTATTTATCTGAGTTTATCAGCACTACAAAATATATCGTTTTCTTTGCTTTAGCCATCAGTATTTCAAACTTCTTTTTAGAAGATCGTTTTAGTATCTCTAGACGAGGCATGATTTATTTTTTGACAATACATTCTATTTTGTTGTATTTGTTGAATCTGTGCATTAAACGCTATAGGAGACGTATCTTTCCAAATTTCAAGGGGAGTAAAAAGATATTCTTGATAACAGCCACTTCCAGAGTTGAGAAAGTTGTAGATAGACTGATAGAGTCGGGAGATATTTTTTGGGAATTGGTGGCGGTCAGTGTTTTGGATCAGCCTAATTTTCAGCATGCATCCGTAACCGTTGTACCTGCAGAGAGCATCTTAGATTTTGCTACCCATGAAGTTGTTGATGAAGTTTTTATCAATTTACCAAGTGAAAAGTACGACATCGGGGAGTTCATCTCTCTTTTTGAAACAATGGGAATTGACGTGACAGTCAACCTGAATGCTTTCAATAACTATCTAGGTAGCGATAAAAAGATTCGCGGAATGGCAGGCTTGAATGTCATTACATTTTCTACAAAATTTTATAAGACAAGCCATGTCATTGCTAAACGTTTCATTGATATCATAGGCTCGATTATCGGACTACTTATTTGTGGATTGGTGAGTATTGTTTTGGTTCCGGTGATTCGAAAAGATGGCGGACCCGCTATTTTTTCTCAAACTCGTATCGGAAAAAATGGTCGACATTTCACTTTTTATAAATTTAGATCTATGTGCGTGGATGCTGAGAAAAAGAAACAAGAGCTCCTTGCACAAAATACCATGCAAGGTGGTATGTTTAAAGTCGATGATGATCCTCGTATAACAAAGATAGGGAGATTTATCCGTAAGACCAGTCTGGATGAACTTCCTCAGTTTTGGAATGTTTTAATGGGAGATATGAGTTTGGTTGGAACACGTCCCCCAACAGTTGATGAGTATGAAAAATATACTCCTGAACAGAAACGTCGTCTTAGTTTTAAGCCAGGAATTACTGGTCTATGGCAGGTGAGTGGCCGTAGTAAAATCACGGACTTTGATGATGTTGTCAAGCTGGACGTGGCCTACATTGATGATTGGACCATCTGGAAAGATATCGAAATATTGTTAAAGACCATCAAAGTGGTATTTATGAGAGAAGGGGCGAAGTGATTTGTGCCCTCAGCCTGTTAGGAGAGAAATGAAACAATCAGTTTATATTATTGGTTCAAAGGGGATTCCTGCTAAGTATGGAGGATTTGAAACCTTTGTTGAAAAATTAACCGAATATCAAAAAGACAGCAACATACAATACTATGTTGCTTGTATGCGTGAAAATTCAGCTAAATCTGGCATCACGGATGACCAGTTTGAGCATAATGGAGCCATTTGTTTCAACATTGATGTACCTAATATTGGACCGGCTCGTGCCATCGCTTACGATATTGCAGCAGTCAACAAGGCTATTGAATTGGCTAAGAAGAACAAGGACGAAGCTCCCATTTTTTACGTTCTAGCTTGTCGCATTGGCCCTTTTATTTCTGGGCTTAAGAAAAAAATTCGTGCGATTGGAGGCCGTTTGCTGGTAAATCCTGATGGTCATGAATGGTTGCGAGCAAAGTGGAGTTTACCAGTTCGTAAGTATTGGAAATTTTCAGAGCAGCTCATGGTCAAGCATGCTGATTTACTGGTATGTGATAGCAAAAATATCGAACAATATATCCAAGAGGACTATAAACAGTATCAACCAAAGACCACCTATATTGCCTATGGAACGGATACTACTCCTTCAATCCTGAAAGCAGAAGATGCCAAGGTTCGGAACTGGTATCAGGAAAAAGGAGTTAGCGAAAATGGCTATTATCTAGTAGTGGGACGATTCGTTCCTGAAAACAACTACGAAGCCATGATTCGTGAATTTATCAAGTCCAAGTCCAAAAAGGACTTTGTTCTCATCACAAATGTGGAGCAGAATAAATTTTACGATCAGTTGTTACAAGATACTGGTTTTGATAAAGATCCTAGGGTCAAATTTGTCGGGACTGTCTATGACCAAGAGTTGCTCAAGTACATTCGTGAGCATGCCTTTGCCTATTTCCATGGACATGAGGTTGGAGGAACCAACCCTTCTCTACTGGAAGCTCTAGCATCTACAAAACTGAATTTGTTGCTAGATGTTGGTTTTAACCGTGAGGTTGGTGAAGACGGGGCCATTTATTGGAAAAAAGATGAGTTGGCTCGTGTCATTGAGGAAGTAGAAGGATTTGATCAGGCAGCAATAACTGACTTGGATTTTAAGTCAAGCCAAAGAATCCTCTCAGCTTTCACATGGGAAAAGATTGTGTCAGATTATGAAGAAGTGTTTAAAGGATAGGGAATGAAACGGATTTTATACTTGCATGGTGGTGCAGAAATGTATGGAGCAGATAAGGTTTTACTGGAATTGATCAAAGGACTAGATCACCAAGAATTTGAAGCTCATGTCATCCTGCCAAATGATGGTGTTTTAGTCGAGGCCTTGCGTCAAGTTGGGGCTCAGGTCAGCGTGTTGGATTATCCGATTCTACGTAGAAAATACTTTAATCCTAAGGGGATTCTAGAATATCTGAAATCCTATCGTCGCTATTCTCAAAAAATCGCTCAATATGTGCGTGAGAATGGGATAGATCTTGTTCATAACAATACGACAGCTGTTCTGGAAGGAATCTATCTCAAGAGAAAAGTAAAACTCCCCTTAATCTGGCATGTTCATGAGATTATTGTCAAGCCCAAGGCTATTTCAGATTTTATCAACTTTTTGATGGGCCGTTACGCGGATAAGATCGTAACAGTATCTCAAGCTGTTGCCAGTCATGTCAATCAGTCTCCCTTCATCAAAGAAGGTCAGGTCCAGGTTATCTATAACGGAGTGGACAATGCTGTCTATCATCCGATGCAAGCAAGCGCTGTTCGGGAACAGTTTGGGATCGCAGAAGAGTCTCTTGTCATTGGTATGGTTGGTCGCGTCAACGCTTGGAAGGGACAAGGAGATTTCCTAGAAGCAGTGACACCAATTTTAGAGCAGAATCCCAATGCCATTGCTTTTCTGGCAGGAAGTGCCTTTGCGGGCGAAGAGTGGCGAGTTGAAGAACTCGAGTCTACGATTACCAAATCAAGTGTAGCCTCACAAATCAAACGAATTGACTATTATGAGCATACGACTGAGCTTTATAATATGTTTGATATCTTTGTTTTACCAAGCACTAATCCCGATCCTCTACCGACAGTGGTACTAGAGGCGATGGCATGCGGTAAACCAGTAGTCGGTTACCGTCATGGTGGTGTTTGTGAAATGGTTGCTGAGGGCATAAATGGTTTACTGGCCACTCCAAATAAACCAGCAGAACTATCAAAAGTCATTCAAGAATTGGTGGAGAATCCGGAGAAAAGAAATCAATTTGGCCAAGCATCAGTAGAAAGACAAAGAGAATTGTTTTCTTTGGAGAGTTACATCAAGAACTTCTCGGAGTTGTATAAAACAGATAGAAAAGATTAGTTATGAATAAAATAGATTTTGTTGTTACTTGGGTTGATGGTGGAGATCCTATTTGGCAAGCCAAGAAAGCTAAATATTCTGGAGCTGTGGATACTTCTAAAAATAGCATGAATTCTATGAAAGCCTACCGTGATTGGGGAACTTTTAAGTACTGGTTTAGAGGGGTCGAAAAGTTTGCCCCTTGGGTCAATAAGGTCTACCTCGTGACCGACCAGCAAAAGCCAAGCTGGTTGGAGTTAAACAGTGAAAAATTGGTCTTGGTAGATCATACAGAGATTATCTGTAATGACTACCTACCAGTTTTTTCTGCCAATCCGATCGAAAGTAATATTCACCGAATTCCCGGACTCTCTGAGCACTTTGTCTTTTTCAATGATGACGTTTATCTCACTGCTCCGGTTACGCCGACGGATTTCTTCTCTGAAGAAGGACTGCCAAAGTATAACACAGCCTTATCACCGATTGTTCCAGAACGATATGGGACAGGTCATTTTCAAGTGAACGATATGGAAATTGTGACTAGTTATTTTACTAGAGATGAGATTTTAAAAAATGGACAATTTTTATCTCTTAAGCAGGGCTTAAAAAATATTGTCAAGACTCTGCTCTATAGAAATAGTAAATTTATTTGTGGCTTTTGGGAAAATCATTTAACCCATCCTCTCTTAAAGTCGACCATGGAACTGGTATGGAAAAAAGAAACCGCCATTTTGGAAAAAACGTCAGCTAGTCGCTTTAGAAGCCCATCTGATACCAATATTTGGCTCTTTAAATATTGGCAGATTGCTAGTGGTCAATATGCAATCGGGGATCCTAAATTGGGCGGTCTCTTTTCATTAGACAATGCTGGTCCAGAATTTTGGAAACTTTTAAATTCTGGAAAATATAAAGTGATGTGTATCAATGATGGCTTTAATGTTCAAAATGAAGAACAAGTCATGACTGATTTTATCAAAGCGATGGATCAACTATTTTCAGAAAAAAGTTCATTTGAGCTTTGAAATATCTAATTGAGTAAGAGAAAGAAAAGGAAATATGATTTCGGTAATTGTACCTGTTTATAATGTAGAAGAATATCTTCATTATGCTATGGAAAGCTTGGTCAACCAAACCTATAAAGACTTCGAAGTTATCTTGGTTGATGACGGCTCTAGTGATCGTTCTGGGCAACTATGTGATCAATATGCCAGTGAGTATGATTGGGTATTTGCCTATCATAAAAAAAATGGTGGCTTGTCTGATGCTAGAAACTATGGTGTCGCAAAAGCTAAAGGGGAATGGATTGTGTTCCTAGATCCAGATGACTATTTTGAGCCTTGTGCACTTGAACTTTTGATGGAACTCCAAAAACGTACGGGTGCTCGTATTGTCGCAGGAAAAGGTAAGGATACTTACGAACATGATTCCTACCAAAACTACCAATTAAGTGACGAATTGTTATCGAAAGCTACCCTTTTTTCTTCTGAAGAAACTTTAATAGAGATGCTTTATGGTACAATTGCCACGGTCTCTGCTTGGGCTAAACTCTTTCCCAGAGATATCGTAGAAAAATACCCCTATCCAAAAGGGAAAATCTATGAAGACTTATATGTTATCAGTGACTACTTGAAAGAAGTGAAATCAGTTTGTGTGATTGATTTAGGTATTTATCATTATTATCGTAGACCAAATAGTATTACATTATCTAACTTCAGCAGTAAGCACTATGATTTTTATGATTCTATGAATCATTTGGAGGACGTTGTCCAAAAGGACTATTCTTCCAATACAGAACTTGACGATGCTGTCATTGCCCGTTTGTTCATCGGTAGTCTCCACATTTTCATCTTAATCTCGGATTCATCTAAAGAGGAAATCATTCATATTCAACGAAATATTCGACCTCATCTAGGTAGAGTCTTGAAAAATAAGCGGATTAACTTGAAAAACAAGGCGATTTTTCTGATGTTATCATTGACTCCGTATCTGTATTATCGTTTTAAAAAATTTAAAAAAGCCTCAAAAAAATGAAAGAAGTTCAGAGATTAGAAAAGGAAAAAGAAAATGTTAAAAATAGAACGTGATAAACTGTTAGTGGCAGTGGTTCTAACATTGGTGATTTCGATCGATATGATTCAGACTTCAATGTTAGCGCCTATCCTGCCTCATATTCCTCCTATCGTTCCATTTTTTGGAGTGGTCTTGTTAGGGCTACGTTTTCTTTATATTAAGCAGTATACTTTTACTTTTCTCTTGTTTGCACCGCTTTTATTGATAGCAGGCTGTCTGATATATTATAAGACAGGAAATCTAAATGCCTTAATGTATCTGTTTTTGATTATCTTTCTCTACAAAGTGGACTTTGAGAGTGTCTTGAAACTATATGTAGGGATCAGCTTGTTCTTTGTTGTTTTGATTATCCTACTGTCGATGATGGGAGTCATACCAAACTTGCAGTTTGTTCAATCTCGAGCTGCAGGAGTTGTTGTCCGAAACTCTTTTGGCTTCATCTACCCAACCGACTTTGCCTCTCATTGTTTCTATCTTTTTACTGCTCTTTCCTACCTCCTAAGAAAGAAGGTTATCTTCCTAAGAACCCTATCAGGTGTTGCCTTGGCGGCCTTTATTATTCATTATTGTGACGCCCGTCTAAATGCTCTATCTATCTTGGTAGCGACAGGAGTCTTTTTCTACTTTTATTATCGTAACAAGACGGAATGGCGTTTATTTGCCCTATTGCCATTTTCTGCGGGGATAGCTTCTAGTGTGATGGTGTACCTCTCTAAGCAGTTTAGCTGGTCTCACCCTATGTATGTATTCTTAAATAATTTGTTGAGTATGAGATTACACTTAGGCCATGAGGCTCTAAAAAAATACCCAGTGCAACAATTTGGTACTCGTGGTGTATCGTTTGTAGGATACGGAGGAAAGACAGAAACCGTTTTTAACTACGATTATGTTGATTCGTCCTATGTCCAAATGCTGTTCAATTATGGTATGATACCAGTCATTTTACTGGTCTGTCTCTACATGGTTCAGTCCTGGTCACTCTACCGAAGAAAGAACTATTTACTGTTAGCTTGTCTGGCCATTGTAGCTGTCAACTGCATGTTTGAGGCCTTCTGGGTTCGTCCGTCTTACAATATCTTTATGTTCCTTCTTTTTGCTACTATTCCAGCGATGGAATTTAAAGAGGAAAAATCTGAGATGAGGGAAGCTGTGTGAGAGTTTTAAAAAATTATTTGTACAATCTGTCCTATCAGTTACTTGTCATCGTCTTACCTGTGATTACAACACCTTACATCACTCGGGTTTTTTCTTCGGATGATTTGGGGTCTTACGGATACTATAACTCTATCGTGACTTATTTTATCCTACTAGCGACGCTGGGAGTAGCCAATTATGGGACAAAGGAAATTTCCGGCCATCGTAAGGAAGTCAAAAAGACCTTCTGGGGTATTTACAGTTTACAAGTCCTTTCAACCTGTTTAGCGGTTACGCTTTATATCATTGTCTGCTTGCTTGTACCATCGATGAACAATCCAATCGCCTATATACTTGGTTTTAGTTTGCTGTCTCGTGGTTTTGATATTTCTTGGCTTTTTCAAGGGTTAGAAGATTTCAAAAAAATCACAGCTCGTAACACAATGGTCAAACTTCTAGGCGTTGTTTCGATTTTCCTATTTGTCAAGAAACCATCTGACTTGTACTTGTATATCATCCTCTTGGTTGCCTATGATCTACTAGGGCAGTTGAGTATGTGGCTTCCTGCTCGGGAACACATTCGTAAGCCGCATCTGGATATAGCCTATGCCAAGGAACATATCAAACCAGTCATTCTCTTGTTTCTGCCGCAGATTGCCATTTCGCTCTACATCACGCTAGATCGCACGATGTTAGGTGCCTTGTCTTCGACCAAGGATGTCGGGATCTATGATCAAGCCTTGAAATTATTGAATATTTTGTTGACTTTGGTAACGTCCCTAGGTAGTGTTATGTTGCCTCGGGTCTCCAATCTCCTCTCATCAGGAAATCAAAAGGCGGTTAACAAGTTACATGAAATGTCCTTTCTGGTTTATAATTTGGTTATCTTTCCGATGATTGCGGGGATTTTGATTGTCAACAAAGATTTTGTTCAATTTTTCTTGGGGCAAGACTTCCAAGACGCCCGCTATGCGATTGCCATCATGGTCTTTAGAATGTTCTTTATTGGCTGGACCAACATAATGGGCATCCAGATTTTGATACCTCATAATCGCAATCGTGAATTTATGCTATCAACAACCATTCCAGCTGTCTTTAGTGTTGGCTTGAATCTCCTCTTGATCCCGCCTTTAGGATATATTGGAGCGTCGATCGTATCTGTTGCGACAGAAGGTTTAGTCTGGCTCATCCAACTCTACTTTACACGTTCGTATCTAAAAGAGGTCAAGATTTTACCGTCCATGCTAAAAATACTTCTAGCGGCAGTCCTGATGTACGGCGCCTTGTATTCTGTACAAGCTTTCATCCACTTCTCATCTGTTGTGAATGTCTTGATCTATGCTGTGCTTGGTTTCCTAGTCTACGGTGGCTTGGTTTTGGTCTTACGAGTTTTGGATTTTCAAGAACTAAAAAGTGTTTTAAAAAAATAAGGAGAACTTATGTACGATTATCTTATCGTTGGTGCAGGCTTGTCAGGTGCAATCTTTGCCCACGAAGCTAACAAACGTGGCAAGAAGGTGAAGGTGATTGACAAACGTGACCACATCGGTGGAAATATCTATTGCCAATCTGTTGAAGGAATCAATGTCCACAAGTATGGGGCTCATATCTTCCATACATCTAATAAAAAGGTCTGGGACTATGTCAATCAGTTTGCAGAGTTTAACAATTACATCAATTCCCCTATCGCCAACTATCAAGGGCATCTTTACAATCTGCCTTTCAATATGAACACTTTCTACGCATTGTGGGGAACAAAGACACCCCAAGAAGTCAAGGACAAGATTGCTGAGCAGACGACGCACATGCAAGATGTTGAGCCTAAAAACTTAGAGGAACAAGCTATAAAGTTGATTGGTACGGATGTCTATGAAAAGCTAATCAAGGGTTACACCGAAAAGCAATGGGGGCGTTCTGCCACTGAACTACCACCCTTTATCATCAAGCGTTTACCTGTTCGATTGACCTATGACAATAATTATTTTAATGACCGTTACCAAGGAATTCCTATTGGTGGTTACAATGTCATCATCGAAAAGTTGTTGGAAGGGATTGAAGTGGAGCTCAATACAGATTTCTTTGCAGATCGTGAGAGCTTGGAGGCTTCAGCAACTAAGATTGTCTTCACAGGGATGATTGATCAGTTCTTTGACTATCAGTTTGGTGAACTAGAGTATCGCAGTCTTCGTTTTGAACATGAGATTATGGACCAAGAAAACTATCAAGGAAATGCTGTAGTCAATTATACTGAACGTGATATTCCTTATACGCGTATCATCGAGCACAAACATTTTGAGTTTGGGACTCAGGACAAGACTATTATTACACGTGAATACCCAGCAGATTGGAAAAGAGGGGATGAACCCTACTACCCAATCAATGATGCTAAAAACAATGCCATCTATGAACAGTATCTAGCAGAAGCCAAGAAAAATGGCCGCGTGATCTTCTGTGGCCGCTTGGCAGATTATAAATACTATGATATGCATGTGACTGTTGAACGTGCATTGGATGTGGTAGAAGAAGAGCTAGGGAGCATCTAAGAATATCACAGATAAAGGGGAGAAAAGGTGAAATATTATCTGAAGGATTCATTTCTGCATAATGCACATGAAAAGAATGCAGGAAATAAGGCACGAAATGATGTGGAAGCTATTTTAATCTCAGAGGGCTATGTGGGCATGGAACTCAAGGTTGAGAATTGGTATAAGATGAATTTCTTTAAAGCTCAACAACACAAATATCGGGCGACCAAGTCAGTATTTGATCAGTTGGGGGCTGGAGATGAATTGCTGATTCAGTTCCCGATTATCCACCATACATTTTTTATCTCACAACTCATCAAGCAGGCGCAAAAAAGAGGAGTTAAATTCTATCTGTTGATCCATGATATTGAAACCTTGCGTCATGCAGCAGGTTCGGAAGTGAAATATAGACATAAATTAAGGAATTATTTCCAAGAAAAGAAAGCCTTGATGGCTGTGGATGGCATTATCGTTCATAACGATATCATGAAGAATGTTTTAGCCGATCAAGGATTTCCGTCTGATAAAATGGTAAGTCTAGAGATTTTTGATTATTTGATTCCAGACTTCCAAGAAAAATCTCTTCCTCAAAAAGATCAACCTATCATCGTTGCTGGGAATTTGAATCCGACTAAATCAGGCTATCTGTATCATTTGCCAGAACAGCCAGCTTACAACTTGTATGGGGTGGGTTACGATGAAAGTCGTGCATTGAAAAACACGACCTACTTTGGTTCCTTTATGCCAGATGACCTCCCAGCTGCTCTTGAAGGTAGTTTTGGTTTGGTCTGGGACGGAGACAGCTCAGAAACCTGCCAAGGTTCTTACGGGAATTACCTACGTTTTAACAACTCCCACAAGGCTTCTCTCTATTTGGCTTCGGGCTTTCCTCTAGTGGTTTGGAAAGAGTCTGCCCTTGCGCATTTTGTTCTGGATAAAGAGTGTGGTCTAGCAGTTGACTCTCTACACGACCTCCAAAAAGTACTAGATGATTTGACACTTCAAGACTACAAGGAACTTTCAGAACAAGCTAGGAAAGTTGGAGCTGCTCTTCGAGACGGAGCCTATTTAAAAGCTGCCTTATCCAAATTGAAGTAAATTCCTTAGGGAATTTGGGACAAAATGAAATATAATATAGGATAGGTAATTAGCCAGAAAGGAAACCTATTATGAAAGGTATTATTCTTGCGGGTGGCTCAGGTACCCGACTGTACCCTCTTACACGAGCTGCGTCAAAACAGCTGATGCCGGTTTATGATAAACCTATGATTTACTATCCTTTGTCAACTTTGATGTTGGCTGGGATTAAGGACATTTTGATCATCTCAACACCACAGGATTTACCCCGCTTTAAGGACTTGCTCTTGGATGGTTCCGAATTTGGGATTAAACTTTCTTATGCGGAACAGCCAAGTCCAGATGGACTTGCTCAGGCTTTTCTTATTGGTGAAGAATTTATCGGTGATGATAGTGTTGCCTTGATTTTAGGTGATAATATCTATCATGGGCCTGGTTTGAGCAAAATGCTTCAAAAGGCAGCCAAGAAAGAGAAGGGGGCGACTGTTTTTGGCTACCAAGTGAAGGATCCAGAGCGTTTTGGTGTGGTCGAGTTTGATACAGACATGAATGCTATTTCCATAGAAGAAAAACCGGAGCATCCTCGCTCCAACTATGCCGTGACGGGTCTTTATTTCTATGATAATGATGTTGTAGAGATTGCCAAGCAGATCAAACCAAGCGCTCGTGGCGAGTTGGAAATCACAGATGTCAACAATGCTTATTTGAAACGTGGGGATTTGTCTGTTGAGGTTATGGGTCGTGGTTTTGCCTGGTTGGATACAGGGACGCATGAGAGTCTATTAGAGGCTTCCCAATATATCGAAACGGTTCAACGGATGCAAAATGTTCAGGTTGCTAATCTGGAAGAAATTGCCTACCGAATGGGTTATATCAGCCGTGAAGACGTGCTGAAGTTGGCGCAACCCCTTAAAAAGAATGAATACGGACAGTACTTGCTCCGTTTGATTGGAGAAATCTAGATGACAGATAATTTTTTCGGCAAAACACTTGCAGTGCGCAAGATTGATGCCATTCCAGGTTTGTTAGAGTTTGACATTCCAGTTCATGGCGACAATCGTGGCTGGTTTAAGGAAAATTTCCAGAAGGAAAAGATGCTACCGCTTGGTTTTCCTGAGAGCTTCTTTGCTGAAGGGAAACTCCAGAATAACGTTAGCTTTTCTCGCAAAAATGTTCTCCGAGGACTCCATGCTGAGCCTTGGGACAAGTATATCTCAGTAGCAGATGGTGGCAAGGTTCTAGGATCTTGGGTGGACCTTCGTGAGGGTGAGACTTTTGGAAATGTTTATCAGACCGAGATTGATGCAAGTAAAGGAATCTTTGTCCCTCGTGGCGTAGCCAACGGTTTCCAAGTCCTCTCGGATACAGTTGCTTATAGCTATCTGGTCAATGACTACTGGGCACTTGAGCTCAAACCAAAATATGCCTTTGTCAACTATGCAGATCCAGCCTTGGGAATTGAGTGGGACAATCTTGCAGAAGCAGAGGTCTCAGAAGCAGATAAACACCATCCATTACTTAAGGATGTCAAACCACTAAGAAAAGAAGATTTGTAAGAAAGTTAAGGAATAAAAATGACTGAATACAAAAATATCATCGTGACAGGTGGGGCTGGTTTCATCGGTTCTAACTTTGTTCATTATGTTTACAAGAACTTTCCAGACGTCCATGTGACAGTGCTGGACAAGCTGACTTATGCGGGTAATCGTGCCAATATTGAAGAAATTTTAGGTGATCGTGTTGAGTTGGTTGTTGGAGATATTGCTGATGCAGCCTTGGTAGACAAGTTAGCGGCTGAAGCGGATGCTATCGTTCATTACGCTGCAGAAAGCCATAATGACAACTCGCTCAATGACCCGAGCCCCTTTATCTACACTAACTTCATCGGGACCTACGCTCTATTAGAAGCAGCTCGTAAATATGACCTTCGTTTCCACCATGTGTCGACTGACGAAGTCTATGGGGACCTGCCTTTGCGTGAAGATTTGCCGGGTCATGGAGAAGGTCCAGGTGAGAAATTTACGGCTGAAACCAAGTATAATCCAAGCTCACCATACTCATCAACCAAGGCAGCTTCAGACTTGATTGTCAAAGCTTGGGTGCGCTCATTTGGTGTTAAAGCGACTATTTCTAACTGTTCAAACAACTATGGTCCTTACCAGCACATTGAGAAGTTCATTCCGCGTCAAATTACCAATATCTTGAGCGGTATCAAGCCAAAACTCTACGGTGAAGGTAAGAATGTCCGTGACTGGATTCACACCAATGACCATTCATCAGGTGTTTGGACGATTCTGACAAAGGGTCAAATCGGTGAAACCTACTTGATTGGAGCGGATGGTGAGAAGAACAATAAAGAAGTGCTGGAACTCATCCTCAAGGAGATGGGGCAACCAGCTGATGCTTATGACCATGTGACGGACCGAGCTGGTCACGACCTTCGCTATGCTATAGACGCTAGCAAGCTCCGTGATGAACTAGGGTGGAAGCCAGAGTTTACCAACTTTGAAGCAGGTCTCAAAGAGACCATCAAGTGGTACTCAGACAATCAAGACTGGTGGAAATCTGAGAAAGAAGCCGTCGAGGCCAACTATGCTAAGATACAACAAGTAATTAACTAATCAGATACTAAAAAGCAAGAGAATTTAAATTCTCTTGCTTTTTATATATGTCATAAACTTTTATTTTCTTACTTCTTGTTTATAAAACTCTTTAAGGGCATCTTGCCAGGTTGGAATGACGAAACCTGTCGCCTTTGCTTTTATCAAGCTCATAGTTGAGTTGAGAGGTCGTTTGGCCTTGGCAGGAAACTTGCTGGAGTCTACTGGTACTACTTCGACATCACTGTCTTTAAGAATCTCGACAGCAAAGTCATACCAAGTGGTGTCTTTAGCTGCGTCATTTGATAAGTGGTAGTAGCCAAATTCTTTTTGATTTTCAGTCAAATAGGTCATGAATTCGGCTAAGGTTCGTGTCCAGGTTGGGCGGCCGTGTTGGTCGTTGACTACTGTGAGTGTTTTATGGGATTTGGCTAGATTTTGCATGGTAAAGACAAAGTTCCTGCCATAATTTCCAAAGACCCAAGCAGTGCGAATGATGTAATACTGTGACGTAAGGGTTTCAACAAGTTCTTCCCCCATTCGCTTGGTACGCCCGTACTCTGTCTGCGGATCAGGTAGGTCATCGACTTCCCACTCTTGTCCGATAGGTTTCTTTCCATCAAAGACATAGTCTGTCGAGATATAGACTAGAGTAGCTCCGTATTTCTCAGAGGCCTTGGCTACATTTTCAGTGCCAGTTACGTTGATGGCAAAATCCAGTTCTTTCCCCTCATCTTCTGCTGCATCGACAGCAGTGTAGGCTGCACAATGATAGACTAGAGTTGGCTTAACCTCAGCAAAGACTTTTTCAACCATTTCAGACTTAGTGATATCCATTTCGGCCACATCCACTGCAACATAGTCCACATTTCGCTCATCTAGTAAATAACGTAGTTCGGTACCGAGTTGACCATTGGCACCTGTAATTAAGATCATATCTTTCTCCTTGATTGTTCTTATACTTAATTATATCAAAAATATAGAAAAATCGGTTTTTAGTGAAACCTTTTTCGGTATAAACTTTGTTAGTGAAGCGCAAGAGAGACGAACAGTTATTACTTTAGAATATCCTTAAAAGTATTTTTCAGAATTTACCAAATTAAGTAGAAAGTTCAGAAAATTCTGTTGACATTTCTCTAAAAAGGGTCTATAATGGGATGTAAATTTTAAAGGAGAAAATGATGAAAAGTTCAAAATTACTTGCCCTTGCGGGTGTGACATTATTGGCAGCTGGTACTCTGGCTGCGTGCTCTGGATCAGGATCGAGTGCAAAATCTGAGAAAACCTTCTCATATATCTATGAAACAGACCCTGACAACCTCAACTATTTGACAACTGGTAAGGCAGCTACTGCAAATATTACCAGTAATGTTATTGATGGCTTGCTCGAAAATGACCGCTATGGTAACTTTGTGCCATCTATGGCTGAGGATTGGTCTGTATCTAAGGACGGCTTGACTTACACATATACGCTTCGTAAGGATGCAAAATGGTATACCTCTGAAGGTGAGGAATACGCAGAAGTCAAAGCTCAAGACTTTGTAACAGGACTTAAATATGCTGCTGATAAAAAATCTGATGGTCTTTATTTAGTTCAAGAATCAATCAAAGGATTGGACGCCTATGTTAAAGGAGAAATTACAGACTTCTCTCAAGTAGGAATCAAGGCTCTTGATGATTATACAGTTCAGTACACATTGAACAAGCCAGAAAGCTTCTGGAATTCTAAGACAACGATGGGAGTTTTGGCTCCAGTAAATGAAGAGTTCTTGAACTCCAAAGGGGATGACTTCGCTAAGGGAACTGATTCAAGTAGCATTCTCTACAATGGTCCATTCTTACTCAAATCAATTGTTGCTAAATCTTCTGTCGAATTTGCGAAAAATCCTAACTACTGGGATAAGGACAATGTCCATATCGATAAGGTTAAATTATCATTCTGGGATGGTCAAGATACCAACAAACCAACTGAAGCTTTTAAAGACGGTAGCTTTACAATGGCTCGTCTCTTCCCAACTAGTGCTAGCTATCCAGAGACTGAGAAATCATTTAAGGATAACATTGTTTATACCCAACAGGATTCATCTACTTACTTAGTAGGTACTAACATTGACCGTCAGTCATATAAATTTACATCTAAGACTACAGATGAACAGAAGACATCAACTAAGAAAGCACTTCTCAACAAAGACTTCCGTCAAGCCCTTGCTTTTGGTTTCGATAGAACAGCCTATGCTTCTCAAGTGAATGGTGCAAGCGGGGCAACTAAACTGCTTCGTAACTTGTTTGTTCCACCTACATTTGTACAGGCAGATGGAAAGAACTTTGGCGAAATGGTCAAAGACAAATTGGTGACTTATGGTGACGAGTGGAGCAACGTGAACTTGGATGATGCTCAGGATGGACTCTACAACCCAGATAAGGCCAAAGCAGAGTTTGCTAAAGCTAAGACAGCTCTCCAAGCAGAAGGTGTGAAATTCCCAATCCACTTGGATATGCCTGTAGACCAAACCAATACAACAAAAGTTCAACGTGTCCAATCTTTTAAACAGTCAGTTGAAGAAAACTTAGGATCTGATAATGTGGTTGTCGATATCCAACAACTTCAAAAAGACGATGTCTTGAACATCACTTACTTTGCGGAAACAGCTGCTGGCGAAGATTGGGATATCTCAGATAATGTGGGTTGGTCTCCAGACTTTGCAGACCCTTCTACCTACCTTGATATTATCAAACCATCTGTAGGGGAAAATACAAAGACTTACCTAGGATTTGACTCTGGAACTAACAATGCTGCGGCTAAGCAAGTTGGTTTGGAAGACTATGAAAAAATGGTTGTGGAAGCTGGGGAAGAAACTACTGACGTTTCAAAACGTTATGAAAAATATGCTGCTGCCCAAGCTTGGTTGACAGACAGTGCCTTGCTCATCCCAACAACTTCTCAAACTGGTCGTCCAATGTTGTCTAAGATGGTACCATTTACACTCCCGTTTGCATACTCTGGTAACAAGGGTATGAGCGAAGCCCTCTTGTATAAATACCTAGATGTACAAGACAAGGCAGTGACAACAGAAGAATACCAAAAAGCTCAAGAAAAATGGTTGAAAGAAAAAGAAGAGTCAAATAAAAAGGCCCAAGAAGAACTCGCAAACCATGTGAAATAACTTTAAAAAAGTAAAGGATTTAGCCATCGACATGATGGTTAAGTCCTTTTTTATCTTGGTATAAGTCCCTGAATGATTAGAGATAGGATTTTTCAGAAAAGAGAAAATTTTAGTGAATTTTACCTATTTCCTATTGCTTTCTGCCTTTTTATTTGTTATATTAAAAGTACAATTATTTTTTATTTATAACAGTTAAGCAGAGCACTTTCAGAGAAAGGAGTATTTTTTAAAAAAGAAATGTAAACGCTTACTGGAAAATGAAAGGATTTAGGAGTTCATGGATAAACGATTTTTTGAAAAACGCTGTAAGTTCAGTATTCGTAAGTTTACGCTTGGAGTAGCTTCGGTGATGATTGGAGCGACTTTCTTCGCAGCTAGCCCAGTATTGGCTGATCAAGCAAGAGTTGGTTCAACAGATAATTTGCCGAGTGAACTAGCTGATTTGGATAAGAAGGCTAGTGATGAGGGGCACGATTTTGACAAGGAAGCTGCCGCTCAGAATCCTGGTTCAGCTGAGACTACTGAAGGCCCTCAAACAGAAGAAGAGTTGTTGGCTCAAGAAAAAGAAAAGTCTGAAAAGCCAAGCAATTTGCCAAAAGAATTAGAAGGTAAGTTGGAGAAAGCTGAAGATAATGGGCGTGAAGTTGACAAGGATCAATTGGCTCAAGATACTGGGAAGCTCGTCCCAGAAGATGTGGCTAAGACTACCAATGGGGAATTAAACTACGGCGCGACTGTTAAGATTAAGACGCCATCAGGAGAAGGCAGCGGTATTGTCGTTGCTAAAGACCTTGTCTTGACGGTTTCTCACAACTTTATCAAGGATAGCCAAGACGGCAATATCCGTAAGGTTGTGGATAATGACCAAGGGGATGGAGATATCTATAGCATCTCATATCCAGGATTGCCAGATGTCAAGTTTAGCAAGAAAGATATCATTCATTGGGATCGTGAAGGCTACCTGAAGGGCTTCAAAAATGATTTGGCCCTTGTGAGATTGCGTACAGTTCTAGAAAATACGCCTGTTGAAGTAACCAAAAAGCCAGTAGTTAAGAAAATCGGAGATAAGCTCCATGTCTTTGGTTATCCAGAAGGGAAATTGAATCCGATTGTCAATACTACAGTTGATTTTGCGGAACCATACGGAGAAGGTGTCCAAGGGATTGGTTACCAAGGAGGAAAACCGGGTGCTAGTGGCGGCGGTGTCTTTGATACAGAAGGCAAACTAGTCGGTGTTCACCAAAATGGTGTAGTTGGAAAACGGAGTGGAGGCATTCTCTTTTCACCAGCTCAACTAAAATGGATCCAAGACCACATACAGGGAATTTCAAGTGTGAAACCAGCCGACTTGGAAGAGAAAGAAAAACCGGCTGAAGAAAAACCAAAAGAGGATAAACCTGCAGCTGCTAAACCTGAAACACCTAAGACAGTAACTCCTGAATGGCAAACAGTAGCGAATAAAGAGCAACAAGGAACAGTCACTATTCGTGAAGAAAAGGGTGTTCGCTACAATCAATTGTCTTCAACGGCTCAAAATGACAATGATGGCAAACCAGCCTTGTTTGAAAAACAAGGATTGACAGTTGACGCTAATGGAAATGCGACGGTTGATTTAACCTTCAAAGATGATTCTGAAAAGGGCAAATCACGCTTTGGTGTCTTCTTGAAATTTAAAGATACCAAGAACAATGTTTTTGTTGGATATGACCAAGGTGGCTGGTTCTGGGAATACAAAACTCCAGGTAATAGCACATGGTATAAAGGCAACCGTGTAGCAGCACCAGAACCGGGTTCTGTAAACCGCTTTTCTATCACTCTCAAGTCAGATGGACAACTCAATGCCAGCAACAATGATGTCAATCTCTTTGACACAGTGACACTACCTGGGGCGGTCAATGAGAATCTTAAAAATGAGAAGAAGATCCTTCTCAAGGCAGGAACTTATAGCAATGACCGTACGGTTGTCAGCGTTAAAACAGACAATCAAGAAGGTGTAAAAGCAGATGATACTCCTGCCCAGAAAGAAACAGGTCCGGCTGTTGATGATAGCAAGGTGACTTATGATACAATCCAGTCTAAGGTTCTCAAGGCAGTGATTGACCAAGCCTTCCCTCGTGTTAAGGAATACACCTTGAATGGACATACTTTGCCAGGACAGGTGCAACAGTTCAACCAAGTTTTTATCAATAACCACCGAATCACCCCTGAGGTTACTTATAAGAAAATCAATGAGACAACAGCAGAGTATTTGATGAAGCTTCGCGATGATGCTCACTTAATCAATGCGGAAATGACAGTACGCTTGCAAGTTGTGGATAATCAATTGCACTTTGATGTGACCAAGATTGTCAACCACAATCAAGTTACTCCAGGTCAAAAGATTGATGACGAAAGAAAATTGCTTTCAACTATTAGTTTCCTTGGTAATGCTTTGGTCTCTGTTTCGAGTGATCAAGCTGGTGCTAAGTTTGATGGGGCAACCATGTCAAACAATACCCATGTCAGCGGGGATGATCATATCGATGTAACCAATCCAATGAAAGATTTGGCTAAGGGTTACATGTATGGATTTGTTTCTACAGATAAGCTTGCTGCAGGTGTTTGGAGTAACTCTCAAAACAGCTACGGTGGTGGTTCGAATGACTGGACTCGTTTGACAGCCTATAAAGAAACAGTTGGAAATGCCAACTATGTCGGAATTCATAGCTCTGAGTGGCAATGGGAAAAAGCTTATAAGGGCATTGTTTTCCCAGAATACACCAAGGAACTGCCAAGTGCCAAGGTTGTTATCACCGAAGATGCCAATGCTGACAACAAAGTCGACTGGCAAGATGGTGCCATTGCTTATCGTAGCATCATGAACAACCCTCAAGGTTGGGAAAAAGTCAAGGATATCACTGCTTACCGTATCGCGATGAACTTTGGTTCTCAAGCACAAAACCCATTCCTTATGACCTTGGATGGTATCAAGAAAATTAATCTCCACACAGATGGTCTTGGGCAAGGTGTTCTCCTTAAAGGATATGGTAGTGAAGGCCACGACTCTGGTCACTTGAACTATGCTGATATTGGTAAACGTATTGGTGGTGTTGAAGACTTCAAGACCTTGATCGAAAAAGCGAAGAAATATGGAGCTCATCTAGGTATCCACGTGAACGCATCTGAGACCTATCCTGAGTCTAAATACTTTAATGAAAATATTCTTCGTAAGAATCCAGATGGAAGCTACAGCTATGGTTGGAACTGGCTAGACCAAGGTATCAACATTGATGCTGCTTATGACTTGGCGCATGGACGTTTGGCTCGCTGGGAAGACTTGAAGAAAAAACTTGGTGATGGTCTCGACTTTATCTATGTGGACGTTTGGGGCAATGGCCAATCAGGTGATAACGGTGCCTGGGCTACCCACGTTCTTGCTAAAGAGATCAACAAACAAGGCTGGCGCTTTGCGATCGAGTGGGGTCATGGTGGTGAATACGACTCTACCTTCCAACACTGGGCAGCTGACTTGACCTATGGTGGCTATACTAATAAAGGTATCAACAGTGCTATCACCCGCTTTATCCGCAACCACCAAAAAGATTCTTGGGTTGGGGACTACAGAAGTTACGGTGGTGCAGCCAACTACCCACTTCTAGGTGGCTACAGCATGAAAGACTTTGAAGGCTGGCAAGGAAGAAGCGACTACAATGGCTATGTAACCAACTTATTTGCCCATGATGTCATGACTAAGTACTTCCAACACTTCACTGTAAGTAAATGGGAAAATGGTACACCAGTTACCATGACCGATAATGGTAGCACCTATAAATGGACTCCAGAAATGAAGGTTGAGCTAGTCGATGCAGCAGGTAACAAGGTTGTTGTGACTCGTAAGTCAAATGATGTCAATAGCCCGCAATACCGCGAACGTACAGTAACGCTCAACGGACGTGTCATCCAAGATGGTTCAGCTTACTTGACTCCTTGGAACTGGGATGCGAATGGTAAGAAACTTCCTACTGATAAGGAAAAAATGTACTACTTCAATACGCAGGCCGGTGCAACAACTTGGACACTTCCAAGCGATTGGGCAAATAGCAAGGTTTACCTTTACAAGCTAACTGACCAAGGTAAGACAGAAGAGCAAGAACTAACTGTAACAGATGGTAAGATTACCCTAGACCTTCTAGCAAATCAACCATACGTTCTCTACCGTTCAAAACAAACCAATCCTGAAATGTCATGGAGCGAAGGCATGCACATCTATGACCAAGGATTTAACAGTGGAACCTTGAAACACTGGACCATTTCTGGTGATGCATCTAAGGCAGAAATTGTCAAATCACAGGGTGCAAATGAAATGCTTCGTATCCAAGGTAATAAGAGCAAGGTCAGCCTTACTCAGAAACTGACTGGCTTGAAACCAAATACCAAGTATGCGGTTTATGTCGGTGTTGATAACCGTAGTAATGCTAAGGCAAGTATCACAGTGAATACTGGCGAGAAAGAAGTGACTACCTACACCAATAAGTCACTCGCTCTCAACTATATCAAAGCTTATGCTCATAACAATCGTCGTGAAAATGCTACAGTTGATGATACAAGTTACTTCCAAAACATGTACGCCTTCTTTACAACTGGATCGGACGTATCAAATGTCACTCTGACATTGAGTCGTGAAGCTGGTGATGAAGCAACATACTTTGATGAAATTCGTACCTTTGAAAATAATTCAAGCATGTACGGAGACAAGCACGATACAGGTCAAGGAACCTTCAAGCAAGACTTTGAAAATGTTGCTCAGGGTATCTTTCCATTCGTAGTGGGCGGTGTCGAAGGTGTTGAAGACAACCGCACTCACTTGTCTGAAAAGCATGATCCATATACACAACGTGGTTGGAACGGTAAGAAAGTTGATGATGTTATCGATGGAAATTGGTCATTGAAGACCAATGGACTAGTTAGCCGTCGTAACTTGGTTTACCAAACTATTCCGCAAAACTTCCGCTTTGAGGCAGGTAAGACTTACCGTGTAACCTTTGAATACGAAGCTGGATCAGACAATACCTATGCTTTTGTAGTTGGTAAGGGAGAATTCCAGTCAGGTCGTCGTGGTACTCAAGCAAGCAACTTGGAAATGCATGAATTGCCAAATACTTGGACAGATTCTAAGAAAGCCAAGAAAGTAACCTTCCTCGTGACAGGTGCAGAAACAGGCGATACTTGGGTAGGTATCTACTCAACTGGTAATGCAAGCAATACTCGTGGTGATTCTGGTGGAAATGCCAACTTCCGTGGTTATAACGACTTCATGATGGATAATCTTCACATCGAAGAAATTACCCTAACAGGTAAGATGTTGACAGAAAATGCTCTCAAGAACTACTTGCCAACGGTTGCCATGACCAACTATACGAAAGAGTCCATGGATGCTTTGAAAGAGGCTGTCTTTAACCTCAGTCAGGCAGATGATGATATTAGCGTGGAAGAGGCGCGTGCAGAGATTGCCAAGATTGAAGCTTTGAAGAATGCTTTGGTTCAGAAGAAGACAGCTTTGGTAGCAGAAGACTTTGAAAGTTTAGATGCGCCAGCTCAACCAGGTGAAGGCCTTGAGAATGCCTTTGATGGCAATGTGTCTAGTCTATGGCATACATCTTGGAATGGAGGAGATGTAGGCAAGCCTGCAACCATGGTCTTGAAAGAACCAACTGAAATCACTGGACTTCGCTATGTTCCACGTGGATCAGGTTCAAATGGTAACTTGCGTGACGTGAAACTGGTTGTCACAGATGAGTTTGGTAAAGAACATACCTTCACAGTGACAGATTGGCCAGATAACAACAAACCAAAAGACATTGACTTTGGAAAGACAATCAAGGCTAAGAAAATTGTCCTTACGGGTACCAAGACTTACGGAGATGGTGGCGATAAATACCAATCTGCAGCGGAACTCATCTTTACTCGTCCACAAGTAGCAGAAACACCTCTTGACTTATCAGGCTATGAGGCAGCTTTAGCTAAGGCGCAGAAATTAACAGACAAAGACAATCAAGAGGAAGTAGCTAGCGTTCAGGCAAGCATGAAATATGCGACGGATAACCATCTCTTGACGGAAAGAATGGTTGCCTACTTCGCAGACTATCTCAACCAATTAAAAGATTCTGCTACGAAACCAGACGCTCCAACAAGTAGCAAGGGGGAAGAACAACCACCAGTTCTTGATGTACCTGAGTTCAAAGGCGGCGTCAATGCAGCAGAAGCAGCTGTACATGAAGTCCCTGAGTTCAAAGGCGGCGTTAATGCGGTTGAAGCAGCTGTCAATGAGGCCCCAGAATACAAAGGTGGCATCAATGCAGCAGAAGCAGCTGTACATGAAGTTCCTGAGTTCAAGGGAGGAGTTAATGCGGCAGAGGCAGCTGTACATGAAGTCCCTGAGTTCAAGGGTGGGGTTAATGCAGTTGAAGCAGCTGTCAATGAAGCCCCAGAGTTTAAGGGCGGCGTCAATGCGGTTCAAGCCTTGGTAAACGAGAAACCAGCCTACACAGGTGTATTGGCTACCGCTGGAGATCAAGCAGCTCCAACAGTTGAAAAACCTGAGTACCCGCTCACTCCAAGCCCAGTAGCTGATACCAAAGCTCTGGAAGATAAAGAAGAGAAACTTCCTGCCACAGGAGAACATGGTTCAGAAGCTGCCCTCTTCTTAGCAAGTGTGAGCATCGCTTTATCTGCTGCGGTCCTTGCGTCAAAACGTAAAGAAGATTAATGGGATTTGATTTCAGCTGTTCAAAGCAACTCGAATCAAAAAGGAACAAACAGCCGGAGAGGACCTCTTGGTTCTCTCCTTTTTCAAAGGAGAAATGATACCGCTTACTCATGTATGCGGATGAAAGGAATAGGAGAAAGATGGATAGACATTTTTTTGAGAAACGCTGTCACTATAGTATAAGAAAATTTGCAATCGGTGCAGCCTCCGTTATGATTGGTGCTAGTATCTTTGGCGCCAATATGGTTCAGGCGGCAGAAACAGCAACACCTTCAGAGACAGAGGGAAGTATTACTCATGTTCAAGCCTTGGATAAGTTACCAGATGATTTAGCCGCTGCGCTTGAAAAGGCGGATGCAGAAGCTGCAACAGAAGCAAGTCATGAAGAAACTCCAGCGACTAACGAAGGAAGCAATCCTACATCAAGTGAAGAGGTAAAACCAGAGACAAGTCCTACAAGTCCCAAGCCAGCAGAAACGCCGAAACCGGTTGAAACACCAAAGGCAGACAATCAACCTGCGGAAACCACTACACCAGCGGCAAAACCAGCTGAAAAGCAAATTGAAGATAGAGAAGATGTCAACCATCTCGAAGGTGCTACTGCTCAGGCGAGCAACCATGAGACTGGGACCAACTTTACTGCAGATAAGGCTATCGATGGAGATGACAATACCCGTTGGGCTACAGATAGAGATGTACCAAAACCAACCTTTGAATTAACTCTTCCAAAAACTACCCTTATCAAGCATGTAGAAATAGACTGGGATCGTCGTCTTCGTAATGGGCAAAATGACCCCAATATCAAATCTTGGAGTCTCTACTACGCAGGTCAAGAAGACGTGGGCGCTAACGGAGAAAAACAATGGAAACTCGCTCATACCAAAACCGGAGAACCTGTTTTAGACGAGAAAGTTGACCTAGCTGAAAGTATCAAAGCTAAGTACCTCAAATTGGAGGTCAATGATTACCAAGCTGGCACAATGGGTTGGAGAAATGTTGGAATCCAAGAAATTCGAGCTTATTCTAACGTTCCGGACCATAGTAAGGTAACGGATATCCGCCAAGTAACCGAACTAACAGTAGCAGAAGACGGACAGTCTCTTGTCTTACCAACTTTACCAGGGAAAGTTAGCCTTATCGGAAGCAACAAGCAAGGTGTGATTGACCTTCAAAATCACATCTATAAGCCTTTGACAGACCAACGCGTCAAGGTCATGGTGCAACAAATCAGAGACAGTCATACTTTCACTAAGGAATTTGAAGTAGTCATCAAGGGCCTACATCAGGACGAAGGTGTGGGTGTCAAACCAAAAGTAGCACCAGTTGTTCAACAATGGTATGGGAAAGAAGGCCAATCTTCTATCACTTCAGACACAGTTCTTGCGACAGGAGATTCTGGCTTTGATCAGGCTGCAACCTTCTATCAGTCAGACCTTGCCAGCCGTGGATTGGAACTAGCAACAGGTGACAAGCAGGCTCAAAAACGAATCGAGTTTAAAAAGGTTGAAAACAAGGGTTATGGTAAAGAAGGGTATGGCATCACTATCCAAGATGATGTGATTACCATCGAAGCTGCCACAAACACAGGAGCCTTCTACGCCACTCGGACCCTTCTTCAAATGGGAGAAAGTAACCTCCAAAATGGCGAAATTCGTGATTTCCCAAGTTTCAGCCACCGTGGCTTTATGTTGGATACAGGTCGTAAATTTATCCCTTATGACACCCTTGTAGACATCATGCTCAACATGGCTTACTACAAGATGAACGACTTGCAGTTGCACCTTAATGATAACTATATCTTCCTCAAGGAACACTTGGCAGGTAAGAGCTTAACACCAGAAGAACAACTCAAGTATGTACTTGAACATGCCAAGACTGGTTTCCGTGTGGAGACAGACATTGTCGGTAAGAATGGTCAAAAATTGACATCAGATGAGCACTATACCAAGGAAGAAATGCAAAATCTGATTAAACTTGCCAAGGCCTTGCATATCAACCTAGTACCAGAAATTGACACACCAGGTCACGCCTTATCCTTTGTCAAAGTTCGCCCAGACCTCATGTATCAAGGTAGTTTGAGCGATTATGCAGGCAAGCACAATGTTGAGCGCGTAGCCATGCTAGACTTGGATAACAAGTACGAAGAAACTCTTAAATTTGTCAAATCAGTTTATGACAAACTCCTCGATGGTCCAGATGCACCGCTTCATGGGGTATCAACTGTTCATATCGGAACGGATGAATACTATGGCAGCAGAGAAAGTTACCGTCGCTATGTCAATGATTTGACCCAATATATCAAGTCTAAAGGTTACACCCCTCGTATCTGGGGCTCACTCAGTGCGAAACGTGGGAACACTCCTGTTGATTGGAACGGAGTAGAGGTTGATATCTGGAGTATCGGATGGCAACGACCAAATGAAGCCATTGCTCAGGGAGCTAAGATTATCAATATCACGGATGTACCGACCTATAGTGTCCCAAGTGGAAGCAATAGTCAAACAGCCTACGGGGACTATGCTAACTACGAACGTCAGTACAATAGCTGGACACCGAATGATTTTAGAACAGGTGGAGGTCCACTTCTACCAGCTTCTCATCCAAGTATCCTTGGTGGTGGTCACGCAGTTTGGAATGACAATATTGACCTTCATGAGACCGGTTTGACCTCTTATGATATCTTTAAACGCTTCTTCAAGAGCATGCAAACTACTGCGGAACGCACCTGGGGATCCGATCGTGCAGCTGCAACCTTTGCAGAACGCACCCTACCAACGAGCCCTTATGCGCCACAGTCAAATCCTGATAAAGAGATTGATCAAAGCGACTTGTTTACCATCAATTCTGAAACAGTCAAGAACTATGCAAGTAAGAAGGTGAAGGCAAGCGAGCAGGGATTGGCTTTTGAGAAAGACAGCAGTATCGAAGGTTTGGCTGGTGATGTTGGTCCAAGTCACGTCTTGAAGTTTGATGTGACTGTCACTGGAGATGGGGAACAAACCTTCTCAACTAGTGGGGACAATCGTATCTATCTAGCTGATAAAGACGGCTACCTTGCTTATCAATTTGAACAGTTCCATATCCAATTCAATAAAAAACTTGAAAAGAACAAACGTTATCAAATCTCCATCGTAACCAAACCACAATCTACAGAAGTCTATGTGGATGGTGAAAAGATTGAGCGTATAGCAAATCCAGCCCACCCTCGCTTTGCCCACAATAGCTTGGTTCTACCGCTTGAAAGCATCGGTGGTTTCAAAGGAGTCTTGCATAGTGCAGAGTTGTCAGACAAACCATTTGTAAATCCTCGTTTGATTTCAAATGATAAGATTACGGCAACCGCAAGCAGTCAGCAACTTCCAGGAAACGCGACTGAAGGCGCTGTTGAAAAGGCCTTTGACAATGATCCAAATACCTTCTGGCATACTAAGTGGACTGGTGACACTGCGCCATTCACCCTTACGATGACCTTGAAAGAAGCAGAAAAAATCAATGGCTTGACTTATCTCCCACGTCCAGGTGGTGGAAATGGTGTCGTGACGCGCTACGAAATCTACGCACAAAAAGATGGCCAAATGGTCAAGGTTTCAGAAGGAAGCTGGGACAATAACGCCCAAGAAAAAACAGTCAACTTTGCGGCGGTAGATACCAACAAGATTGAGTTGAAAGTATTGGAAGGCGTTGGTGGTTTTGCAAGTGCAGCTGAAGTTCATCTATTAAAACCTGTCAAAGAAGAGCAAGAAACGCCTGCACCAAGTCAACCAGAAAAACCAACTACACCAGAAAAACCAAAAGTAGAGCAAACAGGTGATGGAACAGTTGAATTGGCAGATCAATTCACTGCAAGTAAACCAGCTAGCGAAGACAGCATTGCCACTGCCAGCAAGAGCGATGACTATCTCAAGAAAGAGTACAAGGTCTTCCCAACTCCACAAAAAGTAACCTATGGCGAAGGTGTTACAGCCCTTCGTAAGCAAGTCAATCTGGTCATGGGGGATCAACTCGATATCTATACTCGTAATCGCTTGAAGAGTGTCTTGCAGGACAATCAAGTATCTTATACAACTGGTAAGGCGGCAATCGCTGGTGCAACCAATATCTATCTTGGAGTGCATGGACAAGGTTCACAAGCAGAACAAAACTTGTCTAACGTTTCAGGAGGCCTCTTTGACAAGATTGATGCCTATGTCTTGAGTATCAAGGATAACTCGATTTCCATCGTCGGAAAAGACACAGATGCGGTCTTCTATGGTTTGACAACCTTGAAACATATGCTCAAGGAAAGTCAAGTTCCAGTCCTTCGCAATGTGACAGTAGAAGATTACGCAGAGCTCAAGAACCGTGGTTTCATCGAAGGTTACTATGGAAATCCATGGTCTAATGCCGATCGTGCAGAGCTCATGCGTTATGGTGGCGATTTGAAATTGAACCAATACTTCTTTGCACCAAAAGATGATCCATACCACAACAAGAAATGGCGTGAACTCTATCCAGAAGAAAAATTAGCTGAAATCCGTGAACTTGCTCGTGTCGGAAATCAAAGTAAAACCCGCTATGTCTGGACTATCCATCCATTCATGAACAACCGCATCCGCTTTGGAAATGAAGCGCATTACCAAGAAGATTTGGCAACCATCAAGGCCAAATTTACCCAGTTGATGAAAGTGGGTGTCCGCGAATTTGGTATCCTTGCAGATGATGCACCAAGCCCAGTCGGAGGCTACAATAGCTACAACCGCTTGATGCAAGATATGACCAAGTGGTTGACTGAAATGCAGGGAACTTACAGCGGTCTTCGTAAAGAAATGATCTTTGTTCCTGGACAGTATTGGGGTAATGGACGTGAAGATGAGTTGAAATCCCTCAATGAAAATCTCCCAAGTTCAACATCCATGACCTTGACGGGTGGTAAGATTTGGGGTGAAGTCTCTGAAAGCTTCCTTTCAACTCTCAAAAACAATCTATCCGCAGGTGGCAAGACCTATCGCCCAGTTTCACTTTGGATTAACTGGCCTGTAACAGATAACTCTAAACAGCACTTGATTCTAGGTGGTGGTGAGAAATTCCTTCGTCCGAATGTGGATCCTAGCTTGCTATCTGGTATCATGTTGAACCCAATGCAACAGTCTGAACCATCTAAGATTGCCCTCTTTTCAGGAGCTCAATACTCATGGAAACAGTGGAAATCAGAAGAAGAAGCTAAGAAAATCAATGATATTGCCTTCAACTTTGTAGAAAATGGTCATTTTGAAGATAGCAAGGTATCAGCAGCCTTCCGCGAACTTGGTAAGCACATGATCAACCAAAACATGGATAATCGTGTCGTCAAACTAGAAGAATCTGTAGACTTGGCTCCAAAATTAACAGACTTCATGACTAAGCTCAAAGCTGGTCAGGATGTGACTGCAGAACGTGCAGCCTTGCGAGCTGAATTTGCCAAGATTAAAGAAGCAGCTGAACTCTATAAAGCATCAGGCGATAAAAAAATGGTTGCCCAAATCCACTATTGGTTGGATAATGCAATCGACCAAATGAATGCCCTCGATGCCTTCCTTACAGGAACTGAAGCCATGGCTACAAACGATGCAGCCAAACTTTGGGATAGCTACTATAAAGGTTTGAAATTGTACGAACAGTCTCAAACTCACACCTTCCATTATGTAGACCATATGGAAAAGGCTGAATTGGGTGTTCAACATATTCGTCCATTTATCCTATCCTTGAAAGAAGTTCTAGCATCTGAAGTTCAAAAAGTCTTGCATCCAGACCAAATCATCAGTACCTTTATCACCAATCGAACAGGTGTAGAAGGTGGTTTAGCAGAAGTAACGGATGGCGATTTGGCAACTCATGCGATTATTAAATCACCAAATAGCATCAAGACAGGTGATTATATCGGTATGAAATTCAACAAGCCGGTAGATATTCAAACCTTGACCTTTGCAATGGGAACGCAGGCAAATCCACGTGATACCTTTAGTAAGGCAGAAGTGCAGTATCAAGATGAAAATGACAACTGGGTAACCTTGAAAGAGCCAAGCTATGTCGGAAATGAATCCCTGCTTAAGTTTGAGAATCTCAACATCAAGGCCAAAGCAGTTCGCATGATTGCGACAGCAGACCGCGAGAACACTTGGTTTGCAGTTCAGGAAATTGCAGTCAACCGTCCAGTTGAAAAAGCTCGTAGCCAACAAGCAACGACAGTTAGTCTAAGCTCAAACTTAGTTTACAAACTAAATACCTCAGCTCGTCAAATCATTGATGGCAAGGACAATACAGAAGCCATGATGGCAAACGCTGACGGTAGCAATACCACTCCAGTAGATGCTTGGGCACAACTTGACCTCGGTGAAGTCAAGTCAGTCACTAAAGTACGACTTCGCCAAGGAACGGGTGATAAGCTTGCAGCAGGTGTGCTTGAGTATTCTACAGACGGTACTACTTGGCAGGAACTTGATCGCTTGGCAGGTGAACAAACCAAGGAAGTGACTAGAGCAATCAATGCTCGTTACATCCGAGTACGCAATACCAAGGCTCTCGACCTCTGGTGGCGTATCCAAGACTTCTCTGTTGAGACACGCTCTGGAAACAGTGAGTTAACGGACACCAACGTTGATGCCTTGAAGGAAACGCCGGTAGTGGATAGCTTGGGACATTATGAACTTCAAATTCCAGCTGGAACTAAACTTCCTGCAAATAGCTATCTAGGTATGAAACTTGACCGTATCCATCAGGTCAAGAGCATCCAGCTCCAAGGCCAAGCCAACCCAGCTCTTAGCCTTGAGTACTCTGCAAATGCTCAAGAATGGATGCCAGCTAGCCAGTTGACAGACAGATCTGTAGTGAGCCACTTGGTACGTTATGTGCGTCTGGTCAATAAAACAGATCAGGAACAAGCTGTGACAGCCACTTCTCTCCTTGTGACAACCAAAGAAGTGCAACCAACCAAACTAGAATCTACAACTATGGGCATTCATCCAACATACGGAAGCAATGATGTTCGTAAACTGAACAACCTAGATCAACTATTTGACGGTGTTTACAACAACTTCGTTGAGTTTTCAGACTACGCCCATAAAGATGGTCACGTAACCTTGAAGCTTGGTAGCGAACGTACCATCAAGAAGATCAGAGCCTACATCCAAGACGGAACTCAAAACTACCTTCGTGATGGTAAGATCCAAGTCAGCCAAGACGGTAAAACTTGGACTGATGTCGTGACAGTAGGAGATGGTGTGGCCAATAGCACACACGATGATTCATTGACAGATGGTTGGACACATGATTCTAAGATGCCAGGAAATCGCTATATCGAGGGTGAATTGACGACACCAGTCAAAGCCAACTATCTCCGTGTCCTCTATACAGCGGATTATGATGCCCGTTTTGTAGGCTTTACAGAATTGGTCATCAACGATGGTGAGTTTGTCAAACCAATCAATGATCCAACAGTAGAAGGAAGCAGTGGAGAAAGCCAAGGCAACCTTTATAATAATCTTGTAGACGGCAAAGTCTTGACCAGCTACAAGTCTGAAAAAGACAAGGGCGAGTTGGTGTATCACTTGTCTGAGCCGACCAATGCTAACCACCTTCGTCTTGTTTCTAGTCTTCCTGAAGGAGCGAAAGCACGTATTCTTGCTAGAACACTCAAGGATGGTCAAGACAGTTGGACAGACCTCGGTGCCATTACATCTAGTCTCCAAACTTTTGCTATCCGAAATGGCGGCTCTCTTCTAGACGTCAAATTAGTCTGGGAAGGCGGCAAGGCTGAGTTTTATGAATTGGCAAGCTTCCATCAAGAATTGACAGAAGAACCGATCCAATCAAGCAAGGGTGAAGAACCAGCACCTGTTCTTGAGGTTCCTGAATTCACGGGTGGTGTCAATGCAACTGAGGCCTTGGTACATGAAGTACCAGCCTACACAGGCCCATTAGCAACAGTAGGTGACCAAACTGCTCCAACAGTTGAGAAACCTGAGTTTCAAGGTGGTGTCAATGCAGTTGAAGCCTTGGTACATGAGCTTCCAGAGTACACAGGCCCATTAGCAACAGTAGGTGACCAACCAGCTCCAACAGTAGAGAAACCTGAGTTTCAAGGTGGTGTCAATGCAGTTGAAGCCTTGGTACATGAGCTTCCAGAGTACACAGGTCCATTATCGACAGTAGGCGACCAACCAGCTCCGACAGTTGAGAAGCCTGAGTTCCAGGGCGGTGTCAATGCAGTTGAAGCCTTGGTACATGAACTTCCAGAGTACACAGGTCCAATCTCAACAGTAGGCGACCAAGCCGCTCCAACTGTAGAGAAATCTGAGTTTAAACTTAGCTCTTTAGCTTCCGATCAAGGTAAGACGCCAGATTATAAGCAAGAAATAGCTAGACCAGAAACAGCTGAACAAAGCTTGCCAGCAACTGGTGAGAGTCAATCTGCCACAGCCCTCTTCCTAGCAGGTGTTAGCCTAGCCCTATCTGCTCTCTTTGTAGCAAAAACAAAGAAAGACTAGTATTCAACAAAACCTCTTAACAAGATTGCAAAATCCGTTTCCTATCTTTTCCAATGAGGTTTATAGTACGCAGAAAGCCTGAGAAGAAATCTTCTCAGGCTTTTGCTAATCATATAAATACGATACTGCTATGAAAAAATCACCCAGAATACTCTGGGTGATAAATGTTATGGTTGTGCTGGTTGCGGATTCTGGTTTTGTTGGCCAGGGGTTGTATTTGATTGTTGCGTATTATTGTTAGGATTGGTAGTCGTACTATTATTTGTGCTTGGAGAAGTTGAGCTTGACTGAGAAGTCGAGTTCTCAGATGTTGAGCTTGAACTTTCAGATGTCGAACTTTGTTGTGTAGATGATGAAGGGGTCCACGTATTGCGTGCTCCATTCTTAAAGACAAATTCTCCGCTTCTGTAAAGACCCTCAGGCATCGTCCAGTCACCAGGATGATCATCTTCAGAGAGATAAGTCATCATTGAACGGTAGACCTTAGCAGCGACATAGAAGCCATCACCAACGATAGGAGTAAGACGATTTGAGTAACCTGTCCAAACTGCCATTGAATATTTACGAGTATAGCCAACGAACATTTCGTCTGGAGCTACATAACCCGTATTTTTAATGTAGTTTTCAATCTCATCATCTGTATAGTTTGACGTACCAGTTTTACCAGCTTGTGGTAGCCAAGGGAGGTAGGCTCCTCGACCAGTTCCGTATGCCAAGACGGTTTTCATCATATCTGTCATCATATAGGCTGTCGTTTCTTTCATAGCACGTGTACCAGAATCAGAGAATTCTTTTGAACTGCCATCACTAAAGACAATCTTGTTGATATACATAGGTTTGCGGTAGATACCGCCATTGGCAAAAGCAGCGTAAGCCGCAGCCATCTTCTCGCTGCTTGCTCCATACTTTTTGTCAGATTCAGTTGTATTACTTGAAATAGCATTAGCATAGTGTATGCTTGGGTAGTCAATACCGAGTCCATTTAGAAACGTCTTGGCATGATCGAGTCCTACTTTCTCTAGCGTTTCTACAGCCGGCACATTCCGTGATTGCTGGAGAGCATACTGGAGTGTTATGTTTCCAAAGTAACTCTTATCCCAGTTATAGACAGGGGTAGAGGTTCCAGGGTAATTATAAGGACTATCGTGAACAATCGCAGCAGTTGAATCATAAACGCCGTATTCCAAAGCAGGAGCATAGTCTGTAATAGGCTTCATGGTAGAACCCCAGTCACGGTTAGTTTCTACAGCTTGGTTTATTCCAAAGGAAACGTTACTTGATTGGTGGCGAGCACCTAATTGGGCAATGACTTTCCCGTTTGTGACATCAACGATAGTAGAGGCTACCTGTAACTCATCATCTGGATAGTTGACATACTCGTCCGTATTGTAAATATCCCAGAGACGTTGTTGGACCTTAGAATCAACGTTTGTGTAGACTTCCATACCCGTAGTTAAAAGGTTGTAACCTGTTTCCTGTTCAACTTGATCAATCACCTCTTTGAGGTAATTATCCATGTATGGAGGATAACTATTAGCCGATTTTAGGCTTTGAAGTCCATCTGTAATCGGAGTATTAATCGCTTTTTCATATTGCTCAGCTGTAATATAACCTTGCCCTTTCATCTCAGAGAGGACGAGATTACGACGTTCTTGAGCAGCTTCTGGATGCGAGTATGGATCATATTGGTTTGGAGCCTGAGGCATTCCGGCAAGGAGGGCCAATTGAGGGATGCTCAAATCTTTAAGGTCTTTGCCATAGTAACTTTGAGCAGCCGTCTGCATTCCGTAGTTTCCGTTTGACATGTAAACCTTGTTGATGTAGTAGGTCAAGATCTCTTGTTTAGTCGCCTTTTGTTCTAGTTGAACGGCAAGCCATGCTTCCTGAGCCTTACGAGAAAGGGTTTGGTCAGAAGTTGACGTAGAGAAATAGGTTAACTTGATCAACTGCTGCGTCAAAGTTGAAGCCCCCTGAAGGCCTCCACCACCACGAAGATTTCGTAGGGTGGCACCTAGGATACGGATAGTATCAATTCCTCGGTGATTAAAGAAGCGATGGTCTTCAATCGAAACAATAGCGTTGACCAAATCGGTCGGTATTTCGTTTGCTTGTGCATTGACCCGACGTTCTGATCCAAGATCAGCGATGAGTTCATCGTTATTGTCATAAATTTTACTAGACGTTGTAGCGACTAGTTTACTTTCAGATAGGGCTGGAGTCTTGCTAACATAGTAGAGAAAGAGACCTCCGCCCAGCATAATAGCTGCGATAAATACAGTTAAGAAGCAGATACTGATATATTTAGCTATTCGCAGGATAGTTTGTTTGTTCATCTTGTTTTACCACCTAGTAAATGTTCTTTGATAATATCGAGATAGGGAATCTGGGGAAAGGCACCCAGCTCAATCCTATATCCATTTTCTCGAATATATCCAAGTGGCATTGACTTTTGTCCCTTATCTTGATGATAGAAACGAATCAGGTCAACAGCCGGCAATAAATAAGTTTCTTGCTGAGAAGCAAAGTGAAGAAGGACAAAGCAGATTCCTCGCTGGGCAAGGACCTGTTCCATATGTTGAATCTGATGGTGATGGAAATTCTTCATCGGAATCGCATGTTTTTGCCTAGTTTCCTTTGCTTCAAAGTCGATGTAATATCCATCATAAACTCCTGAATAGTCTGTGGTTGAGGCTTGTCTAAAGTAGGCTTCAACGATCTTGGCTCGACTTCGTTGGGGATAGTCAACACGTACGATTTGGATGGGAGTTGGTTTCTTGTGAATCACTGCCATCCCATGCGACAAGTAATAATCGTTCGTAGCGTTGATCATCTTTTCAAAAGACATTCCCCGATTTGCGAAATTTTTAGTTTGTGACGGGGGAGCTTGTCTCTTCTGTGATGAAATTTTATGTGGATAGTTGACCATAATTCTCCTTATTGGTACAATAACATCACTCTATTATATCATAAATTTACAAAGAAAGGGTTAAAAATGACAACAGCCTTGATTTCAGGTTATTCTGCCTTCGACCTTGGTCTCTTTAATGACAAGGATATTCGCGTTGATATTATCAAAACAGCTATTCGGAGAGACTTAGAGCGTCTAGCAGAGGAAGGGGTGACCTGGCTTGTCTTTACAGGGACTTTGGGCTTTGAGTACTGGGCGCTTCAGGTGGCAAAAGACATGAAAGCAGACTATGGATTTCAGCTGGCGACCATTTTTGATTTTGAAACCCATGGCAGTAATTGGAATGAAGCCAATCAAGTGAAGTTGAGCGAGTTCAAGCAGGTTGATTTTGTCAAATACGTCTATCCACAATATGAACACAAGGGACAACTACGTGATTATCAGAGATTTCTGCTGGAAAATACAGATACTTGTTATATTTTTTACGATGAAGAAAAGGAAACCAAGTTACGATATTTTTACCAAATGATGAAAAATCAAGCGGACTATGTTACAAGGCAATTAACATTTGAGGACTTGAATGAACTAGCAGAAAATTTTTCTGAAAAGTAACCCTTTGACCTTGATTTTTACTTGTCTTTTTTTATATAATAATACTAGTAACCCAGAATGGAGAGAGACATGGCAAGTATTATATTTTCAGCAAAAGATATTTTTGAACAAGAATTTGGACGTGAAGTACGTGGATACAGCAAAGCAGAGGTAGATGAATTCCTCGATGATGTGATTAAGGATTATGAAACCTACGCAGCTTTGGTCAAATCCCTTCGTCAAGAGATTGCCGATTTGAAGGAAGAATTATCTCGTAAACCACAGGTGGCTCCAACTCAACCAGACTCTATTGAAGTAACAGCTTCTACTTCAATGACAAACTTTGATATTTTGAAACGCTTAAATCGTCTCGAAAAAGAAGTATTTGGTAAGCAAATCTTAGACAACCAAGATTGATAATTGACTAAGGAATGAGTGCAATTTTTGGATAATCGCGTGAAGAGGTTCTCTTTTTATGAGGAAAGTCCATGCTAGCACAGGCTGTGATGCCTGTAGTGTTTGTGCTAGGCGAAACCATAAGCCTAGGGACGAGAGATCGTTACGGCAGCCGAAATGGCTAAGTCTTCGGATAAGTCAGATTAGGCTTGAAAGTGCCACAGTGACGGAGTCTTTCTGGAAACAGAGAGAGTGGAACGCGGTAAACCCCTCAAGCTAGCAACCCAAATTTTGGTCGGGGCATGGAGTGCACGGAAACGAACGTAGTACTCTGACTGCTATCAGATTTATGCTGTTAGCGGTAGACAGATGATTATCGAAGGAAGTGGTCCTAGTCACTTCTGGAACAAAACATGGCTTATAGAAAATTGCATATAGGTTGGGGCTGAGAAATCTTTCTCAACCTCATTTTTTAAAGTGAACAAGAGAAAGGTCTTGCAAGACTAGAAATGAAAGAACAATTTAATTTAATCGCAACTGCTGCAGCGGGTCTTGAGGCTGTCGTTGGACGTGAGGTGCGAGAACTAGGCTATGATTGTCAGGTTGAAAACGGTCGTGTCCGTTTCCACGGTGATGTGCGGGCAATCATTGAGACCAATCTTTGGCTTCGTGCAGCGGATCGCATCAAGATTGTAGTTGGAAGTTTTCCAGCTAAGACCTTTGAAGAGCTCTTTCAAGGAGTATTTGCTCTAGATTGGGAAAACTATCTCCCACTTGGGGCGCGTTTCCCGATTTCAAAGGCCAAATGTGTTAAGTCAAAACTTCATAACGAGCCCAGTGTTCAGGCCATTTCTAAGAAAGCTGTTGTGAAGAAATTACAAAAACACTATGCCCGCCCAGAAGGAATTCCCTTGATGGAAACTGGTCCTGAGTTTAAGATTGAGGTGTCTATTCTGAAAGATGTGGCAACTGTCATGATTGACACGACAGGTTCTAGCCTTTTTAAACGAGGTTATCGTACGGAAAAGGGTGGAGCACCTATCAAGGAAAATATGGCAGCGGCCATTTTGCAACTTTCCAACTGGTATCCAGACAAGCCCTTGATTGATCCGACCTGTGGTTCAGGAACTTTCTGTATCGAGGCGGCTATGATTGCTAGAAAGATGGCGCCGGGTCTTCGCCGTTCCTTTGCTTTTGAGGAATGGAACTGGGTCAGCGATCGGTTAATCCAAGAAGTTCGCACAGAGGCGGCTAAGAAAATTGATCGTGAACTTGAGCTGGACATTATGGGCTGTGATATAGATGCTCGCATGGTGGAAATTGCCAAGGCAAATGCTCAAGCAGCAGGTGTCGCAGGTGATATCACCTTTAAGCAAATGCGGGTACAGGACTTGCGCACTGACAAGATTAATGGCGTTATCATTTCCAATCCACCATATGGGGAGCGTTTGTCCGATGATGCAGGAGTTACGAAACTTTATGCTGAGATGGGACAGGTCTTTGCACCACTGAAAACCTGGAGTAAGTTTATCCTGACGAGTGATGAAGCTTTTGAAAGTAAGTACGGAAGTCCAGCGGATAAAAAACGAAAACTCTATAACGGGACCTTAAAAGTGGATTTGTATCAATACTTTGGTCAGCGTGTGAAACGCCAAGAGGTAAAATAGAAAGGTAAACTCATGAGCAAGAAAAGACATGATCGTCATAAAAAAGAACAGCAAGAGCCGCAATTCGACTTTGACGAAGCAAAAGATTTGACTGTTGGTCAAGCAATTCGTAAGAATGAAGAGGTTGAGGCTGGAGTATTGCCTGAAGACAATATCTTGGACAAATACATCAAACAGCATCGCGAAGAGATCGAGGCAGATAAGTTTGAAACTCGTCAGTTTGAAAAAGAAGAGTTGGCTTCTACTCAAAACTTAGAGGAATTGATCCAAGAAGTTCGTGAAACAGGTGAACTTTCTGGAGAGGTAGAAGGTTCAGATGTGGTTTCCGAGGAATCTATTGAAGAGATAGACAATGAAGAAACTACTCAGTTTGTTCCACCGCTTCAAGATGAAGAAAGTGCTGAAATAGAGCCTCTCGTTTTAACAGAAACAGCATCCAAGGAAATGAATGAGGAAAATGAGGAACAAGAAGAAACCTATACTTCCCTATCACGATCAGTACAGACGGAACCTGAAACAGGCTCTAAAAAGAAACGTGTGATTACCATCGTTTCTGTGGTAGCTGCAATTCTTGTTCTTGCTGGGATGTATTATGTTTACCGTCAGGTATCCCGTTCGAACCAAGAAATCCAGTCTTCTCAATCATCTTCAGGAAATCAAGAATCGCAAACCGACTTGCAAGAGTTCAATACGCTTTATGATTCCTTCTATACAGATGCCAATAAGACTGCTTTAAAAAATAGCCAGTTCGATAAGTTGAGCCAGCTAAAAACCTTACTGGATAAGTTAGAAGGTAGCCGTGATTATACACTAGCTAAGTCAAAATACGATAGCCTAGCAACTCAAATCAAGGCCATTCAAGATGTCAACGCCCTCTTTGAAAGTCCAGCTATTACTGATGGTGTCTTGAATACCAATGCTAAAGCCAAGGCGGATGCTAAGTTCACGGAAGTTAAAACGGGAAATACAGAGCTTGATAAACTGTTGGCTCAGGCGATTAGTCTTGGTAAGAGTCAACAAACCAGTGCTTCCAGCTCAAGTTCTAGCACGAGTCAAGCAAGCTCAAGTTCAGCTACAGAAAGCAGTGCAAGCAGTACGACGCCTTCAACAAGTACCACAGCACCGGCTAGAGATACAAATGGTGGTTTATCTGGCGATGGGGTTAATCTTCAAAGAAGTGCTAGTCGTGTACCCTACAACCAATCAGCTGTAGACGATAGCAATAACCCTGCTTGGACGTTTGCAGATGGTGTATTGGAACAAATCCTAGCAACCTCACGTGCTCGTGGCTATATCACTGGCAACCAATACATTCTCGAACGTGTCAATATTGTAAACGGAAACGGCTATTACAACCTCTACAAACCAGATGGAACCTACCTCTTCACCCTCAACTGTAAGACTGGTTACTTTGTAGGGAATGGTTCTGGCCATGCAGATGACTTAGACTATTAAGCAGTCGTTACAAAATTCTTTCTTTTCAAAAGTAAAAATGATAAAATAAAACAAATGAAACAAGAGGAGTGTCACATGACAAAAGCTAACTTTGGTGTCGTAGGTATGGCCGTAATGGGTCGTAACCTTGCCCTAAATATCGAATCTCGTGGTTATACAGTTGCCATTTACAACCGTAGTAAAGAAAAAACAGAAGACGTAATTGCCTGCCATCCTGAAAAGAACTTTGTGCCAAGCTATGACGTTGAAAGCTTTGTAAACTCAATCGAAAAACCTCGTCGCATCATGCTGATGGTTCAAGCTGGACCTGGTACAGATGCTACAATTCAAGCCCTTCTTCCACACCTTGACAAGGGTGATATCTTGATTGACGGCGGAAACACTTTCTACAAAGATACCATCCGTCGTAATGAAGAATTGGCAAACTCAGGTATCAACTTTATCGGTACTGGGGTTTCTGGTGGTGAAAAAGGTGCCCTTGAAGGTCCTTCTATCATGCCTGGTGGACAAAAAGAAGCATACGAATTGGTTGCGGATGTTCTCGAAGAAATCTCAGCTAAAGCACCAGAAGATGGCAAACCATGTGTGACTTACATCGGTCCTGATGGAGCTGGTCACTATGTGAAAATGGTTCACAACGGTATCGAGTATGGTGATATGCAATTGATCGCAGAAAGCTATGACTTGATGCAACACTTGCTAGGCCTTTCTGCAGAAGACATGGCTGAAATCTTTACTGAGTGGAACAAGGGTGAATTGGACAGCTACTTGATCGAAATCACAGCTGATATCTTGAGCCGTAAAGACGATGAAGGTCAAGATGGACCAATCGTAGACTACATCCTTGATGCTGCAGGAAACAAGGGAACTGGTAAATGGACCAGTCAATCATCACTTGACCTTGGTGTACCATTATCACTTATCACTGAGTCAGTATTTGCACGTTATATTTCAACTTACAAAGAAGAGCGTGTACATGCTAGCCAGGTACTTCCAAAACCAGCTGCCTTCAAGTTTGAAGGAGACAAGGCTGAGTTGATTGAAAAGATTCGTCAAGCCCTTTATTTCTCAAAAATCATTTCATACGCACAAGGTTTTGCCCAATTGCGTGTGGCTTCTAAAGAAAATAACTGGAACTTGCCATTTGCGGACATCGCATCTATCTGGCGTGCTGGTTGTATCATCCGTTCACGTTTCTTACAAAAGATCACAGATGCTTACAACCGTGATGCAGATCTTGCCAACCTTCTCTTGGATGAGTACTTTTTGGATGTAACAGGGAAATACCAACAATCTGTTCGTGATATCGTAGCACTTGCTGTTCAAGCTGGTGTGCCAGTGCCAACTTTCTCAGCAGCCATTACTTACTTTGATAGCTACCGTTCAGCTGACCTTCCAGCTAACCTGATCCAAGCACAACGTGACTATTTTGGTGCTCACACTTACCAACGTAAAGACAAAGAAGGAATCTTCCACTACTCTTGGTATGACGAAAAATAAGTAGGTCTGCCATGGGGAAACGGATTTTATTACTTGAGAAAGAACGAAATTTAGCTCATTTTCTCAGTCTGGAACTCCAAAAAGAGCAATACCGTGTTGATCTGGTAGAAGAAGGGCAAAAAGCCCTCTCCATGGCTCTCCAGACGGACTATGACTTGATTTTACTGAATGCTCATCTGAGGGATATGACGGCCCAGGATTTTGCAGACAAGCTGAGTCGGACAAAACCAGCCTCAGTGATCATGGTCTTGGACCATCGCGAAGAATTGCAGGACCAGATTGAGACAATCCAGCGCTTCGCCGTTTCTTACATCTATAAGCCAGTGATTATTGATAATCTGGTAGCTCGTATTTCAGCGATTTTCCGAGGTCGGGACTTCATTGACCAACACTGTAGTCAGATGAAAGTTCCAACGTCTTACCGCAACCTACGTATGGATGTAGAACATCATACCGTTTATCGTGGCGAGGAGATGATTGCTCTGACGCGCCGTGAGTATGACCTCTTGGCTACTCTCATGGGAAGCAAGAAAGTCTTGACTCGTGAGCAGTTATTGGAAAGTGTTTGGAAGTACGAAAGTGCGACAGAAACCAATATCGTGGATGTTTATATCCGTTATCTACGTAGCAAGCTTGATGTAAAAGGTCAAAAAAGCTACATTAAAACCGTGCGTGGTGTTGGTTACACCATGCAAGAATAGAAAAGCAGTTGCAGTTGTGCAACTGCTTTTTTTGAGCAATTTCTATATATTGACATACAGTAAAGTCTTTGCTACAATCAGTTATGGAGGAAAGATCGAATGAAAAAATTTAAAATAATGATGCAAGTTGGACTCGCAGTCTTTTTCTTTGCTTTACTAGCGACAAGCACAGTATTGGCGGATGATGCTTATTCAGAAGGCTGGCAATTTGTCCAAGAAAATGGTAGAACCTACTATAAAAAGGGGGACCTCAAAGAAACCTACTGGCGAGTGATTGATGGTAAGTACTATTATTTTGATCCTTTATCTGGAGAGATGGTTGTCGGCTGGCAATATATACCTGCTCCACACAAAGGGGTTACGATTGGTTCTTCTCTAAGGCAAGATGTTGCTTTTAGACCAGATTGGTTTTACTTTGGTCAAGATGGGGTACTACAAGAATTTGTTGGTAAGCAAGTTTTAGAAGCAAAAACTGCTACAAATACCAACAAACATCATGGGGAACAATATGATAGTCCAGCAGAGAAACGAGTCTATTATTTTGAAGATCAGCGTAGCTATCACACTTTAAAAACTGGTTGGATTTCTGACGGAGGGCATTGGTATTATTTACAGGAGGATGGTAGCTTCGATGCTCGTATCGACAGTTTAACGGTTGGGGAGCCAGTACGTGGTTGGATCAATGATAACTCAACTTGGTACTATCTCGATCCAACAACTGCTGCAATGCAAACTGGGTGGCAACAACTTGGCAATAAGTGGTACTATCTCCGTTCATCAGGAGCCATGGCAACTGGTTGGTATCAGAAAGGCTCCACTTGGTATTATTTAGATGAACCAAATGGCGATATGAAAACGGGCTGGCAATACCTTAGGAACAAGTGGTACTACTTCCGTTCATCAGGAGCTATGGCGACTGGCTGGTATCAGGAAGGTTCGACTTGGTATTATCTAAACGCAAGTAATGGTGACATGAAGATAGGCTGGTTCCAGGTTAATGGTAAATGGTACTATGCTTATAGCTCAGGTGATTTAGCAGTGAATACGACCATAGAAGGCTATTCGGTCAACTATAATGGCGAATGGATCTAATAATGAAAGAGGCGATTGTGAAGGAAACAATCGCTTTTTTTGTGAAAATATAATAAAATAGATAGGAGAAAATACTACTGTATGAAATGAGACGGTCTTTTCGTCTAGTTAAAGGAAAACATGACAAAAAAAGTTGGTGTCGGTCAGGCACATAGTAAGATTATTTTAATAGGGGAGCATGCGGTAGTCTACGGCTATCCTGCTATTTCTATACCTCTCTTAGAGGTGGAGGTGACCTGCAAGGTGGTCCCTGCTGAAAGCCCGTGGCGTCTTTATGAGGAGGATACCTTGTCCATGGCTGTGTATGCTTCGTTAGAATATTTAGAGATTAAAGAAGCCTGCATTCGTTGTGTGATTGACTCGGCTATCCCTGAAAAACGGGGGATGGGTTCGTCAGCAGCTATCAGCATAGCGGCCATTCGAGCTGTTTTTGACTATTATCAAGCCGAACTGCCTCATGATGTTTTGGAGATTTTGGTCAATCGGGCTGAGATGATTGCCCATATGAATCCGAGTGGTTTGGATGCCAAGACCTGTCTCAGTGATCAACCTATTTGCTTTATTAAAAACGTTGGATTTACAGAGCTTAAGATGGAACTATCCGCCTATTTGGTCATTGCCGATACGGGCATTTATGGTCATACTCGTGAAGCCATCCAAGTGGTTCAAAGCAAGGGGAAGGATGCCCTACCGTTTTTGCATGCCTTGGGAGAATTGACCCAGCAAGCAGAAGAGGCAATTAGACAAAAAGATGCTGAAAAACTGGGACAAATATTCAGTCAGGCACATTTACATCTAAAAGAAATTGGTGTCAGTAGCCCTGAGGCAGATTCCCTCGTTGAAACGGCTCTGAGCGACGGTGCCTTGGGAGCCAAGATGAGTGGTGGTGGGCTAGGAGGTTGTATCATAGCCTTGATAGCTACTCTAGATCAAGCACAAGAACTAGCAAAACGATTAGAAGAGAAAGGAGCTGTTCAGACATGGATCGAGAGCCTGTAACAGTACGTTCCTACGCAAATATTGCCATTATCAAATACTGGGGAAAGAAAAAAGAAAAAGAGATGGTTCCTGCTACTAGCAGCATCTCTCTGACTTTGGAGAACATGTACACAGAGACGACCTTATCTCCTCTACCGACGGATGCGACTGCTGATGCATTTTATATCAATGGTCAACTACAAAATGAGACTGAGCATGCCAAAATGAGCAAAATCATTGACCGCTACCGTCCAGAAGGTGAGGGATTTGTCCGTATTGATACCCAAAACAATATGCCAACGGCAGCGGGCCTGTCCTCAAGTTCTAGCGGTTTGTCCGCCTTGGTCAAGGCTTGCAATGCTTATTTTCAGCTTGGTTTGAATCGGAGTCAGTTGGCACAGGAGGCTAAGTTTGCTTCAGGTTCATCCTCTCGCAGTTTTTATGGACCACTCGGTGCTTGGGACAAGGATAGTGGGGAAATCTACCCTGTAGAGACAGACTTGAAACTAGCTATGATTATGTTGGTGCTAGAAGACAAGAAAAAACCAATCTCTAGCCGAGATGGGATGAAACTCTGTGTGGAAACCTCGACGACCTTTGATGACTGGGTGCGTCAGTCTGAAAAAGACTATCAGGAGATGCTGGTTTATCTCAAGGAGAGTGACTTTGCTAAGGTTGGGGAATTAACGGAGAAAAATGCCCTTGCTATGCACGCTACGACAAAAACAGCATCACCAGCCTTTTCTTATCTGACGGATGCAAGCTATGAAGCCATGGATTTTGTTCGCCAGCTTCGTGAGCAAGGAGAGGCCTGCTACTTTACTATGGATGCTGGTCCCAATGTCAAGGTTCTTTGTTTAGAGAAAGACTTGGAACATTTGTCAGAAATCTTCGGTCAACATTATCGCTTGATTGTGTCAAAAACAAAGGATTTGAGTCAAGATGATTGCTGTTAAAACTTGCGGAAAACTCTATTGGGCGGGTGAGTATGCTATTTTAGAACCAGGACAGTTGGCCTTGATAAAGGCCGTTCCTATCTATATGAGGGCTGAGATTGCCTTTTCTAATAGCTATCGTATCTACTCAGATATGTTTGATTTCGCAGTGGACTTGACGCCAAATCCTGCCTACAGTTTGATTCAAGAATCAATTGCTTTGGTGAATGACTTCCTCGCTGATCGTGGTCAGACTTTGCGACCTTTTTCCTTGGAAATCCGTGGGAAAATGGAGCGAGAAGGGAAAAAGTTTGGTCTAGGCTCTAGTGGCAGCGTTATTGTCTTGGTTGTCAAGGCTCTGCTGGCTCTGTATGATATTACGGTTGATCAGGAACTCTTGTTCAAGCTGACTAGCGCGGTCTTACTCAAGCGAGGAGACAATGGTTCTATGGGAGACCTTGCCTGTATCGTTGCAGAGGATTTGGTTCTCTACCAGTCTTTTGATCGAAAGAAGATAGCTGCGTGGTTGGAAGAAGAAAACTTTGCAACAGTTTTGGAGCGTGATTGGGGCTTTTTCATCTCACAAGTAAAACCAACCCTAGAATGTGATTTCCTAGTGGGATGGACCAAGGAAGTGGCCGTATCAAGTCAAATGGTCAAGCAAATCAAGCAAAACATAGACCAGAATTTTTTAAGTTCCTCAAAAGCAACGGTATCTGCTTTGGTAGAAGCCTTGGAGCAGGGGCATGCAGAAAACATCATCAAGCAGGTGGAAACAGCCAGTCAGCTTTTAGAAAGCTTGAGCCCAGATATTTACACGCCTTCGCTGAGACAGTTGAAAGAGGCCAGTCAAGATTTGCAGGCTGTTGCCAAGAGTAGTGGCGCTGGTGGTGGTGACTGTGGAATTGCCTTGAGTTTTGATGAGCAATCAACTGAAACCATAAAAAATCGCTGGGCCGATCTGGGGATTGAGCTCTTATACCAAGAAAGGATAGGACATGACGACAAATCGTAAGGACGAGCACATCCGCTATGCCCTTGAGCAGAAAAGTTCCTATAATAGCTTTGATGAGGTGGAGTTAATTCATTCTTCCCTGCCTCTTTATGACCTGGATGAGATTGATTTGTCTACAGAGTTTGCAGGTCGAAAGTGGGACTTTCCTTTTTATATCAATGCCATGACGGGTGGAAGCGATAAGGGGAGAGAAATCAATCAAAAGTTGTCTCAGGTGGCAGAAGCTTGTGGGATTTTGTTTGTGACGGGATCTTATAGCGCAGCCCTCAAAGATCCAACAGACGACTCTTTTTCTGTCAAATCTAGCCATCCAAAGCTCCTCCTAGGAACCAATATTGGCTTGGACAAATCTGTTGACCTAGGACTTCAGACTGTGCAAGCGATGAATCCTCTGCTTTTGCAAGTGCATGTTAATGTCATGCAGGAATTGCTCATGCCCGAGGGAGAAAGAAAGTTTCGAAGCTGGCAATCGCATCTAGCAGACTATAGCAAGCAAATCCCCGTTCCAATCATTTTAAAGGAAGTGGGTTTTGGAATGGATGTGAAGACCATCGAGAGAGCCTATGAACTGGGTGTTCGAACGGTTGACCTGTCGGGTCGTGGTGGTACCAACTTTGCTTACATTGAAAACCGTCGCAGCGGCCAGCGTGATTACCTCAATCAATGGGGCCAGTCCACCATGCAAGCCCTCCTCAATGCCCAAGACTGGAAAGACAAGGTCGAACTCTTAGTCAGTGGAGGTGTTCGGAACCCGCTTGATATGATTAAGTGCCTGGTCTTTGGAGCCAAGGCTGTGGGACTGTCACGTATCGTTCTAGAGTTGATTGAAACCTACTCCGTCGAAGAGGTGATTGGCATTGTCAAAAGCTGGAAAGACGATCTGCGTTTAATCATGTGTGCCCTTAACTGTGCCACCATAGCGGATCTGCAAAACGTAGACTATATTCTTTATGGTAAACTAAAAGAAGCAAATGATCAGATGTAGAGAGGTCGGGACAAGAATCCCGCCCTTTTTTGTAGCCTTTTGTCAACTGTGGTGGGCTGAAAGAAGCTAGCTTGTAGGAGCGATTTCTGTCCCATCGCCTTTTTCCATCCTCAGACCGAGGTGACTTTTTTGAATTGTGATAAAATAGAAGGGAGAGGATGCATCTATGAAAAAATTTCAAATCTTTTTATTTATTGAAGCCTGTCTGTTGACGGGAGCTCTGATTTTGATGGTATCAGAGCATTTTTCGCGTTTTTTGCTGATTCTATTCCTCTTTTTGCTCTTGCTCCGCTATTATACAGGTAAAGAAGGCAACAACGTATTCCTCCTTGTGGCGACTATTCTTTTCTTTTTCATCGTCATGCTCAATCCCTTTGTGATTTTAGCCATCTTTGTAGCAGTTATCTATAGTCTTTTTCTTCTCTATCCGATGATGAATCAAGAAAGAGAGGATACGGATTTGGTCTTTGAAGAGGTGGTAACGGTTAAAAATGAACGCAATCCTTGGTTTGGCAATCTCCATCATTTTTCTAGCCACCAGACATGTCAATTTGACGATATCAACCTCTTTCGCCTCATGGGTAAGGACACCATTCATCTAGAAAGAGTTATCCTAACCAATCATGACAATGTCATTATCCTTAGAAAGATGGTCGGAACGACTAGGATTATCGTGCCCGTAGATGTGGAAATCAGTCTCAGTGTCAACTGCCTCTATGGAGATCTTACCTTCCTTCATCAACCTAAGAAATCCCTTCGCAATGAACACTATCATCAGGAAACCAGGGACTATCTCAAGAGTAACAAGAGCGTCAAGATTTTCCTAACTACTATGGTTGGCGATGTGGAGGTGGTCAGAGGATGAAAAAGCAATCTTATCTGTTAATCGGCCTGACTTCTTTCCTCTTTATCCTCTTTTTGACCAATAGTCTACTTGATATTTTTGAACTGGATTGGTCCTATTTGCTACAGGATATCGAGAAAACAGAGAAACTCATCTTCTTAATCTTGGTCTTTAGCCTTTCCATGACCTTCTTTTTTGTCCTTTTTTGGCGCGTTATAGAAGAAGTCTCTCGCAGAAAAATGCAGGTTAATCTCAAGCGACTGCTAGCAGGAAAAGAGGTGGTTGCCTTTGCAGATCCAGACTTGGATGCCAGTTTTAAGTCCTTGTCTGGCAAGCTCAATCTCTTGACAGAAGCTGTTCAAAAGGCTGAAAATCAAAGCCTGGTCAAGGAAGAAGCACTCATCGAGAAAGAACGGAAGCGGATAGCACGTGACTTGCACGATACAGTTAGTCAGGAGTTGTTTGCGGCCCATATGATTTTATCAGGTGTCAGTCAGCAGGCTTTGAAGCTGGATAGAGAAAAGATGCAGACCCAGTTGCAAAGTGTTGCAGCTATCCTTGAAACAGCCCAGAAAGATTTGCGGGTCTTGCTCTTGCATTTGCGCCCAGTAGAGTTGGAAGAGAAGAGTTTAATTGAGGGGATTCAAATCCTCTTAAAAGAGCTTGAGGACAAGAGTGATCTCAAGGTTAGTCTCAAGCAGAATGTGTCTAAATTGCCCAAGAAGATTGAAGAACATATCTTCCGTATTCTTCAGGAGTTGATCAGCAATACCCTTCGCCATGCTCAGGCATCTTGCCTAGATGTCTACCTCTATCAGACAGATGTTGAATTGCAGCTGAAGGTAGTGGACAATGGGATTGGTTTCCAGTTAGGGAGTTTAGATGACTTGAGTTATGGACTGCGAAATATCAAGGAGCGAGTCGAAGATATGGCAGGAACGGTTCAACTTTTGACAGCTCCAAAGCAAGGACTAGCGGTTGATATCCGTATTCCCCTGCTAGACAAGGAATCATAAAGGAGTAGAGATGAAAATTTTACTGGTAGATGACCATGAAATGGTCCGATTGGGCTTGAAAAGCTATTTTGACCTCCAAGACGATGTAGAAGTTGTGGGCGAAGCTGCCAATGGTGCTCAAGGTATTGACTTGGCCTTGAAACTGCGTCCAGATGTCATTGTCATGGATATTGTCATGCCTGAGATGAATGGGATTGATGCAACCTTAGCCATCCTCAAAGAATGGCCTGAAGCCAAGATTTTGATTGTAACCTCTTACTTGGACAATGAAAAAATCATGCCGGTCTTGAATGCTGGTGCCAAAGGTTATATGCTCAAGACTTCTAGTGCAGACGAACTGCTTCATGCAGTTCGTAAGGTTGCTGCTGGCGAGCTGGCTATTGAGCAAGAAGTTAGTAAGAAGGTCGAATACCACCGTAATCATATGGAACTTCATGAGGAATTGACTGCTCGTGAACGTGACGTGCTTCAACTCATCGCCAAGGGCTACGAAAATCAGCGCATCGCAGATGAACTCTTTATCTCTCTCAAGACGGTCAAGACCCATGTGTCCAACATCCTAGCCAAGCTTGAGGTCAGCGATCGCACCCAGGCGGCGGTCTATGCCTTTCAGCACCACTTGGTCGGGCAGGAGGATTTTTAGATGAGTCTTGCAGATTTACTTGAGGAGCTAGAAGCAGCAAAAGACCCTGAGAAAGCAGGCCCAATGGAAGCCTATATGCGCCATCAATTTCCCTTTCTAGGCATTGCAGGTCCTGAAAGAAATGCCCTCTATAAAAAGTATTTTCTAGAAGCGAAAAAAACAAAGATGATCGATTGGGATTTTGTGGACACTTGCTGGGAAAAGGAGCCTAGAGAATACCAATATGTAGCTGCCAACTATTTGAAAGCTCTGCAGTCTTATCTAACGAAAGATGATCTGCCTAAGCTTGAGCGTCTGGTCGTGACCAAGTCTTGGTGGGACACGGTAGATATCCTAGACCGAGTAGTAGGAAGTTTAGTATACGGCAAGCCAGAACTTGAAGAAAGAATTCTGCAATGGAGTCTATCAGATAATATCTGGCTGAGACGAGTTGCTATTGACCACCAGTTGTTAAGAAAAGAGAAGACGGATGTTCAACTAATGGAAAAGGTCCTGCTCAACAATCTGAACCAGACAGAATTTTTTATCAATAAAGCCATCGGTTGGGCTCTAAGAGACTACTCCAAAACCAATCCAGACTGGGTAGCAAGCTTCATCGAAAAAAACAAGGAAAGAATGGCTGAACTCAGTATCAAGGAAGCCAGTAAGTACCTCTAGACTCATTGAAAAACGCATTCATGACTTGAAAAATAAGGTTAATCTATGATATAATGGACTGTATTAAAAAATTTAAGGAGAAATGACAGAATGTCTGTATCATTTGAAAACAAAGAAACAAACCGTGGAGTCTTGACTTTCACTATCTCTCAAGACCAAATCAAACCAGAATTGGACCGTGTCTTCAACTCAGTAAAGAAATCTCTTAATGTTCCAGGTTTCCGTAAAGGTCACCTTCCACGTCCTATCTTCGACCAAAAATTTGGTGAAGAAGCTCTTTATCAAGATGCAATGAACAATCTTTTGCCAAACGCTTATGAAGCAGCAGTAAAAGAAGCTGGTCTTGAAGTAGTTGCACAACCAAAAATCGATGTGACTTCAATGGAAAAAGGTCAAGACTGGGTTATCACAGCTGAAGTCGTGACAAAACCTGAAGTTAAATTGGGCGACTACAAAAACCTTGAAGTATCAGTAGATGTAGAAAAAGAAGTAACGGACGCTGACGTTGAAGAGCGTATCGAACGCGAACGCAACAACTTGGCTGAATTGGTGATCAAGGAAGCTGCTGCTGAAAATGGTGACACTGTTGTCATTGACTTTGTTGGTTCTATCGACGGTGTTGAATTTGATGGCGGAAAAGGTGAAAACTTCTCACTTGGACTTGGTTCAGGTCAATTCATTCCTGGATTTGAAGACCAATTGGTAGGTCATTCAGCTGGTGAAACTGTTGATGTTCTTGTAACATTCCCAGAAGACTACCAAGCAGAAGACCTTGCAGGTAAAGAAGCTAAATTCGTAACAACTATCCACGAAGTTAAAGTTAAAGAAGTTCCAGCTCTTGACGATGAACTTGCAAAAGACATCGACGAAGAAGTGGAAACACTTGCTGAATTGAAAGAAAAATACCGCAAGGAATTGGCTGCTTCAAAAGAAGAAGCGTACAAAGATGCAGTAGAAGGTGCAGCGATCGATAAAGCTGTAGAAAACGCTGAAATCGTAGAACTTCCAGAAGAAATGATCCACGAAGAAGTTCACCGTTCAGTAAATGAATTCCTTGGAAACTTGCAACGCCAAGGGATCAACCCTGACATGTACTTCCAAATCACTGGAACTACTCAAGAAGACCTTCACAAACAATACGAAGCAGAAGCTGAGTCACGTACGAAGACGAACCTTGTTATCGAAGCAGTTGCCAAAGCTGAAGGATTTGACGCTTCTGAAGAAGAAATCCAAAAAGAAATCGAGCAATTGGCTGCAGATTACAACATGGAAGTGGCACAAGTTCAAAACTTGCTTTCAGCTGACATGTTGAAACACGATATCACTATTAAAAAAGCTGTCGAATTGATCACAAGCACAGCAACAGTTAAATAATCTTAAAAGAGAAAAATCCCACCTGACTAGGTGGGATTTCTGTTGCACTATTTTCCAAAAATCTCTTTTAATTCTGCATCTGTAATCCCAATCATAGCGGGGATGCTAGACCAGTTTTCCTCGGTGAGGATGTAGGATTGTTCAGAGTCACTTGATGTAGAAGTTTCAGAGAAGGCTTGTTTACTTTCTTCAATATTAGTTTCAATTAAATCACTGAAACGCTCAATCAGATAGGTCTTGCGGGCAGTCCCGATATGCTTGACTGCATAGTCAAAGGCCTGTAATTCACCAAGAAGGATGAGCTTGCTCTTGGCCCGTGTGATAGCTGTGTAGATGAGATTCCGCTCTAGCATACGCTTGCTAGCACTGGTGATGGGCAGGATGACAACAGGAAACTCACTTCCCTGAGACTTATGAATACTCATGGCATAGGCTAGTCGAATCTTGTACCATTCGTTACGTGGGTAGATAACCTCATTACCATCAAAATCAATGACAATCTCGTCTTGTTTGGACTCGGTGTATTTTCCAGGAATCAGATCCGTGATGTAGCCTAGGTCTCCATTAAAGACATTGACTTCAGCGTCGTTGACTAGGTGAATGACCTTGTCCCCTGTTCGATAGTGACACTGGGTTGCTTCAAAACTAACTTGCCCCTTTTGCTGAGGATTGAGGAGGTCTTGCATGAGTAGGTTGATGGCGTCAATACCAGAAGTTCCTCGATACATAGGCGCTAACACCTGAATATCACGAGCCGGAATGCCACTTCTGAGGGCAGCACCGAGGATTTTCTCAATCGTAGCTGGGATATGGCCGCTAGCGATTTCAAAGTAGGAACGGTCAGCTTTTTTCTGGGTAAAGTCGGCTGGCAAGATGCCTTGTCGAATCTGACTCGCCAAGGTAACGATAGTTGATTCTTCGCTCTGACGGTAAATCCGTTCCAAGCGCGTCTGCGGAATCAGGGGTATCTGGAGCAGGTCTGCCAGGACTTGTCCGGGACTAACAGAAGGCAATTGGTCGCTATCCCCCACGATGAGGATTTTACTGTTAGAGGAGATATTGGAGAAGAGTTGGTTGGCTAGCCAAGTATCCACCATAGAAAACTCATCCACGATGATGAAGTCAGCATCCAGATAATCTTCTAGATGACTGGTATCATCGTCTCCCGTCATCCCCAAATGGCGATGTATGGTCGCGCTAGGCAAACCTGTCAATTCATTCATGCGCCGAGCCGCTCGACCAGTTGGAGCAGCGAGAAGAATCGGAAGGTTGCTTTTCTTCCTGAGATCAAGCCCTTCTAAAAGGGCATAAACAGCGATAATTCCATTGATAACAGTCGTCTTACCTGTACCAGGCCCACCTGTCAGGATAAAGACCTTGTTCTGGATAGCGTCGCAGATAGCCTGTTTTTGAATGGTATCGTACTGAATGCCCAGTTCTTGCTCGACAGTAGCGATATACTTGTGAATGGTTTCTAAGTTCTGACTCTTCTGCTTTTCTTTTTCAAGGATACGAACCAAGTGACTGCGAATGCCTTCCTCAGCAAAAAAGAGGCTGTTATCAAAGATTTTGGTATCAATCTGCTGGACCTTATCTTCTTCAATCAGATGAGCTAATTCCTGAGCTACTTGGCTGGGATCGAGTTCCACGGGACGGGAAGACTCGAGGAGAGTCAGGGTTTGTTCCAGCAAATCCCGGGCTTCCATATAGGTATCGCCTGTATCCATACATCCCTGAAAAAGACTGTGGACAAGGCCAGCACGGAAGCGTTCAGGAGCTTGACTTTCGATGCCTAGTTCGGCAGCCAATTGGTCTGCAATGGTAAAACCCAAGCCCTTGATATCTTCAACCAGTTGGTAGGGATAGTTTTCGACAATATCTAGCGTTTCTTCCTTGTAAAAGTCTTGAATCTGAAAGGCCAGTTTATTTGGAATGCCGTAGTTAGCAAGTTTAGCCAAGACCATCTCTGTTCCATAGTTGAGATGGAGGGTAGAGAGGAAAGCCTCACGGTTTTTGGCAGAGAGTCCTGAGATGCCTTCTAGCTTTTCAGGATGTTCCAGAATTTCGTCAATGGTATTGTCACCATAGCTATCGACGATTTTTTGGGCCGTTTTGAGGCCAATCCCCTTGAAATGGCTACTGGAAAAATACTTGACTAGCCCATTTTTAGTTGGTTTTGCGCGTTCATAACAGCTGATCTGAAGCTGTTCCCCATACTTGGAGTGCTGAACGATTTGCCCCCAAAAAGTGTAGTCTTCACCCTCAATCACGTCCGCCATGGTTCCTGTAACGATGATTTCAAAATCGTCAAAGTCCTCTGCGTCCGTATCTTCGATATCTAGGAGGAGGATGCGATAAAAATTACTGGGATTTTCAAAAATAATACGTTCAATGGTGCCTGAAAAATAAACTTCCATAGGTTTCCTTTACATGAGTTCATGAGAGTTGGTCCCTTAGCTTCTTTCAACAAGCTAGGAGACTAAAAGGCCTTCTTCTCGCAATAGAAAAAGAGACTGAGACTTAGCATTCTCGGCCTCTTCCTTATCTTAAAAAGTTCCGATACGGTTAAGTGGCCAGAAACGGAATTTTGCTTCGCCTTTGATATCGCTGGCCTTGAAGGTACCAACATGGCGGCTGTCGCTAGAGACTAGACGATCGTCGCCAAGGAGAAGGTACTCACCTTGAGGGACAGTAAAGCTAAAGCTGGTGTTGGAATTGACATCAACTGTAAAGGCCTGTGCCTTTTGAGCAAGTTCTCTAAAATAAACTCCCTTATTGCCTTCAAATCCTTTGCCAGTATAGGTGTTTTGCAACTTTTCTGTTTTGAACAAGTTGAGATATTCAGCTAGGTAGGGTTCATCCGTTTCTTCATCGTTGATAAAGAGTTTGTCATTTTCGTAGCGGATGGTATCTCCAGGCATGCCGATGACCCTTTTGACAATGTCTTTATTTCCGTCTTCCTCATGCGCAACCACGATATCGAAGCGGTCAATTGGGAGGTGTTTAACAACGAAGAGAACCTCTCCGTCGGCCAGGGTAGGATCCATAGAGTGCCCCTCCACACGGACATTGCTCCAAAGGAAGATACGGCTAAGGCCGACCAGCGCAATAATCAGGAAGAAAACTCCCCATTCTTTTAGAAATGTTTTAAACAAATTCATAACTCACCTTTCTAGAAGTACTTTGGCTTTTTCAGTGTTTTTAAAATGTAGTTTGGCACAGAAATGAAGTCCTTTCATGCCATAGGACTGCAGGATTTTGCTTGCAACCTTATCAGATGCAGTTCCAGCACCACTTGGCAGTTGATAGCCCAGTTCTCGTCCCAGATTTTCTAGATTTTCCAGAAAGAGGTCACGAGCGATGATGGAGCTAACTGCAACAGCCAGGTATTTGCCCTCGGCTTTTTCTTCCAAACTGATCTTGTTTGGAAAACGGTTGGCTTCTTGCGCCAAGTACTTGTCATAGTTTTTAGCGCTTGTAAAAGCATCAATCACGATTTTTTCTGGCTGGACTCCTTTTTGAAGCAGGAGAAAGATAGCCTGATTGTGAAGGGCAACTTTTACAGAAACAGCATTGTAACGCTCTCCGATAACTTCATTATACTTGCTCGGTGAAAGGAGGAGCGCTTGATGCTGGATTTTCTCCTTGAGGATAGGGGCAATCTGACGAATCTTTTGGTCTGTCAGAGTCTTAGAATCCCCCACGCCGAGTTTTCGCAAGAAGTCGTGCTGATCAGGTATCACGAAGGAAGCCACGACAGCCAGCCCGCCAAAGTAGGAACCATTTCCCACCTCATCAGTTCCAATCATAGGAAAATCTTGTCCACTGTTTTCTTGTTGAACCTCATAGCCAAAGAAACTGGCGTACTGCTCAGCAGCTTCGCCCTGCAGGAGGACTTTTCCAGAAGTATAGATGGAAACCGTTGCCTGAGGGAATCGCAAAAAATAGCGAATATAGGGATTTTTACTAGGACTGAGAGCCTTCTGATACTGACTTAAAAAGCTCTGAATTTCCTGTTCACTTGGTGTGAGTGTGATACTTGCCATAGTCTCTATTGTACCACAAAAGCAGGAGAATTGGTAAAAACTGACAAAGTTAGCGAAATTTGGTATAATATCGTGAGGTGAATTTTATGGCAAATCTAAATCGATATAAGTTTACATTCGGGAAAAAGACATTAACCTTGACAACCGAGCATGACAACCTCTTTATGGAGGAAATTGCCAAGGTTGCGACTGAAAAATACCAAGCAATTAAAGAACAAATGCCTGGGGCGGATGATGAAACCATTGCGCTTCTTTTGGCGGTCAACTGTCTGTCTACACAACTCAATCGTGAGATTGAATTTGATGATAAGGAGCAAGAGTTGTTAGAACTTCGCCACAAGTTGATTGCTGTCAAACAAGAACAGAGCAAGATTGAGGATTCCCTATGATTTCAATCCTACTCTTATTGGTTCTTGCTTGGGGTTTTTACATCGGCTACCGTAGAGGTTTGGTGCTGCAAGTTTATTATTTCCTCGTTGCAGTGATTTCAGCCTTTGTTGCGGGACAGTTTTATAAATCACTGGGAGAACACTTCCACTTGCTTGTCCCTTATGCCAATCCTCAGGAAGGACAGGGCACCTTTTTCTTCCCTTCAGACCAGCTTTTTCAGCTAGACAAGGTCTTTTATGCTGGTCTCGCCTACCTTCTAGTTTTCGGAATTTGTTACAGTATCGGACGTTTTATCGGTTTGTTCCTACACTTGATTCCAACTAAAAAGCTCGATGTCAAATGGTTGCGTATCGGAGCAGGCCTATTGTCTCTATTGGTAACCTTATTTGTCTTGCAAATGGCTCTGACCATTCTTGCAACGGTGCCTCTGGCAGTCATTCAAAATTCACTCGAAAAAAGTATAGTAGCCAAAAACATCATCCAAAGTGTCCCTTTTACGACAAACTTTATCAAACAACTCTGGGTGACAAATTTAATCGGATAAAAAGGGCGGGATTTTTCCCAGCCCTTTGTTTACAGATTGGAGGACTAGGGTTAGATAAAGTCCAAAAATTTCTAGGCGCTACGGTCTTGTAAACAAGCATACAAGGAAAGAATATGAATACAAAAATACTAGAAACATTAGAATTTAATAAAATCAAGGCCTTGTTTGAACCGCATCTCCTGACAGAACAAGGCCTAGAGGAGCTAAAAGGCTTGGCTCCAACTGCCAAGGCGGATAAGATCAAACAAGCCTTTACAGAGATGGAGGAAATGCAAGCCCTATTTGTGGAGCAACCTCACTTTACCATCCTAGCGACGCGTGAGATATCAGCTGTTTGCAAGCGTCTGGAGATGGGGGCGGACCTCAATATCGAGGAGTTCTTGCTCCTCAAACGGGTCTTGCTGGCTAGCAGAGAGTTGCAAGGATTTTATACCAATCTCGAAAACGTACGCTTGGAGCAGTTGGCGAGATGGTTTGAAAAACTGCATGAGTTCCCACACTTGCAAGGGAGTCTTCAATCTCTAAATGATGCAGGATTTATCGAAAATTTCGCCAGTGAAGAGCTAGCACGCATTCGCCGGAAAATCCATGATAGCGAGAGTCAAGTTCGAGATGTCTTGCAAGACTTACTTAAACAAAAATCTCAGATGTTGACGGAAGGCATTATCGCTAGCAGAAATGGCCGTCAAGTCTTACCAGTCAAGAACACCTATCGCAACAAGATTGCGGGTGTTGTCCATGACATCTCTGCCAGTGGAAACACGGTCTATATCGAACCCCGTGAAGTGGTCAAGCTGAGCGAAGAAATCGCTAGTCTGCGAGCAGACGAACGCTATGAGATGATCCGCATCCTGCAGGAGCTCTCAGAACGGGTCCGCCCTCATGCTGCAGAGATTGCTAATGACGCATGGATTATCGGCCATTTAGACTTGATTCGTGCCAAGGTGCGTTTCATCCAAGAAAGACAAGCAGTTGTTCCTCAGCTTTCAGAGAACCAAGAGATTCAACTCCTTCATGTTCGCCATCCTTTGGTCAAAAATGCTGTTGCAAACGATGTACACTTTGGTAAGGAATTAACAGCTATTGTCATTACAGGTCCCAATACAGGTGGGAAGACCATCATGCTCAAAACCCTGGGCTTGACCCAACTCATGGCCCAGTCAGGATTGCCCATTTTAGCTGATAAGGGGAGCCGTGTCGGTATTTTCGAAGAAATCTTCGCAGATATTGGGGATGAGCAGTCTATCGAACAAAGCTTGTCTACTTTCTCCAGCCACATGACCAATATCGTAGATATTCTTGGCAAGGTCAATCAGCACTCGCTCTTATTGCTAGATGAGCTCGGGGCAGGTACCGACCCGCAGGAAGGAGCCGCCCTTGCTATGGCTATTCTGGAGGATCTTCGTCTGCGTCAGGTCAAGACTATGGCGACGACCCACTATCCAGAGCTCAAGGCCTACGGTATCGAAACAGCCTTTGTGCAAAATGCCAGTATGGAGTTTGATACAGCCAGTCTGCGTCCGACCTATCGCTTTATGCAGGGAGTTCCTGGCCGAAGCAATGCCTTTGAAATTGCTAAACGTCTGGGCTTGTCAGATGTCATCGTAGGAGATGCCAGCCAGCAGGTCAATCAAGATAATGACGTCAATCGCATCATTGAACAATTGGAAGAGCAGACGCTTGAAAGCCGTAAACGCTTGGACAATATCCGTGAGGTGGAGCAAGAAAACCTAAAGATGAACCGAGCACTCAAAAAGCTCTACAATGAGCTCAATCGTGAAAAAGAAACCGAGCTCAACAAGGCGCGTGAACAGGCTGCCGAGATTGTGGAACTTGCTCTAAGTGAGAGTGACCAGATTCTCAAGAACCTCCATAGTAAGTCTCAACTCAAACCCCATGAAATCATTGAAGCCAAGGCTGAGCTGAAGAAATTGGCCCCTGAAAAAGTCGACTTGTCTAAAAACAAGGTCCTTCAAAAGGCCAAGAAAAAACGAGCTCCAAAGGTGGGAGATGACATTGTGGTTCTCAGTTATGGCCAACGTGGAACCTTGACCAATCAACTTAAGGACGGCCGTTGGGAAGCCCAAGTTGGTTTGATCAAGATGACCTTGGAAGAGAAAGAATTTGACCTTGTTCAGGCCCAGCAAGAAGCCCCAGTCAAGAAGAAACAAGTCAATGTTGTGAAACGAGCTTCTGGTCGTGGTCCGCAAGCCAGACTGGATCTTCGTGGCAAACGGTACGAAGAGGCCATGAATGAGCTGGACGCCTTTATTGACCAAGCCCTGCTCAATAACATGGCGCAAGTCGACATCATCCATGGTATCGGAACAGGTGTCATCCGTGAAGGAGTCACCAAATACCTACAAAGAAACAAACATGTTAAGACTTTCGGCTATGCTCCACAGAATGCTGGCGGTAGTGGCGCCACCATTGTGACCTTTAAAGGTTAAAAAAGAGTACGTCTCTTTTTTTGAAAAAGAAGTGAAAATCCATCTTTTTTCAAATAATATATTGACAAAGACTAACTTTTCTTGTAAAATAATAAAAAATTAAATACCAACACCGAATGAAGTTTAATAGAAGTGGAGAAAGGTTTGTTTTCCATGACTGTAAATGGACGGAACTCTGGAGAGACCGTAAAGGCACCGAAGGGGCAAGGCAGGCAACTGCTCAAACTCTCAGGTAAAAGGACAGAGCTAAGATAGACCGCTTTTTGGCATTTATCTAAGCATTCCAGAGTACATGTATCTTGCATGTGCTCTTTCTTTTGGGGTTGAAAGATAGGAGAAGGATATGTTAGAATTGCTAAAAGCGCTTGATGCTTTCGTTTGGGGGCCTCCCCTCTTGATCTTATTGGTCGGAACGGGTATCTATTTGACCATCCGACTGGGTATTTTGCAGGTAGCTCGTCTCCCTATGGCCTTTCAGCTGATCTTTACCAAGGATAAGGGGCACGGCGATGTGTCGAGCTTTGCTGCTCTCTGTACGGCTCTAGCTGCCACAGTTGGTACGGGAAATATCATCGGGGTAGCGACAGCAATTAAGGTTGGAGGACCAGGGGCCCTCTTTTGGATGTGGATGGCAGCCTTTTTTGGGATGGCGACCAAATATGCCGAAGGCTTGCTGGCCATCAAATACCGTACTAAGGATGCAAATGGAGCTGTAGCTGGAGGACCCATGCATTACATCCTTTTGGGGATGGGAGAAAAGTGGCGTCCACTTGCTATCTTCTTTGCCCTAGCGGGTGTATTGGTAGCCCTTCTAGGGATTGGTACCTTTACCCAAGTCAATTCGATTACAGAATCCATTCAAAATACAGCTCAAGTTGATCCAGCTATCACAGCTCTTATTTTATCCATTTTTGTAGGGATTGCCGTCTTTGGTGGCCTCAAATCCATATCAAAAGTTTCGACAGCAGTGGTTCCTTTTATGGCTATTGTCTATATTTTAGGAACTCTTACAGTTATTCTCTTTAATATCGAGAAAATCCCAGCCACACTTGCACTGATCTTTACTTCAGCCTTTAGTCCAGCTTCTGCGGTAGGTGGTTTTGCAGGTGCCAGCATTCGGATGGCTATCCAAAATGGTGTGGCGCGAGGAGTCTTTTCTAACGAATCTGGTCTTGGTTCTGCTCCCATCGCAGCGGCTGCAGCTAAGACAAATGAACCAGTCGAGCAAGGCTTGATTTCCATGACAGGAACCTTTATTGATACCCTCATTATCTGTACGTTGACTGGTTTAACAATCTTAGTAACTGGTGTTTGGAGCGGAGATTTGAATGGAGTTGCCTTGACCCAGTCAGCCTTTTCAACAGTTTTTTCATATTTTGGCCCTGCTATTTTGACTATCTTCCTTGTGCTCTTTGCCTTTACGACGATTCTCGGATGGAACTACTACGGGGAGCGCTGTTTTGAGTTTCTCTTTGGTGTCCGCTTTATCTGGCTTTACCGTGTAGTCTTTGTAGTCATGGTCTTGTTGGGAGGATTTATCGAGTTGGATATGGTTTGGATTATAGCAGATATTGTCAATGCCTTGATGGCTTTACCAAATTTGATTGCCCTCTTAGTCTTGTCGCCAGTCGTCATTGCTGAGACTAAAAAGTATTTTAAACACTAAGCCAATCACACTTTTAGTGTGATTTTTTTCATTCCATAGACATTTCCTATCGAGGCGATTGAAAATATATATTATCCAAGTGGAAAATTCTATGATAGACTAAATGACAATAAAATGAAAAGAGGTTTCTTATGACAACATTTATCATCCACACAGTAGAATCAGCACCAGCAGAAGTAAAAGAAGTTCTTGAAACAGTACAAAAAGATAACAATGGCTATATTCCCAACCTAATCGGTCTCTTGGCCAATGCCCCAACCGCGCTTGAAGCCTACCGAACTGTCGGAGCCATCAACCGTCGCAATAGCTTAACACCAGTGGAACGCGAAGTAGTGCAAATCACAGCTGCCGTAACCAATGGTTGTGCTTTCTGCGTCGCAGGTCACACAGCCTTTTCCATCAAACAAATCCAGATGAATGATGATCTTCTCCAAGCTCTCCGCAACCGTACTCCAATCGAGACAGATCCAAAACTAGATACTCTAGCTAAGTTTACCTTGGCGGTCATCAATACCAAAGGGCGTGTAGGAGATGAAGCCTTGGCTGAATTTTTGCAAGCTGGCTACACGCAACAAAATGCCTTGGATGTGGTTCTCGGTGTTAGTCTTGCTAGCCTTTGTAACTATGCCAACAACCTAGCCAATACGCCTATTAACCCAGAATTGCAACCGTATGCTTAGTTCGAATCATAGAGAAAAAAATGAAGGCTAATTCATCCAGTCTTCATTTTTCTGTGCTATTTTAAGCGCTTTTATGCTATACTAATAATAACATGATTATTGGAGGATCGGATGAAAAAGCTCCCCTTGGTATTCTCTGGCTATTTATTAGGTTTAGCAGGTGCAGGAAATCTGCTTGCAGATACTTTGCCTGTTCTGTCGCATTTATTGAGTCTGATTGGTTTGGTGTTGTGGATTTTCTTTCTTATTCTTCATCTTTTTAATTGGGAAGAAACCAAGCAAGAATTGACCAAGCCCCCTCTTTTGTCTGGGATGGCCACTTTTCCCATGGCTGGGATGATTTTATCGACCTATGTCTTTCGCGTATTCCCTGCTCTTCCTTTGCTAGCACAAGGGATCTGGTGGTTTTCCTTTCTCTTGGATTTAGCTTTGATTGCTACTTTTACCATCAAATTTGCCTACCCAGGTCGAAAGACTAATGCGACTCCAAGCTGGACGGTACTCTATGTGGGGATAGCAGTAGCAGCCTTGACCTATCCCCTTGTCGGCATCATTGAAATTGCCTATGCGACCTTGAGTTTTGGTTTTGTCTTGACCTTCTATCTCTATCCCCTTATTCATAGAGATTTAAAGCAAGATCCACTCCCAGTGGCCTTGCTTGGACAAGAAGGAATCTACTGTGCTCCCTTTTCTCTACTCTTGGCTTCCCTAGTTCGAGTTGGAGGAGCAAGCCTACCGACTTGGCTCTTAATCGTCATGATTTTGGCTTCTCAATCCTTCTTTTTCTTTGTTTTAACTCGCTTGCCTAATATTTTAAAACAAGGATTTCAACCAGCCTTCTCAGCCCTCACTTTTCCAACAATTATCACAGCTACTTCGCTCAAGATGGCTCAGGGAATTTTGAAACTTCCATTTCTGGATTATCTGGTGTTGGCTGAAACTGTTCTATGCCTAACTATTTTATTCTTTGTATTGGGTGCTTATCTGATTTGGTTACGAAAAAAGGTCTAGCTAGAAATAGCTAAACCTTATTTTTATGGTTTGATAACTTCAGCTCCACCCATATATGGACGAAGTACTTCTGGAATGGTTACAGAACCATCTGCATTTTGATAGTTCTCAAGAATAGCAGCAACCGTACGTCCAACTGCAAGTCCAGAACCGTTCAAGGTGTGGAGAAGTTTAACCTTACCATCTGCTTCATCACGGTAACGGATTTGGGCACGACGGGCTTGGAAATCTTCTGTATTTGAACAGCTTGAGATTTCACGATAGGTATTTTGGGCTGGAATCCAAACTTCCAAGTCGTAAGTCTTAGCAGCTGAGAAGCCCATGTCCCCAGTAGAGAGGGCAACGACACGGTATGGAAGGTTGAGTTTTTGAAGAATATTTTCAGCGTTGGCTGTCATTTTTTCCAATTCTTCGTAAGATTCTTCTGGTTTGGCAAATTTGACCATTTCAACCTTGTGGAATTGGTGTAGACGAATCAAGCCACGTGTATCACGACCTGCAGAACCAGCCTCAGAACGGAATGATGGGCTCATAGCAGTGAAGTAGATTGGTAGGTCTTTACCGTCAAGGATTTCATCACGGTAGTAGTTTGTAAGAGGCACTTCAGCTGTAGGAATGAGGACATAATTAGTGTCTTTCAATTCAAAAGTGTCTTCCTTGAATTTTGGATATTGACCAGTACCAAACATAGAATCATGGTTAACCATGTATGGTGTGATGACTTCAGTATAGCCCTCTTTTCCATGCTCGTCCAACATAAAGTTGTAGATAGCACGTTCCAAACGAGCCCCAAGTCCTTTATAGAAGAGGAAGCGAGCACCAGTAACTTTTGCTCCACGTTCCCAGTCAAGGATACCCAAGTCTTCACCAAGATCCCAGTGAGCTTTTGGTTCAAAGTCAAACTCGCGTGGAGTTCCCCAACGACGGACTTCCACATTGTCATCTTCGTCGGCTCCGATAGGAACACTGTCAGCAGGGATATTTGGAAGAGTAGTGGTAAATTCTGTCAATTTAGCATCGATGTCCGCCAATTCCGCATCCAAGGCTTTGACTTCAGCAGATAAGTTTTGCATCGCAGCAATCTTGTCATCGGCATTTTCCTTGTTGCGCTTGGCTTGGGCAATCTCAGCTGAAACTGTGTTGCGTTCTGCCTTGAGGTTTTCAACCTTGACCAAGATGTCACGACGTTTAGCATCGATTTCTTTCATCTCGTTTAAGACAGCAGGATCTACACCACGTGTAGCCAATTTTTCTGCGACAGCATCAAAGTCTGTACGAATACGTTTAATATCTAACATAAGAACTCCTTTATGAAAAAACACACCTGACAAAGCGTTGGAGTGGCAGGGCCACGGTTCCATCCAACTTCACAGGTGTGCACTTGATTGTGTATGTAATTGTTACTAACGGTAGAATTTCACTTACCCCTCCTATCTGCTCGCAGCACCCGCAGACTTTCTGGAAGAAGAGGATAACCTACTTATCCGTTGCTATGATTATACTAAAGTTTCTACTTTTTTGCAAATAGATTTTTGAATTTTTGACCAATGGTCTGGAGTAAAGTAGGAAGTTTCACAACCTTGTCATTGCCAAGTCTTTCCCGAGCGATTTTGAGAATAGCTCCAGAGTCTTTGGAAGCAAAGAGGAATTTTCCTTGATCAGTGAAGACTTCAAAGTGGCGACTGATTTTGCGACCACTTACGTTGGCTCCAATTTGCTGAATACTTGACCAGGGAATTTGGATATATTGTTCGACATTGACATCAGGATAAAACTCTAAGGCTTGATCCCCAACTAGAAATTTTCCGACTTTTCCCGAGATGGAAAGATAGGATGTTCCAGTGGTTTGTAGGTCAATGACTTTATTGAGTGATTGGGCCATGATTAATCTTCCTTACTTTCATCGAAAAAGGCATGGTAGAGAGCCTTGATAGCTGCCCTTTCTTGCTCTTTATTGACAACAAACATGATGGAAACTTCACTTGAGCCTTGGGACATCATCTGGATGTTGATTTTGTTTTCAGATAGAGCGCGTGTTGCAGTAGCAGTTACCCCGATATGGCTCTTCATCTTTTCTCCAACAATCATAATGATTGAAAGGTCATGTTCGATTTCAGCATGGTCCACTTCGGCCTTTTGAACTAACTGACGCAGAATTTCTTCCTCCTTGATAGGAGTCAATTCACGGGAACGAAGGATGATTGAAAGATCATCGATACCTGTTGGCATATGTTCCCAACCAATGTTAAGATCTTCAAGGATTTGAAGAATCTTACGACCGAATCCAACCTCGCGGTTCATGAGGTATTTTGACATGTTGATGCTGACGAATCCAGAATCACCAGCGATCCCAACGACTGGGAATTTATCGCTACTGTGTTTTAGAACGATACGAGTTCCTGGATGATCAGGGTTGTTGGTATTCTTGATAACAAGAGGAATTTTTCCGCGGTAAGCGGGTAGAAGAGCTTCGTCATGAAGAACTGAAAATCCAGCATATGCCAACTCACGCATTTCACGGTAGGTTAATTCAGGAATGGAGTGTGGTTGGTGGATAATACCAGGATGGGCAGCAAAGATACCATCTACGTCAGTAAAGTTTTCATAGAGATCAGCCTTAACACCTGCTGCAATGATAGAACCTGTGATATCTGAACCTCCACGTGAAAAAGTACAGATTTGATTTTCTTTAGTCACACCAAAGAAACCAGGGATGACAAGGACTTCGGTGCTATCAGCCAAGCCTTCAATCTTGTCATAACTAGATGGAATGATACGTGCGTTTCCTGGTTCACTTGTGACAACGATTCCAGCTTCTCTTGGATGAACATAACGTGCATCAATGCCGTTTTGGTTAAAGTAGGCTGCAATGAGTTTGGCATTGTTATTTTCTCCAGCTGCTAAGAAAGTATCGTAGAGAAATTCATTGTCCTCTATAGGAAGAGTTGCCAAGGCCCGAATACTTTTAGAGATTTTTTCTAAAACAGCAGGTTTTAACTCTAGTTCACTAACCATAGCGGCATAACGGTCAATGATCCAGCTTTGGCTAGCACTGATGTCATTTCCAGCCACATAGTCGCGATAGTATTTAATCAAGGCATCGGTTACTTTAGTATCTTCAGCATTGCGTTTTCCGGGTGCAGAAACGACTACAAAACGGCGTTCCTTATCACTTTTAACGATGTTTAAAACTTTTTCTAACTGACCAGCAGAGGCAAGCGAACTTCCACCAAATTTTACAACCTTCATAAAGACTCCTCAAGTAAGTATTTTATACGATTATAGCAGAAAGAGGGGCATTTTTCAATGAATAAAATAACTTCCTATTATAATAGAAGAAAACACTAACTTATTCTGAAAAGCGATAACCGTTTAAAAGTAAGAGTGTCAAATTTTACTCACACTCATAAATGATGGGTAAATAATCAGCTGAGACACTTTCCTTTAGTTTTTCCTTGCCTCTTTATCTAAAAAAAGGTATACTTTGATGATAAAATAATTTTATTGCCTTACAAAAGAAAAGGAGAAGCTATGAATCATATCTTATATCAGATCGTAGATGATCTTGCTATCATTACTTTGAATCGTCCCGAAGTGGCAAATGGTTTCCATATCCCAATGTGTGAGGAAATTTTAGAAGCTTTGACTCTAGCAGAGCAGGATCAAGCTGTGCAGTTCATCTTGATTAATGCTAATGGGAAGGTCTTTTCAGTTGGGGGAGACCTGGTCGAGATGAAGCGGGCGGTGGATGAGGATGATATTCCTTCACTGACAAAAATCGCAGAATTGGTCAATACAATTTCCTATAAGATCAAGCAAATACCCAAACCTGTTTTGATGGAAGTAGATGGGGCAGTTGCAGGAGCTGCAGCAAATATGGCAGTAGCGGTTGATTTCTGTATAGCAACAGACAAGGCCAAGTTCATTCAGGCCTTTGTCGGGGTTGGCTTGGCTCCCGATGCAGGAGGTATTCATCTCCTAAGTCGTAGTATAGGAGTGACAAGAGCAGCCCAGCTTGCCATGACAGGAGAAGCCTTGACAGCGGAAAAAGCCCTGGAGTGGGGCGTCGTTTATCGAGTCTGTGAGGCAGATAAGTTGGAAAAAACAAGAGACCAGGTTCTAAAAAAACTCAGACGTGGTTCAGCTAATTCCTATGCAGCGATTAAAAAGATGGTTTGGGAAAGCCAATTTAAGGATTGGCAAGATTATGCCGAATTGGAGTTGAAGCTGCAGGAATCCTTAGCTCAAACCGAAGATTTCAAAGAAGGAGTTCGCGCTCATTCAGAAAGAAGACGACCAAAATTTTCAGGAAAGTAAAAAAATACTTGCACTATCTTTTGAAGTTTGATATACTTTTTCTATCAAATGTTTTGATTGTAAAAGTTTTTTGAGGAGGAGGGAAAAAGTTTGGACTACCAACGAGTAAATGATTATTTAACATCCATTTTTAATAATGTCCTTGTGATTGAGGAGGTTAGCTTACGAGGTAGTCGATTCAAAGATATCTCCATCAAAGAAATGCACACAATCGATGTGATTGGAAAATTCCCTGAGGCAACGCCTAGCAAAGTTTCCAAAGAACTGATGGTAACCTTAGGAACTGTTACGACGAGCTTGAATAACCTAGAAAGAAAGGGTTATATTGAGCGAATTCGTTCCGAACAGGATCGTCGTGTGGTCTATCTACATTTGACAAAGAAAGGTCGTTTAGTCCACCGCCTTCATAAACGTTTCCACAAGGCCATGGTTGAAAAAATTATCGAGGGTATGAGTCCTGAGGAGATGAAAGTTATGGGCAAGGGCTTGACTAACCTTTATCAATTTTTGGAGGATTTGAAATAATGGCTTTTGCTAAAATAAGCCAGGTTGCTCATTATGTACCAGAGCAAGTGGTCACCAATCAAGACTTGGCTCAAATAATGGATACAAGCGATGAGTGGATTTCAAGTCGTACAGGAATTAAACAGAGACATATTTCAAAAACGGAGTCAACGAGTGATTTGGCGACAGAAGTTGCCAAAAGCTTACTGGCTAAGGCGAGCATAAAAGCTGAGCAGATTGATTTTATCATTGTAGCAACCATTACACCTGACTCAATGATGCCCTCTACAGCAGCACGAGTTCAGGCCAATATTGGTGCTGACAGAGCCTTTGCTTTTGATCTTACAGCTGCTTGTAGTGGTTTTATCTTTGCACTTTCAACTGCTGAGAAGTTTCTGACATCTGGACAGTTCAAAAAAGGGATTGTTATCGGTGCTGAAACCTTGTCTAAGGCGGTTGACTGGTCAGATCGATCGACTGCGGTGCTCTTTGGGGACGGTGCTGGTGGAGTTCTCTTGGAAACAAGTGAAAACCGCCATTTCCTTGCAGAGAGTATACACAGTGATGGTACTCGAAGCGAATGCTTAACTTATGGCCAAACGCCCCTGACTTCCCCCTTCTCTAATCAAGAAGCAGTTCCTGCATTTTTGAAGATGGATGGGCGAGCAGTTTTTGATTTTGCGATTCGAGATGTTGCTAGGTCAATCAAGCAGACCATTGACGAAAGTCCAGTGGGAGCATCTGATTTGGACTATCTCTTGCTTCATCAGGCCAATATCCGCATATTGGATAAAATGGCTAAAAAAATCGGTGTTGACCGCGACAAACTTCCAGCTAATATGATGGAGTATGGGAATACCAGTGCGGCAAGCATCCCGATTTTACTATCAGAGTGTGTGGATCAGGGGTTGATCCGTGTAGACGGTAGCCAGACGATTCTCCTATCAGGCTTCGGTGGAGGTTTGACATGGGGCACACTCATTCTTACAATCTAGGTAATCATGTGGTAAACACATAGTTATAAATTTTTTATATTTTAAAGGAGTCCTATCATGGCAGTATTTGAAAAAGTACAAGAAATTATCGTTGAAGAACTTGGGAAAGACGCATCAGAAGTAACACTTGAATCTACTTTTGATGATTTGGATGCAGATTCATTGGACTTGTTCCAAGTAATCTCTGAAATCGAAGATGCTTTCGATATCCAAATCGAAGCAGAAGATAACTTGAAAACAGTTGGTGACTTGGTTGCCTACGTTGAAGAGCAAACAAAATAATTAACATATTACTAGAAGGAGTAGGGGAAACCCACTCCCTCTTGTTTAGGTAATAGTTTGAAACTCAAATGATAAACTCATCGAACTATTACGTAAGCAAGGAATGATGGAGGCACTATGAAAACACGTATTACAGAATTATTGAACATTGATTATCCTATCTTTCAAGGAGGAATGGCCTGGGTTGCAGACGGTGACTTGGCTGGTGCAGTATCAAAAGCTGGTGGTCTAGGAATCATCGGTGGTGGGAATGCACCTAAAGAGGTCGTAAAGGCTAATATCGATAAAATCAAATCACTTACGGACAAACCTTTTGGTGTTAACATCATGCTCTTGTCACCCTTTGTAGAAGACATCGTTGATCTCGTGATTGAAGAAGGGGTCAAGGTGGTGACAACTGGTGCAGGAAATCCAAGTAAATACATGACTCGTTTCCATGATGCAGGAATTACAGTTATTCCCGTTGTTCCAAGTGTTGCTTTGGCAAAACGCATGGAAAAAATTGGTGCAGATGCAGTTATTGCAGAGGGGATGGAAGCCGGTGGACATATTGGTAAATTAACAACGATGACCTTGGTTCGCCAAGTTGCTGCAGCTGTTTCAATTCCAGTTATCGCAGCTGGAGGAATTGCCGACGGTGAAGGTGTCGCTGCAGGCTTTATGCTTGGTGCAGAGGCTGTTCAAGTTGGTACGCGTTTCGTAGTAGCTAAGGAATCTAACGCCCATCCAAAATACAAGGAAAAAATCTTAAAAGCGCGTGATATCGATACGACTATTTCAGCTCAGCACTTTGGGCATGCTGTTCGTGCCATTAAAAATCAGTTGACACGTGACTTTGAGCAGGCTGAAAAAGATGCCTTTAAACAAGAAAATCCGGATTTAGAAATCTTTGAACAAATGGGAGCTGGTGCTCTTGCTAAAGCCGTTGTTCATGGAGATGTAGAAGGTGGATCTGTCATGGCAGGTCAGATCGCTGGTTTGGTCTCTAAAGAAGAAACCGTTGAAGAAATCCTAAAAGATCTATACTATGGCGCTGCCAAGAAAATTCAGGAAGAAGCCTCTCGTTGGGCAGGAGTTGTAAGAAATGACTAAAACAGCCTTTCTATTTGCAGGCCAAGGTGCTCAGTATCTAGGGATGGGACGAGACCTCTATGATCGCTACCCTATCGTCAAGGAAACAATTGACCAAGCCAGTCAGGTTTTGGGTTATGACCTTCGTGACTTGATTGACAATGATGAAGCAAAGTTAAATCAGACTCGTTACACGCAACCAGCTATTCTAGCTACATCCGTTGCTATTTACCGATTATTGAAAGAAAAAGGCTATCAGCCAGACATGGTGGCAGGACTGTCCCTCGGAGAATATTCAGCTCTTGTAGCAAGTGGTTCCTTGGACTTTGAGGATGCAGTTGCCTTGGTTGCTAAGCGTGGTGCTTATATGGAAGAGGCTGCACCAGCAGGCTCTGGAAAGATGGTTGCCGTTCTTAATACTCCAGTTGAAGTGATTGAGGAAGCTTGTGAAACAGCCTCTAAAGTTGGAGTAGTGACTCCAGCTAACTACAACACCCCAAGTCAAATTGTCATCGGTGGTGAGGTGGCTGCGGTTGACCGCGCAGTTGAACTCTTGCAGGAAGCAGGAGCAAAACGATTGATTCCTTTAAACGTATCTGGTCCTTTCCATACAGCCCTTCTTGAGCCAGCCAGTCAGCAACTAGCTAGTGCTCTTGAGGGAGTGAGTTTCGCTGATTTCACTTGCCCACTAGTTGGCAATACGGAAGCTGCTGTTATGGAAAAAGATCGAATCCAAGAGCTTTTGACGCGTCAGGTCAAAGAACCTGTTCGTTTTTATGAAAGTATTGCTGTGATGCAGGATGCTGGGGTGACCAACTTTATTGAAATTGGTCCTGGTAAGGTCCTATCAGGCTTTGTCAAAAAAATCGATAAAACTGCTCAGCTAGCTAACGTTGAAGATCAAACAAGCTTGGATGCTTTGCTAGGAAACTAGTGACCCCTTCTCCCAGGAAATACAACAGGAAACAGGAGAATAGAATGCAACTAAAAAATAAAAATATCTTTGTTACAGGTTCAAGTCGTGGTATCGGACTTGCCATTGCTCACAAATTTGCCAAACTAGGTGCGAATGTAGTTTTGAATAGTCGAGGAGCAATCTCAGAAGAATTGCTGGCTGAGTTTTCAAACTATGGTGTTAAAGTAGTGCCAATCTCAGGTGATGTTTCAGACTTTGCAGATGCCAAGCGTATGGTAGAACAAGCGATTGCAGAACTCGGTTCTGTTGATGTCTTGGTCAACAATGCTGGGATCACTCAAGATACACTCATGCTTAAGATGACCGAAGAAGACTTTGAAAAAGTGCTTAAGATCAACTTGACAGGGGCCTTTAACATGACTCAAGCTGTCTTGAAACAGATGATTAAGGCGCGTGAAGGAGCAATTATCAACATGTCCAGTGTGGTTGGTCTGATGGGAAATATTGGACAAGCCAACTATGCAGCTTCCAAGGCTGGTTTGATTGGTTTTACCAAGTCAGTAGCGCGTGAGGTTGCCAATCGCAATGTGCGCGTAAATGCTCTTGCACCAGGAATGATCGAGTCAGATATGACTGCTGTTTTGTCTGATAAGGTCAAGGATGCGACATTGGCCCAAATCCCGATGAAACATTTCGGTCAAGCAGAACATATCGCAGATGCTACAGTGTTCTTAGCCCAACAAGATTATTTGACTGGACAAGTTCTCGCTGTTGATGGCGGACTTAGCATGTAAAAAATAAGGAAAGATATAGGTAAGACAGATGAAACTAAATCGAGTTGTAGTAACAGGTTATGGATTGACCTCTCCTATCGGAAATACTCCAGAAGAATTTTGGAACAGTTTGCAAATTGGGAAAATCGGGATTGGAGAAATCACTAAGTTTGACCATAGCGAATTTGCTGTGCACAATGCGGCAGAAGTTCAAGATTTCCCCTTTGATAAATACTTTGTCAAAAAAGATACCAACCGTTTTGATAACTATTCTTTGTATGCCTTGTATGCAGCTCAAGAAGCGGTGACAAATGCTAATCTTGATGTAGAAGCAATCGATAAAGATCGCTTTGGTGTCATCGTTGCTTCTGGTATTGGGGGAATTAAAGAAATCGAAGACCAAGTTATCCGTCTTCATGAAAAAGGTCCAAAACGTGTTAAGCCATTGACACTTCCAAAAGCCTTGCCAAATATGGCTTCGGGAAATGTTGCCATGCGCTTTGGAGCAAACGGTGTCTGTAAATCAATTAATACAGCCTGTGCCTCATCAAATGATGCGATTGGCGATGCCTTCCGTTCAATCAAGTTTGGTTTCCAAGATGTCATGTTAGTAGGTGGATCAGAATCATCTATCACTCCTTTTGCCATCGCTGGTTTCCAAGCATTGACTGCCCTATCAACTACAGAAGATCCAACTCGTGCTTCTATTCCGTTTGACAAAGACCGTAATGGTTTTGTGATGGGAGAAGGTTCTGGAATGCTGGTTCTTGAGAGTCTTGAACATGCTGAAAAACGTGGCGCAACTATCTTGGCTGAAGTAGTTGGTTATGGAAATACCTGTGATGCTTATCATATGACTTCACCTCATCCAGAAGGTCAAGGTGCGATTAAGGCGATTAAACTGGCTTTGGAAGAAGCAGAGATTTCTCCAGAACAAGTGGCTTATGTCAATGCCCATGGAACTTCAACTCCTGCTAATGAAAAAGGAGAAAGTAGTGCCATTGTAGCTGTTCTTGGTAAAGAAGTACCAGTATCTTCAACCAAGTCCTTTACAGGACACTTGCTTGGTGCTGCAGGGGCAGTAGAAGCCATCGCTACAATCGAAGCCATGCGTCATAACTTTGTACCAATGACAGCTGGGACAAGTGAGTTGTCAGACTATATTGAAGCGAATGTCGTTTATGGACAAGGCTTGGAGCAAGAAATTCCTTATGCTATTTCAAATACATTTGGTTTTGGTGGACACAACGCGGTTCTTGCTTTCAAACGTTGGGAGAATAAATAATTATGAATCTAAATGAGATCAAGGACTTGATGGCTCAATTCGACCAGTCAAGTTTGAGAGAATTTTCTTATAAAAACGGAACGGACGCATTGCAGTTTAGTAAGAATGAAGCAAGAATGGTTTCTGAAGCACCAGCTCCAGTTCCTTCAGCGCCTGCTGCAGTGATTGCTAGTCCAGCAGTTTCAGCCCCTTCGACTCCAGTAGAGAGTCCAGTAAAAGAAGCACCAGCACCAGCTGAAATTTCAGTTGCTCCAGAGGGTGATGTCGTTGAAAGTCCACTTGTAGGGGTGGCTTACTTGGCTGCTGGACCAGATAAACCTGCCTTTGTCACAGTCGGAGACAGTGTTAAAAAAGGTCAGACTTTGGTGATCATCGAAGCCATGAAAGTCATGAATGAAATCCCTGCACCTAAGGATGGTGTGGTGACAGAAATTCTCGTTTCAAATGAAGAAATGGTTGAGTTCGGTAAAGGATTGGTACGCATCAAATGATCGATATTCAAGGAATCAAAGAAGCTCTACCCCATCGCTACCCCATGCTCCTAGTGGATCGTGTCTTGGAAGTGAGCGAGGATACCATTGTTGCCATTAAAAATGTCACCATCAACGAACCTTTCTTTAATGGTCATTTTCCTCAATACCCAGTCATGCCAGGTGTTCTTATCATGGAGGCCTTGGCTCAGACTGCTGGTGTCTTGGAATTGTCCAAACCTGAAAATAAAGGGAAACTGGTCTTCTATGCTGGCATGGACAAGGTTAAGTTCAAGAAGCAAGTTGTACCAGGTGATCAATTAGTCATGACGGCTACTTTTGTCAAACGTCGTGGTACGATTGCCGTGGTTGAAGCAAAGGCTGAAGTAGATGGTAAGCTTGCAGCGAGTGGTACTCTTACCTTTGCAATTGGAAACTAAGGAGGATCTCCATGTTTCGTAAAATTTTGATTGCCAACCGTGGTGAGATTGCGGTTCGCATTATTCGAGCTGCGCGTGAATTGGGCATTGCAACCGTGGCAGTTTATTCAACTGCTGATAAGGAAGCTCTTCACACACTCCTAGCGGATGAAGCTATCTGTATCGGACCTGGTAAGGCAACAGAGTCTTATCTCAATATCAATGCAATTTTGTCTGCTGCGGTCTTGACAGAAGCAGAAGCCATCCATCCAGGCTTTGGTTTTCTTAGCGAAAACTCCAAGTTTGCCACTATGTGTGATGAAGTGGGGATTAAGTTTATTGGCCCTTCTGGCGCTGTAATGGATACCATGGGAGATAAGATCAATGCGCGTGAGCAAATGATCAAGGCTGGGGTTCCAGTTATCCCAGGATCTGATGGTGAAGTTCACACGGCTGAAGAGGCCCTTGCAGTTGCAGAAAAAATTGGCTATCCAGTCATGCTTAAGGCATCGGCAGGTGGTGGTGGAAAGGGAATTCGTAAGGTTGAAAAGGCAGAAGACTTGGTCGCAGCCTTTGAAACAGCATCCAGTGAAGCCAAGGCCAATTTTGGAAATGGCGCTATGTATCTTGAGCGTGTGATTTATCCAGCTCGCCATATCGAAGTTCAGATTCTTGCGGACCAAGAGGGTCATGTTGTCCATCTTGGTGAACGGGATTGTTCACTCCAACGGAATAACCAAAAGGTCTTAGAAGAAAGCCCATCCATTGCGATTGGCAAAACCCTTCGTCATGAAATTGGTGCTGCAGCCGTTCGTGCAGCAGAGTCTGTAGGCTATGAAAATGCAGGGACGATTGAATTTCTACTCGATGAAGCGAGTGGCAATTTCTACTTCATGGAAATGAATACTCGAGTGCAAGTTGAACATCCAGTCACAGAGTTTGTTTCAGGTGTTGATATTGTGAAGGAACAGATTCGCATTGCTGCCGGGCAACCTTTACCTTTCAAACAAGAAGATATTGTCCTACGAGGTCACGCTATCGAGTGCCGGATCAATGCGGAAAATCCAGCATTTAACTTTGCTCCAAGCCCAGGGAAAATTACCAATCTCTATCTACCAAGTGGTGGAGTTGGCTTGCGCGTGGATTCAGCAGTTTATCCAGGTTATACCATTCCCCCTTACTATGATAGTATGATTGCCAAAATCATTGTTCATGGGGAGAATCGCTTTGATGCTCTTATGAAGATGCAACGGGCACTTTATGAACTTGATATTGAAGGAGTGCAAACCAATGCAGACTTCCAGTTGGATCTGATTTCAGACCACCGAGTTATCGCTGGTGACTACGATACTTCCTTCTTGATGGAAACTTTCTTGCCAAAATACCAAGAAAAAGAATAGACTTTCAAACAGTATGAGAACTAAAAGGGGGAGTTATGGCTCTATTTAGTAAAAAGGATAAGTATATTCGGATCAATCCTAACCGTTCCGTAAGGCAGAAACCACAAGCCAAGCCTGAGGTTCCGGATGAACTCTTTTCCCAGTGTCCTGGTTGTAAACACACCATTTACCAAAAGGATCTTGGGAGCGAACGAATTTGTCCCCATTGTAGCTATACTTTCCGTATTTCAGCTCAGGAACGCTTGGATTTGACGATTGATTCTGGTAGCTTTGTGGAGATGTTTACAGGTATTGAAACTCAAGATCCATTAAACTTTCCTGGCTACCAGAAAAAACTGGCTACTATGCGTGAAAAGACAGGTTTGGATGAAGCCGTACTAACTGGTACAGCTAGCATCAAGGGACAAAAAGTTGCCCTTGGGATCATGGATTCAAACTTTATCATGGCTTCTATGGGAACCGTTGTGGGTGAAAAAATCACGCGCTTGTTTGAGTATGCAACGGTAGAAAACTTGTCAGTCGTTCTCTTCACAGCTTCTGGTGGAGCCCGTATGCAAGAAGGAATCATGAGTTTGATGCAGATGGCTAAAATTTCTGCGGCAGTTCAACGTCATTCCAAGGCAGGACTTTTTTACCTAACTATCTTAACCGATCCGACAACAGGTGGGGTGACTGCTTCTTTTGCTATGGAAGGTGATATTATCCTAGCGGAGCCACAGAGTTTGGTTGGGTTTGCTGGACGTCGTGTTATCGAAAATACAGTTCGTGAGACCTTGCCGGATGACTTCCAAAAGGCAGAATTTCTACTTGAACATGGATTTGTTGATGCAATTGTTAAACGGAGAGAATTGCCTGAAACAATTGCTAAATTAGTAAGATTGCATGGAGGAAGTCGCGGATGAATATTGCAAAAATAGTCAGAGAGGCACGCGAGCAGAGTCGCTTGACCGCACTTGATTTTGCCAATGGAATCTTTGACGAGTTTATCGAATTGCATGGAGATCGCTCTTTCCGTGATGATGGTGCGATCATCGGTGGAATTGGTTGGTTAGGTGACCAAGCAGTAACTGTCGTTGGTATCCAAAAGGGAAAAAGTCTTCATGATAACCTCAAACGGAATTTTGGGCAACCTCATCCAGAAGGCTATCGTAAGGCCTTGCGCCTGATGAAACAGGCAGAAAAGTTTGGCCGACCAGTTGTGACTTTTATCAATACGGCGGGTGCTTACCCAGGTGTTGGAGCCGAGGAACGTGGACAAGGTGAAGCAATTGCCCGAAACCTGATGGAAATGAGTGACCTCAAGGTTCCAATCATCGCGATTATTATCGGTGAAGGTGGATCTGGTGGGGCTCTAGCTCTAGCCGTAGCTAATCGTGTCTGGATGTTAGAAAACTCAATCTACGCAGTACTTAGCCCGGAAGGATTTGCCTCTATCCTTTGGAAGGATGGAAGTCGTGCTATGGAAGCGGCGGAGTTGATGAAAATCACTTCACATGAACTCCTAGAAATGGGAATCGTAGACAAGGTAATCTCAGAAGCAAGGCTGTCAAGTAAAGAACTGCTAGGTTGCGTTAAAAATGAATTGCATGCAGAACTAAATAGGTTGCAAGAACTACCACTCGACCAACTTATCGAAGAACGTTACCAACGCTTTAGAAAATACTAAGAAAATTTAAAAGCTAGAACATTTTGTTCTAGCTATTTTGATAATAGAGCATGGATAAACATGAATACTCTAGATAAATAAGAAAAACAATAAATAGTATATCCTCTATATTGCCCTAATAGAGAGTTTACCATTAGGAGAGAAAGAATGAAAAAGACAATACATTTAGGAATCTGTATGGTTTTAATGTTCCTGTACATTTATTTAACGCCATTAGGAGCTATAACTCTAGCTAGGACCTTTGGTTTAGGAATGGACAGCTATATAATCTTCCTAGTTGGAGAAGTGTTACTTATTTTCTTTTTATTCGTTTTGTGGTTGAAAAAGAAGAAGATGCTCTTTATCTTCGAGAAAAAGGGTTGGCGCTGGTCTTATCTCGCTTTCTTGGTGGCTTGTTTCCTTATCTATTCTTTTTTAAATGGATTTAGAATGCAGAACATTCGATTGATTGACCATAGCTTTATTTTCCAAGACCTTCTTTCAGAACTATACTTAAACGGAAGAGAAACGACTCTTTCAAGTCTTATATTTTTAATCTTTAACATTTCGATTGTACCTGTTGTTGAGGAGACAATCTATAGGGGTTATTTTATGAATACCTTCTTTCCAAAGTCGGAGTTTTATTTGGATGTGATCTTGTCTTCTTTCATCTTTGGGCTCAGTCACTTGGTTCTATCCCATCGTGACCCCATCAGTCTCATCATTTATAGTATTCTTGGTCTTCTATTTGCAGTCGCTTATCGAGTTACGGGTAGTCTTCGATTTACCATTGTTTGTCATAGTTTCTATAATGCGATTCCTTATGCTCCGTCGCTCTTATTTTATATTTATTATTTGATTTTTAGATAGTAGGAGATAAAGAAAAAAGTGTTTGATAATTGTCAAACACTTTTTCTAATTTGATGGGAAGATAGAGAAATCTCTTTTATCAATTTCTTATTTCTCAATTAGTAAAGCTACCGTTTAGGATGAAAATTTGACAGTTGAGGAGATAGGCTATAAAATAGACAAAAAAGATGTATACTGTAGATGTAAGCTTACAAAAATTTATTTTAAGGAGGTACTTGCAATGACAGGTACAGAAACATTTACAGCTCTTTCAACTGAAGACTTAGAACAAGCCTCAGGTGGTGGCATGATTTGGTTGGTTGATGATATAAATTGGAGTTGGCCTTATGCTTATAGCATTGCAACTGATTCGAGTACAATACGTAATAGAATGACTGGTTATGGTTACGGAATTATACCTTAATAGTCTAATAATTTAAAGGGGTAAGTATGAAAAAACTAGGGCATTTGGGAGTCTATACATCACTGGTATTTCTATCGATTTATCTACCAGAGTTAGGGATTTTGCATCTAACTAAGTTTTTAGGATGGGGGATAGATGGCTATTCTATCTTTTTAACAGTTGAAGTAATAGCTCTTTTGCTATTATTTATCTACTGGCTCAAAAAGAAAGAGATGCTCTATATTTTTGAAAAAAAGGGTTCAAAGAAGTCAAGATTCTTTTACCTTGTAGTTGGTCTAGTGGCTACTTATTTTGATCGTCAATTGGTGGATGCTTTTCAGTTACAGTTTCATCACCTAATTGATAACAAGTATATCTTTCAAGATCTTCTTTCGATTCTATACTCCAATGGGCAACCAACTTTTCTATCAACTGTTCTCAGTTTTAGTTTAACAGTAGTCGTCGCACCTATATTAGAGGAACTGATTCATAGAGGGTATTTTATGAATACCTTTTTCCCCCAGTCCAAGTACTATCTGGATGTTATCCTATCTGCTCTCATCTTTGGACTTAGTCATTTGATCCTAACTCACCGAGATCCTATCAGTTTGATTATTTATAGTTTAGGTGGTTTCTTCTATGCCCTTGTCTACCGTTGGACAAAGAACCTAAAAATCACCATCCTGTGCCATAGTTTTTTCAACTTTCTCATTTATGCAAAACCCATCTGGATTTTTGTTTATAATTATGTCTATTATCATTTTTTTAGATAGTAGGAGTCAAAGAAAAAGTGTTTGATAATTGTCAAACACTTTTTCTTTTTACTGTTCTTCTGTTACAAACTGGCTGAGTAGTCCGTTGATAAAACGGGCAGATTTTTGATCTGAGAAGTCCTTTGCAAGCTCAATAGCTTCATTAACCGCCACCAACTGTGGGGTGTCAAATGAAGTGATTTCAAAGACTCCCAAGCGAAGGAGGTTTCTCTCCACGAGTGTTAAACGCTCGATGGTCCAACCTGCTTTTAAATGCTGTGTGATTTGCTTGTCTAGTTCTTCCTTTTTAGTCTGAACACCAGAAACTAGCTCTGTCAAAAAGGCTGGAAGTTGCACATCCGTATCTTCACGATCATGAGTATAGGCGAAACGACAAGCAGTTTCGACATCCGTACCGAATTCAAGACTCATGAGAGCTTGAAAAGCGCATTTACGGAGTTGGCGTCTAGATTCTAATAGTGGACTAGTCATTGAGGAAGTCCTCGTCAAATAGATCTTTCAATTCTGGTTTTGGTGTTTTATCTGCAACGATACCTGCAACGTGAATATTGATAGCAGCGAGTTCTACATCAGCCATATTGCGGACGGCATCTTTAACAGCTTTCTGGATAGCAACAGCTACCTTAGGAACTTTTACTCCGTACTCAAGGTAGAGATAGATATCTGCTGTGAGCTCTTCGTCCACGTTTTTAAGATAAACACCACGGCCAAGAGAAAGTTTTGAAAGGGTGTCAGATACTGATTTGTTTGAAAAAGAGTGTACACCCTCTACTTTTGCAGTAGCAATAGCAATGATTTTTTCAAGTACACGTGGGGCGATAACGATTTCGCCAAGTTGTTCTTCAATTCCCATAGAATGACCTCTTTCTAGAGATTAGGCACGAGAAACGTAAGTTCCTTCTGCAGTGTTGATAACGAGTTTTTGTCCTGCTTCGATGAAGTCTGGAACGTTTACGACAAGTCCAGTTTCCATCGTTGCTGGTTTACCAGAACCTGTAACAGTAGCACCTTTGATAGATGGTTGAGTTTCTGCAACTGTCAATTCGACAGTAGTAGGAACGGTAACACCAATCACTTCAGTTCCGTAGAATTGGATCTTCACTTCTGAGTTTTCAAGAATGTAAAGCAATTCGTTTTCAACGTTGACTACAGGGATTTCGTATTGGTCGTAAGTTTCTGTATTCATGAAGTAGGCTGTGTCATCCATTTTGTACAAGTATTGAGCTGGGACAGTCTCGATGATAGCTTGTTCAAATTTTTCCTCTGGACGGTAGCTTGTGTCAAATGTAGAACCAGTACGGACATCACGTAATTTCATACGCATGATTGTGTTTCCTTTACCTGGTTTGTGGTGGCTAGCTTCCAAAACGCGGATCAATTTTCCGTCAGCTGTTTCAAAGGTCATACCAGCCTTTAATTTACTTGCTTCAATCATGTTTTTACCTCTTTAATAAAATAATTTACTCTTTATTGTACCATAAAAGACAACATTACTCAAATGTCAGAAGGAGCTTAATTAGTTGACTGGTACGATATTTCCATCTTCGTCTTTGGTAACGAGGACGTATTTTCCATCGACTTCGATGTAAAAATTCTTGCTGGCAGTTTGCCCAGTGTTTTGAGCCGGTGCTTGATTTTGAACTTGTTGGCTTAGTTGACCACCCAGAGTTTGGCCAAGATTCATGCCCATAAACATATTCATCCCATTGCCATTTCCTTCGTTGGCAGCAGCAGCAATAAGCGCTTCGTTGCGCGCACGGCGTTCTTCAATCTCAATCGTGTTATACTTCATGGCAGCGAGCTCACTGTCAAGTTTGCGGACAATGGCAAGACTTTCTTGGTCGTAGCTGAGGTCTTCAAGCAAGATATTAGTTGCTTCAATACCGTAGAGGCCTGTCCAAACCTTGTTGACCTCTTGTTTAGCGAGTTCGTTAAAGGTGTCTTGGTTGGCATTGAGGCTATAGATATCAACCTTGTTTTCGTTGGTATATTTGGCAATGGCAATCGCGATTTTTGGTGCGATATTTTGACGGAGCGTTCCTTGAGCTACATCTTGGAGAGTAAATGGCTGTCCGTCAGTAATTTGACGGCTAACAGAACTTACGTAGAAGAGGACTGGGTCTGCTATTTTTACATCAAACAAGCCATAGAAACGGATGTTGAGCAGTTGTTGGTAACGTTCGCTGAAATATTCGACCGCATTTTGTGTGCCGAACTTATTACCTGCAATAGGTTGCATGCGGATAAAGATAATTTCCTGTTGGGTGATGACTTGTCCACCGAAAGAGAAACGGTTTTTAAAGTTTTCCCAAGTGCCTTTTAAACCACCTTTTTCAAGGAGCCAGGCGTTATCACCAGCTTGCCATTCGTGGCTACCAGCTTCGAGGACTTCACCAAGGAAGGTACCGTTGTTTACCAAAACAGCGGTATAACCTTGAGGAACGATAACCACACTGCCATCTGACAAAAGTCCAGTATTTTGATTGCTGTGACGAGAACGTCCATCTGGGTCTTTTGTGAGTAATTGACCTTTGACGGCCAAGGCGTCGCCAGAGACATTATCTGGAAGGACAATGGCTTCCTTGAATTTACTATCATTAAAACTATTTAAGCCTGCTGATAAGGCTGCACGTATAAATCCCATAATTCCTCCTAATTATAAAGCTCGTCTTCATCCACAACATCATAGGTATCGAGTACCCATTGGTTTGGACTGCGAGAGAGATTGGCACCACAGTAGTCGCACTCGCTAACTGCAGAGATTTTCAATGGGGCGCCACAGTTTGGACAGTGGTCGCTCACAACTTCGTCTGGATTGACTGCTTGCGTTTGGCTACCGTGTTGACGGATAAAGTTCAATTGATACACGGTGAAGAGATCTTTTTTAGGGTCTCCTTCAAGAACACGGCGAGTCTCATCGTCAATGACATAGTCACGCAAGGTAGATGACAGGATCACCACTAAGGTGTCGTTTCCGTCAGGATTTTCAATGAACTTCTTGATGCGAACATTTTCGATACAAACTTTCTCTAAAACATTGGTTGTTTTAGCTCGAATATGGTCCTCAAGTTGGGTACTGTGTTGAGAGTAGAGACTGGTACTTTCCAAAGCGCGGACAGAGTTCCAATTTTTCTCAGTCCAGGCAACCTGCAATTTAAGGTAGACTTCCTTAACCCAAGATGTGAAGGCTTCCGCGTCAAAGTTTGGATCCCCATATTTCACACGACTAATGGCCAGTGTGTTATGTTCAACTCGACGATGGAGCGTTTGAGAATCATTACTAGTGTAGGTTGAACTCGAATCTCCAGACTTATTCTGCAAGGATTTGACGATAACAACTAGTATGATTCCTCCGACTAATATGAACATAAATCCTAGATAGGGAGAGCTAGCAGAACTGTCAGAGGATGATCCATATCCAGAGCGGTAGTAGTGGTAGGATGAGCCACCAGAACGACTTCCACCTCCACTTGAGCGGCTACTACTTCTGGAGCTACTGCGGCTGCTCCCTCCACTTCTGGAATGTCCGACACCCGCATCAACGATTTGAGGCACGGATAGAAAAACAAGTAATAAACAGGTCATTAAAAGAGCGTAAAACTTTTTCATGTGTCCCCTAACTATATGATTGAAAAGGTAGAATTCTGAATTCGAATGATTATTAAACTATTTAATAACCTTTAAAAATAATCTGATATATACTAGGCGTTATTTACTAGCATTTAGCTTCTTTATGGAATGGCGTTCGATGAGCCATCCCACAATCCATCCTATTGCTAGCAAGTAATTTTCAAAAGCACCGATAGCATTTACAGGAGAGTGATACTCCATATAATTGAGTAAGTGATTTGTTCCTATTCCAATTCCGCCAATAATGAGAGCAAGAAGTGCGATTCGTAGATAGAACCAATCGTATTTAATATTGATAGCGAGAATAATAATCAATACAGCTAAATTCCATATTCCAATTTCTCGTTGCCAACCAGCAGATATTCCGTACCCGGAGTGGCTTCCCATGTACGATGGAAAGAAAATTTGTAGTATAGAAGCGCCTAACATAGCGATGATGACTAAGACAAATAGCAATCGTAAAAATTTGTTCATTTATTCTCCTTGTCTCATTCTCGTCTTAAAAGTAGAAAAAAGTGTATAAAGAGTAAATTACTCACTTTCTTTCAACTTGGCCAATTCCTGTGCAAGGAGTTTAAGGGCAACTTGTGGATTGGCTTGGCCTTTGGTTGCCTTCATAAGGAATCCTGTGAAGGCCTTGTCTGCGTTGCGTTTGCCTGACTTGAAGTCGGCAACGGCAGCTTCGTTATCCGCAAAGACTTGATGGATGATTGGAATCAGAACATCTGGATCAGAGATTTGCACCAAGCCTGCTTTTTCCACGTATTCACGCGCGCCACCGCCATTTTTAGCCAGGTGGACAAAGACTTTCTTGGCAATCTTAGAAGAGATCGTGCCGTCTTCGATGATGGCAATCATTTCTACCAAGTTTTCTGGTGTTAATTCGATTTGTTCCAGTGTTTTGCCTTCAGCATTCAAGAACTGAGCAACTTCACCTTGGAGCCAGTTAGAGACTTGTTTGGCATCGCCACCGAGGGCAACAGCTTTTTCAAAGAAGTCAGAAGTTACTTTGTTTGCAGTCAACTGGCTAGCATCGTAGTCTGACAAGCCAAGGTCAGATACGTAGCGCGCACGGCGTTCTTTTGGAAACTCTGGCAATTCTGTACGCATTTCCTCAATCCACTCATCTGAGATTTCAAAGAGAGGTAGGTCTGGTTCTGGGAAGTAGCGGTAGTCTGCAGCACCTTCTTTGACACGCATGAGGATGGTTGCCTTGTTGGCTTCATCGTAACGACGTGTTTCTTGGCGGATTTGACCACCTGAGCGAAGGATTTCAGACTGGCGTTGGACTTCGTATTCAAGCCCTTTACGGACGTTAGAGAAGGAGTTGAGGTTTTTCAACTCAGTCTTGGTACCGAATTTTTCTTGACCATAAGGGCGAAGGGAGATGTTAGCATCCACACGCATCGAACCTTCTTCCATCTTAACGTCAGAAATACCAGCGTACTGGATGACTTCCTTGAGGGCAGTTAGATAAGCATAGGCTTCTTCTGGCGAGCGCATGTCAGCCTCAGATACAATCTCAATCAATGGTACCCCTTGGCGGTTGAGGTCAACATAAGAGTAACCATCTGTACCGTGGGTGTTTTTACCAGCATCTTCCTCTAGGTGAGCACGTTCGATACCGATTTTCTTAGTCGTACCGTCTTCTAGCTCCACTTCAATCCAGCCGTTGTAGCCGATTGGCTCATCAAACTGAGAAATTTGGTAGGCTTTTGGATTATCAGGGTAGAAGTAGTTCTTGCGGTCAAAGTGCATGTGCTTGTGGATGTCCATGTTGAGGGCAAGCGCAGCCTTGATACCGGCATCGACAACCCCTTTATTGAGAACTGGCAGAACTCCTGGGAAAGACCAGTCAATCACGTTAGTGTTGGCATTTTGGTCATTTCCAAAGTGGGCAGATGTAGGCGAGAAGATTTTTGAATTGGTGTTGAGCTCTACGTGGACTTCAAGTCCAATGACTGTTTCAAAGTTCATTAGTTGTCACCTCCAAAAATCACGGGTTGTTGTTTGTGGTAGTCTGTTGTTGCTTCAAAGGCAGCAGCAGCTTGGTAAATGGTTTCCTCAGAGTACTTAGGACCGATCAATTGGAGACCGACTGGTAGACCTTGAGAGAATCCAGCAGGAATTGAAATTCCTGGGAGACCTGCTAAGTTGACTGGGATGGTCAAAAGGTCAGCCAAGTACATGGCAACTGGGTCGTGGTTGAGTGAGTCCAAATCATAGGCAACGCTTGGAGCAGTTGGTCCCAAAATCAAGTCGTAATCCGCAAAGACTTTTTCGAAATCTTGGATGATGAGGGTACGGACCTGACCAGCTTTCTTATAGTAGGCATCATAGTAACCTGATGAAAGGCTGAAAGTACCTAGCATGATACGGCGTTTTACTTCTTCACCGAAACCTTGGCTACGGCTGTTTACATAGATTTCATCAAGATTCGTCGCATCCTCTGCGCGGTAGCCGTAACGGATACCGTCAAAGCGTTGCAAGTTTGAGGAAGCTTCAGATGAAGCGATGATATAGTAAACGGCAACACCGTATTTAGAATGAGGAAGGCTAACTTCTTCGACGATGGCACCAAGTTTTTCAAAGTGTTTGGCCGCGTTCAAGATTGTTTCCTTAACCTCTGGGTCAATCCCTTCACCAAGGTATTCCTTAGGCAAAGCAATTTTCATGCCCTTGATGTCTTGACCGATTTTTGAAGTAAAGTCTGCTACACGAACAGGTGCAGAAGTAGAGTCTTTGGCATCTTCGCTGGCAATCGCATTAAGCAAGAGGGCATTTTCTTTAACAGTTGGCGCAAAAGGTCCAATCTGGTCTAATGAGCTACCGAAGGCAATGAGACCGAAACGAGAAACCGTTCCGTAGGTTGGCTTGAGACCAACGATCCCGTTGAAGGCAGCAGGTTGGCGGATGGAACCACCAGTATCAGAACCAAGTGACAAGCGGACTTGCCCAGAAGCTACAGCTGCGGCAGAACCGCTTGATGAACCACCAGGAACCTTGCTGTGGTCCCAAGCATTTTTAGTGGCACCGTAGTGGGAAGTCTCACCTGATCCACCCATGGCAAACTCGTCCATGTTGGTTTTTCCGACAACGATCATACCCTTAGCTTTGGCATTGGCAACGGCTGTCGCATCAAAGATTGGCTCGTAGTTGTAGAGCATTTTTGAGGCAGCAGTTGTGAGGATGCCGTCAGTAGAAATATTATCCTTAACAGCCAGTGGAATTCCTGAAAGGACATTATCCGCGTCAATTCCAGCTTCATCAATGGCTTTAGCTTGAGCAAGGGCTTGCTCTTCAGCGATAGTGACAAAAGCGTTGATAGCTGTCTCGCGAGACTTGATATCTTCAAGCGTTGCTTGGGTCAATTCAGTTGCTGAAATCTCCTTAGAGACAAGGAGGTTGTGCAAGTCTTCAATCGTTTTGTTATTAAAAGTCATTAGGCATCTCCTCCATCGTCTAGGATAGCTGGTACCTTGATATAGTAGTTTTCTTTTTCAGGTACGTTTTTAAACAGGCGGTCACGGTCCGTTCCCTCTTCGGCCACATCAGGGCGGAGTACGGTCTTGCGGTCTGCCATGGTCGTAGTAGGTGCGACACCAGTTGTGTCGACTTCGCCTAGCAATTCAACCATATCTACAATCTTAGACAAGGTTGTCGCAAAGGCAGCAGTTTCTTCTTCAGAGAATTTTAATTTTGAAAGATTGGCAACGTGTGTTACCTCTTCTTGCGTAATTTTCATCTTGCATCCTTTCGTGAAATGATGATTTTTAGTCTGTTCTATTTTACCATATTTTCCTATAAATAAGGGAGCCAAACTGAAAAGAAATAGAAATTGAAAAATCGCTTTTAATTCGCTATAATGGTTAAACTAGAGAATAGAAAAAATAAGAGTTAGGATAGAAATATGTTCCATCAATTTATCACCAGATCTCAAACGGTTCCTCCTCCCATTTCGCTCTTTTGGTATGGGATTATGATGATCCTATTAGTGCTTTGTATTTATGGAGCACTTGCTTATCACAATAATCCGAAATTTGTCCGCTTGTTTAAGGGGATTCAGATCCTCCAGTTACTAGCCCTATATAGCTGGTATGTTGTCTTTGGGATTCCATTTTCTAATAGCCTTCCATTTTATCATTGCCGTTTGGCTATGTTTGCGGTGATTCTCTTGCCCGATAAATGGCGGAGCAAGCAATATTTTGCTCTCTTAGGAGCAAGTGGAGCGGTATTTGCTTTGGTTTACCCGGTTTTTGACCCCTATGATTTCCCCCATATTACCAGTTTTTCATTTTTGATTGGGCACTATGCCCTTCTAGTGAATTCCTTGATTTACTTGATGAATCACTATGACAAGACCTTGCTCAAGAAATATATGATTGTAGCCTATACCTTTATTCTCAATCTCTTTCTAGTTGGGGTTAATCAAGTGACGGGTGGAAATTATGGTTTGTTAAACAAGACACCTTTTATTCCAGATGCGCCCTTGTGGTTAAAATATCTTCTCGTGTCCGTCATCCTCTCACTGGCTCTGGTTCTCTTTGATATCTTGTTCAAGAAACGGTGGAAAAAGAGAAATCAGGTGCAATCTGTGCTCTAGCTTGCCTTTTCATCGGATGAGCAATTGAAAAACTCCCCAAAATCCGATATAATGAAGAGTTGAAAGGAATGGTAAAATCCAATGTAGAGATCATTCTTAGCTACTGAAACAACTAAAATAGAAAATCAAAGAAAGAGAACTTATGACTATTCAAGAAGAAATCAAGAAACGCCGTACCTTTGCCATTATCTCTCACCCGGACGCCGGGAAAACAACCATCACTGAGCAGTTGCTCTACTTTGGGGGCGAGATTCGTGAGGCTGGTACGGTAAAAGGGAAGAAAACAGGGACTTTTGCTAAGTCTGACTGGATGGATATCGAGAAACAACGTGGGATTTCGGTCACGTCATCTGTTATGCAGTTTGACTACGACGGCAAGCGCGTGAACATCCTCGACACACCAGGGCACGAAGACTTCTCAGAAGATACTTATCGTACCTTGATGGCGGTGGATGCTGCGGTCATGGTCGTGGATTCTGCCAAGGGTATAGAGGCCCAAACCAAGAAATTGTTTGAGGTTGTGAAGCACCGTGGCATTCCAGTTTTTACCTTTATGAACAAGCTGGACCGTGACGGTCGTGAGCCACTGGACCTCTTGCAAGAGCTAGAAGAAGTCCTTGGCATTGCGAGCTATCCGATGAACTGGCCAATCGGTATGGGGAAAGCCTTTGAAGGATTGTATGACCTCTATAACCAACGTTTGGAGCTTTATAAAGGGGATGAACGTTTTGCTAGTCTGGAAGATGGGGATAAGCTCTTTGGCAGCAATCCTTTCTACGCTCAGGTTAAGGACGATATCGAACTGTTGCAAGAAGCAGGAAATGAATTTTCAGAAGAAGCTATTCTTGCAGGAGAACTGACTCCGGTCTTCTTCGGTTCAGCCCTCACTAACTTTGGGGTGCAGACCTTCCTTGAGACCTTCCTTGAGTTTGCTCCAGAACCACATGGCCACAAGAAAACAGATGGCGAAATTGTGGATCCTTATGACAAGGATTTCTCAGGATTTGTCTTTAAAATCCAAGCCAACATGGACCCTCGTCACCGTGACCGTATCGCCTTTGTTCGTATCGTATCAGGTGAGTTTGAGCGAGGGATGAGTGTCAATCTGCCTCGTACTGGGAAGACTGCCAAGCTTTCTAATGTCACCCAGTTTATGGCAGAAAGTCGTGAAAATGTAACCAATGCCGTGGCAGGAGATATCATCGGTGTTTACGATACTGGTACTTATCAGGTTGGAGACACTTTGACAGTTGGAAAAAACAAGTTTGAATTTGAACCGCTACCAACCTTTACCCCTGAAATTTTCATGAAAGTTTCTGCCAAGAACGTCATGAAGCAAAAATCTTTCCACAAGGGGATTGAGCAACTGGTGCAAGAAGGAGCCATTCAGCTTTATAAGAATTACCAAACTGGCGAGTACATGCTAGGGGCTGTGGGACAACTCCAGTTTGAAGTCTTTAAGCACCGCATGGAAGGCGAGTACAATGCAGAAGTTGTCATGAGCCCAATGGGTAAAAAGACGGTTCGTTGGATCAAGCCTGAGGACTTGGATGAACGGATGTCCTCAAGCCGCAATATCTTGGCTAAAGACCGTTTCGACCAACCAGTCTTCCTCTTTGAAAATGACTTTGCCCTTCGCTGGTTTGCAGACAAGTATCCAGACGTAGAGTTGGAAGAGAAAATGTAACTCAGCACCAACAATTGGAACTAAAGTTCCTAATTGTTGGACGCTAGTCGCTATTTGGCGAACTAGCTAACTGCCTTACTAACTACGTTTGGCAAATAGAATCGATTTGCCAAACTCCGTGTCGTAGTGTAAAATCGACTTACCTAAACGCTTCACTAGGAGAAATCCACGAATATTATCGATTCGTGGATTTTTCCGTCGTAACCACGTTTTACAAATGAAATCGATTTGTAAAACTCAGTGTCGTAGATTAAGGCTATTAATTAGTATGGCATTTTGCTTAAATACGTCGTAAGAAAAGTCCTCGAATGTTTTTGATTCGTGGATTTTTTTGTTGGAAAGGATAGAAAGTTACCTCGGCTACCGGCCTCATTGATTCATTTGTGAAACTGCCTTTAAATACTCTATTCTTAAAAGTCTGTGGATGCTATTGATTCATGGACTTTTTCTATATTTTGAATAAAAATCAACTCCTTGAGTAATTGCAATTATTTGCTCAAATTTTAAAGTATATAGAAATGGTTAAAAATAAATAAAATATATTAACAGAACAATAAAATGAAAATTATATTGAAAAAACAGAATAGATTTGAAATCAAGTTATTTTTGAAATCATTTTCTTTCTTTAGAGTGTGTTATAGATATTGAATTGTCGGTATATTTGGTATATAATAAAAAGATAGTATTTTATAGGTGAATAGATCTTTTTCAAGTTGAGGGGATGAACATGTTTTTTAGACGCCAGAAGGGTGAATATAGAGAAACAGACCGTGTAACTCGGTTCAAATTAATCAAATCAGGGAAGCATTGGCTACGGGCCTCGACTTCCCTTTTTGGCTTATTTAAGGTGATGCGTGGAAGTGCGGATACGAGCCAAGTAAAGACAGAAATGGTTGAAAAGCAAGAAGGTCAGAAGTTGACCGGCTTGGATGTCTTGAAAGGGATAGCAGCTACGGGAACGATCTTAGGTGGTTTTGCTGCGACGCAAACGCGTGTTTATGCCAATGATGCAGTCGCTGTTGAAAAGACTGTCGAATCAAAAGATACCCTGGCGACGAGAGATTCAGTAGTGCTGGGGACGACACAGGATCATCAAGATGCCGCTAGCTTGTCTCTGTCTACCAGTCAAAGCCAGTCATTGTCAGAATTCAATTCGCAGAGCGCCAGTCAATCTGCCTCTACGAGCCAGTCTATCAGTGCCTCAAACTCTTCTAGCGTGAGCCAGTCGATGAGCCAATCTGCTTCTACTAGTCAATCCTTGGCAAACAGTCAAAGTGTAACTGCTAGTTCAAGTGAATCCCTTGGAACACAGAAACAAGCGAATAGTGGTCTGTCAGAGAGAGCTTCAGTTGGTGTTCAAAGTCAGTACCAAGCAAGTGAGTCAGCTCGGGAGACAGTGAAAGAATCACAACCTTCGAAAGAATTAGAAGCAGTTGATTTTTCTACAGAATCCTTACCTCAAAGTCAGTCTGGTCGTGTAAAGAATGAAGGTGTGACGGCTGAATCGAGTTTCACAATGACTTCTGTAGCCTTGACAGAAAAGCAAAGTGAAGAAAAACGGAAGAAATTAGAGGCCTTGTCTGCTGAGATTGGGCAATTTCTAGCTCAAGCGCAGGGACTTCCAAACTCGGATGAGGCGATCACGAAGGCTAGTCTAGCGAAGAATGAGATAGCAGAGGCCTTGAAAGGGGAGGTTTCTAACCTTGCCACTATCCTACAAAAAGCTACAGAAGCTCGAAATAGCATTGCAAATGCTGTGTTACGTGCCAACTCTGGACTTCGTGACAGCAGAAACGGACAAGCTTTGACCAAAGCTTCAAATACTGCTAGCTTCAGAGCTGCTAGGGATACTGAGAAGCCAGAACTTCAGAAAATAACCGTTACAGGTGGCGCAGTTCTAGAAGGACAAAAATTTAAAATTTATCGAGAAGAAAATTTTTCTGGGACCATTGAGTTTACTGATAACAGTGGTCGAATTGAACATGCAAAATTTGTTCCTACTGCTGTTCCCGCGGCCTATCCGGCTACTTCAACTGTTGTCTCATTCACTACGAGTAATGGTCAAAGTATCAGAATGATTGTTCCAACAAATAAACTAGCCAAAGATGGAAATGCTACAGCATCAAATCCTTTCACCGTTTCAATCACGGGTTCTGTTGGAAAAAATCAAGTAGTAAATAGTTTGTGGACTCGTTATGTTTTCACCTATGATCAGGAAGGTAATTTTAGCGGAAATACTACTGACGTAGGTCTTGTAAAAGATTTAACAGCCAACCCTGCCGCAATTCAATTTGAAGTCCATGCTCAGTCTGAAAAGTACGAACCAGCTATCAATGCTGAGGTGAATCGAAACTTTACTCTAACGGCTAATTCAGGGACTGTTTCTGTTGGTGAAGCCAGTCAGTACATCACGAATGCTACAGGGACGCCAGAATTACCTACTACAGGAATTACTAAGGGAACTAGAATAACCTATACTTGGAAATCTGGAACCAATACGAATTTGTCTGCTGGTCGGCATACTTTGACAGCGGTGGTAACTTATCCAGATGGAAGTACGGATGAAGTAGAGATTCCGATTGAGGTTCGCCCTCAGACACCTAGAATTGAGGAACGTTTCCTTAACGAAAAAGGTGGTCTCACAAATCAAGCGATTACGGTAGATGGGGTTGCTCCAGGTGGGACAGTTACTTTAACAATTGCAGGTGAAACATTTACCAAACAGGCAACGGGGAGTTCTACCAGTGTAACCTTTACTGCAACTGACTTGAAGAAAGTATATGATCGCAATGGAGGACGACTTCCTAGTGGACCAGTGACTGCTAGTACGACAGTGGATGGTTTGGTTTCAGATGTGTTTAATGGACAAATTACGCCAAATCAAGCGTCAATTTCAGTAAGTAATAGCCAGTCTGCCTCGGTGAGCTCGAGTGAGTCAGCATCGGTAAGCTCCAGCCAGTCAGCGTCTGCAAGTTCGAGTCAGTCCGCTTCAGCGAGTGCGAGTCGATCAGCCTCAGCGAGCGCTAGCCAATCCGCTTCAGCGAGTGCAAGTGAATCAGCTTCAGTAAGCTCCAGCCGGTCTGCATCGGTAAGTTCAAGTGAATCCGCTTCAGCCAGCGCTAGTCAATCAGCCTCAGTAAGTTCAAGCGAATCAGCCTCAGCGAGCGCTAGCCAATCCGCTTCAGCGAGCGCTAGTCAGTCTGCGTCCGTAAGCTCAAGCCAATCTGCTTCAGCGAGCGCGAGCCAGTCAGCGTCTGTCAGCTCAAGCGAATCGGCTTCAGTAAGTGCCAGCCAGTCTGTGTCCGTAAGCTCAAGCCAATCAGCATCAGTGAGTGCTAGTCAATCTGCATCTGCAAGTTCGAGTCAATCCGCCTCAGTAAGCTCAAGCCAATCTGCTTCAGCGAGCGCTAGTCAGTCAGCCTCAGCGAGCGCTAGCCAATCCGCTTCAGCTAGCTCGAGTCAATCTGCATCTGTGAGCGCAAGTGAGTCAGTTTCCGTAAGTGCTAGCCAATCAGCATCATTGAGTTCGAGTCAGTCTGCCTCAGTAAGTTCGAGCGAATCCGCATCAGTGAGTGCAAGTCAGTCAGCTTCAGCGAGTGCTAGCCAATCAGCGTCAATGAGTTCAAGTCAATCAGCCTCAGCGAGCGCAAGCGAATCCGCTTCAGTAAGCTCTAGTCAATCTGCGTCGGCAAGTTCGAGCCAATCCGCTTCAGCGAGCGCAAGTGAATCTGCGTCAGCCAGCGCTAGCCAGTCAGCTTCAGTGAGTGCTAGCCAATCAGCGTCAGCGAGTGCCAGCCAATCAGCATCGGTCAGCTCTAGCCAATCCGCCTCAGTGAGTGCTAGCCAATCAGCGTCAGTGAGCGCAAGTGAATCAGCGTCAGCCAGCGCTAGCCAGTCAGCCTCAGTCAGCTCAAGCGAATCTGCCTCAGCCAGCGCGAGCCAATCCGCTTCAGTGAGCGCAAGTGAATCTGCGTCAGCCAGCTCGAGTCAGTCAGCCTCAGTAAGCGCAAGTGAGTCAGCATCAGCAAGTGCGAGCCAGTCTGCATCGGTAAGTTCGAGTCAGTCAGCCTCAGCCAGCGCTAGTCAATCAGTATCTATAAGCTCCAGCCAATCAGCCTCAGTCAGCTCAAGCGAATCTGCCTCAGCCAGCGCGAGCCAATCCGCTTCAGTGAGCGCAAGTGAATCTGCGTCAGCCAGCTCGAGTCAGTCAGCCTCAGTAAGCGCAAGTGAGTCAGCATCAGCAAGTGCGAGCCAGTCTGCATCGGTAAGTTCGAGTCAGTCAGCCTCAGCCAGCGCTAGTCAATCAGTATCTATAAGCTCCAGCCAATCTGCATCAGTAAGCGCTAGTCAGTCTGCATCAGTAAGTTCGAGCCAATCTGTATCGGTGAGCTCAAGTCAATCCGCTTCAGCGAGCTCTAGTCAATCAGCCTCAGCCAGCTCAAGTCAGTCAGCCTCAGTAAGCGCAAGCCAGTCAGCCTCAGTCAGCTCAAGCGAATCTGCCTCAGCAAGCGCGAGCCAATCCGCTTCAGTGAGCGCAAGTGAATCTGCGTCAGCCAGCTCGAGTCAGTCAGCCTCAGCCAGCGCTAGTCAATCAGTATCTATAAGCTCCAGCCAATCTGCATCAGTAAGCGCTAGTCAGTCTGCATCAGTAAGTTCGAGCCAATCTGTATCGGTGAGCTCAAGTCAATCCGCTTCAGCGAGCTCTAGTCAATCAGCCTCAGCGAGCTCCAGCCAATCAGCATCCGTGAGCGCCAGTCAGTCTGCATCTGCAAGCTCCAGCCAGTCAGCCTCAGTAAGCTCCAGCCAATCAGCGTCAACGAGTTCGAGCCAATCGGCATCAGTAAGCACAAGTGAATCTGCTTCAGTAAGTGCTAGTCAGTCAGCATCGGTAAGTTCAAGTCAATCGACTTCATTGAGTGCGAGCCAGTCAGTCTCAATAAGCGCTAGTCAGTCTGCATCTGCAAGCTCGAGCCAATCCGCGTCAGTAAGTTCGAGCCAATCCGCGTCGGCAAGCTCCAGCCAGTCCGCTTCATTGAGTGCCAGTGAGTCCGCGTCAGTAAGTTCGAGCCAATCAGTATCAGCGAGCGCCAGTGAGTCAGCCTCAACCAGCGCGAGTCAATCGGCTTCAGCTAGTGCAAGTGAGTCAGCGTCAGCAAGCTCCAGCGAATCCGCTTCAGTAAGCTCGAGTGAATCAGCCTCAGTCAGCTCGAGTCAGTCAGCCTCAGTAAGTGCTAGTCAGTCCGCGTCAGTGAGCGCTAGCCAATCCGCCTCAGCGAGCTCGAGTCAATCCGCATCTGCAAGTGCTAGTCAGTCAGCATCGGTAAGTTCAAGTCAATCTGCTTCATTGAGTGCTAGCCAGTCGGCATCTGCAAGTGCGAGTCAGTCCGCTTCAGTCAGCTTGAGTCAATCTGCTTCATTGAGTGCGAGCCAATCCGCTTCAGCCAGCTCCAGCGAATCAGCCTCAGCGAGCGCTAGCCAATCAGCCTCAGCGAGCGCAAGTCAATCAGCATCAGCAAGTTCGAGTCAGTCCGCATCGGTAAGCTCAAGCCAGTCAACTTCAGTGAGCTCGAGTCAATCCGCTTCATTGAGTGCGAGCCAATCAGCTTCAGTAAGTTCGAGTCAATCTGCGTCGGCAAGCTCAAGCCAGTCCGCCTCAGTCAGCTCGAGTCAGTCTGCGTCAGCCAGCGCAAGTCAGTCTGCATCGGTAAGAACAAGTGAGTCAGCCTCAGCGAGTGCTAGTCAGTCAGCTTCAGCGAGTGCAAGTGAATCTGCCTCAGTGAGCGCTAGCCAATCAGCGTCAGTCAGCTCAAGTCAGTCTGCATCAGTCAGCGTTAGCCAATCAGCATCGGTCAGCGTTAGCCAATCCGCCTCAGTGAGCGCTAGCCAGTCAGCATCAGTGAGCGCAAGTCAGTCCGCTTCAGTCAGCTCGAGTCAATCAGCTTCGGCAAGCTCAAGTGAGTCAGCATCCGCAAGTTCGAGTCAATCTGCTTCATTGAGTGCAAGTCAATCGGCATCTGTAAGTTCGAGTCAATCGGCATCAGTAAGCTCGAGTCAGTCTGCATCTGTAAGTTCGAGTCAATCTGCGTCGGCAAACTCAAGCCAGTCCGCCTCAGCCAGCGCTAGTCAGTCAGCATCGGTAAGTACAAGTCAATCAGCATCAGTAAGTGCCAGTCAATCGGCCTCAGCGAGTGCGAGCCAATCTGTATCGGTGAGCTCAAGCCAATCTGCTTCAGCTAGTGCCAGTCAATCCGCATCAGTGAGCGCAAGTGAGTCAGTATCAGTAAGTGCTAGTCAGTCAGCGTCAGTGAGCGCAAGTGAGTCCGCTTCAGTAAGTGCAAGTCAGTCTGCGTCCGTAAGCTCCAGCGAATCCGCTTCATTGAGTGCCAGTCAATCAGCCTCAGTAAGCTCAAGCGAATCGGCATCAGTTAGCTCAAGTCAGTCAGCTTCAGCGAGTGCAAGTGAGTCAGCCTCAGCGAGCGCGAGTCAGTCAGCGTCATTGAGCGCAAGTCAGTCAGCATCGGTAAGTTCGAGCCAATCCGCCTCAGTGAGCGCAAGTCAGTCCGCTTCAGCGAGTGCCAGTCAGTCCGCGTCAGTGAGCGCTAGCCAATCCGCTTCATTGAGCGCTAGTCAATCAGCGTCGGTAAGCTCAAGTCAATCCGCTTCATTGAGCGCTAGTCAGTCAGCCTCAGTAAGTTCGAGCCAATCGGCTTCAGCGAGCGCCAGCCAGTCTGCCTCAGTAAGCACAAGTGAATCTGTCTCAGTAAGCGAGAGTGAGTCTGCTTCAACAAGTACTTCAACTTCTGCAAGTATGCTAGCAGACGAGTTAGCGTTGGAAAGTGCCTCGATCTCAGCAAGTACATCAGTGAGCGAATCTACCTCAACGAGCGCATCACTCTCAGCTAGCATGTTCGCCAGTGAATCGACTCTAGAAAGTGCTTCGATTTCAGCATGTATGTCAGTGAGCGAGTCTGCGTCGATTAGCGCTAGTCTCTCGACTTCAGATTCTATTGGTAGAACTGCGTCAGCAAGTGCTCTGGCATCTACTTCAACAAGCACCTCTCTCTCAATGGCAAACATTGCAAGCCAAGGTCAATCCGCTTCAAGCAAGCCGAAACAAGTCTTGCCAAATACAGGAGCGTCGACTTCGGTAGCATCTGCTTTATTGGGAGCATTGACAGCTGTGACAGGTATCGGCCTTCTTGCCAAGAAGAGTCAGAATGACGATCAAGAAAGTCATTGATAAGATATAAAAATCAATGAATAAATAGTAAAATGGAAAACCTTTGAAAACATGATTTTTCAAAGGTTTTTTCTATATGCGAGAAGGGGAAAATCCTCTTTTGAGTTTGAAATAAACTAGGGGAAAAGGTATAATAGGAAGGTGAGATAATCATCGAAAAAATCAGAATTATGGTAGAAGAAAAGTAGCCAAAAGAATGTGAAAAGAAAAGGGGACGAAATGAAAAAAGAGCTTCAAAAAGCCATTGTACTCGGTGGTGATAATGCATATATGGACAAGATTGAGACAACAATCAAGTCAATCTGCGCCCATAACCGAGCAGTGACTTTTTATGTTTTCAATGATGATTTGCCATCTGAATGGTTTCAGCTCATGGAGAGACGTTTAGAACCTCTAGCCTCAAAAATCGTCAATGTCAAGATTAGTCATCAAGGTTTGAAAGAGTATAGTTTGCCACTAGCCCACCTAAGTTATGCAACTTTCTTTCGCTATTTTATACCTCAGTATGTCAACGAAGACCTAGCCTTGTACCTGGATTCGGATATTATCGTTAGATCAAACCTAGATCAACTCTTTTTAGAAGATATGGCAGACTGGCCAGTAGCTGCTGTCGCAGATGCTCTAGTTCCTAGCACTTTTAATGCAGGTGTCTTGCTGATTAATGTCGCTCTCTGGCGTCAAGAAAAGGTGACGGAGCACTTGTTGAGCTTGACAGACCAACTGCATGATCAAGTTTTTGGCGATCAGGGCGTGTTAAATCACCTCTTTGAAAGTCGTTGGAAATCGCTGCCAGCTACCTATAATTTTATGGTTGGTATGGATACAGTGGCTCGAAATTATCAGATGGATTCTTGGTATAGGGATTCTCTTGCTACTGAGAAGACAGCCCAGATTATCCATTATACAGGGGACAAGCCTTGGTACCAAATCAACCTCAACCGTTTCAGGGAGGACTGGTGGTTTTACTACGGACTAGAGTGGTCTGATATCGTCATGAAAAAATGTGATTTCCATAAAGGATTGGCATCTTTAGTTCAAGCTCCCCAGTATGCGACTGCTATTTTTACCAATACGTGTCACATAGAGCAAATTGAACACCTGATCCAAGAACTGCCAGATGTTGAGTTCTCTATCCTAGCTCATACCAATTTTGCGCCAGAGATTATGAATTTGCAATCGCATCTGAACGTACGCCTCTATCCCTACTTTAATCCAATGAATGTCAAAAAGGTCTTAGAAAAGATTGACTTTTACTTGGATATCAATCATGAGGATGAAATTGCCAACATTATCCAAGAAGTGCAACAAAGAGAAATCCCCGTATTTGCTTTTGAGACCACTAGTCATGACCTGATTGGTTGTAGTCAAGTCTACTCACCTACAGCCGTAGGTCAAATGATCAAGTCTATCCGCACGCTTTTGGAATCAAAGAAGCAGTCGTTGTGAACTGAAGGAAACTAAATGAAAAAAACAATTGTTCTCGCAGGAGATTATGCCTATATCCGCCAGATTGAAACAGCTCTCAAGTCTCTCTGCTACCATAATAGCCATGTCAAGGTCTATATCTTTAACCAGGATATTCCCCAGGAGTGGTTTCGCGCTCTCAGACCGATAGTAGAGCAGATGGGCGGTGAGTTAGTGGATGCAAAGATGCTTGGTGCCCAGTTTCAGATGAACTGGAGCAACAAATTGCCCCATATCAATCACATGACCTTTGCTCGTTATTTTATCCCTGATTTTGTCGAAGAGGACAAGGTGCTTTACTTGGACAGTGATCTGGTAGTGACGGCTGATTTAACGCCCCTCTTTGAAATGGACTTGGGGGAAAACTACTTGGCTGCTGCACCATCTTGTTTTGGAGTTGGAGTTGGCTTTAATGCAGGTGTACTCTTGATCAATAACAAAAAATGGCGAGCAGAGGCTGTGAGACAAGAGCTAGTTGAACTGACAGAACGGGAACACCAACATGTCAGTGAAGGGGACCAGTCTATCCTCAATATGCTCTTTCATGACAGCTACGCTCCTCTAGACCAGAACTATAATTTTCAGATTGGTTTTGACAGTGGGGCTGCCTCACATGGACATGAATTTATCTTCCAAATCCCTTTGGAGCCTCTGCCAGCTATCTTGCATTTCCTCTCTCAGGACAAACCTTGGAATACTCATTCGGTTGGGCGTTTGCGTGAGGTTTGGTGGCACTATCATCTGATGGAGTGGTCTGCCATTACTGAAAAATGGCGTCAGGCAGGAATTGACTATCCAGTCACAGTCTACCAGCCAGCTATGACTTGTCTTAATTTGACCAATTCCTGGCATCTTGAGAAAATCGACTATCTGGTTCAAGCCTTGCCAGAGGTGCATTTCTACATCGCAGCCTATACGACGATGGCGCCTGAACTCATGCTCTTGTCACGTTTTGAAAATGTGACCCTCTATCCCAACACCTTCCCTCTCTTGGTTGAGAAACTGATCCAGCAGACAGATGTCTACCTTGATATTAACCACGATGACAAGTTGAGTGTTGTTTATGACTATGTTTCACGCTTTGATAAACCAATCTTGAGTTTTGAGAATACCCAGTCCCAAGAACTATCTAAAAGTGCCTATGCAGGTGTTTTCTCAGCAGAAAAACCGGAAGAAATGGTAGCAGCTCTGAAGGCTTATCTGGGAGAGAAAGGACACGAAAACTGAAATGAGGATTTGAAAATTCCAAGAAAAATGGGCTGGACTATTCGCGTTTGATAGGATGATGGAAGGATGAAAATGAAAAGGAGGAGCTAGTGAAAAAATTTCGTTCATCGATAGCAGTAAAAAAAGGGATGCACACCTTATTTTTGCTCTTTATTTATGTGCTCGGGAGTCGTCTGGCTCTTCCTTTTGTTGACCTTAATAGCCGGAATTTTCTCGGAGGAGGCGCAGCCTATCTGGACTTTTCAGTAGCCCTGACTGGTGGAAATCTTCGTAGCCTCTCTCTCTTTTCCATCGGACTTTCCCCCTGGATGTCAGCTATGATCTTGTGGCAGATATTTTCCTTTTCGAAGAAGCTGGGCTTAAACTCGGTTTCTTCAGAAGTCCAGGATAGACGGAAAATGTACTTGACGCTAGGGATTGCCTTGATTCAGGCCTTGGCCTTGACTACAAACCTTCCTGTTCAAGCTCCCTACAATCCCTTCTTGGTCTTTCTCCTTAATACCAGTCTCTTGGTTGCAGGAACCTTTTTCTTGGTTTGGTTGTCGGATATCAATGCGACTATCGGAGTTGGAGGCCCTGTCGTCATTTTATTGGCAAGTATGGTGGCTTCACTCCCTCAGGACATCCTCCAATCGGTCCAAGTTCATAAGATCTCTCCTTGGCTGCTTTTCCTATTGGTAGTGCTTGGTGTCCTCTTTACCTATCTAGTCGTTCTCTTTTACCGAGTGCGATACCGCATCCCTATCAATAAAATCGGGCTTCATTCTCGCTTTAAACGCTATTCCTATCTGGAAATCATGCTCAATCCTGCAGGTGGCATGCCTTATATGTATGTTATGAGTCTTATGGGTTTTCCTTCTTATCTCTTGCTCTTGCTTCATCATCTGGATAAGGGCAATCCTCTCTACTCTGCTATGCTAGAGCAGTATGCGATGGGGAAACCCTTGTGGATCTATGCTTATATCCTTATCCTCTTTGTCTTTAGCATTGCCTTTGCTTTTGTCAATGTTAGTGGTCAACAGATCGCAGATCAGATGAAACAATCAGGAGATTACATTTACGGAGTCTATCCTGGTGAGGATACCAGTCGCTTTATCAATCGCTTGGTTCTAAGATTTGCTCTGATAGGTGCCATTTTTAATGTTACCTTGGCTGGAGTTCCGATCTTGTTTGTCTTGCAGGATGAGAGTTTGTTAAAAGTTAGTATGATTCCCGGACTCTTTTTAATTTTGAGTGGTATGCTCTTTACGATTCACGACGAATTGCAGGCGCTCAGATTAAATGAAAGGTATCGGCCACTATTCTAGGAGGTTTTGATGTATTACTTTATCCCAGCCTGGTATGGCAAGGAACGTCCCTGGCATGCCGATTTGACACCGTGGTATTTTTCTCATTTTAAGCTAGAATTTGATGACACCTTTAATCAGATTCGCCTGATGAATCGCCAAGGGATTCCTGCACAGGTCCTCCTCCTGTCCTATCAGCCGCATCTGCGCTATTTTCTCCATCGCCAAGGTATTTTAGAAGCACAGGTCGATTCCCTCTTTGATGAATTACAGGATTTTCACGAGATTCGATCGCAGGTCTTGCAGGTCAGAGATATTGAGTGGGAAGAGGACTGCGAGTTTGTTTACAGTCCCTTTACCATTTTAGTTTTGAGAAATGGAAAGCCCTATGCTCAGGTGGAGCATGGGATAGAAGGTTTCATCAGCACGATTCAGTATTTCAATGAAAATGGGCTCTTGTCCGCCAACTACCTGATGGATGATCGGGGGCTGGTTTCCAGTGTAATTTACTACGAAGAGGGCCAGGCTCTCTACCAAGATTACCTCAATCCCAAGGGACTGTGGCAGTTTAGAGAATATTTGCAAGATGGGGGCCGTATCGTGGTCAATCCTATCTTTGCTTTTCGCTTCCAAAAAGAGGCTTACCGAGATATGGGAGCACTGATTGCTGAGTTTTTTGACAAGAAAATAGCTCACCTTTCCGAGGAAGAAGCGACCTATTTTCTGCCTGCGTGTGACCAGCACAATGCTTTTCTATTAGAACGATTGCCTCGCCAAAGCACCAAGGTTCTCAGCCTTTTTATTGGCCGAAATCCCCAAGAGCAACTACCTCAGTTGGCTGATTTGTTGCCGAAGGTGGACCTTGTTCTGGTTGACAGGGAGGACACCTTGCGCTTGGCTCAATCTGACTTTCCAGAACAAGCAGAGAAGTTCCATCATTTATCACCTTTCGATACCCGCTTGGAACTGGGAAAGAGCCAGACTCGAAAAGAGTCGCTCCTCTACTATCAACTTGACTTTGAGCAGGGGATAGATGACCAAGCTCTCTATCAGGTCTTGCATTTCCTTTCGGAAAATAAGGATACAGAGCTGGTCTTTGGGGCCTTTGCTGCTGATCAAGAAGAAATGAAACAACTGGAAACACGAGTTGCAGAGATGATTGCCGACCAGTTTCAAAGTCAGGAGCTAGAGAAGGAAGTAGATTACCAAGGAGCTGAAAATCCGCTTGAGGACAATCGCCATCAGGCCATGCGCTATTCATTTGTCAATATGAAGGATGAATCGGAGTTAATCAAGCAGCTGGAATTTGTTCGTTTGATTGTCGATTTGAACAGTCAGCCTCTCCTCTATACCCAGATAGCGGGGATTAGTGCTGGCATCCCTCAAATCAACAGGGTCAAAACAGAGTATGTCAGCCATAAGAAGAATGGATATCTCTTGGAAAATATTGCGGCCTTTGCGCAAGCTGCCCATTACTATCTCGACAGCCTGCAAGTATGGAACGACTCCCTGATTCATTCGATTGAAAAGATAAAGGAACACACTGGGGAGCAATTCCTGATCAAGCTAGAAAAGTGGTTGGAGGAGGTGACTCATGGAAAAGAAGTATAAGATCTTGCAAATCGGTCCCGAGGATTGGCGAGATACACTTGCCCTACCAGCCCAACTAGACTGGTATCATGTCTCTCCCGATACACCGTCTGCCATCCAGAAAATCATGGATGAGAATGACCTAGAGCACTTTCATGCTGTCATTCTTGCGGATGGAGCTTATCTAGGAGACTTACTGCCTTTTACAGATAGCTTGGAACCCTATACAGTTTTCTATCCAGAACAGTTTGTAAGTCAGGATAAAAACATTCAGAAGCTCATTAAACAGCACTGCATGCAGGCGATGGACCTAACAGACCGACAGGGCTTTGTTCGGGACCTTTCCACCTCCCTCTTTGAAGGTGGTTATGGGGACAAGCTGAATCCAGCTACGATACGGGTTCACCCGAGATTCCAAGGCTCTGTCTCCTATCAAGGATTTGAGCATCTGGAGTTAGAAGGAGATTTTGGCAAGAACTATACCCAACTAGCCTCTTGGGTCTATAATCAGTCTATCCAAGCCCACTCTCCAATTGAACTCTGGCTCGAATATGAAAAGACTGAGACGGTAGACTTGCGCCTGCGTTTGCGAAAAATTCCAGCAGGCTCTATCTCAGAGATTAGTCAGGACATTCTCCTTGAGGAAGCAGACTTTGCCTCAGCAATCATAGTGGAACAAGACTATGACGCTTATCTGAGCATTTCTCTCCAAGCACGTGGTCAGGGAAAAGTCAACATTGGCAATCTACACCAACGCTGGAGTCGGAAACAGTTTGGAAAGTTTGTTCTCGGAGGCAATATCCTGCATGACAAAAAACGTGAGGAAATCAACTATTTCTTTCACCCGGGGGATTTCAAACCACCTCTAGCAGTCTATTTTTCTGGTTACCGTCCCGCAGAGGGCTTTGAGGGTTACTGGATGATGAAGAATCTCCGATGCCCCTTTCTCCTCTTTTCGGACCCCCGATTAGAAGGAGGTGCCTTTTACCTAGGAACTGAGGAGTTGGAAGACAGTATACAAGCAACCATCCAACACTATCTAGACTATCTAGGCTTGGATAGAAGTGACTTGATCCTATCTGGGCTGTCAATGGGAACCTTCCCAGCCCTCTACTACGGAGCCTACTTTGAACCCAAGGGGATTATAGTCGGAAAACCCTTGACCAATCTAGGAACCATCGCACAGCGGGGCCGACTAGAGGCACCAGGAGTCTTTCCGACTAGCTTTGATGTCTTACACCTTCAGACAGGAGGAGTGAGCCAGAAAGACATGAAGGACTTGGATCAACGTTTTTGGACCCGATTTAAACAAGCTGATTTTTCCCAGACGACCTTTGGTCTTTCTTACATGAAGGACGAGGATATGGATAGTGGAGCCTATGACCAACTAGTGGAGACACTCTGTCAGACAGGAGCCAAGATCTTGTCCAAAGGAACCGCAGGTCGACACAATGATGATACAGGAACAAACGTTGCCTGGTTTATTCATTTTTACAAGATGATACTAGAAGAATACAGAAGAGGTGAGACATGATTATCATCAAGAGAGAGGATATTAGGTGGGGTGAGATGGGAGCCACTTATCTTTATGGTAGCCAGATCACCTATCATGCAGACGGTCATGTTACACTGAAAAATCCTTTGCTGGCTTCAGGTGAAACCCTTAAAACCTGGTTTTCCAGTGTCAACTACCAGGCCACTAGAAGCCAGCCTAGCCTCCCTCTCCTTAAGAAAAATCATACCTACCGTCTCTCTATGAAGATGCAGGTTCAACCAACCAATGGTCTTTATCTCAAACTGACCTTTTTAAACCGTTATGAGGAAATCATCGAGGAGAGGATTGAAAGACAATTTTCCTTTAGCTTCACCTATCCTGAAACGGCCTACACCTATCGCCTCTCCTTGATTAGTGCAGGTTTTGAGACTCTTGACTTTGTTTCGTTTTCTATTGAGGAGGATGCTGGTGTTTAATCGTTTGTATCAAGAAAGACAACTGAGAAAGGTCAAGAAACTTTTAAGCCAAATCAATGCCCTCAAAGAAGAGATGGCAGCTCTCAGTGATGAGGAAATGCCTGCCAAAACAGAGGAGTTTCGCCAGCGCCTTGCTCAGGGAGAAACCTTGGATGAGCTATTGGTAGAAGCCTATGCCCTTGTCCGTGAGACCGATAAACGTGTCTTGGGTCTCTTTCCCTATGATGTGCAAGTCATGGGAGCTATTGTGATCCACCAAGGAAATGTGGCTGAGATGAATACGGGTGAAGGCAAGACCTTGACTGCAACCATGCCCCTCTACCTCAATGCCCTAACGGGAAAAGGCAGCATGCTGGTCACAACTAATGACTATCTGGCTAGACGGGACGCAAGTGAAATGGGCCCAGTCTACCAATTTTTAGGTTTAACTGTCGGACTGCCCTTTTCAGAGGACCCAAAAGAGGACTTGACTGCCGAAGAGAAAAGAAAGATCTACACCTCGGACATCGTCTACACGACCAATAGTGTACTGGGATTTGACTATCTCAATGACAATCTTGCCTCCACTAGTGAAGGAAAGTTCCTGCCTCCCTTTAACTATGTCATCATTGATGAAATCGATGACATTCTACTCGATAGTGCCCAAACTCCCTTGATTATCGCAGGCTCTCCCCGTGTCCAGTCTAACTATTATGGGATGATTGATACCCTAGTGACGACCTTGGTTGAAGGAGAAGACTACATCTACAAGGAAGAAAAAGAGCAGGTTTGGTTGACCCGAAAGGGGGCCCAGACGGTTGAAGGATTCCTAGGAATCGATCATCTTTATAAGGAAGAGTACTCCAGTTATGTTCGACATCTAGTCTATGCGCTCAGAGCTCATACGCTCTTTACCAAGGACAAGGACTATCTGGTTCGAGGTCAAGAGATGGTTTTGCTGGATAAGAGCACAGGGCGTTTGATGGAAATGACCAAGCTTCAAGGCGGTCTCCATCAAGCCATCGAAGCCAAGGAACATGTGAAACTTTCTCCTGAAACCAGAGCCATGGCTTCTATAACCTACCAGAGTCTCTTTAAGATGTTTCGTAAAATCTCAGGTATGACAGGAACGGGAAAGGTTGCAGAAAAAGAGTTTTTTGAAACCTACAATATGGCCGCCATTCGTATCCCGACCAATCGCCCACTTAGGCGAATGGACCATCCGGATAATCTCTATGTGACCCTCCCTGAGAAAGTGTATGCTTCTCTCGAAGCTATCAAGACCTATCATTCCAAAGGCAATCCACTCCTGATCTTTGTCGGATCTGTTGAAATGTCCCAGCTATACTCGTCCTTGCTCTTGCGAGAGGGGATTTCCCACAATGTCCTCAATGCCAATCATGCGGCGCGTGAAGCCCAGATCATCGCAGAGTCTGGACAGATGGGGGCAGTGACCGTTGCGACTTCTATGGCAGGTCGCGGGACAGATATCAAACTCGGTCCAGGTGTTGCCGAATTGGGTGGTTTGATTGTGATTGGTACTGAGCGGATGGAGAGCCGACGAATTGACCTGCAAATCAGAGGTCGTTCTGGCCGGCAGGGTGATCCAGGTATGTCTCAATTTTTCGTATCGCTTGAAGATGATGTGATCAAAAAGTTCGGACCGTCTTGGGTTCATGACCTGTATCAAGACTACCAAGTGGAAGATATTAGCAAACCCATCCTACTCAAGGCTCGCAAGTACCGCAATCTCGTCAGAAAAGCTCAAGAGGCTAGTGATAGTGCCAGTCGCTCAGCGCGCAGACAAACCTTAGAGTATGCGGAAAGCGTCAATATCCAGCGTCAGATGATCTACAAAGAAAGAGATCGCTTGCTGGATGGAAGTCGTGATCTAGAGCATATCCTTGAGGACATACTAGCAGACTATACCAAACAAATCTCAGAAAAAGCCTATAGCAGCCCCCAAGAACTCTTTCACTTCATCGTGACCAATATTAGCTTTGGGATGAGAGAATTACCAGCTGATTTGGATTTAGCTGATGCAGATCAGATTCGGGAGTTGCTAGAGGAAATAATAGCCAAGGAAATCGCAGCTAAAAAGGAAGTCCTCCAACCTCACCAGCTCTATGACTCTTTTCTGAGAATATCCATGCTCAAGGCTATTGATGACAACTGGGTTGAGCAAGTCGACTACCTGCAACAGCTCAGTCTAGCAATCGGGAGCCAGTCTGCTTCTCAAAAGAACCCTATCGTGGAGTACTATCAGGAGGCCTATGCAGGCTTTGAAACCATGAAGCAACAAATCCGTACAGATATGGTACGCAATCTTCTCATGGGGATTGTGGAAGTAACGCCCAAAGGTGAGATTCTCACCCATTTTCCATAAAAAGAGGATCATATGACAATTTACAATATAAATCTAGGGATCGGTTGGGCGAGCAGTGGTGTCGAGTATGCCCAGGCCTACCGAGCAGGGATTTTTAGAAGTTTAGACCTAGCATCTAAGTTTATCTTTACCGACTTGATTTTAGCGGACAATATCCAGCATTTAACGGCCAATATCGGCTTTGCGGATGATCAGGTAATCTGGCTTTACAATCATTTTACAGATATCAAGCTAGCACCGACCAGTGTTACAGTTGACGAGGTCTTGGTCGCTTTCGGTGGCCTTGAGAGTCATAGGGAGCAGGATGGCAAGGTCTTACGTGTCTACTTTTCAGATGAGGATAAGTTTGTGACCTGCTACTTGGTAGACTCGGCTAAGAATCTAGTACAGCATGCAGAGTATGTGTTTGGAGGGAACTTGATTCGCAAGGATTATTTCTCCTACACACGCTACTGTACAGAATATTTCGCGCCCAAAGACCAAGTGGCTAGACTCTATCAACGAAGCTTTTTCAATGAAGACGGCAGCACTGCTTACGATATCTTGCTGACTGAAGGCCAGGAAGAGGTCTATCGATTTAAGGACCGGATTCTGTACGGAAAGCCAGCCCTTATGCGCTATTTTATGCAAAGTTTGAACTTGAGCAAGTCTGATTTGGTCATCTTGGATAGGGAAACAGGGATTGGTCAGGCTGTTTTTGAAGAAGCACAAAAGGCCCATCTAGCAGTTGTCGTTCACGCAGAGCACTATAGTGAAAATGCTAGTAACGAAGACTATCTCCTTTGGAACAACTACTATGAGTATCAGTTTACAAATGCGGACAAGGTCGATTGCTTTATCGTATCCACGGATCGGCAGAAGGAAGTTCTCGAAGGTCAATTTGCCCAGTACAGTCAGCATCGTCCACGAATCATCACGATTCCAGTTGGGAGCATTGATCAGTTGACGGAACCTGCTAGGGAACGCAAGCCCTTTTCTCTCATTACGGCTTCGCGTCTGGCCAAGGAAAAACACATTGACTGGCTCGTCAAGGCGGTTATCCAGGCGCATCAAGTCCTTCCAGAGCTTACCTTTGACATTTATGGCAGTGGGGGTGAGGAGTCCCTTTTAAGGGAAATCATCACGGCTCACCAAGCGGAGAACTATATCCAGCTCAAGGGGCATGCAGATCTAGCTCAGATCTATCCCCAGTATGAGGTCTATTTGACAGCCTCAACCAGTGAAGGCTTTGGTCTGACCTTGATGGAGGCAGTTGGTTCAGGCTTGCCCCTGATTGGTTTTGATGTGCCTTATGGCAACCAGACCTTTATCCAGGACGGTCAAAATGGCTACTTGATTCCAAGTTCAGACGACCATGTTGAAATGGAAATTAAAAAGGCCTTCGCGGAAAAGATCTGCCAGCTCTATCAGGAAAATCATTTGCCTGCTATGCGAACAGCATCTTATGACCTAGCTAGAGAATTTTTAACAGACAAAGTAAGGGACAAGTGGAAGAAAACGATAGAGGAGGTCCTGCATGATTCAACTATTTGATCGATATAGCCAGGAAAGCCGAGATTTGCATGAAAGTCTAGAAGCTGCTGGTCTGTCCCATGTCACGGTTGTGATCGAGCCAGATGGCTTTCTCTCAGATGGGATTCTTTCTCCCTTTACCTACTATCTAGGTTACGAGTCGGGAAAAGCTCTTTATTTCAACCAAGTAGCCGTACCTGAGTTTTGGGAGATTGCGGGAAATAACCAGTCTGCGCATATCTTAGAGGATTCTCGGGAGAGGGGCGTGATTCACTATGTGGAGGCTCCTCAGGCCCGTCTGGTCAAGCAAGTCGACTGGAAGGACCTATCTGGTCGCATCTACCAAGCAGACCACTATAACCGATACGGAACCTGCTTTGCCAAGACTACCTATAGTGCAGATGGGCAGACTATCCTGACCAAGTATCAGGATGCAAAGGGACAGGAAATTGTCCTGGAAAATCATGTGACAGGCGATATCCTCCTAACCTTGCCCGGACAAGCCCTGCGCCATTTTAAAAATCGAGTGGAGTTCACGATCTTCTTTTTGCAAGATTTGGGAATCGACACTCGCCACCTTCTCTTTAACACTCTCGCCACCTCTTTCTTGGTTTCATACCATTATCCAGACAAGACTGGACAGGATATCTTAGTCTGGCAAGAACCGCTAGATGATTGTCTTCCTGGAAATATGCAGTTGCTACTGGAGCAAGAGGGGCTGAGAGCTAAGCAGATCCTCATACCAGACAAGGCTACCTATGAACAGGCCTTGGCCTTGGCCAATCCAGCCTATCATGACAAGTTTGCCCATCTAGGTTATCATTATCAGTTCAAAAGAGAAAACTTCGTTCGAGCAGATGCCTTGATTGTTACCAACTCAGATCAGATCGAGCATATCGAAACCCTGATTGAGTCCTTGCCAATGGTGACCTTCCGAATCGCGGCAGTGACTGAGATGTCGTCCAAGTTGCTGACCTTGCTTTCTTATCCCAATGTCGTTCTCTATCAAAACGCTAGTCCGCAAAAGATTCGAGAACTCTACCAGCTGTCGGATCTCTATCTAGACATCAATTACGGAAACGAGCTTTTGGATGCTGTCCGTCAAGCCTTCGAGCACAATATGCTCATCCTAGCCTTTGACCAAACAGCTCATAACAGACCTTACACAGCTCCAGAACACCTCTTTGATGTCCAGGCTGTTGGAGACATGATTGCGAAGATTCAAGAAGCTCTCAGCAGTCTTGACAAGATGGGCCAATCCCTTGGACATCAAGGCCGCCATGCCAACTATGTGGACTTGGCTACTTACCAAGAGAGGATGGAAAGGATAATAGGGGATGGGCATGACTAAAAAAGATTTATTTTACAAGGATGTCGAAGGACGCATGGAAGAGTTAAAGCAAGGAGCGCTTAAGAAAGAAAAGCCTACCCGAGGAGAAAAGATCAGTAAAACTTTCTCCATTTTACTCGGCATGCTCATCCTTCTTACCCTGATCTTTACATTATTAGGAATCTTGAGGTGAAAATGATGGAAGTTTTGATGCTTATAGGAATAATCCTAGCCGTCGCCTTAATTGTCCTGGTTCTCATCCAACCTCGCCAAAGCCAACTCTTTTCCATGGATGCGACCAGCAATATCGGAAAACCAGGTTACTGGCAGAATAACCGCTTGGTAAAAATGGTGACCCTCTTGATTAGCCTAGCCTTGTTTGTCTTGCTCCTCGTTTTTATGATGGTGACCTATCAGTAAGAACGCGGTACCATTCACAGATAGAGGATACTAGAGACGGGGAAAATACATCTAAACCGGAGGAACATATGGAAAACCAGATTAATGAGAAAATTATCGAAATCGTACATCAAGTCAACGATATGATTCCAGTTGAGTGGGATGATTTGTATCCCTTATACCAAGCAGGCTACATTCCTTGCGGATATGCGGGTGGACAATATAAAGTCTTCTAGCTTGGATTGTTATGAAAGTCAATCAGACTGTTGAGATATTCTGTGAATTTTAAAATATGGCTAGTCGTGATAGGGATTCAGGTTCTACAGAAAATATCCCTGTCTTGATGATTTTAAGGGGAATGGTCAAATAATTTCCCTCCAAATACAAAACACAAGAACCTCAGAGGAATTCTCTGAGGTTCTTTGCGTTTTAGTTTCCATATTTTTGGTAAAAATCGACCTTGACCTGGATAAAAGTTTCGGCTTCGCGTAGTAGCTGCAGGAGGGTAGCACGGGTTTCAAACTCCTCCCGTGTTTTAGGGAGACTCCGATTACGGAAGACTTGCAGATAGCGTTCGATGTCATCAAGTAGGTCATGAGCAGGATTGGTCTGACTTAGCTGGGCAGCAATCTTAAAAAAGAGTTGGGCCAAAATCAAACTCTCACTTGCAGCCAGATGACAGGTATTAATCTGCTGGGCCATATTTCGCAGGATACGACTTTGTCGCTGCCTCATCTCAAAGTAGTGGATATGGTAGTCCGTCTGGTGAAAGAGATGATCCGAGTGATCCAGGTAGACCAGTTTGAGAGCTTCATCGAGGATGTTGTCTAATTGGTCAACGAGTTGGGCTTGATTGCGTCCGTCTCCTCGCGACAGATAGTATTTAAAGCGAAGCAGGATGTCTTTTAACTTTTCTTCGACCTGAAGGTGGTAACTTTGGATAGCTTTTTCACGAGAGGGCATGTAAAGGTTGACCAATAGGGCAAAGCTTGTCCCGATGAGAAAGAGGAGCACTTCATTGAGCAAGAGAGTTGGAGAAGTAGACTCCTGTACTAAGAGATGACCAACCAAGACACTGCTAGGTGTGATGCCGATTTCCCAACCCATTTTGTAAGCAAGAGGGACATAGAGAGCCAGATAGAGGCCCAGGCTCCAGATGTGAAAGCCTGTCAGCTGAAAGGCTAGAACACCGATAGCGAGCGCTAGGAGCATGGAAAAGAGGCGGTTTCGAGCTAACTTCAGCGTACTTCTGCGCGTGTCAGAGAGGCTCAAGAGGGCGATAATGCCAGCTGAAACCGCTGATGATAAATCTAAAAAATAAGCGAGAAAACAAGCGAGGCAGGTCGCTAAGATCAGTTTTGTCGTACGTTGGGTGATAGACATGAGAATTTCCTATAATACTAAAATAGAGAGTCCGGCAAGGAATCAGAGACTAGGGACGAATTTTTCGGTTTGTAGCATACTCGGCAACCGCTGTAAAGAGAACATCCGTAGAAGAATTCAGGGCTGTTTCGCAGGAGTCTTGAACGACACCGATCACAAAACCGACTCCGACAACCTGCATAGCCAAGTCGTTGGAAATCCCAAAGAGGCTACAAGCGACAGGAATGAGGAGAAGGGATCCCCCAGCAATCCCGGAAGCACCGCAGGCAGAAATGGCAGCCACGACACTGAGCACAACTGCTGTCCCAAAGTCTACCGAGATTCCGAGTGTATTGACCGCAGCCAGGGTCAGGATATTAATGGTAACGGCAGCGCCAGCCATATTGATGGTCGAACCAAGCGGGATGGAGACAGAGTAGGTGTCAGGATTCAGTCCCAAGTCTTGGCAGAGTTTCATATTGACAGGGATATTGGCAGCAGAGCTACGAGTGAAGAAGGCTGTAATACCACTGACACGTAGGCATTTCAAAACAAGGGGATAGGGATTTTTCCTCATAAAGAGAAAGGCGATGAGAGGATTGACGATGAGAGCAACAAAGGCCATGGTAGCGATCAAGAGTCCTAGGAGGACACCGTAGTTAGCCAGACTGGCAATGCCCTTGTCAGAGATCGTCTTGAACACCAAACCTAAAATCCCAAAGGGAGCTAGGTTGATAATCCATTCCACGATTTTAGAGGTCACATTCGACAAGGTCTTGAGCAATTCTTTGCTTCCCTTACTGGCTTCTCTCATAGCCAAGCCAAAGACGACTGCCCAAGAGAGAATACCGATATAGTTAGCTTCAACAATGGCATTCAAGGGATTGTCCACCAGTTTGAGCAGGAGATTGCTGAGAACTTGAGTAATGCCATCAGGAGCGGTAATTTCTGTATTAGCACTGGTCAAAGCAATCTGAACCGGCAGTAGAAAGCTGGCCAGGACGGCTGTCAGGGCAGCAGCGAAAGTCTCAATCAAGTAGAGGAGGATGACAGTCTTCATATTGGTACTTTGCCCTTTCTGATGTTGGGAAAGAGCATTGGCAACCAAGGTAAAGACCAAGATTGGCGCAATAGCTTTGAGTCCACCTACAAAGAGATCGCCAAGTAGACCAATTCCTGTAAAACTAGGAAAGAAGATTCCTAATGAAGCGCCCAAAAGCATACCAATGAGGATTCGTTTGATGAGGCTTGCCTTGGTCCAGGCTCTAATGATTCGTTTCATAGCAGTCTCCTTCAAAATGTATTGTTTATAATTATAGTATAAATATGCTATAGAGGCAAGTGATATTTTGAAAACAGGGCCGATAATTGAATAATTATGAAAGAAAAGAGAGGGACGATTTTATGGTATAATAGGAAAAAGGAGTTTTATATGCAAGATTTTTTTCAACGTTATTTTGATAAACTTGATTTAACAACCATCTTAGAGAATCTCTTGACCAAGGTGATTTCTCTTTTGATTTTGTTTTTACTATTTTATATAGCTAAAAAGATGCTTCATGCGACTGTCCGAAAGATTGTCAAGCCCTCACTTAAATTTTCAAATCGAGATGCAGGAAGGCAAAAGACCATCTCGCGTTTGCTAGAGAATGTCTTTAACTACATTCTTTATTTCTTTCTGCTCTACTGTATCCTGTCTATTTTAGGTTTGCCGGTTTCTAGTCTCCTTGCTGGTGCAGGGATTGCTGGGGTGGCCATTGGTATGGGGGCGCAAGGCTTTCTATCCGATGTCATCAATGGCTTTTTCATCCTCTTTGAGCGCCAGTTAGATGTTGGAGATCAAGTTGAGTTTACGAATGGTCCGATTACAATCTCTGGTAAGGTTGTGAGTGTCGGTATTCGTACGACTCAACTGCGCAGTGAGGATGGAGTCCTTCACTTTGTTCCCAATAGAAGTATCACGGTTGTCAGCAATTTTTCAAGGAAAGAAGAGAACTGAAATTTTACCTCTTTTATGGTACAATAGAAAGAGTTTGGTAAAGGAGAAACGATGTTTTTAGATGAGCAATTAGGAAATGATTGTGTTTGGATCAATCTAGATGTAGAAAAAATTAAAAATCTTGAAGATTTATCTGAAATCTACGGATTGGATAAGGAAACCATCGAATATGCGCTGGATAAAAATGAACGTGCCCATATGGATTATAACCGTGAGAATGGGACTGTGACCTTTATCTACAATGTTCTGGATTTAGAAAAGGACAAGGATTACTATGAAGCGATTCCCATGACCTTTATCGTTGAAAACAAACGAATGATTACCATCAGCAACCATAAGAATGCTTATGTCATTGATCAGATGTTAGCTTATCTGGATAGCCATGAGTCGCTTTCTATTTACAAGTTTCTCTTTGCTGGTTTAGAGATTATCAGTAACGCTTATTATCCTGTCATTGAAGAGATGGATAAAAGTAAGGACGAAATTAGTGCCTTGCTACGTCAAACTACAACAAAGAAAAATCTCTTCGCCCTCTCTGACTTGGAGACAGGTATGGTTTACTTGACAGCAGCGGCAAAACAAAATCGCCTCCTCTTGGAACATATCCAGGGCCATGCTCTTTATCGGAGATTTAATGATGTCGAACGAGAGCAGTTTGATGATGCCATGATTGAAGCCCATCAGTTGGTGTCTATGACAGACTTGATTTCTCAAGTCTTGCAACAACTCTCAGCTTCTTACAACAACATCCTAAACAACAACTTGAATGATAGTTTGTCAATTTTGACTATTATCTCCGTCTTACTAGCAGTACTTGCGGTTATTACAGGTTTCTTCGGAATGAATGTTCCTCTACCATTTACAGAAGAGCCAAATGCTTGGATTTATATCTTAATGGCTAGCTTGATTTTATGGGCAGCCTTATCTCAATGGCTGAAGAAAATTACTAGAAAATAAAAGAGAAGGAGCCAGAATGGCGATTGAAAATTACATGCCAGATTTTGCTGTGGAAGCAGTTTATGATTTGACAGTAGAAAGCCTGCAAAAACAAGGAATAAAAGCTGTTTTGGTGGATTTAGATAATACTCTCATTGCTTGGAATAACCCTGATGGGACGCTAGAGATGAAGCAATGGCTACATGACCTTCGGGACGCAGGCATCCGCATTATCGTGGTCTCAAATAATACCAAAAAACGAGTTCAACGCGCAGTTGAGAAATTTGGGATTGATTACGTTTATTGGGCCTTGAAGCCTTTCACATTTGGGATCGACCGTGCCATGAAGGAATTTCACTATGAAAAAAATGAAGTGGTCATGGTCGGCGACCAACTCATGACGGATATTCGCGCAGCCCATCGTGCGGGTATTCGCTCGATCTTAGTCAAACCCTTGGTCCAACATGACTCGATCAAAACGCAGATTAACCGTGCTCGTGAGCGCCGTGTTATGCGAAAAATCACTGAAAAGTACGGACCGATTACATATAAAAAAGGAATTTAATTATGGAAGAAATTCTCTGTATTGGTTGTGGAGCAACCATTCAGACGACAGACAAGACTGGTCTTGGCTTTACCCCCCAGTCGGCACTTGAAAAAGGTTTGGAGACAGGTGAAGTCTATTGCCAACGTTGTTTCCGTCTCCGCCACTACAATGAAATCACTGATGTCCAGTTGACGGACGATGATTTCCTCAAGCTCTTGCACGAGGTGGGAGATAGTGATGCCCTAGTGGTCAATGTTATTGATATCTTTGACTTTAATGGCTCTGTTATCCCAGGTTTGCCACGTTTTGTATCAGGCAATGATGTCCTCTTGGTTGGAAATAAAAAAGATATCCTACCCAAGTCAGTAAAACCGGGCAAGATTAGCCAGTGGCTCATGGAGCGTGCCCACGAAGAAGGACTTCGTCCAGTCGATGTAGTCCTAACTTCGGCACAAAACAAGCATACCATTAAGGAAGTCATTGACAAGATTGAACACTACCGTAAGGGCCGTGATGTCTATGTAGTCGGTGTGACCAACGTTGGAAAATCAACCCTTATCAATGCTATTATCCAAGAAATCACGGGTGACCAAAATGTCATCACGACTTCGCGTTTTCCAGGAACAACCTTGGACAAGATTGAGATTCCGCTCGACGACGGATCTTATATTTACGATACGCCAGGGATTATCCACCGCCACCAGATGGCCCACTACTTGACGGCCAAAAACCTCAAGTATGTTAGCCCCAAAAAGGAAATCAAGCCCAAAACCTATCAGCTTAACCCTGAACAAACCCTGTTTCTAGGTGGTCTCGGACGCTTTGACTTTATATCAGGAGAAAAACAAGGATTTACTGCTTTTTTTGACAACGAACTCAAACTCCACCGTACCAAGCTAGAAGGAGCTAGTGCCTTCTATGACAAGCACCTCGGAACCCTTCTCACACCACCAAATAGTAAGGAAAAAGAAGATTTTCCAAAACTAGTCCAGCATGTCTTTACCATTAAGGACAAGACAGACCTGGTCATCTCAGGACTAGGCTGGATCCGCGTAACAGGCAACGCCAAAGTCGCCGTCTGGGCACCAGAAGGCGTCGCCGTCGTCACACGCAAAGCAATTATTTAAACACAGAAAGGAAAGAGTTGTCTGGATTCGGGCGAGCTCTGCGAGCCCATAACGAATACTTTTCGCCGTGGTGTCAGTTGGTACAAGGAGTTGTACCAACTGCGGAAAATTTGAGACCTTAGGCTCAAATTTTAGTCATGAAAGTCCGAAGGACTTTGCTGACGTCCGTCACCACTTCAGAAAAGTATTAAAAGAAACTCTTTTAAAGAAATTATGTCATTAACATCAAAACAACGTGCCTTCCTCAACAGCCAGGCACACACCCTCAAACCTATTATCCAAATCGGGAAAAATGGACTCAACGACCAAATAAAAACCAGTGTTCGCCAAGCTCTTGACGCACGTGAATTGATTAAGGTTACTCTCTTGCAAAACACAGACGAAAACATCCACGAAGTAGCTGAAATTTTAGAAGAAGAAATCGGTGTAGATACTGTCCAAAAAATCGGACGCATCTTGATTTTGTATAAACAATCTAGCAAGAAAGAAAATCGCAAGATTTCTAAAAAAGTCAAAGAAATCTAAACACCTACTCCAAGAAACTGTTTTTACAGAGAATTAAAGGAAGACGAGCCTATGGCAATCGAATTATTGACTCCCTTTACCAAGGTAGAGTTGGAGCCAGAAATCAAGGAGAAAAAACGCAAACAAGTCGGGATTTTAGGGGGGAATTTTAACCCTGTTCACAATGCCCATCTTGTTGTGGCGGACCAAGTACGACAACAGTTAGGACTGGACCAGGTCTTGCTTATGCCCGAATACCAACCACCTCATGTAGATAAAAAGGAAACCATTCCTGAGCATCATCGTCTTAAGATGCTTGAGTTGGCGATTGAGGGGATTGAAGGCCTCGCCATTGAAACCATTGAGCTAGAGCGTAAGGGCATTTCCTACACCTACGACACCATGAAGATTTTGACAGAGCAACATCCAGATACGGATTATTACTTCATTATCGGGGCTGATATGGTGGACTATCTGCCTAAATGGTACCGAATTGATGAGCTGGTCGACATGGTTCAGTTTGTTGGAGTTCAGCGCCCACGCTACAAGGCAGGGACTTCCTATCCAGTTATATGGGTGGATGTGCCTCTCATGGACATCTCGTCTAGCATGGTGCGTGACTTCATTGCCCAAGGTCGGAAACCTAACTTTCTCCTACCTCAGCCAGTGCTAGACTACATCGAGAAGGAGGGGCTTTACTGATGGCATACCAAGACTATATCAACTGTTCCCGAGAGGCTTTGTTGGAAAGAATGGCAGAGCTTCTGCCTGAAAAACGTTTAACCCATTGTTTGGGTGTAGAGCGTGCAGCCATAGAGCTAGCTGAGAGATTTGGATTCGATGCCGAGAAAGCAGGACTAGCAGGTCTTCTCCATGACTATGCTAAAAAGTTGTCAGATCAGGAATTTCTAGACTTGATTGACCGTTATCAGCTAGACCCTAACCTCAAAAACTGGGGTAATAATGTCTGGCATGGGATGGTTGGCATCTACAAGATTCAGGAAGATTTGGATTTGCATGATCCAGAAATCCTGCGAGCTATTGAAATCCATACAGTCGGTGCTGGTCAGATGACAGACCTAGATAAAGTCATCTACGTCGCAGATTATATCGAGCACAATCGTGCCTTTCCAGGAGTGGATGTGGCGCGTGAAATTGCGGAGCTATCGCTCAATAAGGCAGTGGCCTACGAAACAGCTCGTACCGTGGAGCATTTAGCTCATCAGGGATTCCCCATCTATCCCCAAACCCTTGAAACCTATAACGCCTTTGTGCACTATTTGAAAGAGGACTAAATGAACGAAAAAGAATTACTAGAACTAGTCGTGAAAGCGGCTGATGAGAAACGTGCGGAGGATATCCTCGCACTTGACGTACAAGATTTGACCAGCGTGACGGACTACTTTGTCATTACAAGCTCGATGAATAGCCGTCAGTTGGACGCTATCGCAGATAATATCCGTGAAAAAGTAGCGGAAGCAGGCTTTAAAGGCAGTCATGTTGAAGGTGATGCAGCTGGAGGCTGGGTTTTACTAGACCTCGGCGGTGTTGTTGTGCATATCTTCTCAGAAGAAATGCGTGCCCACTATAACCTAGAAAAACTATGGCATGAGGCAGAGTCAGTAGATTTATCTGAAGCTTTGGCGTAGAAGATGACTTGAACTTCGGATGGAAATTACTTTGAAATTCGACAATGTATTGAGATTATTCTTATTTTGAGTAAGAAGTGAGAGATTGCCGAGACTTTCCGTTGTGATAAAAGTTCTTGAAATATTAATGTTTCAAGAACTCGGGAGTTTTGAGATCTTAGGCTCAAAACTAAGTCTTGGAACTTCGAAGAAGGTCGCAGACGTCCGAAATCACCTAAGGAAAGTCTTAAAAAGACTTTGTCTTTAATCGAACTCAGTTGCAGTCAACTGGGTTTTATTTGCTTATTTTAGAAAAAATGGATAGAAAGGTAAAGGGCGTCGTGTTTTGTTCATCTCGAAACTGAACACGAGCTAAAAGCTGCGAGAAAAAGATAAACTTCCTTTGTATCTGACGATACAGCAGAAAGTTTCCTATTTTCTCCTTGCTTTTAACGCTCTTTGTATCTTAATTATGGCTACTTATGAAACCTTTGCGGCGGTCTATGATGCGGTCATGGATGATAGTTTATACGATAAATGGACGGATTTTTCGCTACGTCATTTGCCTAAGACCAAGGAGAGAAAGAAGCTTTTGGAATTGGCTTGTGGAACAGGTATCCAGTCTGTTCGCTTTTCTCAGGCTGGCTTTGATGTGACAGGACTTGACTTGAGCGCGGATATGCTGAAGATTGCTGAGAAGAGAGCGACTTCAGCCAAGCAAAAGATTGACTTTATTGAAGGCAATATGCTGGATTTGTCCAAGGCAGGGAAATATGATTTTGTCACTTGTTATTCGGACTCGATCTGTTACATGCAGGATGAGGTCGAGGTAGGAGACGTCTTTAAGGAAGTGTATAATGCCCTCAATGAAGACGGAGTATTCATCTTTGACGTACATTCGACCTACCAGACAGATGAAGTTTTTCCAGGCTATTCCTACCATGAAAATGCGGAAGATTTTGCCATGCTTTGGGACACATATGAGGACGAAGCCCCTCACTCCATCGTGCATGAGTTGACTTTCTTTATCAAGGAGGCTGACGGTTCCTTTAGTCGCCACGATGAAGTGCATGAGGAGCGAACATACGAAGTCTTGACCTATGATATTTTGTTGGAACAGGCTGGTTTCAAGTCCTTCAAACTCTTTGCGGACTTTGAGGACAAGGAACCAACAGAAACCACTACCCGTTGGTTTTTTGTGGCGCAGAAGTAGGAGAACATCATGACCATCACAGGTATTATCGCGGAGTTCAATCCTTTTCATAATGGCCACAAATACCTGCTTGAGCAGACGAAGGGGTTGAAAATTGTGGCCATGTCTGGAAATTTCATGCAACGAGGAGAGCCGGCTATCGTGGACAAGTGGACACGGGCTCAAATAGCACTGGAGAATGGAGCAGACCTGGTAGTGGAATTGCCCTTTTTAGTCAGTGTTCAGGCAGCAGATTTTTTTGGTCAAGGAGCTGTAGATATCTTGGTTCGCTTGGGTATTGATACTCTAGCTTTTGGGACAGAGGAAGTTTTGGATTATCAGAAAATTGCTGACTTATACACAGAGTGCGGTCGAGAGATGGAGAATTTTGTGGAAAATCTGCCTGATTCACTCTCCTACCCCCAGAAAACCCAAGCCATGTGGCAGGAATTTGCAGATCTAGATTTTTCAGGCAATACGCCCAATCATGTCCTTGCTCTGGCCTATGCCAAGGCGGTTGCAGGACGCAACATCAAGCTTCAGCCGATTCAGCGTCAGGGAGCGGGTTACCATTCTGTGGATAAGGATGTGGACTTTGCCTCGGCAACAGCTCTCCGTCAGCATCAATCAGACCAAGATTTCTTAGAACGCTTTATGCCTTCCGTTGCCCTCTTTGAGCAGGCCCGTAAGGTGAGTTGGGACGACTATTTTCCCTTGCTCTGCTATCAAATTTTGTCAAATCCAGACCTGACGACCATCTATCAGGTCAATCAAGAAATGGCTGTGCGCATCAAGGAAGCTATCAAAACAGCCCAGTCTGTTGACGAATTGGTCGAGGCAGTTGCGACCAAGCGTTATACCAAGGCGCGTGTCAGACGCCTCTTGACTTATATTTTGGTGCAGGCCAGAGAAAGCGACTTGCCAGAAGTCATCCATGTCCTTGGCTTTACTGAAAAAGGCAGACAACATCTCAAGTCACTGAAAGAGCAGGTCCATCTAGTCAGCCGAATTGGCAAAGAACCTTGGGATACCATGACCCAAAAGGCAGACCAGATCTACCAACTAGGACAGCCAAGTATCGCAGAGCAGAATTTCGGCAGAGTGCCTATCATAATAGAAACAAACTAAGTCTACTGAAAGGTAGGCTTTTTTAGAAGATTTTCGAATAAATAGATAGAAAAGAAAAATCTTGTACAAGTTCCTGACAATTTCTTTCTTTTTGTGTATAATAGTGGAAAAGAGGTAAAACGAGGTATGGTTATGGAAGCAGTTCTTTATTCAACATTCCGAAATCATTTAAAGGACTACATGAAGAAGGTAAACGATGAATTTGAGCCTTTGACGGTGGTCAATAAAAACCCAGATGAGGATATTGTAGTCCTTTCAAAGAGCGAGTGGGACAGTATTCAGGAAACCTTGAGAATCGCTCAAAATAAGGAACTTTCTGACAAGATCTTGCGAGGAATGGCTCAAGTCCGAGCTGGAAGTACTCAGGTACATGTGATTGAGGAGTGAGGAATGCTGCTCAAATTTACAGAAGATGCCTGGGCGGATTATTGCTATTGGCAAAACCAAGATAAGAAAACATTAAAAAGAATCAATAAATTAATCAAGGATATTCAACGCGATCCTTTTGTAGGAATGGGGAAACCAGAACCGCTCAAGTATGATTATCAAGGAGCTTGGTCGCGGCGCATTGATGCAGAAAATCGCTTGATTTATATGATAGATGGAGATAGCGTGGCTTTCTTGTCCTTCAAAGATCATTACTAAGTCTACTGAAAGGTAGGTTTTTTTATTTTAGAAATTTTAGATAGTCAATTGAAGATAAAGTTTTTGGAAAATGACAGACTTCCTAAGTTAAGAAATCAGTAAAAAATTATTAGTATAATAACTAGATTCTTGTCCCTTGAATCCGCTTTATAGCTCTTATTTTGTGGTATAATCATGATAATAAAGATTAAAAGGGGTATATATGAAAAATATAAAAACGAGGATTCTTAATTTTTTTCTGAATTTTAAACGGCTACTGAAATATCCATTTCAAAGACCATCATGGAGTAGTAATGTTAGAATTGTCGAGTGGTACAAAATATTTATAGCCAGTATATGGGTACTGTATCTTGCACTTGAGATTGAACAATTTAAACGCTTTGCTTTACCTATCTATAAATTTTTATCTAATTATAATTTTTTTAAAGATATTATTTCAATTTTGTATGAGAATCGTGTAATAATATTGTTAGCACTGACTATACCAACAATACTGTTCTGGTTTTTAGACATAATTTTTAAAAAAGTTAGTTATAAGAAACTGGACCCAGAGCTATTTCCGGAATATGACTTGGATGACTATCCTTATCAAACTCATCTGGTGGAGTTTTTAAATAGTCCGGCCTCTATTCATAATGTCTTCTGGTTGGATGGTTCTTGGGGAAGTGGGAAAACATTTTTTATAAAGACGTTTTTTGAAAATCAAATTTATAAAAAGAAAGAAATCTACTATATTTCCTGCTTTGGGATAAAAACAAGAGAGCAAGCCGAGAAAATATTGATCAATGAAATAGAAAAACAATCCATACTCGGAAATTTGGACTTTATTCCACTTGTTGGAGGAGTTTTTAAATGGTTCTTTAAAACAGTTGGAACGGATTTGATGAAGCGAGATTCTATCATTATTTTTGATGATTTTGAACGGGTTTCATATGTAGCAAAATCAGATAACCCTTCAGATTACAATGATTTATTGGGTTATATTGACTATCTTTCTGAGAATAAAAGATTTAAAATTATTGTAATTTTAAATAGTGAGGAAATTGGGTCAGCAAAGGAGATTATTGATAATAAATTTAAGTTAAATCATAATAGAATGGAACCTACAGAGGAAGTCATAGATAACATTTTGAAAAAGAGTAAATTGAGAGATGATGACCTTGGGAAAATTCTATCATTAATTTTTAAAATTTATTATGTGGATGTAGACGAAAGAGTCGTAGAAGATAAAAATAAAGATTCAAAAGTTAAAAAACCAAGTTTAAGAGAGTTCCAGAAATCATTAGAAGAACTTTCAAATATAATTGAGAGTGATTATACAACGAATAGGCTTCTACCATATTTTGGTAGAAAGATATCAAATTACATCGTTGATTGCATGAATGGACGCATGGGAACTGATAGTATTCTAGTATTATTTTTTGAATTTTTTAATGGCATTTATGAAGTAGACGAGTATGAGCAGTTCTATGAGTTAGACTCATATTTTCATTTTGAAATGTTAGAGAAGTTTGTAGTTTTAAGTTCTTTGGGTTCTTTACCTACTTCAGAGGAGGATATGTATTTTGATTACCCCCAAGAACCTATATATTATTTCCAATTGTTATCGTGTCTATGGGAAGTCAAACTAAGGAATCTATTTATCTCAAAAACAGGACACAAAGTGTATTATGATGCTCATGACATACTCTGTGGCCGAACAAAGGGCTGTTTAGTTGAAATTTATTATGATATTTTAAATGATAGAATAAAAAATAATTATCAAGTGATTAACATAGATGAATTGAAAGACGAGAAATGTCAGAACTTTATAAAAAAATGCTTACCTTTAGAATCAAAAGGGCAAATTACAATTAATCATATTCCACTAGATAATTTAATACAATAGAGCTTAGAAGTAGATGACTCTTTGTCTAAAATTCACACAAAACTCTTCAATTTGGGTTTGTGAAAATCGGTTTTTTATGATAGAATATTAAGGAATGTATGTCATTCGATAAACAAATTTAATGAGGTAAAAACATGGAAATCATGACACTTGCGATTGCTGTTTTTGCCGTCATCATTGGTTTAGTCATTGGATATGTCAGCATCTCAGCTAAGATGAAATCATCTCAAGAGGCTGCAGAGTTGATGCTTCTAAATGCTGAACAAGAAGCAACTAATTTACGAGGACAAGCTGAGCGCGAAGCGGATTTATTGTTAAATGAAGCCAAGAGCGAAAGCAAGTCTCTTAAAAAAGAAGCACTATTGGAGGCCAAAGAGGAAGCCAGAAAATACCGTGAAGAAGTGGACGCTGAATTTAAGTCAGAACGTCAGGAGCTCAAGCAAATTGAAAGTCGTTTGACGGAGAGAGCTACGAGCCTTGACCGTAAGGACGACAATTTGACGAACAAAGAAAAAACACTTGAACAAAAAGAACAAAGTATTTCTGATAGAGCAAAAAACCTTGATGCACGTGAAGAGCAATTAGAGGAAGTCGAAAGACAAAAAGAAGCTGAACTGGAACGTATCGGTTCCCTTTCCCAAACTGAGGCTCGAGATATTATCTTGGCTCAGACAGAGGAAAATTTGACCAAGGAAATTGCTAGCCGCATTCGTGAGGCAGAGCAAGAGGTCAAGGAACGTTCAGACAAGATTGCGAAAGATATCTTGGTTCAGGCTATGCAGCGTATCGCTGGTGACTATGTAGCAGAGTCAACAAACTCGACAGTTCACCTACCAGACGATACCATGAAGGGACGCATTATCGGTCGTGAAGGACGTAATATTCGTACCTTTGAAAGTTTGACAGGGGTAGATGTCATCATTGACGACACGCCAGAAGTGGTAACCTTGTCAGGATTTGATCCGATTCGTCGTGAAATTGCTCGTATGACCATGGAAATGTTGCTCAAGGATGGCCGTATCCACCCAGCTCGTATCGAGGAATTGGTGGAGAAAAACCGTCAGGAGATTGACAATAAAATCCGTGAATACGGTGAGGCTGCTGCCTATGAGATTGGTGCGCCAAACCTCCATCCAGACTTGATGAAGATCATGGGACGTTTGCAGTTCCGTACTTCTTATGGACAAAATGTCTTGCGTCATTCGATTGAGGTTGCTAAGCTATCTGGTATCATCGCCAGTGAACTTGGTGAAAATGCAGCTCTTGCCCGTCGTGCTGGATTCCTTCACGACATTGGGAAAGCTATTGACCGCGAGGTTGAAGGTAGCCACGTTGAGATTGGTACGGAATTGGCTCGTAAGTACAAGGAACACCCAGTTGTGGTGAATACCATTGCTAGCCACCACGGCGATGTCGAAGCCGAAAGCGTCATTGCAGTGATTGTTGCTGCAGCAGATGCCTTGAGTGCAGCGCGTCCAGGTGCTCGTAGTGAATCTCTTGAAAGCTATATCAAACGTCTCCATGATTTGGAAGAAATCGCCAATGGCTTTGAAGGAGTGCAAAATAGCTTTGCTCTTCAAGCAGGACGTGAAATACGTATCATGGTTAATCCAGGACAAATCAAGGACGACAAGGTCACAATCTTGGCTCACAAAGTTCGTGAGAAAATTGAAAATAATCTCGATTACCCAGGAAATATCAAAGTAACCGTGATCCGCGAACTTCGTGCAGTAGATTATGCTAAATAAATAAGAAAGAGCAGTTGAAATATTACTGCTTTTTTGTTACACTAGATAGAAAGACTGTAGAAGGATAACTGACGTTATCATCAGTATCCAAGAGAAATTTTACTTTATTTCACAGACTAACTAAAGGAGACATAATGGCAGACCGAGGCTTGCTAATCGTTTTTTCTGGTCCTTCAGGAGTTGGGAAAGGGACGGTTAGAAGAGAGATTTTTGAGAGTTCTGAGAATCAATTTCAATACTCTGTATCGATGACGACACGTGCGCAACGTCCTGGTGAAGTGGACGGAGTGGACTATTTCTTCCGTACTCGTGAAGAGTTTGAAGAGCTGATTCGTCAAGGTCAGATGTTGGAATATGCAGAATATGTCGGTAACTACTATGGAACTCCTCTGACCTATGTCAACGAAACCCTAGATAAGGGAATCGATGTCTTTCTTGAGATTGAAGTCCAAGGAGCCCTTCAAGTTAAGAAAAAGGTTCCAGATGCTGTCTTTATCTTCCTAACACCACCAGATTTGGATGAATTGCAAGATCGTTTGGTAGGTCGTGGAACAGATAGCGCTGAAGTGATTGCCCAACGAATCGAAAAAGCCAAGGAAGAAATTGCTCTCATGCGTGAGTATGATTATGCCATTGTCAACGATCAGGTGCCCCTCGCTGCTGAACGTGTCAAGCGTGTAATCGAAGCAGAACACTTCCGTGTGGACCGTGTCATTGGTCACTACCAGGAGATGTTGCCAAAATCTCCAACTACTCGATAAACTATAGGAAACAGGTACAAGCAAATGATGTTAAAACCCTCTATCGATACCTTGCTAGACAAGGTACCATCAAAATATTCACTCGTAATCTTGGAAGCAAAACGCGCCCACGAACTAGAAGCTGGTGCGCCAGCAACTCAAGAGTTCAAGTCTGAAAAATCAACTCTTCGCGCTTTGGAAGAAATCGAGTCTGGAAATGTAACCATTCACCCAGATCCAGAAGGAAAACGTGAAGCGGTTCGTCTCCGTATCGAAGAAGAAAAACGCCGCAAAGAAGAAGAAGAAAAGAAAATCAAAGAGCAAATCGCTAAAGAAAAAGAAGATGGTGAAAAAATTTAAGGTTGGGGGGACTCAATCTTATTTTTTCTATTGCAAGAATTTACTGACAAGAAGGAGGTGAGAAGATGGCTATTGCAAAGATTATCGTGGATGTTCCCCTGATGCAGACGGACCAGCCCTATAGTTATAAGGTCCCAGAGGAATTTGTAGACATGCTGGAAGTCGGTATGCGGGTTCATGTGCCTTTTGGCAAAGGCAATCGTTTGATCCAAGGAATTGTGCTAGGCCTGGAGTCCCAGTCGGATGAAGAGGTGGCTGATCAGGACTTGAAAGAGATTGCGGAGGTGCTGGACTTTTCCCCTGTTCTCACGCAAGAGCAACTCTGGCTGGCTGAGGAGTTACGCAAGTCTGTCTTTTCTTACAAAATCTCCATTCTAAAAGCCATGTTGCCGGGGTTTTTAAACTCCAGCTATGATAAGATTCTCTCTCCTCTGGAAGATATGAGTCGGCAAGACAAAGAGCGCTTGTTTGGTTCAGAAGATTCGCTAGCCTTTTCTTCTCTAGACCTTGCCAAACAGGCAGAAATGATGCGCTTGACCAGAAAAGGGCTGCTCCGCTTAGAATACCAGGCAGTTGATCAAAAGAAGGTCAAGACCCAGTCTTGGTATGAGGTTGATGCTACTAGACTAGAGCAGATTGAGATTTCTGCGCGTGCCAAGAAAAAGGCAGAGCTGAGAGACTATTTGCTGTCTCATACTGAGAGTGCTCCTCTGGCTAGTTTGTTAGAGTCCTACTCACGCGAGCAAGTCAACTTCTTTGTGGAGCAAGGAGCTGTGTCCCTAGTCCAAAAGGAAGTGCAACGCTCAGCCGCTTATTTTGAAGGCATTGAAGTCAGCCAACCTTTGGAGTTGAATCCAGAACAAAGACAGGCGCGTGATGTAGTTGTCAGTGCTATTGGCAGTCAACAGCCTCCTTTCCTCCTTCAAGGGATTACAGGAAGTGGGAAAACGGAGGTTTACTTACAGATCATCCAAGGAGCCTTGGATAAGGGTAAGACGGCCATTTTGCTGGTACCTGAGATTTCTTTGACTCCGCAGATGACAGAGCGTTTCATTGCTCGTTTCGGCGAGAAAGTAGCTATTCTCCACTCAGGTCTGTCTAATGGTGAAAAGTACGACGAATGGCGCAAGGTCGAGCGTGGCGATGCCCAAGTTGTCGTTGGCGCTCGATCAGCTATCTTTGCTCCTTTGAAAAATCTAGGTGTTATAATTATCGACGAAGAACATGAAGCTAGCTACAAACAAGACAGCAATCCCCGTTATCATGCCAGAGAGGTCGCCATCTTACGGGCCCAGTACAATCAAGCAGCCCTAGTCCTCGGCTCAGCGACACCGAGCTTAGAGAGCCGTGCGCGGGCTGGAAAAGGAGTCTATCAACACTTACGTCTGACTCAACGAGCCAATCCTTTAGCCACTATTCCTGAGGTTCAAGTTATTGACTTTCGTGACTATATCGGGCAGAATGAGACGTCAAACTTTACGCCTCCTTTGCTAGAGGCCATCCAAGACCGTCTGGATAAAAAAGAGCAGGTAGTCCTCATGCTTAACCGTCGGGGCTATTCTAGCTTTGTCATGTGTCGGGAGTGTGGGACGGTGGATACTTGTCCCAACTGTGACATTTCTCTGACTCTCCACATGGATACCAAGACCATGAACTGCCATTACTGTGGTTTTTCGAAGGGGATTCCTCATGTCTGTCCCAACTGTCAGAGTCGCAGTATTCGTTACTACGGGACGGGGACTCAGAAAGCCTATGATGAGCTAGCAGAGCTCTTTCCTCAGGCCCGCATTCTACGGATGGATGTGGATACGACTCGCAAGAAAGGCAGTCACCAAGCTCTTCTTGACCAGTTTGACCAAGGTGAAGCAGATATCTTGCTGGGAACTCAGATGATTGCCAAGGGCTTGGATTTTCCAAATGTGACCCTAGTCGGAGTGCTCAATGCGGATACGGCCTTGAATCTGCCTGATTTCCGTTCTTCTGAGAGAACATTCCAACTCTTGACCCAGGTGGCTGGTCGTGCAGGTCGAGCGGAAAAGGCTGGGCAGGTCTTGATCCAGTCTTACAATCCAGAACACTATGCCATTCGTTTTGCAAAAGATCAGGATTACGAAGGTTTTTATGCCTATGAAATGAGTATTAGGCGCCAACTCGGCTATCCGCCATATTATTTCACTATTGGGATTACCCTCTCTCACAAGAAAGAAGAAGAGGTTGTCAAACGTGCCTATGAAGTCATGGGGATTTTGCGCTCAGGTTTATCGGAAACTAGTAAAATCCTGGGTCCAACGCCCAAGCCCATTGCTCGTACCCACAACCTTTATCATTACCAGATTTTGATTAAATACCGTTTAGAAGATGAACTAGGACCAACACTCAATCGAGTTTTGGCCTTGACTCAAGAACGGGAAAATAGCGAGCTTCGTCTTAGCATTGACCATGAACCGCAGCAATTTTTATAAGAAGGAGAAGAAATGACAAAACTAATCTTTATGGGGACACCTGAATTTTCAGCGACAGTTTTGAAGGGGTTGTTATCAGATGATCGTTACGAGATTCTAGCAGTTGTGACCCAGCCAGACCGCGCTGTCGGCCGTAAAAAAGTCATCCAAGAAACCCCAGTCAAGCAGTCTGCCAAAGAAGCAGGCCTTCCCATCTACCAACCTGAAAAATTATCTGGAAGTCCAGAGATGGAAGCCATTATGAAGCTAGGAGCGGATGGAATTGTGACTGCTGCTTTTGGGCAGTTTCTCCCAAGTAAACTCCTTGATAGCATGGACTTTGCGGTCAACGTTCACGCCTCCCTTCTTCCCAAACACCGTGGTGGTGCACCTATTCATTATGCCTTGATTCAAGGGGATAAGGAAGCTGGTGTGACCATTATGGAGATGGTTAAGGAAATGGATGCAGGAGATATGATTTCCCGTCGCAGTATTCCCATCACAGATGAGGACAATGTCGGCACCTTGTTTGAGAAATTAGCGATTGTTGGTCGTGATTTGCTTTTGGATACGCTACCTGGCTACCTAGCAGGAGAAATCCAACCTGAACCACAAGATCCTAGTCTAGTCACTTTCTCGCCAAATATTAAGCCAGAAGAAGAGAAACTTGATTGGACTAAAACCAATCGCCAACTCTTCAACCAAATCCGTGGCATGAATCCATGGCCTGTTGCCCATACTTTCCTTAAGGGCGACCGCTTTAAGATCTATGAAGCTCTACCAGTAGAAGGTCAAGGTTCTCCGGGTGAAATCCTCTCTATTGGCAAAAAGGCATTGATTGTTGCAACGGCTGAAGGAGCTCTATCTCTCAAGCAAGTGCAGCCAGCTGGGAAGCCTAAGATGGACATTGCTTCCTTCCTCAACGGAGTGGGACGGACATTGACTGTAGGAGAACGATTTGGTGACTAAAGTAGAAACGGCTAGAAATCTAGCTCTAGCAGTGTTAGAGGATGTTTTTGTCAACCAAGCATACTCCAATATTGCCTTAAATAAACACCTCAAGGGCAGTCAACTCTCTGCCCCAGACAAGGGGTTGGTGACAGAGATTGTCTACGGAACGGTAGCCCGAAAACTCACTCTGGAATGGTACCTGTCCCACTTTATCCAAGATCGGGATAAGCTAGATAACTGGCTCTATATCCTGCTCCTTCTGAGTGCCTACCAACTTCGGTATCTGGATAAGATTCCTAATCACGCTGTTGTTAATGAAGCGGTGGAACTAGCCAAAGCCCGTAAAAAAGGCAGTGAAAAAATGGTCAACGCTGTTCTTCGTCGTATCTTGCGAGAAGGGTGGCCAGATATTGCAACTATCAAACGCAAAAACAAGCGTGATTCCATTGCCTATTCTCTCCCAGTTTGGCTAGTGTCTAAGCTCAAGGAAGAATACGGTGAAGAGCGAGCACAAGCTATCTTTAAAAGTCTCTTGGTGCGCAACAAAGCCAGCATCCGGGTGACCAACTTGAGCCGAAAGGAGGAAATCAAAGCTTTGTTAGAGGCGACTGATTCCCCTTTGGCGGCCACTGGTCTGGTCAAGGAGCAAGGCCACTTTGCAGGCCATGATTTGTTCGCAGAAGGGGCTGTAACTATTCAAGACGAATCCAGTCAATTGGTTGCTCCGACTCTTAATTTACAAGGGGATGAGCAGGTACTAGATGCTTGTGCCGCTCCGGGTGGAAAAACAGCCCATATGGCTTCTTACCTCACGACAGGTCAGGTTACTGCTCTGGACTTGTATGATCATAAGTTGGACTTGATCCAAGAAAATGCGGAGCGTTTAGGTGTGGCAGATCGAGTGCAAACACAAAAATTGGATGCCAGAAAGGTGTATGAGTTTTTCGGTCGGAACTCTTTTGATAAGATTTTGGTAGATGCTCCCTGTTCTGGGATTGGACTCTTGCGTCGCAAACCAGACATCAAATACAATAAAGAAACAGCAGATTTCACGTCCTTACAGGAAATTCAGCTGGAAATATTAGGTAGTGTTTGTCAAACGCTACGAAAAGGTGGTATAATAACGTATAGTACCTGTACTATCGTCTCTGAGGAGAACTTTCAAGTCGTTGAGGCATTTTTAGAAAGTCATCCCGAGTTTGAGCAGGTTAAACTAGAACACGAATGCAAAGATATCCTGAAAGATGGCTGCATCCTGATTACTCCTGAATTGTATGGAAGTGATGGATTCTTTATCAGCCAATTTCGTAAGATATCAGAATAGGAAGGAACTGACACAATGGAAATAGCATTATTAACAGATGTTGGTCAGAAACGGACAAATAATCAGGACTATGTCAATCACTTTGTCAACCGAGCAGGACGCACTATGATCATCTTGGCTGATGGGATGGGAGGACACCGTGCAGGAAATATCGCTAGTGAGATGGCGGTAACAGACCTCGGTGTAGATTGGGTGGATACCCAAATTGACTCAGTCAATGAAGTTCGTGAGTGGTTTGCCCACTACCTGGAGATTGAAAATCAAAAAATTCATCAACTAGGTCAGGACGAAGCATACAGAGGCATGGGAACAACGCTAGAAGCTGTTGCGTTTATTGATAACCAAGCCATCTATGCTCACATTGGGGATTCTCGTATCGGTTTGATTCGTGGAGAAGAATACCACCAGTTGACGAGTGACCATTCCTTGGTCAATGAATTGCTCAAGGCTGGTCAATTGACTCCAGAAGAAGCAGAAACTCACCCTCAAAAGAATATCATCACACAGTCTATCGGACAAAAAGATGAAATCCAGCCTGATTTTGGGATGATTACACTGGAGTCAGGAGATTATCTCTTGCTCAATAGTGACGGTTTGACCAATATGATTTCGGCAAGCGAGATTTATGATATCGTAACCAGCGATATTTCCCTAGCAGACAAGGCGGCCACCCTCATTCGCTTCGCTAACAATGCAGGAGGTTTAGACAACATTACGGTTGCCCTTGTTTACATGAACGAGGAGGCGGCAGAATGATCCAAATCGGCAAGATTTTTGCCGGGCGGTATCGGATTGTCAAGCAGATTGGTCGAGGAGGCATGGCAGATGTTTACTTGGCCAAGGATTTGATCCTAGATGGGGAAGAAGTGGCAGTTAAGGTCCTGAGGACCAACTACCAGACGGACCCGATTGCTGTGGCACGTTTCCAGCGGGAAGCGAGGGCTATGGCGGATCTGGACCATCCTCATATCGTTCGGATAACAGATATCGGTGAGGAAGATGGCCAACAGTACCTAGCTATGGAATACGTAGCAGGACTTGACCTCAAGCGGTATATCAAAGAACACTATCCTCTTTCAAATGAAGAGGCGGTTCGGATTATGGGACAGATTCTTTTGGCTATGCGTTTAGCCCATGCTAGAGGAATTGTTCACCGAGATTTGAAACCTCAAAATATCCTCTTGACGCCAGATGGAACTGCTAAAGTTACTGACTTTGGGATTGCAGTGGCCTTTGCAGAGACGAGTCTGACCCAGACCAACTCGATGCTGGGTTCGGTTCATTATTTGTCACCTGAGCAAGCGCGTGGTTCAAAAGCGACCTTCCAGAGTGATATCTATGCAATGGGAATTATCTTCTATGAAATGCTGACGGGTCATATCCCTTATGATGGGGATAGTGCGGTTACGATTGCCCTTCAGCATTTCCAGAAGCCACTTCCGTCCGTCATAGCTGAAAACCCATCTGTCCCTCAGGCTTTGGAAAATGTTGTCATCAAGGCAACTGCTAAGAAATTGTCTGATCGCTATCAGTCTGTTTCAGAAATGTATGTGGACTTGTCAACTAGCTTGTCTTATAATCGTCGGAATGAACCGAAACTGGTCTTTGACGATGCGAGTAAGGCGGATACGAAGACTTTACCTAAAGTCCCACAAAGTACATTGACCTCGATTCCAAAAGCTCCGGCGCAGGAGGAACGTCCTCAGTCAAAGAAATTAACCCCAGAGCAAGCACCTACGCAAAAGCCAACTAAAAAGCGGAAGTTTAAGGCTCGCTATATGATTCTTTTAGCTAGTCTTCTGTTGGTTGCGGCCTCTTTAATCTGGATTTTGTCTAGAACACCTGCAACGATTCCCATTCCTGATGTGGCTGGACAAACCGTTGCAGAGGCTAAAGAAGCACTCAAAAAATCTAAGTTTGAAGCTGGTGAAGAAAAGTCAGAGGCCAGCGATACCGTAGCAGAAGGGCGCGTTATTCGAACCGATCCTGAAGCTGGCAGCGACCGAAAAGAAGGAACTAAGGTTAATTTGATTGTTTCTTCTGGTAAGAAATCCTTCCAATTGAGTAATTACGTCGGACGCAAGTATACGGATGTCGTAGCTGAACTCAAGGGGAAGAAGGTTCCTGAGAATCTAATCAAGATGGAAGAGGAGGAATCCAGCGAAAGCGAACCTGGAACCATTCTCAGACAAAGTCCTGCGGCAGGTACGACTTATGATCTTTCAAAAGCCAGCACAATTACTTTAACGGTTGCTAAGAAAGTAACAAGTGTTTCTATGCCAAGTTATATTGGTTCAAGTCTCGAATTTACAAAGAATAATTTAACTCAGATTGTCGGTGTAAAAGAGGCCAATATTGAGGTTGTCGAAGTTTCGACTGCTCCTGAAGGCACAGCAGAAGGTACAGTTGTAGATCAAACACCAAAAGCGGGTGAAAAGGTTGACCTTGCTAGCACGCGTATCAAACTTTCCATCTACAAACCGAAAACACCACCGTCAACTTCATCTTCTAATTCTGCACAGCGTGGGAACCAAAGTTCTTCTTCAACTCCAAATCAGGGGAACCAACAAGGAAACACTCCTTCAACTAGTCAATCAAATAGTGAAGGAACGCGTGAAAGTTCTCGAGATTAAACGAATCTTTGTCATGATTTCATGACAAAGATTTTTTTTCATTGATTTTTGTGATAAAATATAGGAAGCAGAAAAGGAGGAGAAAATGGACGAATCGAGAGAGTTGAACGCCGTTATTGATGTCATTATGTTAGCTGGAACCATTCTCTTAAAAAGCGGTTCGGAGATTTATCGGGTTGAGGACACCATGATCCGTATCGCTCATTCACAGGGAATAGTGGATTGTAACGTTCTTGCCATGCCAGCAGCTATTTTCTTTTCTATTGAGAATACCAATATTTCTCGTATGAAACGAGTAACTTCTTCCTCCTACAACATCGAAAAAGTTTGTGATGTCAACCAAGTATCTCGAGAACTTGTAGGTGGCCAGATTGATCTTTCTACAGCCTTTACAAGGCTCAAAGAAATCGGCAATCAACCCCTTCCTTATACCAAGTTCCAAGTGACTATTGCAGCAACTCTCAGTGCCCCTTTTTTCTCGATTATGTTTGGGGGGAATACTTATGATGCTTTTGGTGCAGCCATTGCGACCTTACTTGGTTTTGCTTTCTCTCTCTACGTCGAGAAGTTTATCCGAATTCCTTTTGTAACCGCCTTTGCGGGAGCCTTTGTTTTTGGCTTGATTGCCCAGTTCTGGGCCCGCTATACAGGATTCCCTTCGACGGCAGACCTGATCATAGCAGGAGCGGTCATGCCCTTTGTTCCAGGGATTGCTCTGACAAATGCGGTACGGGATATCATGACCAACCATATCAACTCTGGTATGAGCAAGATGTTTGAATCTTTGCTCATCACCCTCGCTTTAGGGGCTGGCACCTCTGTCGCCCTGGTTTTGATGACATAAGATGACTCTAACAAGTATTTTGCTCCAAGCAGTGGCGAGTTTACTCGCCATTATCACCTTTCTAATCGTACTGAATGTCCAACGCTCCATGCTCCTTCCTGGTGGGGTTTTGGGAATGGGCGTTTGGCTCCTCTATCTCGTCCTCAAAGAACCAACCAATGTTATTGTCGCGACCTTTATCGCAGCAGTAATTGGCTCTTGCATCAGTCAGATTTTAAGTATTGTCTATAAGACACCAGCGGTGGTCTTTGTCTTGGCTATTCTTGCCCCCTTGGTGCCAGGTTATTTATCCTATCGAACGACAGCTTTCTTTGTGACAGGCGATTACAGCCATGCAATTGCTAGCGCGACTTTGGTGGTTATGTTAGCTCTTGTTATTTCTATTGGAATGGCAAGTGGAACGGTAATTCTAAAGCTTTATTACTACATCCGAAAACAACGAGGAATCTCTTCCTAATGCAGTCAAAGCAAAGACTTGATTTGTTGAATCAAGTCTTTTTTCTCTCTTTTGTTCCTATTTGTGATAAAATAGAATGAAACGATTTTTTACAATGAATGAAAAAACAGAGGTAAATATGACAATCGGTATTGATAAGATTGGTTTTGCGACCAGTCAATATGTCTTGAAATTACAAGACTTAGCAGAAGCGAGGGGAGTTGACCCCGAAAAATTTAGCAAGGGACTCTTGTTAAATGAAATTAGTATTGCGCCACTGACTGAGGACATTGTTACCTTGGCAGCTAGTGCAAGCAACTCTATTTTAACAGACAAAGAAAAAGAAGAAATCGACATGGTCATCGTGGCGACCGAGTCAGGAATTGACCAGAGTAAGGCAGCAGCGGTCTTTGTTCATGGCTTGTTAGGCATTCAGCCTTTCGCCCGTAGCTTTGAAATCAAAGAAGCCTGCTATGGAGCGACAGCTGCCCTTCATTATGCTAAATTGCATGTGGAGAATTCTCCAGAGTCTAAGGTTCTGGTCATTGCCAGTGATATTGCCAAGTATGGTGTGGGAACTCCTGGTGAACCAACTCAGGGTGCTGGAAGTGTGGCGATGTTGATTACCCAAAATCCACGCATCATGGCCTTTAACAATGATAACGTTGCCCAAACGCGTGACATCATGGATTTCTGGCGTCCGAACTACTCAAGCACTCCTTATGTAAACGGCATGTACTCGACCCAACAGTATCTTGATTGCCTGACAACGACTTGGGATGAATACAAGAAACGCTATGATTGGACTATGGATGACTTTGCGGCTATCTGCTTCCACTTGCCTTATCCTAAGTTGGCCCTAAAAGGCTTGCGCAAGATGATGGACAAAACTTTGTCTAAAGAAAAACAGGATAGTTTGCAAGAGAACTTTGATAAGTCCATCCTTTACAGTCAGATGATTGGAAATATCTACACGGGTTCCCTCTTCCTCGGGCTTCTCTCCCTTTTGGAAAATGCAGAGACTTTGAAGGCTGGAGATAAAATTGCCCTCTACAGTTACGGAAGTGGAGCGGTTTCAGAATTCTTTAGTGGTGAATTGGTCGAAGGCTATGAGGCCTATCTCGACAAAGATCGCTTGAGCAAACTCAAACAACGTACAGCACTGTCTGTTGCAGACTATGAAAAAGTCTTCTTCGAAGAGGTACAGTTGGATGAGTCTGGCTCAGCCCAATTTGCAGGCTATGAACATCAAGATTATGCCTTGGTTGAAATTGTCGACCACCAACGCCGTTATAGCAAGGTTGAAAAATAATGAAGATAAGTTGGAATGGATTTTCTAAAAAATCATACCATGAGCGCCTGGAGTTGTTGCGAGCTCAGGCGCTCCTTAGTCCTGAAAAGCAAACCAGTCTGGAGCAGGATGAACAAGTCAGCTTGGCTGTTGCAGACCAGCTGAGTGAGAATGTGGTAGGAACTTTTTCTCTACCTTATTCCATCATTCCAGAGCTTTTGGTGAACGGTCAGGACTACACAGTTCCCTATGTGACAGAAGAACCCTCAGTGGTTGCTGCGGCCAGCTATGCTAGTAAAATCATCAAGCGAGCAGGCGGCTTTACTGCTCAAGTACATGAGCGCCAGATGATTGGTCAGGTAGCCCTTTATCAAGTTGCTGATCCTGAACAAGCGCAAGAGAAGATTGCCAGTAAGAAAGCCGAACTCTTGGAACTTGCCAATCAAGCCTATCCTTCTATCGTTAAACGAGGAGGTGGTGCGCGTGATTTGCGTGTAGAGCAGATTAAGGGAGAAACAGACTTTCTCGTCGTCTATCTCCATATCGATACCCAGGAAGCCATGGGAGCCAATATGCTCAATACCATGCTTGAAGCCTTGAAACCAGTCTTAGAAGAACTCAGTCAGGGACAGAGTCTCATGGGAATCCTGTCCAATTACGCGACCGATTCTCTGGTGACTGCAAGCTGTCGTATCGCCTTTCGCTACTTGAACCCTCAAAAGGATCAAGGACGAGAAATTGCGGAGAAAATAGCCTTGGCCAGCCAGTTTGCGCAGGCTGATCCCTACCGAGCAGCTACTCATAATAAAGGGATTTTTAATGGTATTGATGCCATTTTAATCGCCACGGGTAATGACTGGCGTGCCATCGAAGCCGGGGGTCATGCTTTTGCCAGTCGAGACGGACGCTATCAAGGTCTTAGTCGCTGGACGCTGGACATGGAAAGAGAAGAATTGGTCGGTGAGATGACCCTACCTATGCCTGTAGCGACCAAGGGTGGCTCTATCGGTCTCAATCCCCGTGTAGCTCTTAGTCATGAACTACTGGGAAATCCTTCTGCCAAAGAATTAGCTCAAATTATCGTTTCTATCGGACTGGCACAAAACTTTGCGGCTCTGAAAGCCTTGGTGAGTACGGGCATCCAGCAAGGCCACATGAAGTTGCAGGCCAAATCCTTAGCTCTACTAGCTGGTGCTAGCGAGTCTGAAGTTGTTCCCCTAGTTGAGCGCTTAATATCGGAGAAAACCTTTAACTTAGAGACAGCCCAGCGCTATCTCGAAAACTTAAGATCATAAAAAACTCAGACGAATTCGTCTGAGTTTTTTGTACTTAAATACTTTTTCCAGGTAATAGGGTGACTGGTAAGAAGTAACCAGTTGTCGCAACTTCCTTGCCTTCAATCTTCTGCAAGAGAAGATCAACAGTGAGTTGGGCAATCTCTTTCATAGGTTGCTTAATCGTTGTCAGGTGAGGATAGTAGTTCTCGATAAAGTAAGTCCCATCGTAGCCGATGACCTTGAGCTCATCAGGAACAGAGATACCTAGCTCCTGAGCTATTTTGATAACCAGGATAGCTGTCAAATCATCCGAAGCAAAAATCGCATCTGGTTTCTGATGGGTCAAGATATTTTTGATTTCCATTTCTTTTCTGACGGGAGAAAAGTCACTCGAAACATTGATAATAGGCGCTTTTGGGAGAATAGAGGCAAAGCCAGCATGACGCAGTCCAGTAGGCGAGTTGGAATTATCATTTCCTGTAATCATGATGATAGACTGGGCGCCTGTCTTGACCAGAGTTTGGGCAGCGAGGACCCCGCCACCGTAGTTATCAGAGGAGACGACAGGGATGTCTGGTGATAGATTTCGGTCAAAGGAAATAATCGGTGCCGTTACACGATTGTAGTCTTCGATTCCCAAGTTGTGACTTCCAGAAATGATACCATCGACCTGATTGGCCTCCAGCATTTCGATGTACTCCCGTTCCTTATCAGAGTCATGTTCGCTGTTACAGATGATGGTCTTGTAGCCATTTTTGAAGAGTTGGTGTTCCAACTTGTCAATCAACTCCGCATAAAAGACATGACTGATGTTTGGAAAAATAAGTCCAATCAACTTGGCAGATTTTCCTTGGAGACTTCGAGCCAGATTATTGGGCTTATAGCCCAATTCTCTCATAGCTTCATTGACCTTGAGAATGGTTTTTTCAGACAAATAGCCTTTTTTATTGATAACCCGTGAGACGGTAGTGGGGCTGACGCCTGCAAGTTTTGCGACATCAGTTAGTTTTGCGACCATAATCTAATTCATAGTAAGTTCCAGTTGGGGTTCCAGACTTGATGAGGATCCCATTTTGGTCCGCATGTGGGAAGACACGACCAGAAAATACTTTTTCTCCTTTATTGATGAAAATTTCAAAGACAGAGTTGTCGATGAAGATGTTAGCAGTAGTAGCTTGCTTGTCTATTGGGCAAGAACGAGTAGTTCCAAATTCTTGGGCGTATTGCTCACCAACCTGGCTACGGTCCACTGTCACTTGACCATTTACAAGGTCAAAGTTGATTGAAAGCCCCTTGCCTTCTTTATCAGCAAGTAAGACAATCTCGCTCTGACTATTGGCTTCTAAGTTTAGTTCGATTTCGTAGGTGTTATTGGTTTGAGTACGATTTGAGAAGACTTCTTCAGAAGCACGGAGGCCCTTGATAGCTGCGACTGGATATTGGTAGAGTTTGCCGTCTTTGATAGTGAGTTCCTTAACCAGTGAGAGGGCACCTTGATAATCAAATCGATCAGATGGGTAAGCTACATCTGGTAAACCAAGCCAGCTGACAGCTAGAGCACGCCCATCAGGAGCGTTGAAGGCTTGAGTTGCATAGGCTTCAAAACCATAGTCTAGATTTTGCAATGGAGACACATCGACCATTTTGGCATTTTCAGGATCAAAGGAAGCTCCGATTTTGTACATGTTTGGATAGATATTATCATAGTCTAGAACAGCCTTATCCAATCCTTGTGGGCAGTAGAGAAGGACAGGTTGCTCGCCTGCAAAGACTAGATTTGGACATTCCATCATGTAGGCAGTGCGGTCGTTAGCAAAGTCAAGATCACCAATCTCTTGCCAGTTGGTGTAGTCATTATCAATAGCCTTGTAGAGACGAACAAAGCCTTTTTTCTCCAAGTCCTGTCCACCCACGATAGTATAATATTGTCCCTTAAAGTTAAAAATTTGTGGGTCACGGAAGTGGTCGGTAGAGTCTGCTGGCTGGTCAATCAAGACCTTGTCAATCTTCGTAATCTTGCCATCTTTTCCCAAAAGAGCACCAACCTGGTATGGGTGACGAATCCAGTTTTCATCACGGACATTCCCTGTATAGAATAGGAACAACTGATCGCCAAACTGCATGGCTGATCCAGAATAGGCCCCGTGGCTATCTAATGGAGTATCTGGCAAAACTTTGACTCCAGTTTCTGTAAAGTGCACTAAATCATCACTTTCAAGCTGCACCCAAGACTTCAACCCATGGGCTGCACCGAAGGGGAAGTTTTGGTAAAAGAGGATCCACTTCCCATCAAAGTAAGAAAAGCCATTTGGATCATTGAGAAGTCCTGTTTTTGGCTCAACATGGTAACGAGTATGCCAAGGAGATTGTGCCATCTTTTCCTTTATATGTTGAATTTCTTCTTGCGTCCAATCTTCATAGGGTCTATAACGACGCTCAGTTGTCCATTCCATTTTATCTTTCCTCCATAAGTTCTATTCTATTATTAATAGTAAACGTTTTCGGCAAAAAAAGCAAGTCTTTTATGTTAAAAAAAAGAAAAATATGTCAAACGATTACCAGAAATCAAACAAAGGAAATCTGACAAATTTTCACGAGAAAATGAAAGAAAATGTAAATAAAAGCCTTGATCCCTCAAATATAAAGATATTTTTTTTGAGGAAAAAGAAAATATCCTTCAAAAACGAGCAAGAATAATCAGGAGCAAAAGAAAGGAAATAAAAAATCCTGCAAAACGCTTGACATATTTTAGAAACATGATAAAATAATAGTCGTAGGGCGAATAAAATCGCTTTCAAACAAGAACAAAATTTTTATAAGGAGATTATTGCTATGGATTATAATAAAGTAGCTTCCGAGGTCATTGAGGCTGTTGGAAAAGATAATCTAGTAGCTGCAGCGCATTGTGCCACTCGTCTTCGTCTTGTATTAAAAGACGAATCAAAAGTGAACCAAGCAGCTTTAGATAACAATGCTGATATTAAAGGTACATTCAGTACAAACGGACAATACCAAATTATTATTGGTCCCGGAGACGTTAACTTTGTATATGCAGAAATCATCAAAAAAACAGGTTTGAAAGAAGCTTCCACAGATGACTTAAAAGAGATTGTGAATAGAGACAAAAAATTTAATCCATTGATGGATTTGATTAAGCTTTTGTCAGACATCTTTGTTCCAATCATTCCTGCATTGGTTGCGGGCGGTCTTTTGATGGCATTACGTAACTTCTTGACATCACCAGACTTATTTGGACCTCAATCTATTGAAGACATGTACCCTGCTATCAAAGGGATTTCAGCGATGATTCAATTGATGTCTGCTGCCCCATTTATGTTCTTACCTGTTTTAGTAGGGATTTCAGCGGCTAAACGCTTTGGGGCAAACCAATTTCTTGGTGCGGCTATCGGTATGATTATGACCACACCAGATTTGGGTGGTAAAGAAGCTTTTTGGGATATTTTAGGTTACCATGTTACACAAACAAACTACGCTTACCAAGTAATCCCAGTCCTTGTAGCTGTCTGGTTGTTGGCAACTTTAGAAAAATTCTTCCACAAGAAATTGCCTTCTGCGGTTGACTTCACCTTTACTCCGCTTTTATCAGTTATGATTACAGGATTCCTAACTTTTACAGTTATTGGTCCTGTGATGTTGGTGGTTTCTGATGCGATTACTAATGTTATTGTATGGCTATACAATACTACAGGTGCATTTGGTATGGGGCTCTTTGGTGGGACATACTCATTGATTGTTATGACGGGGCTTCACCAATCATTCCCTGCTATTGAAACTCAGTTATTATCGGCATACAATAATAACGGTACTGGATTTGGTGACTATATCTTTGTTGTTGCTTCAATGGCAAACGTGGCGCAAGGTGCAGCCACTCTCGCAATCTACTTCTTGACTAAAAATGCTAAAACTAAAGGATTGTCAAGTTCTGCGGCTGTCTCTGCTTTCCTTGGGATTACTGAGCCTGCCCTATTTGGGGTGAACTTGAAATATAAATTCCCATTCTTCTGTGCTCTTGCTGGTTCAGCAGTTGGTGCCTTTGTGGCAGGTTTGACCCATGTCATTGCTGTTTCTTTGGGAGCAGCTGGATTTATCGGATTCCTATCTATTAAAGCAGGTTCAATCCCTATGTATGTAGTTGCAGAAGTGATTTCATTTGTTGCAGCCTTTGCTTTAACTTATTTCTATGGCAAAACAAAAGCAGCAGGTATCTTTGCTGATGAGGCTGCAGTAGCAACTGCAGAAACAGTTACTGAAACTACAGTAGAAGCACCAGTAATGGAAGAGTTTGATACTCTTCAAAATGAAACAATCCAAACTCCTATCGTTGGTGACGTAGTTGCTCTTGAGAATGTCAATGACCCAGTATTTTCAAGTGGTGCAATGGGACAAGGAATCGCTGTAAAACCAAGCCAAGGCGTGGTTTACGCACCAGCTGATGCCGAAGTATCGATCGCCTTTGCTACAGGACATGCTTATGGTTTGAAGACAGCAAATGGAGCTGAAATCTTGATCCACGTTGGGATTGATACGGTGACTATGAATGGTGAAGGTTTTGAAGCAAAAGTTGCTCAAGGAGACAAGGTCAAAGCAGGTGACGTTCTTGGAACCTTTGACTCAAACAAAATCGCTGCTGCAGGTCTTGACGACACAACAATGGTTATCGTAACCAACACAGCAGACTACGCTTCTGTGACACCAGTTGCAAGTGGTTCAGTTGTCAAGGGTGATGCCGTTATTGAAGTGAAAGCCTAATCCTCTTCAAAAATCAAATCTAAAAACAAAACGAACAAATGTCATGTTTGTTCGTTTTTACTTGAATGGTAAGATTTACAGAGGAAAATCTAAAATATAGAGAAATGTAGCTCTTTAAAATGTGCTATAATAGAGAAAACAAAGATAAGAGGTTTATCATGACAAAATTATATGGAAGCTTAGAAGCAGGCGGTACAAAGTTTGTCTGTGCTGTCGGAGATGAAAATTTTAACATTGTAGAAAAAACACAATTTCCTACAACAACTCCTATCGAGACCCTCGATAAAACCATCGAGTTCTTTTCAAAATTCGATAATCTTGCAGGTCTTGCCATCGGTTCCTTTGGTCCTATCGATATCGACAAAAACTCAAAAACCTATGGTTTTATCACAACGACTCCAAAACCTCATTGGGCAAATGTAGACCTACTTGGTGCCCTTCGCCGCTCCCTCAACGTACCCATGTATTTCACCACAGACGTGAACAGCTCTGCCTATGGTGAAGTGGTTGCTCGTAACAATGCTGGTGGTCGTATCGAAAACTTGGTTTACTACACGATCGGTACAGGGATCGGTGCAGGTGTTATCCAACGTGGTGAGTTTATCGGTGGTGTCGGTCACCCTGAGATGGGTCACTACTATGTGGCTAAACACCCAATGGATGTAGAAAAAGAATTTAACGGCGTCTGTCCTTTCCATAAGGGTTGTTTGGAAGGCTTTGCGGCTGGACCAAGTTTAGAAGCTCGTACAGGTATTCGTGGTGAAAACATCGAACTCAACAACTCTGTTTGGGACGTCCAAGCCTACTATATCGCTCAAGCTGCGGTCAATGCTACAGTGACTTTCCGACCAGATGTCATCGTCTTTGGTGGCGGGGTTATGGCACAGCAACACATGCTGGACCGTGTACGTGAGAAATTCACAACTCTTCTCAATGGCTATCTACCAGTACCAGACGTGCGTGACTACATTGTCACTCCAGCAGTCGCAGGCAATGGTTCTGCCACACTTGGAAACTTTGTTCTCGCTAAAAGCGTTGCAAAATAAGAAAAGAACATCCGTTTGGGGAACCAAACGGATGTTTAGATTGAAGACAATGTTTTTTGAGCCTTTCCTTAAGTGATGACGGACGGTAGCGACTTTCTTCGAAATTCCATACCTAAACTTTGAGCCTAAAGTCTCAAAGTTTCCGAACACCTGAAACCATTAGATTTCAGGTGTTTCTATCACGGCGGAAAGTCTAGGTAAGTCCTCACTTTACTTGCGAAAAAGGGATGAATTGCATACTCAAGTATATTTAGTATCAAGAGATAGTTTATCTATGCTCTAAAAATCGGCTTGGTTTTCCAAACGGATGTTTCTATTCTCAAAACATCTGCCAGAAGAAATCAATAATATAGGTCAAACCATAAGTATAAACCACTAGGGTAAAGGGCTTGGTCAAAATGATGATAATCATATAGCGTTTGAAGGTCATCTTGGTAAGGGCAGCCAGCATGCAGAGAAAGTCAGCTGGGCTAACAGGCCAGATCATCATAAAGATAAAGAACCGCTCGAAACGATTGCCCTTATCTAGCCAACCGATGTACTTGTCATAGGTGCGCTTGCTGACGACGGACTGGACAAAGGCAGCTCCATAGAGGCGTACCAGGTAAAAGATAATGGCACAGCCAATCACGATGCCGATATAGTTGTAGATGGTTCCGATGATGTGGCCGTAAATAAAGACCCCAGCCACTGAGGTCAAAGCTCCCGGAATGATCGGAACGACGGTTTGTAGGATCTGTAAAAAGATAAAGAGTGGTGGCCCCCAAACCCCAGCTTGCTGGATAAAGGCCGATAGGGTTTCCTTTGATTGTAAAACACCCGCCTGATAGGCCCAAATACAGAAAATCAAGGTGCCGACTCCCCCGACGATAGATGAGATATTGATGACTTGCTGTAGAAGGGGAGAAACAGCTTTCATTTGCTTATCCTGTGACATGTAAACTCCTCATAGATAGTATGGTTCTACTATACCATATTTTTCTTATAAAGACTAATTTGATTCCTTATCTTGCTTTTTATATAAGTGTGGTACAATTAAAGGAGTAAGTCAAGAGATATAATGGTGAAAGAAATGTTAGATTTAAAATTTAAAGGAAGATGGAGAAAGTACCAAAAGGAAGTCTTAGATCGTTTTCAGAACTATCAAACAGATGGCCATGTTCATCTAGTGGCCGCTCCAGGGTCTGGAAAGACAACCATTGGTATCGAGCTGATTGCTCGATTTGGCAATCCAGCCCTTGTCTTGGTTCCGACTGTCACCATTCGTGAACAATGGGTGGACAGGATTCAAACAGCCTTTTTAGAGAACGAACAGAAGATTTCAGATCTCGTTTCCCAAAACTTAAAGGAGATGAAAGCATTAACGATTGTGACCTATCAGGCTTTTCATAGCGCCATGAACCAATTGCAATCACAAGAAGATGGAGAAGCAGAGGATTTTGTGGGGTTTGATTTGCTTGCAAGTCTAAGAGCTCAGAAAGTTGCTACTCTTTGCTTGGATGAATGCCACCACCTGCGCAATGAATGGTGGAAAAGTCTGGAAGCCTTTCGCAAGCAGTATGAACAGCTGCAAGTCATCTCCCTGACAGCGACACCACCTTATGACAGCGAGCCTGAACTCTAGGATCGCTATCTCCAAATGTGTGGCGAGATTGATCAAGAAATCACAGTTCCAGAACTAGTCAAGGAAGACACTCTTTGTCCTCATCAGGACTTTGTCTATATCTGTTTTCCGACTAAGGAAGAGGACAAGAGCCTGGAAGAGTTTGAAGACACCAAGTGGGAGTATGTCAGTCAACTAGTCGTTGATCCTGACTTCCAAGAGCTGATTCGGAGTTCCAAGGTACTCAAAGGAGAAATTTCTGCGGATATGCTCCTTGAAGATCCTAAGTATCTCTCAGCGCTCCTCATTTATCTACAAGCTCAAAAACAGGAAATTCCCAAGCATCTACAAGATTTACTAGGAGCTGAAGGATTGCCTGCCCTCAATTATTATTGGCTAGAAGTTCTCTTGCAAGGCCTTCTCTATCAGACTCCTGACTGGTATGAGGATCCGCAGGAGACAAAGAAAAAGATAGAAGCAGAACTGAAATCAAGAGGATTGATTAAAAACGTCAGGTTTTCTTAGTCAAATCCAAGGTCAATGACCAAATTCTCAACCAATCTCTAGGAAAACTAGCTGGGATTGCATCAATCTTTGAGACCGAGTATGCTAGTTTAGGAAATGACTTGAGACAGTTAGTCTTGGCGGACTATATCCGTAAGGATTTTGCGAGTTATCTGGGAGATGACCAAGCACCAATCACGCAATTAGGAGTCCTCCCTTACTTTGAAACCATTCGCAGAAGTGCACAAAAGCAAGGCTTGTCTGTCCCGATAGCAGTCCTTTCTGGTAGTGTCGTAATCATACCTGCGAGTGTCAAGGCAGAACTTGAAGCACTCATTCCAAACACTAGCTTAAGCTTCTCTGCCATCGGGAAACTCGACCAAGGGGCCTATCTCCAAGTAGGATTTCCATCCAGCTTTAAGGGAATGGTCGCAGCAGTAACCGAGCTTTTTCAACGAGCTTCTATCCAGGTCTTGATCGGGACCAAGTCTCTCTTGGGTGAAGGATGGGATGCGCCATGTGTTAATTCTCTGATATTGGGAAGTTTTGTCGGAAGCTTTATGCTCAGCAATCAGATGCGAGGGCGTGCCATTCGTGTCTGGTCAGGACATCCAGAAAAGACCAGCAATATCTGGCATCTGGTCACAATCAAACCTTATAGACGCGAGCTTTTCTTGAAAGAAAAGGAAAATGAAGAGGAAGTAGATAAGGATAATTCCTATCAAGATTTACTTAATCTAACTCGTCGGATGGAGAACTTTCTAGGTTTATCCTATAAGGAGGATACCATCGAGACAGGTTTGGATCGCTTGGAATTCCCTAAAGCTCCTTTTAAGAAAAGTAAGATTCAAGCCTATAATCAGAAAATCAAGGAATTGTCCAAGGATCGTACCTCCCTTCGCAAAAAATGGCAGGAGGCGTTAGTAGTTGCGGATAAACTAGAGATTGTGAATGAGGTAGCAACAGATCGCAAGCAAATACCACTCTTGACACTGGTCGATGCTGAAAAGTGGGTTCGCTATTCTTTCTTTTTGATTGCAGTTAATCTCCTCATCTATCTCTTTAGAACAAATGGTATTCGTCTGGCTTGGTTAACGGCTATTAGTCTTGTATTTCTTACTATTGCTCTGGTTCGTTATTTCTTTTACAAGAGTCCTTATAAACGGCTGCGTCTGATCGGTGAAGCCATTCGTAAGGTCATGGTGACTGCAGGGCATTTGTCTGATGACCAGTCGCGCGTGCAGGTCGAAGAGGACAAGGAAAGCTTTAACGTTTTTACCTATCTCAAGGGTGGAAGCATGAGAGACAAGGAACTCTTTTCCAAGGTCTTAGGAGAATTCTTTGCCCCTGTGGACAATCAACGCTATCTGTTAGTAGCTAAAAAAGCACCAGCAGGTCAGTCCAAGTATTTTGTAGTTCCTAGCCTCTTCGAAAAACGCAAGGAAGATGCCCAGCTCTTCCTAGATGCCGTCGCACCACATTTGGGCAACTACCAACTCGTCTACACCCGCAACGAAGCAGGCCGAAAAATCCTGCTAGAAGCCCGACTCAAATCTCTAGCCAACAAAAACGATCGAATCCTGACCAAGAAAAAGGTCAAAAGTGCTTTGAAGTAGGGGGAACACTATTTATATAAAGAAAAAAGGAAATAATTATGGCAAATACTATTCTAATTTTGGGCAATGGTTTTGATATTGCTATGGATCGAAAAACAAAGTATACAGATTTTATTGACTTTGAAAAACAATTATTTTCTAATCCAGATGAGGAGTTACTGGAGTTTCTAAAAGTTAAAAATATAAGGATTGAGAAATATAAGGATAATTTGTATTTGAAATTTATTAATGAGAATAAAGATACCCTTGGGGATAATTGGTCTAATCTTGAAACCATGATTTCTCAACTTGCAGATGCAATAATGTATTTTAAGGAGAAGAGTGATTTGCTATTTCAAATTGCTCCTGCAAATCAATTTTGGGTACTTGAAGATAAATTAGTAAGTGAAAATAATTATAGTTCAAAAGTATTTGTTGCAAGAAGCTTTATTTCCTTTTATAAAGAGGAAGACTGGAGTTCTTTAGAAAGAGAAGTTGCACTTGAAAAATTTAATAATGAATTTATCAGGCAACTTGATTTATTAATTGAACTTTTAGAAATCTATCTGTCTTATTTGGACTTTCTTGATTTTGGAGTTAGGAGCATTAAATCCAAACCAACAGCCTTGGATGCAATACCTGATTTATCATATACCTATGTATTAAATTTTAATTATACTAATACTTCGAGATATCTATTTAAGACTTATGAGAAACTAACTCATTTTATACATGGCCGAATTGATTTAGATAGAACCTTCAGTGGAATTAATACTATGGTCTTTGGAATTGAAGATAAAGAAAGTGATGTTAACAGTGATTTGATTCCTTACCAAAAGTATTATCAAAGAGTTGTTAAAGAAACTGGTAATAAGTTTGAAGAAGTTTTTATTATTCCAATTTATATTGGAAAAAATACGCCTTTTGTAGGTTGGACTGATTCTACGGAAGTTTTACCTTCAAAGAACATTGTTGTTTTTGGTCATTCAGTAGATCCGTTAGATAAAGAGATTTTTCAAAAATGTTTTGAACTAGCAGAGAAAGGTGAGTATCTATATCGGTTTATTTTCACTTATTTTGATGAACCAGCTAAACGTTCGATTATAAAGAATCTCGTAATCATTCTTGGGAAGGAAAAACTGATAGAGTTAACAGGTAAACGGAATATTGTATTCGTAAAGAGTGATGATAAGGATGGTATGGAAGAAGTTCTACTACCTTAATAAAGTTAAGAATAGTTTATAGCCCACTCGTCCTCCCTAGGTCGAGTGGTTTTTCTTGAAATATGATAAAATAGAAAAGATAATACATTAATTAAGGAAAGTAAAAATGGCAAGTAAAGAAAATGCAGAACGCAAGGAGCTGCATCGTAAAATTTGGGCGATTGCGGACGATGTGCGTGGAGCTGTAGATGGTTGGGATTTTAAGCAATATATCCTAGGAATTCTGTTCTATCGTTTTATTTCAGAGCACATGGCAGACTATTTTGACCGTGCGGAGCATGAGGCTGGGGACTTAGAATTCCGTTATGCTGACATAAGTGACCAAGAAGCTGAGCAAGATTTCAAACCAGGTACAGTTGAGGATAAGGGATTCTTTATCCTTCCGAGTCAACTCTTTGAAAATGTGGTCAAGAATGCCTCGCAAAATGAAAACTTAAACGAAGAATTGGCCAATATTTTCCAAGCTATTGAGAAGTCAGCGATTGGTTTCAAATCAGAGGATGATATCAAAGGTTTGTTTGATAACTTGGATACCCGAAGCAACATCCTTGGTGGAAGCGTTCCAGAAAAAAATAAACGCCTTTCTGATATTCTTAATGGTATCAATAGTATTAACTTTGGAAACTTTGAGGAAAATGACATTGATGCCTTTGGAGATGCCTATGAGTTCTTGATTTCTAACTATGCCAGTAATGCAGGAAAAAGCGGGGGTGAATTTTTCACACCTCAGACGGTTTCTAAATTACTAGCTCGCCTAGTCATGGTTGGAAAAGACAAGATTAACAAGGTCTATGACCCAACATGTGGATCAGGCTCCCTCTTGCTCCAGATGAAAAAACAATACGAAGACCATATCCTAGAGGATGGTTTCTTTGGTCAGGAAATCAATATGACCAACTACAACTTGGCTCGTATGAATATGTTCTTGCACAATATCAACTACAATAACTTTGACATTAAGCGAGGAGACACCCTTTTAAATCCTCAGCATTTAGAAGAAAAGCCATTTGATGCTATCGTTTCTAACCCTCCGTATTCTGTCAAATGGGTGGGTGATGGAGACCCAACTCTGATAAACGATGACCGTTTCGCTCCTGCAGGGAAACTAGCACCCAAGTCAAAAGCTGATTTTGCCTTTATCATGCATAGTCTTAACCACTTGTCTAATAAAGGTAGGGCAGCAATTGTTTGTTTCCCGGGCATTTTCTATCGTGGTGGTGCTGAAAAGACCATTCGTCAGTATCTGGTAGATAACAACTTTGTTGAAGCGGTTATTGCCCTTCCAGATAATCTCTTCTTTGGCACTTCTATCGCAACTACGATTTTAGTTCTGGCGAAGAATAAACTAGAAAACAAAACCCTCTTTATTGATGCGAGTAAAGAGTTCAAAAAAGAGACAAATAACAATGTTTTAACAGATAGCAATATTGAGCATATTGTTGAATTGTTCGCTAATTATCAAAGTGTAGACTATAAAGCAGCTCTTATTGATAATGATGTGATTGGTTCAGAGCAGGATTACAATCTATCTGTGTCAACTTATGTCGAACAAGAAGACACACGTGAGAAGATTGATATAGATGTGCTCAATAAAGAAATCGCTGAGACTGTTGCCAAGATCGACCACTTGCGTGCAGAGATAGATAAGATTGTAGAGGAATTGAGCCATGGCTAATGATGTGATTCTCTATAGAACTGATGACGGGGAGTCCGCTATTGAACTCCACTTGGATAATGGAACGGTCTGGCTGACCCAACAAGAACTAGCTGAGCTCTTTCAGACTTCCAAGCAAAACATTAGTAAACATATCAAGGTTATCTTTGAAGATGGTGAATTGGATGAAACAGTGGTTGTCAACTATCAGTTGACAACCACTCGTCACGGTGCAATAGCTGGTAAAACTCAGTCAAAAAAAGTCGCCTACTATAATCTCGATATGATTTTAGCGATTGGTTATCGTGTGCGCTCCCCTCGTGGAATCCAGTTCAGACACTATGCTTCGACAGTCTTAAAAGAGTATCTGATCAAAGGCTTCGCTATGGATGATGAGCGCTTGAAAAACTTGGGTGGAGGCTCTTACTTTAAAGAACTCCTGGAAAGAATCCGAGACATTCGCTCAAGTGAAAAAGTCTTTTACCGTCAAGTTTTAGATCTTTTCGCGACATCAAGTGATTACAATGCAAACTCACCAGAGGCAAAGAAATTCTTTGCGACGGTGCAAAACAAGATGCATTATGCCATTCACCACAATACTGCCAGTGAACTCATTTATAACCGTGTTGATAGTGAAAAGGAGTTTATGGGCTTGACCACTTTTAAGGGAGATCTCCCTACTCTATCTGAAGCAAAAGTTGCCAAGAACTATCTGACAGAAAAGGAACTCCGTGGGCTTAATCAGCTTGTATCAGGATATCTAGACTTTGCTGAAAGACAGGCAGAGCGAGAGGAAGTCATGACTATGGCGGACTGGGTGATGCATGTGGATCGTATCCTTCAGGCTACTGGGGAAGACTTGCTAGCTAACAGTGGTTTGATCTCTCGTGAACAGATGAAGCAGAAGGTAGATAAGGAATATAAGAGCTACCAAGCCAAGACCCTCAGTCAAGTTGAAAAAGATTACCTCAAGGAAATCAAAAGCATTGAAAATCTAGCCAAGGAAGGAGGTAAGTGATGAATATCCTAGAAGAAATCCAGAACTGTCCCGTTGAGTGGAAAGAGTTAGGGGAAGTAGTAGATTATGAACAACCAACCAAATATATTGTATCAAGTAAAGCTTATACTGACAGTAATGAAATTCCTGTTTTAACTGCGGGACAATCATTTATTTTAGGCTATACAAATGAAAAAACCGGTATTTATCAAGCTAGCAAAACCAATCCTGTTATCATTTTTGATGATTTTACTACATCAAAACAATGGGTAGATTTTAAATTTAAAGTAAAATCATCCGCAATGAAAATGTTAACGATAAAAGATGAATTTGAAAACGAAGTTTTATTACGCTATGCATGGCATTATTTGGGTACAATAACTTATAAACCGGATCAACATGGTAGACAATGGATTGGAACTTATTCAAAGTTTCTCATTCCAATCCCTCCTCTAGAAATTCAAGAAAAAATAGTGCAAACACTTGACAAATTCACCGATTATGTTACAGAATTGACCTCAGAATTGACCTCACGTAAAAAGCAATATTCTTTTTATCGAGATAAACTGTTATCTTTTGAGGATGAAGTCTATCATGTTGAGTGGAAGACACTTGATGCAGTTTCTGAACAAACAAGTAATATTTCTTGGAATAAAATTGGAGATGATGAAAAATTTAAATATATAGATTTATCATCAGTAGATAGAGTTTCTAATAAGATTATTGAGACTACATCAATAACTAAATTAACTGCTCCAAGTAGAGCTCAAAAGATTGTCAAATCAAATGATATTATCTTAGGGACGACAAGGCCAACTTTGAAACGTTTTACGAAAATTACAGATAACTACAATGACCAGATTTGTAGTACAGGATTTTACGTTTTTAGAACAAATGGTGAGGTTTTATCGAACTATATATATCATATATTTTCATCAAGTAAATTTTATAAATACTTGGAGGAAAATCAGAGTGGGACAAGTTATCCAGCGATATCTGATGCTTTAGTAAAGAAGTATAAAATTCCAGTCCCTTCCCTCGAAATTCAATCTCGCATTGTTCAAGTTCTAGATAACTTTGATACGGTTTGTCATGATCTCAACATCGGACTTCCCAAGGAGGTTGAACTTCGTCAAAAACAGTACGAATATTTCCGAGAAAAACTCTTGACATTCGTCGCCGAAGGCGAGTACACTGAGAGTAGAGTAGAGGAGTGGGACAACTCCGCTATTATCAAACTTTTACAGTGGGTATTTGGCCCAATTCGGGTGAAGTTGGGAGCAGTTGCAGAATATAGTCAGAAGAGGATTAGTGTGACAGATTTAACTCCTGAAACTTATGTTGGAGTTGATAATTTGTTGCAAGATAGAAAAGGGAAAACAGTTGCTACATTTTTACCTGATCAAGGAAGTGTTACAACCTATAATCAGGGTGATATACTGATTGGTAATATCAGACCTTATCTCAAAAAAATTTGGTTTTCGAATCAAGTTGGTGGGACAAGTGGAGATGTCTTGACAGTTCACAATTCTATAATCTCTTGTATGGAAAACAAATATTTATATTATATTTTGTCAGACGATCGATTCTTTTATTATAATGTGCAATATTCAAAAGGTTCTAAGATGCCCCGAGGAGATAAGCAAGCTATTATGCAATATAAGTTTATCTTACCGCCCCTTTCCGAACAAGTAAGAATCGTCTCCACTCTTGATAATTTTAACACCTTAACCAACTCTCTTTCTGAGGGCCTTCCAAAGGAAATTGAACTAAGACAGAAACAGTATGAATACTGGAGAGAACAATTATTAAACTTTACTAGATAAATTCTTTAATCATTATGAGATAGGATCTCAATTAAAACAAAAAAAGGAAGCATGCTATGGTTGACTATTCAAAAATACATGAAGTAATTGCGGAAACAAATGAAGGGATTCTCTTGGCTGAGTATCAACCAGAGTATCGTACGGATAGAGAATATCAGACAGAGGCTGATTTAGAAAATCAGTTAATTTCTGATTTGGTGAATCATCTCAACTATGAACGCTTAAATATTCATACACCTGAAGAGCTCTTAGCAAATGCAAAGGTGCAAATAGAAAAACTCAATAAGGTGACTTTTACGAATGCTGAGTGGGATCGCTTTGTAGTAGAGTATCTGGATTGTCCCAATGAAGGATTAGTTGAAAAAACTCGAAAAATCCAAGAGAATTATATCTATGATTTTGTCTTTGATGATGGACGAATTAAAAATATTTTCATCCTTGATAAGAAAAACATTCATAACAACAGCATGCAGGTCATCAACCAAGTGACCCAAGTGGGTAGCCATACCAACCGTTATGATGTCACGATTTTAGTGAATGGTCTTCCATTAGTTCAGATTGAATTAAAGAGACGAGGAGTTCGTCTGCAAGAAGCCTTTAATCAGCTTCACCGTTATAGTAAGGAAAGTTTCAATAGCGAGAATTCTTTGTATAAGTATATTCAGATTTTTGTTATTTCTAATGGTACTTATACACGCTATTTTGCCAATACAACGGCTCAAAATAAAAATCATTATGAGTTCACTTGTGAATGGGCAGACCGCAAAAATAAAACAATTCACGACCTGGAAGACTTTGCTGTTACCTTTTTGAGCAAACGAGTTCTTTTAGAAGTTTTGACCAAGTATTGTGTCTTTGATGCTGATAATACCTTGCTCATCATGCGCCCTTATCAGATTGCAGCAACAGAGAGTATCTTGCGCAAGATTCATTCCACAAATGAAATGAAGAATTTCGGTACGATTAATGCTTGTGGCTATATCTGGCATACGACGGGTTCTGGGAAAACCTTGACCAGCTTTAAGACCGCTCGTTTAGCAACAGAGTTGGACTATATTGATAAAGTGATATTTGTGGTGGATAGAAAAGACCTAGATTATCAAACCATGAAGGAATATCAAAAATTCCAGCCAAATTCAGTCAATGGTAGCAACAATACCAAAGAACTCCAACGAAGTATCGAAGAAAATGATGATCGAATCATTGTCACGACTATTCAGAAGTTAAATAAATTTATAACAGCAAATCCAAATCATGAAATCTACAGTAAGAAATGTGTCTTGATTTTTGACGAGTGCCATCGCTCCCAGTTTGGAAAGGCGCAAAAGCGTATCAAAAAAGCTTTTAAACAGTATGCTTTATTTGGATTTACAGGTACTCCGATTTTCCCAGAAAATAGCTTAACAGGAGAAACAACACAAGAGGTTTTTGGAGAGCAACTTCATAACTACGTTATAACAGATGCTATTCGAGATAAAAAAGTGTTGAAGTTCAAAGTCGACTATAACTATATCAAGCCTGAAATAAACAAGTATAGAGAAGCTGAAAAAGCAGTTGGTCAAGAGATTGATGAGAAGAAACTCAAAAAGATGGAGAAGGAGCTCCTATTGCATCCAGAACGGATAGCAACCATTACAGAGTACCTGTTGAGAGTTTATAATGACAAGACGCATCAGAGTAAATATTACACTCATAAACAAAAAAAGATGCAAGGTTTTAATGCTATGTTGGCTGTACAAAGTATTGAAGCAGCAAAATTATACTATGAAGAACTCCAGCGACAACAGGCAACTCTACCAGAAGTTAAGCGTTTGAAGGTCGCTACTATCTTTAGCTTTGCGCCTAACGAAGAACAGTCAGCTTATGGAGAGATTCAAGATGAAGAGCTAGACCCTCAAGATACAGCTATGTCTCTATCTTCTAAAGAGTTTCTGGCTAAGGCAATCTACGACTATAATCAAATGTTCAAGACGAACTTTTCGACAGATGGTAAAGAGTTTCAAAATTACTATCGAGACCTTTCTAAACGAGTTAAGTCTAAGGAAGTGGATTTATTGATTGTAGTGGGAATGTTCTTGACGGGATTTGATGCGCCGACCATGAATACTCTCTTTGTCGATAAAAACCTACGTTATCATGGTTTGATTCAGGCTTTTTCGAGAACCAATCGAATTTTTAACGAGGTCAAACCCTTTGGAAATATTGTTTGTTTCCGTGATTTAGAAAAGGCTACGCAAGAAGCTATTAAGACTTTTGGAGACACAAATAAGCTTGAAATCATCTTAGAAAAAAGCTTTAGTGAATACATGGATGGTTTCGTTGACCAAGTAACAGGTATTGAGGTCAAAGGCTATACTGCGGTTTGTCAGGAAATTCTGGAAAAATTCCCAAAGCCGCAAGAGATTGAAACAGAGCACGATAAAAAAGAGTTTGTTAAGTTATTTGGTGAGTTGTTGAAACTTGATAATGTTCTTCGAAATTATGATGAATTCCAAGAAATTGACAAACCAATTTCAGAAGGTTATCTTCAGGATTTAAGAAGTGCCTATGTGGAAATTCGAGATGAGTTTTTGAACCTTAAAAACTATGAAAAGACTAAGGATTTGGATGTTGACCTTTCAGATGTCGAATTTGAAATTGAGTTACTAAAAACTGATGAGATTAACCTAGACTATATTCTGGCATTGATTGTTGAAAAATCGAAGAATTCTGAGTCTAAAGAAGTAATGAAAGCAGAAGTTAGTCGTGTGATTCGTTCTAGTATTGATATCCGTGCCAAAGAAGAGTTGGTTATTGGATTTATCAATGACACCGATTTGCAAAAATTGAAAGACCATGATGGGATTATCAATGCTTTCTACGAATATGGCAAGGAGCGCAAGAAAATCGCGATTCAAGACCTAGCTGAGGCTGAGAAACTTGTAGATGACTATCAATTGTTTATCGACAAATCAATTCAACGAGGTTATGCTGAAAATAGTGGGACTGATTTGGATTCGATTATTCCACCAACTTCTCGTAGACAGGGAGCGCGTGAACGGAAAAAACAAGAAGTTTTACGTAAGATTCAGTTGTTAGTAGAGACTTATTCAGGTATTTAAGAGGTTGTCGAACAAGATTTATTAGAAAAATCAGGAACTACAAAAAACACTCTTTATTCGCTCATTTTTAAGATATAACTTTGTTTCCATATTTCCTGGAAACTGATAGAAAACAAGGAGAAAGATGGAAACTAACCAAAAATCCCATTGTCAGCAACTCTGGGCTAGAAACAAATACCTCGTTTTGAGTCATTCCAGCAATATTTACAATGAGATTCGCCAATATTTGAAGAATGAACAGGTGGAGGTAAGTCATGTTCAAGAACTGATTGACCGTGCCTGTCAAATCCCAGAACACAGGGGTCAGGTTTGCAATGCCTTTCAGCATATATGGGGCTATTTCAAAAAGAAAGCGACTGATGCTGAACGCAAGGACTACATGCTCTTGCTGGATCGCTACCGCTTTGGTCAGGCTTCTAAGGAAGACTTGATTTCTAAGACTCGAGAGTTGCTGGAACGCTATCCCAATACCTACTTGCAACATTCGACTTTACTGAAAGGAGACTCCCATGAGACTTTGGCATGAGGATTTGATTTCACAACTTCCTCGTCCTCAGCTCCTAGGGCAACACCGAGAGTGCTGCGCCCTGCGTGGCAATGGTTGGGGGAGAAAGCATGCGACGGTTAACTATGTCTTTACCCACTCGCCCTATCATCTCTATGCCTATCATCGCTTGATCATGAAGGAGATGGCTGACCGTGGCTACAATGTCAGTCCAGAGTGGCTGGATAAGGACTACCGTGGCAAAATTTGCCCTCCCTATGAAGACTTGCCTGAGGAGAAGTTGGACAATCCCGTCTACAGTGAGCATGATGCAGGATACTATGAGGAGTGCCTGGCTAATCTCCGAGAGAAGGGGATCAACCTATAGTCTTTTCTAATAGCATGCCATAGTCACTGATGAGAATCGTCAATAGCTCGTTTGAGCATTCCAACTAAAATACAGCCACAAAACAAGTAAAACAAAGGATTTGAGACACTGGTCTCAAGTCTTTTTCTTTTGTTCGAAAAAGTGATATAGTTTCAAACTATATCAAAGCCTAATTTTTTACAATTATACAGGCGCTTTCTTTTCTGTTAAGATAGTTTCAACAACAAATTTTGGAGGACACATCATGTCAACTACGATCATCGGTTTCCCTCGTTTGGGCGAATTCCGCGAATTAAAATTTACAACTGAAAAATACTTTAGAAAAGAAATCTCAGAAGAAGAACTCCTTGCAGCGGCTAAAGAATTGCGTGCAAAACACTGGAACATCGTCAAAGAAAAAGGCATCACTGAAATCCCATCAAACGACTTTTCTCACTATGACAACTTCCTAGATGCTGCTTTCCTCTTCAACGTGGTGCCAGCTTCTGTTCAAAACTTGGACTTGTCTGACCTTGAGCGTTACTTTGCTTTGGCGCGTGGTTACCAAGGTGAAAAAGGGGATGTTCGTGCCCTTCCGATGAAGAAATGGTTCAACACTAACTACCACTATATCGTTCCTAAGTTTGAAAAAGACACTCAAGTAAAATTGGCTGGTCACAAGATCTTTGATGAGTTCCAAGAAGCAAAAGAACTTGGTCTCAACACTCGTCCAGTCCTTGTAGGACCATTCACTTTCCTTCAATTGTCAGACTTTGAAGAAGGCGTGAAAGCAGAAGACTTCGTAGACAGCTTAGTGGCTGCTTACCAAGAAGTTTTTGCAAAATTGGCTGAACTTGGTGCGACTCGTATTCAACTGGACGAAGCGGCTCTTGTTAAAGATTTGACAGCTGAAGAAAAAGCTCTCTTCTTGAACCTCTACAACAAACTTTTGGCTGATAAAAAAGGTCTTGAAGTCTTGCTTCAAACTTACTTCGGAGATGTCCGTGACGTTTACGCTGACCTTGTGAACTTGCCAGTAGATGCCATCGGTCTTGACTTCGTTGAAGGTAAGAAAACTCTTGAACTTGTTAAAGGTGGTTTCCCAGCTGACAAGACTCTTTATGCAGGGATTGTCAATGGTAAAAACATCTGGCGCAACAACTACGAAAAGAGCTTGGCTGTTCTTGAGCAAATCCCGGCTGAAAACATTGTTTTGACAAGCTCATGCTCACTTCTTCATGTGCCATTTACAACTGCTAACGAAGAATTTGAACCAGCTATCTTGAACCACTTTGCCTTTGCAGTTGAAAAATTGGAAGAACTTCGTGACTTGGATGCTATCCGCAATGGTCAAGGTGCAGAAGCTCTTGCAGCTAACAAAGAACTCTTTGCGACTGAACGTGTGGGTGAAAATGCGGAACTTCGCGCTCGTATCGCTGGATTGACAGACGCTGACTACACTCGTTTGCCAGCCTTCGCAGAACGTGAAGCCATCCAAGAAGAAGCCTTTAAACTTCCAGCTCTTCCAACAACAACTATCGGTTCATTCCCTCAAACTAAGGAAGTCCGCGCCAAACGTTTGGCTTACCGTAAGGGTGAATTGTCACAAGAAGAGTACGACGCTTTCCTTGCTGAAACTATCGATGAATGGATCAAATGGCAAGAAGAAGTTGGATTTGACGTGCTTGTACACGGTGAGTTCGAGCGTAACGACATGGTTGAGTACTTCGGTCAAAACTTGTCAGGTTACCTCTTCTCTAAGAATGGTTGGGTACAATCATACGGTATGCGTGGGGTGAAACCACCAATCATCTGGGGTGATGTGACTCGTCTCAACCCAATCACTGTGAAATGGTCTAGCTACGCACAAAGCCGTACAGACAAACCTGTCAAAGGTATGTTGACTGGACCGGTTACCATCCTCAACTGGTCATTCCCACGTGAAGACATCTCTATCAAGGACTCAACTCTTCAAATCGCTCTTGCCATCAAGGATGAAGTTCTTGACCTTGAAGCTGCAGGTGTGAAAATCATCCAAATCGACGAGGCTGCTCTTCGTGAGAAATTGCCACTCCGTCGTAGCGACTGGTACGAAGACTACCTTGACTGGGCTATTCCAGCCTTCCGCTTGGTACACTCTACAGTTGCGCCAGATACTCAAATCCACACTCACATGTGTTACTCAGAATTTACAGATATCATCCCAGCTATCGACAACATGGATGCGGACGTTATTTCCTTTGAAGCAAGCCGTTCAAACCTTGAAATCTTGGACGAACTCAAAGCGAAAAACTTCCAAACAGAAGTGGGACCTGGGGTTTACGATATCCACTCTCCTCGTGTGCCAAATGAAGGCGAAATCGACCACACAATCGATGCTATTCTTGCTAAAGTTCCAAGCAAGAAAGTTTGGATCAACCCTGACTGTGGTTTGAAAACACGTGGTATTCCAGAAACAAAAGAAAGCTTGATCCGCCTTGTCGAAGCAGCCAAAGCTGCGCGTGAGAAATTGTAAGATAAGATTTCTCTCTTGACCCTGACTGATCAAGGAACTGCTTGGCCCAAGCCGGCTTAGCAATCATGAAATCAAAAAGAAAAGGATAATGACTATGTCACGCCAAACGCCGTCACTTTCATTTGAAGTGTTCCCTCCAAACCCAGCTATGGGTAATGATAAAATTATTTCAGCTTTGCAGGATATGCGGGAGCTGACACCGCACTTTATCAGTGTGACTGCCAGCAATAATAAATTTAATATCAAGGAAACAACGGTTCGTTTGGCTGACTTTATCCAGAATGACTTGGCGATTCCAACCATTGCCCACTTGCCAGCTATCTATCTGACCAAGGACAAAGTTGCTGAAACCATTGCAGACTTGGATAAGGTTGGGGTACAGAAAATCTTGGCCTTGCGTGGGGATATTATCCCTGATGTGGAGCCACAAAAGGATTTCCGCTACGCAACGGACTTGATCGAGTTCATCAAGGAACAAGCCCCTCACTTTGATATTGTTGGTGCTTGCTACCCAGAGGGGCATCCTGACTCGCCAAACCAAATCTCAGATATTCAAAATCTCAAGAAGAAAGTGGATGCAGGCTGTTCCAGCCTTGTAACCCAACTTTTCTTTGACAATGAGCGCTTCTATGATTTCCAAGACAAGTGTACCTTGGCAGGGATTGATGTTCCCATTCATGCGGGTATTATGCCCATTCTGAACCGTAACCAAGCGCTTCGTCTCTTGAAGACTTGTGAGAATATCCACCTTCCACGCAAATTTAAAGCTATCTTAGACAAGTACGAGCATGACCCTGAGTCGCTCAGAGCAGCAGGACTTGCCTATGCAGTGGACCAGATCGTGGACTTGGTAACCCAGGATGTCGCAGGTGTGCATCTCTACACCATGAACAATGCTGAAACAGCAAAATACATCCACCAAGCAACCCATGCCTTGTTTAACCATCAGTCTTTAGGATAATAAAAAGCAAACCATTCTTCTCAGGTGAGGGGAATGGTTCCTTTTTAATAGAAAAGCCCGCACTTTTTAAGAAAAATATGATAAAATAGACTCTGTACGTACTTGATACAAAGATGAGGGTATAAACAGATTCTTAGCTATTCAAATCTGCTATAAAAGGTACAAATGCTAAAGAATAATATTTTTAAACTTTTCAAAGTGCCTAGATAGTTGAACACGGGCTGAATCCCTAGTGAAAAAGATAGATTTTCTGGTGTGCATCGCACACTGCGTCAAACTCCTATTTTCATACGGGATTCTTTACGTCCTTGGTATCTTGATCTTTGTAGGCAAGGCGTATAATATTTTCAATCCAAAGGGGATTAACATGACAAAACAAGTGTTTCAAACGACTTTTGCGGGTCGTGAGTTAATCGTAGAGACTGGTCAGGTTGCTAAGCAAGCAAATGGCGCTGTTGTCGTGCGTTACGGTGAGTCAACTGTCTTGACTGCTGCCGTTATGTCTAAGAAAATGGCAACTGGGGATTTCTTCCCACTTCAAGTCAACTACGAAGAAAAAATGTATGCGGCTGGGAAGTTTCCTGGTGGCTTTATGAAACGTGAAGGACGTCCTTCAACAGATGCGACCTTGACAGCGCGTTTGATTGACCGTCCAATCCGCCCTATGTTTGCGGAAGGTTTCCGTAATGAAGTGCAAGTCATCAATACGGTTCTTTCTTATGATGAAAATGCATCTGCACCAATGGCTGCTATGTTTGGTTCATCCTTGGCGCTTTCTATCTCAGACATTCCTTTTGACGGACCAATCGCTGGGGTACAAGTGGGTTATGTTGATGGCCAAATCATCATCAACCCTACTCAAGAACAGGCAGAGCCATCTCTTCTTGAATTGACAGTAGCTGGTACCAAACACGCTATCAACATGGTTGAGTCTGGTGCTAAAGAATTATCAGAAGAAATCATGTTGGAAGCTCTTCTTAAAGGCCACGAAGCAGTCAAAGAATTGATTGCCTTCCAAGAAGAAATCGTTGCTGCGGTTGGTAAGGAAAAAGCAGAAGTGGAATTGCTTCATGTAGATGCTGAATTGCAAGCTGAAATCGTCGCAGCCTACAACAGCGACCTCCAAAAAGCGGTTCAAGTGGAAGAAAAATTGGCTCGTGAAGCTGCAACTCAAGCAGTTAAAGACCAAGTAACAGCAGTTTACGAAGAAAAATATGCAGACCATGAAGAATTTGAACGCATCATGCGTGATGTGGCTGAAATCTTGGAACAAATGGAACATGCTGAAGTGCGCCGTTTGATTACAGAAGACAAGGTGCGTCCTGATGGGCGTAAGGTCGATGAGATCCGTCCTTTAGATGCGCAGGTTGACTATCTTCCTCGTGTGCACGGTTCTGGTCTTTTCACTCGTGGACAAACGCAAGCCCTCTCAGTCTTGACCTTGGCTCCGATGGGAGAAACTCAAATCATCGATGGTTTGGATCCAGAGTACAAGAAACGCTTTATGCACCACTATAACTTCCCGCAATACTCAGTAGGGGAAACAGGTCGTTACGGTGCGCCTGGTCGTCGTGAAATTGGTCACGGTGCTCTTGGTGAGCGTGCTCTTGCTCAAGTCTTGCCAAGTTTGGAAGAATTTCCATACGCGATTCGCTTGGTAGCTGAAGTCTTAGAATCAAACGGTTCATCTTCTCAAGCTTCTATCTGTGCGGGAACTCTTGCCCTTATGGCTGGTGGTGTGCCAATCAAGGCGCCAGTAGCTGGTATTGCCATGGGTCTCATCTCCGACGGAAATAACTACACAGTATTGACAGATATCCAAGGATTGGAAGACCACTTTGGAGACATGGACTTTAAGGTTGCCGGTACTCGTGACGGGATTACAGCCCTTCAAATGGATATCAAGATTCAAGGGATTACTGCAGAAATCTTGACTGAGGCCCTTGCTCAAGCCAAGAAAGCGCGTTTTGAAATCCTTGATGTGATTGAAGCAACCATCCCAGAAGTGCGTCCAGAATTGGCTCCAACTGCTCCGAAAATTGATACCATCAAGATTGATGTAGACAAGATCAAGATTGTCATCGGTAAGGGTGGAGAAACCATTGACAAGATTATCGCTGAAACAGGCGTTAAAATCGATATTGACGAAGAAGGTAATGTGTCCATCTACTCTAGCGACCAAGATGCCATTAACCGTACCAAAGAAATCATTGCTGGTTTGGTTCGTGAAGCCAAAGTGGATGAAGTTTACCATGCGAAGGTTGTTCGTATCGAGAAATTTGGTGCCTTTGTCAACCTCTTTGATAAGACAGATGCACTTGTGCACATTTCTGAAATGGCTTGGACTCGTACCAACCGTGTCGAGGACTTGGTAGCTATCGGTGATGAAGTCGATGTTAAGGTTATCAAGATTGATGAAAAAGGCCGTATCGATGCCTCTATGAAAGCTCTTCTTCCTCGTCCGCCAAAACCTGAGCATGATGAAAAAGGCGAAAAGTCTGAGCGACCTCACCGTCCACGTCATCACAAGGACCACAAACCTAAGAAAGAATTTACAGAAACACCAAAAGATTCAGAATAAGAAAAGGAGAAATGTATGGGATGGTGGCGCGAAACCATTGATATTGTAAAAGAAAATGATCCAGCGGCCCGCAACAGTTTAGAAGTCTTGCTGACCTATCCAGGTGTTAAGGCCTTAGCTGCCCACCGTCTCTCGCATTTTCTATGGAAGCATGGCTTCAAACTCCTGGCTCGTATGCACAGCCAGTTTTGGCGTTTTTGGACGCAGATAGAGATTCATCCGGGTGCCCAGATTGACTCAGGTGTTTTTATCGACCATGGTTCAGGCCTGGTGATTGGAGAGACAGCGATTGTTGAAAAAGGTGTTCTTCTCTATCACGGAGTGACTCTTGGAGGGACTGGTAAGGATGTTGGCAAACGCCATCCGACTGTGCGTAAAGGAGCTCTCATATCAGCCCATGCCCAAGTCATCGGACCGGTAGAAATCGGCGAAAATGCCAAAGTCGGTGCTGCTGCAGTAGTAGTGGCAGACGTACCTAGTGATGTGACAGTTGTCGGTATTCCGGCCAAGATTGTCCGTGTTCATGGTGAGAAAGACGAGCCAACCATTCACGAAGTCGAAGAAAAACGGGAGTACTATGTCAATAAACTAGAGCAGGCTAGAGAAGCCAGCCACAGATCGTCGGGGTTGTAGAGGATACCTATATGATTCAAGCAAGAAACAAGTTAAGCCAAGAGGAGTTATCTGAGGCGAAAAAACTCATTAACTGTTGCCAAGCCTATGACGGTACCTATCGTGATCCCTATCTTTCTAACATGCTTAATTTTGACCCAAACATGCCCGCCTTTTTCCTTTATTATGAAAAAGGCGAACTTGTTGGTTTATTAACTGTCTATGCAGATGACCAAGATGTGGAAGTGACGATACTGGTTCATCCAGATCATCGCCGTCAGGGGATTGCGCGTGCATTGTTTACTAGTTTTGAGAAAGAAACGGCTTCTTTCTCTATTCGTTCAGTAACTTTTCAGACAGAGAGTGTTTTTTTAGATCGCCATCCTGGTTTTGTCAGCAACTGGGGATTGGTCGAGGATGAAGAGACAGAAACTTGGTTAGGTAAGGATCGAAGACCTTATCCGTTAGCAAAGCTTTCCAATCTTGAAGTTTTGTTAGCAGATAGTTCGTATCAGGAGCAAATTAGTCAGTTAAAATTTCAGGCATTTTCAGAGGAACATGAATCTAGAGAAGTTGTGGATAGATATGTCGCTGAAGCTCTGAAGGATTCAGAAAGTCGCCTATATATTTTATTAAAAGACGGTCAGGTTATTGGGACTTGCACGGTAGATTTATCGACTAATATGAATTACTTCTACGGTTTAGCAATATCAGAACTTGAACGTGGCAAAGGCTACGGAAGCTATTTAGCAAAATCCCTAGTCAACCAACTGATTGAGCAAAATGATAAGGAATTTCAGATTGCAGTAGAGGACAGCAACGTAGGTGCCAAGCGCTTGTATGAAAAAATCGGCTTTGTCAAACAGACACAGGTAGTTTATCTGAATGAGAAAGAGTAGAAAAATGCTATTAGAAGAATTCGAAAATGTACCTGCTGTTATCGAACCAACTGATCGAAGTATTTGTGGTAGTGGAGAAATCTGTGACACGATTATTTTATCTTTTAATGGAGAAATCGTTGAACGAGTAAAGAAGTTTGAAGATGTTTACGAAGGTGGCTATCTAACCAATCTAAATGGCAGACTTCCATGGTATATCTATGAAAAAGATGGGAGTAAGATAGCAGTTGCTATAGCTACGATTGGAGCCCCGATGGTTGTTGGACTCTTAGAAGAACTCAAAGCAAGAGGATTTAAGAACTTTATTGTTTTGGGTTCTTGCGGAGTTCTAGATCAGTCTATTCAGGCAGATAAGATTATTCTACCAAGTTCAGCTCTACGTGATGAAGGTACAAGTTACCATTACGCTCCTGCAAGTGATGAGATAGCTTATGACGAAACTCTCCTCTTAACCATGGAAGAAGCTTTGAACAAATCTGGTATTGAGCACATTCGAACAAAGGCTTGGACCACAGATGCTTTCTATCGTGAAACAGCCGATAAGGTCAAACGTAGATTAGCAGCAGGTGCGACTGTTGTGGATATGGAAGCTTCTGCAATCATGGCTTGGACGCAATTTCGACAAGCAAAAGTCTATCAATTTTTTTATACGGCTGATTATGTTGACCATCACAATCATGAGTGGGATGCAAGACATGAAGAAAGAAAAGCAGATGCTATGACTTTCTTTGAGATAGCCTTAGTAATTGCTAGAGAGTTGGATTGAAATGACTCTTTACGATAAACAAGAAACAGAAAGGAGACAGTGAGTGATTAAAATCTATGACACCATGTCTCGTGATTTGCGAGAATTTGTCCCAATCGAAGAAGGAAAGGTTCGCATGTATGTCTGTGGGCCAACGGTATACAACTATATTCACGTAGGGAATGCCCGTTCGACGGTGGCTTTTGATACCATTCGTCGTTATTTCGAATACCGTGGCTACGAAGTTGCCTATATTTCCAACTTTACAGATGTAGACGATAAGATTATCAACCGTGCCAAGGAAGAAGGTATCACGCCTCTGGAGGTTGCGGACAAGTACATCGCTGCCTTTCGTGAGGATGTGACAGCTTTGGGCGTGAAACCTGCGACTCGCCATCCGCGTGTGGTGGAGTTTATGGCGGACATCATTCGTTTTGTGGAAGTCTTGATTGAAAAAGGTTATGCTTACGAGAGTCAAGGAGATGTTTACTTCCGCGTGGAAAAATCTCACAACTATGCTAAATTGGCCAATAAAACCTTGGAAGATTTGGAGCTGGGTGCTTCAGGTCGTACCGATGAAGAAACGGCTCGCAAGGAAAATCCTGTAGACTTTGCCCTTTGGAAAGCTGCAAAGCCAGGCGAGATTTCCTGGGATAGCCCTTGGGGACCTGGTCGTCCGGGTTGGCATATTGAATGTTCAGTCATGTCGACAGAGATTTTGGGAGATACCATTGATATCCACGGTGGTGGAGCTGATTTGGAGTTTCCTCACCATACCAACGAAATTGCCCAGTCAGAAGCAAAAACAGGCAAGACTTTTGCTAACTACTGGATGCACAATGGCTTTGTCAATATCGACAATGTTAAGATGTCTAAGTCCTTGGGCAACTTTATAACCGTACACGATGCCCTCAAAACCCTCGATGGGCAAGTGTTGCGTTTCTTCTTTGCGACTCAGCATTACCGTAAGCCTATCAACTTTACCGAAAAAGCAGTGCGAGACGCCGAAACTAATCTCAAATATCTGAAGAACACTTACGAACAACCATTTACAGGAAACGTGGATACCCAAGAGTTACAAGCTTTTAAAGACAAGTTTGTTGCCGCTATGGATGAGGATTTCAACTCCGCCAACGGTATCACAGTTGTCTTTGAAATGGCCAAATGGATCAACTCAGGAAACTATGATGCAAGTGTTAAGGAAGCTCTTGCGGATATGTTGGAGGTCTTTGGGATTGTCTTTGTTGAGGAAGTTTTGGATGCAGAGATTGAAGCTTTGATCCAAAAACGTCAAGAAGCGCGTGCCAATCGTGACTTTGCGACAGCAGACCAAATCCGTGACCAATTAGCGACTCAAGGAATTAAGCTCCTTGATACCAAGGATGGAGTGAGGTGGACTCGTGATTGATGTCAATCTCATTAACGGGATTGCGCTAGCTTTTGAAGGAGATGCAGTTTACTCCATGTATATCCGTCGCCATCTCATCCGTAAAGGCATGACCAAACCCAACAAACTCCACCAAGAGGCGACTAAGTATGTCTCAGCCAAGGCTCAGGCTCGCTTGATTGCCCTCATGTTGGAGGAGCAAGTCCTGACGGAAAAAGAAGAAGAAATCTATAAACGTGGTCGCAATACCAATAGCCACACAAAGGCTAAAAATGCTGATGTGGTGACTTACCGCATGTCTACAGGTTTTGAAGCAGTCATGGGCTATCTCCATCTGACTGAAAATCTGGAGCGTCTAGAGACCATAATTTCTTGGTGCATCCAAAAAGTGGAGGGCTAGAATATGATTGCAAAGGAATTACAAGACTGGTTTCCTGAAGCTCAGATTTCAGATCAGCCAGTAGAGAAACCGGGCTATCTCACTCTCCCTTTAGCTTCTAAGCAGTGGATTTTACTGGAGGAAGCTGGGCTCAGCGAGCGTGAAAAGCAGCTGGTTGCCCTTTTGACCCAGCAAGAGCAGGCTCGTTCGCTCAATCCTTGGTATCCCTATCTGATTGAGGGGAAGGGGCAGGCACCACAAACTTTCAAAAAGATTCAGCTGGTTTATTGCCATCTTTCCTATTTCCAACAGGAAAATCTATCCTCTTGGCTAGACATGATGCGGACTCTTTTTCCCAACTGCCTGACAGTGCTACAGGTCGGGGCTCAGGATTATGTATTTGTGCTTCAACAAGATAAGTACAGCTCTGTTCGCTCAATTTTATCTGATACGATTGAAGCGGTTGAGTATGACTTTGGCCTTCGTCTGTCTATCATGTTGGGGCAGGTATGGTCTCAGGCAGGCCCTCAAGCCCTATCAGACTTAATCAAAGCAGAGCGAGATTTGTTTAAGACTTGGTGGCGTCAGGGTCACCAAGGTGTTCATACATTTTCACAACTCTATCTTTGGAGTATGGGAGAAAGACTAGTGGACTTGAAGGTAATCAAGGAATGCCTGCACCAGATAATCTTGGATCAGGACCAGATTCAGGAAATTATCCTTTCTCTCTGGGAAAACAGTGCTGTCCTAACTAAAACAGCCCAGCAACTCTATCTGCACCGAAATTCTCTCCAATACAAGATTGACAAATGGGAAGAATTGACAGGACTTCAGTTGAAGGAGTTGACGGATCTCACCCTTTGTTATCAGTTGATTTTACCAGATATTCTCTAAAGTTTTGTGCAAGTTGCACAGAACTTTTTTATTTTTTTGGTCACCTTGCCATAGAAATGTAAAGCGTTTTCATCTATAATAAAACTATCAAAAGACAAAAGGAGTTCACCTCGATGGTAGAATTAAATCTAAAAAACATTTACAAAAAATATCCAAACAGCGAACACTACTCAGTTGAAGACTTCAACTTGGACATCAAAGACAAGGAATTTATCGTTTTCGTAGGTCCTTCAGGATGTGGTAAATCAACAACTCTTCGTATGATTGCTGGTCTTGAAGACATCACAGAAGGTACTGCATCTATTGATGGCGTGGTTGTCAACGACGTAGCTCCAAAAGACCGTGACATTGCCATGGTATTCCAAAACTACGCTCTTTACCCACACATGACTGTATACGATAACATGGCTTTCGGTTTGAAATTGCGTAAATACAGCAAAGAAGACATCGACAAACGTGTTCAAGAAGCTGCAGCAATCCTTGGTTTGAAAGAATTCTTGGATCGTAAACCAGCTGACCTTTCAGGTGGTCAACGTCAACGTGTTGCCATGGGTCGTGCGATTGTCCGTGATGCAAAAGTATTCTTGATGGATGAACCTTTGTCAAACTTGGATGCCAAACTTCGTGTATCGATGCGTGCTGAAATTGCGAAAATCCACCGCCGTATCGGAGCTACAACTATCTACGTAACCCACGACCAAACAGAAGCGATGACACTTGCAGACCGCATCGTTATCATGTCAGCAACTAAGAACCCAGCTGGTACAGGTACTATCGGACGTGTTGAACAAATCGGTACACCTCAAGAAGTTTACAAAAACCCAGTTAACAAGTTCGTTGCAGGATTCATCGGAAGCCCAGCTATGAACTTCATCAATGTGAAATTAGAAGGCAATGAAATTGTTTCTGACGGTTTCCGCTTGAAAGTTCCAGAAGGTGCTTTGAAAGTTCTTCGTGAAAAAGGCTACGAAGGAAAAGAATTGATCTTCGGTATTCGTCCAGAAGACGTGAATGCAGAACCTGCTTTCCTTGAAACATTCCCAGAATCAGTTGTCAAAGCTACTATCTCCGTATCAGAATTGCTTGGTTCAGAATCTCACCTTTACTGCCAAGTTGGTAAAGACGAATTTGTTGCTAAAGTGGATGCTCGTGACTACTTGCAAACAGGTGCAACAGTTGAACTAGGATTTGACTTGAACAAAGCACACTTCTTCGACGTAGAAACTGAAAAAACAGTCTACTAAGCAAATGAAATGTCAAAACACTGCTAGAGAAATCTGGCAGTGTTTTTTCTTTTAATTGCTTAGGTTAGGCATGAAAACAGGCTTTTCTAGTTTTAATATTCTTAAAAAAGTGATAAAATGGTAGGAAGAATTGGAGAGTATAGATGCCGAAAGAAGTGAATTTGACGGGCGATCAGGTAGTCGCTTTAACAAAAGAATATTTAACAAAGGAAGACGTTGCTTTTGTACAAAAAGCATTGATTTACGCAGTTGATTGTCATAGTGGGCAGTTTCGGAAATCAGGTGAGCCCTATATTATCCATCCCATTCAGGTTGCAGGCATTCTAGCTAAGCTCAAGCTGGATGCCGTAACCGTTGCCTGTGGTTTTTTGCATGACGTAGTTGAAGACACAGATGCGACACTGGATGATTTGGAGAGAGAGTTCGGTCATGATGTTCGGGTTATCGTTGATGGGGTGACCAAACTTGGTAAGGTTGAGTACAAATCACTCGAGGAACAATTGGCTGAAAATCACCGCAAGATGCTTATGGCCATGTCAGAGGATATCCGTGTTATCTTGGTTAAATTATCGGACCGTTTGCACAATATGCGGACTCTCAAACACCTTCGAAAGGACAAGCAAGAACGGATCTCCAGAGAAACCATGGAAATCTACGCACCACTTGCTCATCGTCTAGGGATTTCCAGTGTCAAGTGGGAGTTGGAAGATCTATCTTTCCGTTACCTCAATCCAACTGAGTTTTACAAGATCACCCACATGATGAAGGAAAAACGCAGAGAACGTGAGGCTTTGGTCGACGAAGTCGTAACCAAGTTGGAAGAGTACGCTACCGAACGAAATCTCAAAGGGAAAATCTATGGTCGTCCTAAGCATATCTATTCGATCTATCGCAAGATGCAGGATAAGAAGAAACGCTTTGAGGAAATTTATGACCTGATTGCCATTCGCTGTATCTTAGATACCCAGAGTGATGTTTACGCCATGCTTGGCTATGTGCATGAGCTTTGGAAACCAATGCCTGGGCGTTTTAAAGACTATATCGCTAATCGTAAGGCCAATGGTTACCAGTCTATCCATACAACTGTTTATGGGCCAAAAGGGCCGATTGAATTCCAGATTCGTACTAAAGAAATGCACGAAGTGGCTGAGTACGGGGTAGCAGCTCACTGGGCTTATAAGAAAGGCATTAAAGGGCAGGTCAACAGCAAGGAATCTGCTATTGGGATGAACTGGATCAAGGAGATGATGGAACTCCAAGACCAGGCTGATGATGCCAAGGAATTTGTGGATTCTGTTAAGGAAAACTACCTAGCTGAGGAGATTTACGTCTTTACTCCTGATGGTGCGGTTCGCTCCCTACCAAAAGATTCAGGACCGATTGACTTTGCCTATGAAATCCACACCAAAGTCGGTGAAAAAGCGACTGGTGCCAAGGTCAATGGCCGTATGGTTCCACTGACAACCAAACTCAAGACAGGGGATCAGGTTGAAATTATCACCAACCCCAACTCCTTTGGTCCGAGTCGTGACTGGCTCAACATGGTCAAGACTAGCAAGGCACGCAACAAGATTCGTCAGTTCTTTAAAAATCAAGACAAGGAATTATCCGTTAACAAGGGCCGTGAGATGCTGATGGCCCAGTTCCAAGAAAACGGCTATATAGCCAATAAATTCATGGACAAGCGTCACATGGACGAGGTCCTTCAAAAGACCAGCTACAAGACAGAGGAAGCCCTCTATGCAGCCATTGGTTTTGGAGAAATTGGCGCTATTACCGTCTTTAACCGTTTGACTGAAAAGGAACGTCGTGAGGAAGAACGCGCTAAGGCCAAGGCGGAAGCAGAAGAGCTTGTCAAAGGTGGCGAAGTTAAGGTCGAAAACAAAGAAACCCTCAAGGTCAAGCATGAGGGTGGTGTGGTCATTGAAGGTGCTTCAGGTCTCTTAGTGCGGATTGCCAAGTGTTGTAATCCAGTGCCAGGTGACGACATTGTCGGCTACATTACTAAGGGTCGTGGTGTAGCTATTCACCGTGTGGACTGTATGAATCTCCGTGCCCAAGAAAACTACGAGCAACGTCTTCTTGATGTGGAGTGGGAAGATCAATTCTCAAGCAAGGAATACACTGCCCACATCGATATCTATGGTCTCAACCGTACAGGGCTCTTAAATGATGTTCTGCAAGTTCTCTCCAACACAACTAAGAATATCTCAACTGTTAATGCTCAACCAACTAAGGATATGAAATTTGCTAATATCCATGTCTCATTTGGTATTTCCAACCTCTCTACACTGACCACAGTCGTGGACAAGATTAAGAGTGTGCCAGAGGTCTACTCTGTCAAACGGACCAACGGCTAACTATCCTAGCTCTTACTAGAAAGGCTATTATGAAAATCATTATCCAACGGGTTAAAAAAGCTCAAGTGAGTATCGAAGGTCGGGTTCATGGGAAAATCAATCAGGGACTCTTATTGCTGGTTGGTGTTGGACCAGAGGACCAAGAGGAAGATTTGGACTATGCTGTGAGAAAGCTCGTCAACATGCGGATTTTTTCTGATGCAGAAGGCAAGATGAACCTGTCTGTCAAGGATATTGAAGGGGAAATCCTTTCTATTTCTCAGTTTACCCTCTTTGCGGATACCAAGAAAGGCAATCGTCCAGCCTTTACAGGTGCAGCCAAGCCGGATATGGCAACTGCCTTCTATGACACTTTCAACCAAAAGCTAGCTCAGGAAGTCCCTGTTCAGACTGGTGTTTTTGGAGCGGATATGCAGGTGGAGCTGGTAAATGATGGGCCAGTTACCATCATTCTTGATACTAAAAATAGATAAGAAAACCAAGCCAGCTGGCTTGGTTTTTGTTTATAGACACTCCCAGAAAGAGATGTGTTTGTCGTAAAAGTCTGGATAGTTTTCTCTTATGTGATTAGCTATTATATAATAAAAAGTAGAATGACAAGAAGTAACGATTGGCATAAGAGAGGAAAATCGCTGATAACTGGTGAAGACTAAAAGGATCAATAACAGAAGATCAACTGAGAGAATCCCTAAGTAGTAGAGGCGAATTTTTTTGTTAATCTGAGGATAAATCTCAGCGAATTGATTTTTGAGTCGGACAACCAAGCGAAATAGCAGTAGTCCTTGAGCAAGGATAAAAATAAAACCGGAGAGCAGGAGCCAGCTTAAAGCTGTCTCTTGTTTTGTGATAAAAAAAGCTAATAGTAGCAAATCGCTGACTGCAATGGCTGCAAAATGGATTCTAAAGAGTTTTTTCATAGGAAGACCTCCCTCTTTTATCTAGCTTCATTCTACACCAAACAAATGGGACTTACAAGCAAAATAATAAAAAATCCCTGAAAGAAGTTTCTTTCAGGAATAAGGGCTTAGTTGATTTTTTCGACATAGAGTTGTTTGGCGATATCCATACTAACTTGGAGGTCTTCGTCTTTGTTGACCAGAGTAAAGCTATTGGAAAAGCTATCAAACTGCTTGACTTGGAGTTGGTCACCGATATGAATTGCGTGCTTTTCTAGATACTTGAGTAGTTCAAAGCTATCATGAACGCGAGTCAGGAGATAGGTTCCAGCTTCCTGGACGGCTGCTAGTGGTAGGTTATTGATTTCAACCAAGAGTTCTCCCTCGGCAGGTATGGTTCCACCGTGGGGACAGGTTTGAGGGAAGCCAAGTAGTTTATCCAGTCTCTCTACGAAGAGGTCGGATACAGTGTGCTCAAGGACCTCAGCTTCTTCGTGGATCTGATCGCTAGTATAGTCTAGATGGTGAACTAGAAAGACTTCAATCAACCGGTGTTTACGATAGAGCTCAGAGACCAGTTTGAGGCCAATATCTGTCAATAGATAGCCATTCTCCTTATCCTTGAGGATGAGATTTTCACTTTTCATGCGTTTGATCATCTCTGTTACAGCAGGTGGAGAGACCTGCATACGGGCAGCAATTTCTTTATTGGTGATTTTCTGCATGTCCGTACCGATTTCATAAATACATTTTAGGTAGTCTTCTTTATTTGGAGTCATTCGTTTCCTCTTGTCTTTTCTCTCCATCTAGTATATCAAAAAAAGCTAGATTTCTCTAGCCTTCTGCCCTAATGGCTTTGATTTTAGTCCAGTTCTTTCACTGCAGCAATGGCAGCTTCAAAGTCTGGTTCCGTGTTGATGTTGTCAACGTATTCTACGTAACGGATGACATTGTCAGTATCGAGAACAAAGACGGCACGTGCAAGGAGATGCCATTCGTTGATCAAAAGGGCATAATCGCGTCCGAAAGAATGGTCAAAGTAGTCTGAGAGCATGATGGCATTGTCAAGGCCTTCAGCCCCACACCAGCGTCCTTGGGCAAATGGTAGGTCCATAGAAACGGTAAGAACGACGGTGTTGTCAAGGTTGGCTAGTTCTTGGTTGAAGCGACGTGTTTGCGTTGAGCAGATACCAGTATCGATAGAAGGGACAACACTCAAGACTTTTTTCTTTCCATCAAAGTCAGCTAGCGTTTTTTTAGAGAGATCGGTTGTCGTAAGAGAAAAGTCAAGTGCCTTGTCTCCGACTTGCAGTTGTTTACCTGTAAAGGTTACAGGATTTCCGAGAAAAGTGGTCATGAAACTACTCCATTCTTTTTTTCTTTCATTTTACCGAGAATTGTCAGATTTTTCCAATGATTTGACTGAAAAATGAAAGATAAAAAAACGCCAATTCCGTGAGAACGACGTTTTTTAATGGATTACTTAGACAAACCTTCAGCAATCTTGTCAAGGTTGTATTTCATCATGTTGTAGTAGCTGTCACCTTCTTTACCTTCTTCAGCGATTGAGTCAGTAAAGATTTGTGCGTAGATTGGGATATTTGTGTCTTGTGAAACAGTCTTCATTGGACGGTCATCGACACTTGATTCAACAAAGAGTGATGGAACTTTTGTTTGGCGAAGTTTTTCAACCAAGGTCTTGATTTGTTCAGGAGTCCCCTCTTCTTCCGTGTTGATTTCCCAGATGTAGGCACTTGGAACTCCGTAAGCTTTAGAGAAGTATTTGAAGCATCCTTCGCTGGTTACGATGAGTTTCTTCTCAGCAGGGATATTGTTAAATTTCTCTTTGGCTTCTTTGTCCAGTTTGTCTAGTTTTTCAGTATAGTCTTTGAGATTTTTTTCGTAGAATTCCTTGTTGCTAGGGTCCTTGGCAATGAGCTGTTTAGCGATATTTTTAGCATAAATCATCCCATTTTCAAGGTTGAGCCAAGCGTGTGGATCTTCTTTGCCTTTCTCGTTTTGGCCCTCAAGGTAGATAACATCAACGCCTTCGCTAACTGCAAAGTAGTCTTTGTTTTCAGTTTTCTTGGCATTTTCTACTAATTTGGTAAACCAAGCATTGCCACCTGTTTCAAGGTTGATACCGTTATAGAAAATCAAATCAGCTTGAGAAGTTTTCTTAACGTCTTCAGGAAGTGGTTCGTATTCGTGTGGGTCTTGACCAACAGGAACGATACTGTGAAGATCAATCTTGTCACCAGCGATATTCTTGGTAATATCAGCGATGATAGAGTTAGTCGCTACAACCTTCAGTTTTTGACCAGAAGCTGCATCTTTTTTTCCGCTAGTACATGCGACAAGAGCAATAACAGAAAGAAAGAGAACAAGCAATGTACCTAATTTTTTCATTAGATTCCTCCAATTTATTGGGACTTTGCCCCTTATTTTAACAAATGTTTATTTTTTAGTTTCAAATATCGTTGTTTTGGAGCGATAAAGAAGCTAATGAGAAAGAAACTAGCAGCTGTGAGCACGATGCTGGATCCTGCTGCGAGATTGAAACTATAGCCGATAAAGAGCCCTACAACAGAAGCCAGAGCTCCTAGGCCTGATGAAAGAAAAATCATGCTCTTTAGGCTATTAGCATAAAGGTAAGCCGTCGCAGCTGGGGTGATCAACATGGCCACGATAAGAATGGTTCCAACACTTTGCATGGCGGTGACGGATACAAGGGTCAAGAGCACCATGAGCAGATAGTGGTAGAAATTAACGGGCATTCCCATGGCTTTAGCCAGAAGCTCGTCAAAGGATGTAATCAATAGTTGTTTAAAGAAAATCCCGATAATCAAAAGAATCAACGCCCCCATACCAATGGTAATCCACATGTCTGTATCTTGGACAGCGAGGATATTCCCAAAAAGGATATGGAAGAGGTCTGTCGAACTCTTGGCAACACTAATCAAGATGACACCTAAGGCTAAGAAAGATGAAAAGGTAATACCAATGGCAGTGTCACTCTTGATGATAGAGTTTCCCTTGATGTAGGTAATGATGATGGAAGCCATCAAACCAAAGATGATCGCTCCAATAAAGAAATCAATTCCCAGAATAAAGGAAAGGGCTACGCCAGGCAAAACTGCGTGAGAGATGGCATCTCCCATGAGAGACATTCCACGCAGGATGATAAAACATCCCACAGCTCCAGCAACCACTCCGATGACAATAGCTGTGATCAGGGCGTTTTGTAGGAAATGGAAATTTTGTAATCCATTGATAAATTCTGCTATCATAGGTCACCTCCATTGAAAAAGAGTTTGCTACCATAAGCTTTTTTGAGATTGGCTTCGGTAAAGGTTTCTTCAGTTGAACCAAGGTCTATTAATTCTCGATTGAGAAGTAAAACTTGGTCGAAATAATGGGGGACTTTACTGAGGTCATGATGGACGATGAGAACTGTTTTACCAGCTTTTTTAAGGTCTCTCAGCGTATTCATGATAATCTCTTCACTGATCGAGTCAATCCCGACAAAAGGCTCATCCAAAAAGATGTAGTCAGCTTCCTGCACTAAACAGCGGGCAATCAACACACGTTGGAATTGTCCCCCTGAGAGCTGACTGATTTGGCGTTCAGCATAGTCTGAGAGTCCAACGATTTCAAGTGCATCCGCCACTTTTTTCCAGTGGCTGGCCTTTAAAGTGTGAAAGAGCGGGATAGATGGGTAGAGTCCCAGTGAGACGCATTCCTTGACTTTGATAGGGAAATTGTAGTCGATATGGATTTTTTGCTCGACATAGGCAACTCGATGTAAAGATTTTTTGACTTCTTTATCATCGAGAAAGGCCTGACCTTCATGTGGGATAATTCCCAACATACTTTTTAATAAAGTTGATTTTCCAGCACCGTTTGGACCAATAATTCCGGTAATAGTTGGTCCTTGGAGCACTAGTGAAATATCCTTTAGTGCCAACGTTTCTTTGTAGGAGACACTGAGGTTTTTGATACGTATCATACAGTTGTTTTCCTCCTGTCTTTTAATATACCTTAAAAAAAAAATTAAGTCAAGTTAATTTTTTAAAAATTTAATAAAATAACAGTAAAATGAAACCGACAAGAAGTTCATTTTTAATTGCATTCCCAAGTGTTTTTTGCTAAGCTAAGAATAAGTGAAAAATGAAAGCGAGAACAAGATGACACGTTATCAAGACGATTTTTATGATGCAATCAATGGCGAATGGGAAAAAACAGCTGTCATTCCAGCTGACAAATCTCGAACAGGTGGTTTTATTGACCTTGACGAGGAAATTGAAGAGTTAATGCTGGCGACTACGGACAAGTGGTTGGTCGGTGAAGAGGTCCCAGAGGATGCTATCCTCGCAAACTTTGTTAAGTACCATCGTATGGTACGTGATTTTGACAAGAGAGAAGCAGATGGAATCAAGCCTGTCCTTCCTCTACTAAAGGAATACCAAAATTTGGAGAGTTTTACAGATTTTACCAGCAAATTGGCAGAATTTGAACTAGCAGGCAAGCCAAACTTCCTTCCATTTGGAGTATCACCAGACTTTATGGATGCCAGAACCAATGTTCTCTGGGCAAGTGCACCAGGGACGATTTTACCAGATACAACTTATTACGCCGAAGACCATCCTCAGCGTGAGGAACTCTTGACTCTTTGGAAGGAAAGTACTACGAATCTACTCAAAGCCTATGATTTTTCAGATGAGGAAATCGCAGACTTACTAGAGAAACGATTGGAATTGGACCGTCGCATTGCGGCTGTGGTGCTTTCTAACGAAGAAAGTTCAGAATATGCCAAACTCTACCATCCATACGCCTATGAAGATTTCAAGAAATTTGCCCCTGCTCTGCCTTTGGATGATTTCTTCCAAGCAGTTCTTGGCCAAACTCCTGATAAGGTTATCGTAGATGAGGAACGTTTCTGGCAAGCAGCAGATCAATTTTACAGTGAAGAAGCTTGGCCTCTACTCAAAGCAACCTTGATTTTGGCTGTGGTGAATCTTTCAACCAGTTATTTGACAGATGAGATTCGTGTCTTGTCAGGTGCCTATGGACGTGCCCTTTCAGGTGTTCCAGAAGCTCAGGACAAGGTCAAGGCAGCTTATCATTTGGCCCAAGGTCCTTTCAAGCAAGCCCTTGGTCTCTGGTATGCGCATGAAAAATTCTCCCCAGAAGCAAAGGCGGATGTAGAGAAAAAAGTAGCGACCATGATTGACGTTTATAAGGAACGCTTGGCCAAGAACGACTGGCTCACTCCTGAAACGCGTGATAAGGCCATTGTCAAACTCAATGTCATCAAGCCTTATATCGGTTATCCCGAGGAATTGCCAGCCCGCTACAAGGACAAGGTGGTGGATGAAACTGCCAGCCTCTTTGAGAATGCCCTAGCCTTTGCGCGTGTGGAAATCAAGCATAGCTGGAGCAAGTGGAACCAGCCAGTTGACTACAAGGAGTGGGGGATGCCTGCTCACATGGTTAATGCCTACTACAATCCTCAGAAGAACTTGATTGTCTTCCCAGCGGCCATTTTGCAGGCTCCATTCTATGACTTGCATCAGTCATCTTCTGCCAACTACGGTGGGATTGGTGCTGTTATTGCCCACGAGATTTCTCATGCCTTCGACACAAATGGCGCTTCTTTTGATGAAAATGGTAGCCTCAAGGATTGGTGGACAGAGAGTGACTATGCTGCCTTTAAAGAAAAAACGCAGAAAGTTATCGACCAGTTTGATGGGCAAGAATCTTACGGTGCAAGAATCAACGGGAAACTAACCGTGTCTGAAAACGTTGCCGACCTAGGAGGGATCGCTGCAGCCCTTGAAGCTGCCAAGAGAGAACCAGACTTTTCTGCTGAAGAATTCTTCCACAATTTTGCTCGTATCTGGCGTATGAAAGGCCGTCCAGAATTGATGAAACTCATGGCTAGTGTCGATGTGCACGCGCCTGCCAAACTCCGTGTCAACGTTCAAGTACCAAACTTCGATGACTTCTTTACAACTTACGATGTCAAAGAAGGCGATGGTATGTGGCGTTCACCAGAGGATCGTGTGATTATTTGGTAAGATAAAAACCAAGGAAATTATCCTTGGTTTTTTGCTTGCTAGAAAAAGGGATTAAAAGTCTTTTCGTGAGCGATAGTCGTAGCTGGACCATGCCCAGGGTAGACATCGTAGTTAGGAAGGGTGAAGAGTTGAGTTTGGATACTATGGAGGAGTTGTTCCGTGCTACCTGTAGGAAGATCGGTCCGTCCGATGGTTTCTCGGAAAAGAGCATCACCCGTCAAGACTAGATGGGCCTCAGGAAAAACGAGGGAAACACCTCCGATAGAGTGCCCTGGGGTTGGTAGAACTGTAAAACGAAATTCCTCAAGCTGGTATTCCTCGTGAAAGACAAAGGTGTGTTCTGCTGGTTTTGCGACCACATCTGCCATATCATCGTGACGAGGGAGACCAGAGAGATTATCTACAGGTGTATAAAGCCAAGAAGCTTCACTCTCTGCTACATAAACAGGGGGATTTCCAAAAGTCTCACGAACCAAGTCTAGACTCATAATATGGTCGTAGTGGGTGTGGGTCAGGAGAATCGCGCAGACTGGTTTGTTGATTTTTTCAATAGTCTTGCGAATAGCTTCCCAATGGCTACCTGGGTCAACCACAATCAGGTGTTGGTCTCCTTCCAGGTAATAAGTGTTTTCATAGGCAACGGGATTCACGGTTTTATGGATTTTCATACTGGCTCCAATCTCAAAGAATGTACTAAACTAAGTATAGCATAGAAGAGGATACTTAGGGTATCAGAAAGTCTTTTTCGTGTCTTGACGATTTTTCCAAGCCTGGTATCGGGTGTCAATCAAGAGTTGGGTTAAGCGCCCCATGGTTTCTCTTTCTTCGGGAGTGAGGGATTGAGCTTGGACAAAGAGTTGATGAATGTGTTCAATGACCTTGAAGGAAGAAAGATCGTTGATAGAGGAGATGCATGCATCGAGAATGATTCCGAAAAAGAGGTCGAAATAGAGTTGTAGTTCCTCGTCAGGGACTGTTTCAACCCATTCCTTGAAGGTTGTATCGACTTGCTGACTATCACTATTGGTCTCGTCCAGTTGGACAAAGTGTTTGTCTTCAACCTGCCAACTAAAGGTATCGTGCTGGGCGATGCCACCCAAGGCAGTACTTCGAACAACGATTTTTTTATCCGGAATTTCCAGCATCATCCCGATGATAGAACCTTGTGGGATAAATACTTTTGTTCTGTCTATCATGTTTTGATAGCCTAGTGTTTCGGTTAGTTCCTTGTGAAGCCCAGGTGCATCAAAAGTATAGACAGCGATAATGTTTTTCTGCAAGTTTGGATCAAGTTGACTGGCAGCATAGACAGCTAGATTGCCCCCTTTTGAGTGTCCTGCTAGGATAACCTTTTGGTTAGGATGTTGGGCAAAAAAGTCCTCTAAATACTGGAGGGCATGTTTTTGAGCTGGGATTTCCTTCATATAGGTCATATGGAAATCTTCTTTCCAACCAATGATGCTGTCATCCGTTCCACGAAAAACAAGCAAATAGGTATCGAGACTGATACGATAAGTCATGGCTGCAAACTGTTTCTGCAATTCAGAATCAATATCGTTGATAAATTCTGAGAGCTTGCAATTTTTAAATCGTTTGTGTTGAGCGAGTTGATCCAATAACTGGAGACGGTTTTTATTGGTCAGCATCGTCGTGTCTCTAGGAATTTGAGGTGCAAGATCTATGAGGCGCTTTGGTTCTTGGGTGACTACATCATCAAAAGCAAGGTAGGTTAATTCAGTCAAGGCAAGAACATCTAACTCGTTCACGGAGAGGTCATAAAAGGAATCGTATGCTACATCATTGAGGTAGTCAAAAATATTGGCCATAAAAGCTCCTTTCTCTATATTTATCCTATCACATTTATCTAGAATTAGCTAGTAGGGTTTGATTGAAATACATAGAAGATAGATTGCTCCTATTTCAAACCTCTAAACGAGCTTACTTGTATGTTTTTGCTATCAATCCCATTTTCCTTTAAAAACTTCTTCATCTCATTTACATCATCAGGCTGACCTGTGATGAGATAGCTGGCTTGATTGCCGTATTCATCAATAGCATGTTTTAAAAATGCTTGACTTTGAGAAAGTTCATCGCTAGTTTTATAAGTAAAATTCGATGTTTTTTGAGCCAGTTCCTTCATCTCATTATCGAAAATAGAAACTCCTTTGTCAAAATGGTTGAGAATAATCGGACATTTACCAGACCATTCTTTGATAAGGGGGCGTAGAGCAGAAATACCAACATCAGATGCAAAGCAAACTAGTGGCTGATTCGTATCTTTAACAGTCAAAGAGGAATCCAGCCAACTCATCTCAATCTCACTGCCAGCCGGTAAATGTGTCAAGGTGTTCTTAAAGTTGCTACCACTATTATGAGTCAAAATGAGAATTTCATCTTCATCAGGTGTGGAGGCAATAGTTAGCCATCGACTGGTTTGCTCTCCCTTGGTTTCATATTTTTTAGCAGTAGACGAGGTATCAGGGAGTGTAAACTTAGCATAAGCCCCAGCTTTCCAGATTTGATGACTCGGTTTTGTGATATGAATTAAATATAGATCTCCGCTGGGGTTTTCGATGGATTTTATCGATAATGTCTGGCTTCGTCCAAGATAAGCGATGGTACCCCAAGTTATAATACATAGCGCTCCAAGTATTGATAGAATGATAATAAACATTTTTTTACCTCTTTTCATTTTTTATGACTCCTGTTCTTAATTTTATGAATGAATTATAAAACAATTCATTCATATTTTTTCAAAAAATAAAGAAATCCATTCTTTATTTTAGAACTCCTTTAATGAAGTTGGTTGCAAGTATTTCAACAGTTTTGCCAATATCTGGAAAATCTTTTTCCGTGATATGCATATCCATATAGTAAAACAGATTATAAACCTGTAAAATATCTTGAATCTTTTCTGGCGAGTACCCTTCAGCCTGCATACGATTTGTAAAAGTTTTAACTAGAAACTGATGAAAAGGATTTGCGACTTTGCCTTCTTCCGAGGAATAGTAGCTGTGCAACTCATCTGCGATGGCAGGATTGTACCATTCTGCAAGGATTTTATTGGAAGAAACGAGAGTTCTGGACTGAGCAAATAGTTGACCAATGAGGTCGATCATGTCAATTTCCCAATCCAGTTCGTCGATCATAGCTTGGCGAACACGGTTGTTTTCATCTATATAGATGTCTAGAAAAATGGCTTCTTTACTCTCGTAATAGTTATAAAAAGAACCAACTGCAACACCAGCTTGCCTAGCAATTTCTGAAATTCCTGTTGCCTTGTAACCCTTTTTCGAAAAAACGTCATAAGCCGCTGTTTTTAGAGCTTGTTTTTTGTCCAATCTGATTTAACCTCCTTTATTTGATGAATGAATAAAATTAATTATTCATTCATATTCTAACAAATCATGGCTAGCTTGTCAATAAGAAGGCTAGATCTGTTAAATAAGTTAAAGAAACGCTAACTAAATGAGCACAAAAGGAAAATATAGGATAAGGCTGGAACTATAATTAAAAATAAGGTATGATATCAGTGGGAATGTTCTCTATTTAGCATCTGTTTTCTTATCTGGATTTGGGAAATAGGCTGCTAAACAGTATGAGATACTGATCCGTAAATCTGATATGAAGGGTTTTGATACTTTGAGAAATAGCAAAGGAGAAGCGCATGCACAAGATTTTACTAGTAGAAGATGACCAAGTTATTCGGCAACAAGTGGGGAAACTGCTCTCTGAGTGGGGTTTTGAGGTCGTTTTGGTAGAGGATTTTATGGAAGTATTGAGTCTTTTTGTTCAGTCAGAACCTCATTTGGTCCTCATGGATATTGGTTTGCCACTCTTTAATGGTTATCACTGGTGCCAGGAGATTCGTAAAATTTCCAAGGTACCTATCATGTTTCTGTCTTCGAGAGATCAGGCTATGGATATCGTCATGGCAATCAATATGGGAGCGGATGACTTTGTAACTAAGCCTTTTGACCAGCAGGTCCTCCTTGCCAAGGTTCAGGGTCTGTTGCGCCGTTCCTATGAGTTTGGGCGGGATGAAAGTCTGCTGGAGTATGCGGGTGTGATCCTCAATACCAAGTCTATGGACTTGCACTATCAGGGGGAAGTCCTGAGTTTGACCAAGAATGAATTTCAAATTTTGCGGGTCTTGTTTGAACATGCTGGCAATATCGTAGCGCGTGATGACTTGATGCGGGAACTCTGGAATAGCGATTTTTTCATCGATGATAACACCTTGTCTGTCAACGTTGCTCGCCTGCGCAAAAAGTTGGAGGAGCAAGGTTTAGCAGGCTTTATCGAAACCAAGAAAGGGATAGGATACGGACTGAAACATGCTTGATTGGAAATCATTTTGTCTAGCCTATCTGCGTTCTCGCAGTCGCGTTTTTGCCTATATTTTTTCATTAGGCTGTCTCGTCCTTCTCTTTCAGTTTTTATTTGCTAGTCTAGGAACTTATTTTCTTTATTTCTTTCTGCTCAGTAGTTTTGTGACCTTCCTATTTTTGGCTTGGGATATATTTGCAGAAGCTCAGGTTTACCGGCAGGAAGTACTCTATGCTGAGCGAGACCCCAAGTCTCCTCTGGAATGTGCGCTAGCAGAAAAGCTCGAAGAGCGTGAGTCTGAATTGTATCAAAAGAAGTCTGAAGCGCAGAGCAAGCTGACGGATTTACTGGACTACTACACCTTGTGGGTTCATCAGATCAAGACCCCCATTGCGGCTAGTCGTCTCTTGGTAGCAGAAGTCTCTGATCGGGAGGTCAAGCAACAACTGGAACAGGAAATCTTTAAGATTGACTCCTATACCAACCTGGTGTTGCAGTATCTTCGTTTGGAAAGCTTCCATGATGACTTGGTATTTGAAAAGGTTCAAGTGGAGGATCTAGTGAAGGAAGTGGTTCGCAAGTATGCCCTTTTCTTTATCCAAAAAGGACTGACGCTGAATCTCCATGACCTTGACAAAATCATCGTGACCGATAAGAAGTGGCTGTTGGTCGTCATTGAACAAATCCTCTCAAACAGTCTCAAGTACACCAAGGAAGGTAGGTTAGAGATTTATATGGAAGGTCAGGAGCTCTGTATCAAGGATACGGGAATTGGGATAAAAAACAGCGATGTTCTCCGAGTCTTTGAACGTGGCTTTTCAGGTTACAATGGCCGTCTAACCCAGCAGTCATCTGGACTTGGGCTTTATCTATCTAAGAAAATTTCTGAAGAACTGGGCCACCAGATTCGCATCGAGTCTGAGGTCGGAAAAGGAACAACCGTACGGATTAAATTCGCTGAAGTGAAGCTCGTTATTGAGTAAACATAAATGAGAAAAAGCCTCCGATTGGAGGCTTTTGTGCTAGTTTCTTATTTCTCAACGCGTGATTTGTTAGCGATATCAGCTAGGATAGCTTGAACAAAGTCATCAACTGAGACAGTTTGTGTTTCTTTTTGGCCGTAGCGACGAACGTTGACAGTTCCGTCTTCCATTTCTTTGTCTCCAACGATCAATTGGTAAGGGATCTTGCTGGTTTGAGAAGCGCGGATTTTGAACTGCATTTTTTCATTGCGCTCATCTACGTCTGCACGGACACCACGGTCACGGAGTTTCTTAGCCACTTCCCAAGCGTAGTCCACGTGTTTTTCGTTAGATACTGGGATGAGGGTTACTTGGTGTGGTGCCAGCCATGTTGGGAAGGCACCCTTGTAGTTCTCAATCAAGATAGCTGTGAAGCGTTCCATGGTTGAGATAACCCCACGGTGAATCATGACTGGACGGTGTTCCTCACCATCTGCTCCAACATATTTGAGGTCGAAGCGTTCTGGAAGCAAGAAGTCAAGCTGGATAGTAGAAAGGGTTTCTTCTTTACCGAGGGCAGTTTTAACCTGGATATCCAATTTTGGTCCGTAGAAGGCTGCTTCACCTTCAGCTTCAAAGTAGTCCAGTTCCATATCATCCATAGCTGCTTTCAACATGCGTTGTGCATTTTCCCACATCTCATCGTTGTCAAAGTATTTGTGTTTATCTTCTGGGTCACGATAAGACAAGCGGAAACGGTAATCTGTCAAATTAAAGTCTTCATACACGTCGATAATCAATTGAAGAATTTTCTTGAATTCTTCCTCAATTTGTTCTGGAGCTACAAAAGTATGACCATCATTTAGGGACATTTCACGTACACGTTGAAGGCCAGTAAGGGCGCCAGATTTTTCATATCGGTGCATCATGCCAATCTCAGCGATACGGATTGGTAATTCACGGTATGAGTGTACATGGTGTTTATAAACTTCGATATGGTGAGGACAGTTCATTGGGCGGAGGACAAACTCTTCACCGTCTCCCATGTCCATAGTTGGGAACATATCTTCACGGTAGTGATCCCAGTGACCAGAAGTTTTATAGAGTTCCACAGAGGCAATTGGTGGAGTGTAGACGTGTTGGTAGCCTGCAGCGATTTCCTTGTCGACGATGTAGCGTTCCAATTCACGACGGATAGTCGCTCCGTTTGGTAACCAGAATGGTAAACCTTGTCCGACTTCTTGTGAAATCATGAAGAGGTCAAGCTCTTTACCGAGTTTACGGTGGTCACGTTCCTTGGCTTCTTCACGCATTTGAAGGTAGTTCTTCAAGTCTTTCTTGTCAAACCAAGCTGTACCGTAGATTCGTTGCATCATCGCGTTGTCGCTATTTCCACGCCAGTAGGCACCAGCTACGTTGAGCAGGTGGAAGATTTGGATACGACCTGTTGATGGGACGTGAGGACCACGGCAGAGGTCTACGTATTCGCCCTGACGGTAAATAGTCAGACCGCCTTCGTCTTCAGAGTGTTCTTCAATCAATTCCAACTTGTAAGGGTCATTTTTAAAGATTTCACGGGCCTCGCCTTTGGTAACTTCTTCACGGATTGATGGGAAGTTTTCTTTAACGATTTTCTTCATTTCTTCTTCGATACGAGGAAGGTCCTCGTTAGAGATTTGACCAGCAGTATTGTCCGTATCGTAGTAGAAGCCGTCTTCGATAGCTGGACCGACACCCAAATGAATGTCTGGGAAGAGACGACGAGCTGCTTGGGCGAACAAGTGGGCAGCTGAGTGACGCAAGATTGGAAGGGCATCTTCGTGATCAGGCGTCACGATTTCGATGTTTCCATCTTCAGTGATAGCACGAGTCGTGTCAATGAGTTTGCCGTTGAATTTACCAGCCAAGGCTTTTTTAGCTAGGGAATTGCTGATAGATTGGGCAATTTCAAAAGTTGTGACGCCAGATTCGAATTCACGAACAGCGCCATCTGGGAAAGTAATCTTAATCATGGTTTTCTCCTTATAAAGTTTTTATTAGCCTAGTTATAGTGAAGGTACCCTTGAAATATAAATAGAAATTCCTTTTGATTTTTCGTTAATAAATCAAAAAGCGACATCCATAAAAGGACGTCGCAACGTGGTTCCACCTTCATTTATGTTCCTCAAAAAGAGGGACACCTCAGATTGGCTTTAACGTAGCCACCGTTTTATGTTTGCATAAAAATCAGTAGAGTAGTATCAGTTTAGGCTTTCTATGCGTTTCCAGCAACCACGCACTCTCTAGTAGAAAGGGACTAAGCGACTTGTCTCTATGCATTATTATAGCATGATTGCGAGAATTTTCAAGGTTTTTGTATAATTTTTTTGTTTTTCGCTCTCTGGAAGAGATGCTTGATCCCCATACCAGAAACCAAGCCAAGTAGGGTAAAGAGCTCATAGGCTAGGAAGTAAAGTAGGATGAACTCACCAAAGGTGATGATGGTAAAGCAAAAGACCAGACCAATACCGAGTAGCCACCAAAGTGAGAAATGAAATCGATAGCTATAAAGTAGCGATACGATAAAGGTTACTAGGGGAGAAAAGAGGAGAATGTTATAAATGTAAAGTCCTTTCAGCGTATAAGAATCAGATATCAGCAGTAAAAGCAACTCATAGAGGGGCCAGTAAAAGAAGAAAATGACAAGGTAGTATGGAATATACTTAAGATATTTCCGCATGGCGATAGTCCTCCAATCTGCAAAAATTGAGAGATGTTGAAGACCACATAATCCTAAATGAAGGGGAACTCTCTATTTATATTATAGCACGTATTGGAAGCCTTTACAAGTTAATCCAGTGAGTAGTGATAGTGCTCTTTTTGAGTGTTTTCTGCTATAATACTAACAAAAGAAGTAAGAGGAAAAGAGGAGAAAGAATGACCAAAATAGCAGTTCTTTCAGACATACATGGGAATACGACAGCCCTGGAAGCTGTACTGACTGATGCTAAAAAGGCAAATGTAGATGAGTACTGGCTTTTGGGGGATATTCTGATGCCAGGAACAGGACGTAGAAGGGTATTGAATCTTTTAGTGGCTTTGCCTATTACTGTAAGAGTTCTTGGTAATTGGGAGAATAGTCTCTGGCGAGGTTTGCATCGTAAGCTAGATTTGACAAAAGCTAGTCATCGCTACCTCCTACGTCAATGCCAGTATATATTAGAAGAAATCAGCCCTGAAGAAATCGAAGACCTCCACAATCAACCCATGCAAGTTCATCGTCAGTTTGGTGATTTGATGGTGGGAATCACTCACCATCTCCCTGATAAAAACTGGGGTAGGGAGTTGATTCATACGGGAAAACAAGAAGATTTTGATAGATTAGTGACGAATCCACACGCCTCCATCGCAGTATATGGTCATATCCACCAACAGTTGCTTCGTTATGGAAGTGATGGACAGTTGATTCTTAATCCAGGTTCGATTGGGCAACCCTTCTTTCTAGATGCGAAGTTGCGTAAGGACCTGCGGGCCCAGTATATGATCTTAGAGTTTGATGAAGCAGGTTTGTCTGATGTTGATTTTCGTCGAGTGGATTATGATGTAGAGGCTGAATTGCAGTTGGCTAAAGATTTAAAGCTCCCCTATTTCCAGGTCTATTATGAAAGTTTGGTAAATGGGATTCACCACACTCATAACCAGGAACTTCTGTATGAGATTGCTCAAAAACAGGGGCATGATATTGAGTTGGATGCATGGTTAGATAGTAGTAATGATTGACATGACATCAAAAAGGGGTATAATGAGTATGAGAAGAGAGATGATGAGAATCTCAGGTGAAAGGGGAACAAAATGCAAATTTCAAGTCGATTTACCATTGCGACCCATATGCTAATTATCATTGCTATCAAGGGCCAGGAAAGTAAGGTGACCAGTGATTTTCTCGCAGCTAGCGTTGGAGTTAATCCAGTCATTATCCGTAAGACTTTGTCGCAACTCAAAAAAGCAGGATTGATTTCAGTTGCGCGTGGGACGGGCGGTACAGAGATTATAAAAGACCTCCAAGATATTAGCCTTTTTGATGTGTATCAGGCTGTCGAGTGTCTAGGAAAATCTGGTAAGCTCTTTAGTTTCCATGACAATCCCAATCCTAACTGTCCAGTAGGGGCTAATATTCATAAGGTCTTGGATCAGAAATTGCTGGATATCCAAGTAGCTATGGAAAATCAACTTCGTCAGATGAGTCTGGCTCAGGTTGTGGCAGATGCAGAAGCAAGAATAGCAAAATAAGAGGACTAGGCTCCTCTTTTTCTATTGCCATAATTATGGTACAATGTAGTCATCAAAGGAGGAGACTATGTACTTTATCACAGGATTTTTTGTCCTACTTTTTCTTGTTTCGTTTTTAAGGGACAATCGCAGTCTCTGGAATCCAGCTCTCTTACTTTTGTCTCTGCTCTTTTCTTATATGTCCATTGCCAATCTTTTTTACGAAGCTGGGCAGAAAGAAGTGCACATGGTTTTCTTTGCAGGGATTTTTCTCCTGCTGCCTCTTTTAGTTTTTCTAAGTGGCTTTTTCCTTATTTATAATGGATTTGTGTTATTGAAAAAAGAAGGAAAATCCAAGGCAAATTATTTGTCTCTAGGATTAGGTTGCGTGATTCTATTCTTTTTTGTGATCATGGCGATTCGAGTGAGCGATACCAAGGGCTTGTTTTACACCAATCATCTAGTGAATATTATCTTTTTCTTTTTGATTTATTCGTATTTGATTTTTGGTTTTGCCTTTGCAGGATTTCTGCTTTATTCTATCCTGTATCTTTTTATTCCTAAGAAAAAATATTATGATTTTATCATCATTCACGGAGCAGGCTTGTTGAATGGAGAAAGAGTCACTCCCTTACTGAAGAGTCGCATTGACAAGGCAGTAGAAGCCTATCACCAGTCTCTCAATCCCAATGTTAAAATCATCGCAAGTGGTGGTCAAGGTGGGGATGAGAAGATTTCCGAGGCTCAGGCAATTTGTAATTATTTGCTGGAAGAGACGGATGTTCCGAGAGAAGCGATTCTCCTAGAGGAAGACTCAACGACAACCTATGAGAATCTTCTCTTCTCAAAAGAAATGGGAGAGAAGCTGGTGGCCAGTCCACGTTTTCTCTTTGTGACAAATGATTACCATGTTTTTCGTACCAGTACCTATGCTCGACGTATTGGGATGAAGGGAGATGGTCTTGGTTGCCGTACAGCCGCCTACTATATCCCATCGGCCTTTATCAGAGAATATATTGCTCTATGTGTGAAGATGAGATGGCTTTTTCTCGCTTTCTATGTTTTATTGATTTTAGCTCTGATTTTCTCTTACAGAGGTATTTTATGGTAATCAGAAAGATGGAGCCTGCCCCAGTAATAGTTGAATTTAAGCCACGATACATATTTGGTCAAGCGCTTCCTAAAATAGCATCAGGTAAGCCTAAACTAATAAAGGCCAGATAGATGACTGCCAACAATAACGAAATCATTTAATTCTCCTTTTCAGATTGTTCTTCTTTTGATTCTTAGAATCTTGTTTTTTCCAATTGATTGAACTCCGTTCAGTATGAATGGGTCTATTTCAGTCAATCTTTCAAGGATTGGGTGGGATTCTTTAGGAAGATAGGTGTCGGAAATTTTTATATTTTCTTTTAAAGATGGACAATAATATGCAATAGCATCCGGAGCAATGACTGATGTTAGTGCTGTTATTTGATTTAACAAAAGAAATGTGAAGTCATTTGAACGTGATTGGAGATTTGGAGGTTTATATCCATTAATGAGATAGCCGACTTCCCCTGCAAAACCATTTCTTCCACGATACAATCTTTTATTGATGATAATATCAGAACCGGCAAAATCTGTATCTAGCTGGTAGAGAAGGGCCAGTGTTCTAAATTCTGGGTGAATACTACAATAACCAAGAGAAGCAACATTAACATCATTCTCTAATATTTGTAAGATATAGGTAGTTCCTGCCAGAGAAATCCCTGTTTGACAGGATAACTGATTCTTGGTCCATGTTCCTCCTTGATAAAAACAGGATCGTACTTTGTGAATATTTTCTTGCCTTAAATCAATTATTTTTGCCATCTTTCTACCTTTCGACACGTTTTGTCAAAAGCGTTGTAGCATATTATATTTTTGTTTGCAATAAGATATTTTTAAAAATCTTAGTTTCGCTTTCCTGATTTTAGGAGTGTCCTCTCTTATAGGAGAGAATAATGCTGTTTTTGATTCATGGCATCAATGTGCTTATGAATTTTTTTTAATCCTCAATTTTGTTTGTAGTCACATATTTTCTAGAGAGAGTAGTTAATGAATAAGCACCACTTACAAAAAGTTAGGGTTAAGATGTCTAAGATTCTTAGTTTTGGGATGAGTGGTACAGATTTTAACGAGCATTTTATTATGATGGCAACTGGATGTAGCTTGCACTTGTATTATTTAGGATAAGTGGTATAATTAGTTATACAAATCATACCATAAAGGAGGTAACAGTGATGAAAGCACCGAAAGGTAAATATGCTTGGACAGCTACAGTTGGAGAAAAAGGTCAAATAGTAATACCAAAACAGGCGCGCGATGTCTTTAATATCAAACCTGGCGATACGATTCTGCTTCTTGGTGATGAAAAGCGTGGAATTGCCATACCGCCGAAGGGAGCCTTTGCACACTTGATGGAAATTGCTTTTGAAGAGAAGGAGGATGAATAAAATGAAGTATGTTTTAGAGGTAAATGATATTACAAAAAAATATTCAGCATTTGAATTGAAACCTATAAGTTTTCATATTAAATCAGGTGAGGTTATGGGATTTATCGGTAGGAATGGAGCAGGTAAGACTACAGCGATTAAATCCATTCTAAATCTTGTTCATCCAGATGCAGGGAATGTCCGTATTCTTGGAATGGATTATCTGGATAATGAAGATGAAATCAAACAACGAATTGGTTATGCAGTGGGAGGAACCAATTATTATAAAAGAAAAAAATTAAAGGATATTGTCGCCATTACTCGTATTTTTTATGATAACTGGGATGATGAATCGTATCGTCATTATCTTGATGCATTTAAGCTTGATGAAAATAAGAAAATTATGGAACTGTCTGAGGGGATGAAAGTAAAATTTTATCTTACTTTAGCTCTTTCTCATCATGCTAAGCTTTTGATTTTAGATGAGCCAACCAGTGGACTTGATCCAGTATCTAGAGATGAGATGAATGAAATCTTTCGAAAACTAGCAGAAAAAGGAGTAGCAATCTTGTTTTCTACTCATATTACTAGTGATTTAGAGAAGTGTGCAGATACTATTACTTATATAAAAAATGGTGAATTGCTTTTATCTGAGAGAAAAGAGGATTTTATCAGTCATTACACGAAAGAAATAGGGCAGAAATCCACACTTGAAGATATTATGGTGCATATTGAAAGGGAAGAGGTGAATTTGTGATGAGAAAACTTCTCTATAAAGAAATGAAACTAACAGCAAATCCTTTGAGCTATTGGTTTATAACTTTTTCAGCTATTACGATGATTCCAAGGTATCCTATTCTTGTCGGTTCCTTTTTTATCTGTCTTGGTATTTTTTATACTTATCAACAAGTTCGAGAATGTGATGACATCACCTACACGGTCATGTTGCCAGTTAGAAAACAAGATGTGGTTACGTCTAAATATTTATTTGTTTTATCTATCGAGTGCATAGCTTTCATATTATGTCTTTTTCTGACGATTATTCGGATGAGACTCTTAGGAGATGCCACACCGTATGTGACAAATCCGTTGATGAATGCAAATGCTGCATATCTTGGCTATATAATGCTTGTATTTGCAACCTTTAACAGTGTTTTTCTCGAAGGCTTTTTTAAAACAGCTTATAAGATTGGGAAGCCTTTTATCCTATTCTGCGCAGTCGCAACTGTTATAATATTCATGGGAGAGATATTACACCATATTCCTGGATTAGAAAGTTTGAATGATTCTTCAAATTTGAACGTACCACAGATAGTAATATTACTTTTTGGTGTTGCCATATTTAACTTATGCACCTGGTTTTCTTATCAGAAAGCTATAAAAGACTTCGAAAGAATTGATTTATAAAATTGAATACATTAAGTGTCCGTATTTTGTCGGAGAAAATCCAATAGAAAATGGTACTGATAAAGAATTAAAAGTTGTGGAGCTGTTAGAACAGTGTTTTATATGGAAAAAATGTATGGGAAATACCAAAATTGTAGGTATCAGAGTAGCAAAATAAATTTTTATTTCCGTTTGGTACCTATGATGGTGAAATTCCTGTTGGATTTATTATGATTGGCTATGATGTTGACGATTATTGGGACAATCCGCCTGAATGAAAATATAAAAATGTGAACGAAAAATAGACGTTCACATTTCGTTTTTATTCTGCAGCTTGTTGCCAACGTTTTGCTAGCTTATGAGACAGGCTAGAAATGGCAAAGTTAAAGATAAAGTAAATCAAGGCAATCAGGATATAAAGACTGAAGACCTGCTCTGGTTCGAAATAACGGCCCATGAGAATTTGGCTAGCGCCAAAGAGTTCTTGTAGAGCGATAACAGAGTAGAGAAGGCTGGTATCCTTAATCACGGTTACAAACTGAGAAATGATGGCTGGCAACATTTTGCGGATCGCTTGTGGGAGAATGATGTAGTAGAGGATTTGCGCAGAGGTGAATCCTTGCGACATTCCTGCTTCGTACTGGCCCTTGTCCACGGCATTGAGGCCGCCTCGGATAATCTCAGCCAGGGCTGCTGAGGTAAAGAGGGTAAAGGCAGTAATACCAGCTGGTGTAGACTTCATCTTAAACACCAAAAAGATGGTGAAAATCCAGAGGAGGTTGGGAACGTTACGTACAAACTCGATATAAATGCTGGAGATGATCCGTAAGACAGGATTTTTCCCATTTCTCATGACGGCTAGTACTGTTCCGATAAGGGTCGAGAGGACGATAGCAATCAGAGAAATGTAGAGGGTCAAGCCAAATCCTTTAAAGATAAAGACTAGGTTATCTGGGGTCAAAACTTCTAAAATAGATTCCATAGTAACCTCCTAAAGTGAATAGGCTTTTTTGTTGGCTTGCTCCATCTTGCGACCAAACTGGGCAACAGGGAAGCATAGGGCAAAGTAGAGAAGAGCGGCACCTAAAAAGGCTGGGATGTAGTTTCCGTTGAGAGCCGACCAAGACTTGGTCACAAACATCAAGTCTACTCCAGAGATGATGGCAACTGTAGAGGTGTTCTTGATGAGGTTGACGATTTGGTTGGTCAAAGGTGGGAGAATGATACGGAAGGCCTGAGGCAAGATAATCAAGCGCATGGCACTGATATAGGTAAAACCTTGCGACAAGGCGGCCTCCATTTGACCGCTAGGAATAGACTGAATCCCTGAACGAATAACCTCAGCGATATAGGCGCCGTGATAGAGTCCCACGCAGAGTACAGCTGTCCAATAAATCGGAATCATGATGGTGTGTTCACTGATAAGAGGCAAACCATAAAAGACAATGACAAACTGCACCAAGAGGGGAGTATTTTGGTAAAATTCGACAAAAATACGAGCCAAAACGCGCAAGACTGGGCGTTTGCTTGTTGACATGGCTCCAAAGAAGATGCCCAAAACCATGGCGAGGATAAAGGAACCAATCGCTAGGGCAAGAGTGAAGAGGAAACCATTGAAAAATTGTCCAAAATCCTGAAAATAGGCTGTCCAAGATGATAAATCTGTCATGGGGTGTCCTCCTTAATCTGCGGTATGGCTAGATGGTTTGAGCTTGTAACGGTCATAAAGTTTCTGCAAACTACCGTCCTTGCTCCATTTAGTGACCAAGGTATCAAGATAGTCGTTTAGCTCGGTATTTGATTTCTTGGTGACGATACCGTAGTCAGATGGCTTGAAACTATCATCTAGTAGTTCTGTCCGTTTACTAATGTAGCCTGACAGGATAGAGCGGTCCACGGAAAAGGCATCAATACGGTGAGCGTGAAGGGAAGTAATCAATTCTGGGTAGGAACCAAGTTCGACGAATTTAAAGGTTAGACCTTTCTTTTTACCCAGTTCAGTAATCAGGCGTTGGGTGATGGATCCTTGAGCAACCCCAATGGTTTTACCGTTTAGGTCCTCAATGCTTTTGATGTTGGCGGATTTATTGACCAAAAAACCAGAAGCGTCCGTATAGTAGGGACTGGTGAAGTTGTATAATTTTTTACGTTCATCTGTGATGGTGAAGGTTGCGATATCCATGTCGACCTGTTCGTTGTCTAGTAGTGGACCACGGGTTTGAGCGGTAACAGGAACGTAGCGAACCTTGACCTTGAGTTCGTCTGCAATCATCTTGGCCAGGTCCGTTTCGATACCAGAATAAGTCCCTGTCTTGGGGTCCTTGTAGCCAAAATTGGGAACGTCTTGTTTCACACCGACAACTAGTTCGCCTCTTTTTTGAATATCTGCGACGCTGGTATCGGCTTGGACTGGTTTGGCAGCAGCAAGACCGAAAAGGCTAATCAATAATGCTGATAAAAAGAATTTCTTTTTCATAGGCGCCTCCTTATTTGACTTTGTCACTTTCGTGGTTGATAATTTTGCTGAGGAATTGTTGGGCACGAGGTTCGCTTGGATTGTCGAAAAAGTCGTCGACATCTGTCGTATCCACCAAAACTTCTCCGTCAGCCATAAAGATAATGCGATCTGCAACCTTTCGAGCAAATCCCATTTCGTGGGTAACGATGATCATGTTCATCCCGTCATGTGCCAGCTTCTGCATAACTGCTAGAACATCGCCGATGGTTTCAGGGTCAAGAGCCGATGTTGGCTCATCAAAGAGGAGTAGTTCCGGATGCATGGCAAGACCACGAGCAATGGCGATCCGCTGTTTTTGACCACCAGATAGCATGGCGGGATAGGAATCTTTCTTGTCCCACATATTTACAAATTCCAGATATTTTTGGGCTGTTTTTTCAGCTTCTTTTTTATCAATTCCTAGAACTTTAACGGGCGCAAGTGTCACGTTTTCTAACACTGTTTTGTGTGGATAAAGGTTAAAATGTTGGAAAACCATGCCGACTTCCTTGCGAAGAGGAACTAAATCTTTCTGACTAGCACCTGCGACTTGGTGTCCATTGACTAGGAGACTTCCTTTGTCAACAGCCTCTAAACCATTGATCGTACGGATAAGAGTGGACTTTCCAGAACCAGAAGGTCCAAGCAAGACAACGACTTGTCCTTTTTCAAAACGGAGATTGATATCGCGGAGTGCGTGGTAGTCTCCGTAATATTTTTCGACGTGTTTAAATTCTACTAAAGCCATGAGAGATCTCCTTTGTGTTAGATTTTATAACACGATTCTACACCAAAAGATTTGTCTTGTCAAATCATATCTGAAAAAAATTCACTAAAATGTTATAAAAAAGCAATCTGAATAGAGAAAAAGCCTAAATCATGTTATAATGAAACGATAGAATTCTTAGAAAGAGTGGATGTTTTTTTGATAACTCCTACTTATGAATGGCAGTTTGCCCCGCAGGTTGAAGATGCGGATTTTACAAAGATAGCCAAGAAGACTGGACTGGGTCCTGAGGTGGCTCGGTTATTATTTGAAAGAGGGATTCAGAATGAGAAAAGTCTGAAGAAGTTTTTAGAACCTTCTTTGGAAGACTTGTATGATCCCTATCTGCTCCATGATATGGATAAGGCAGTGGAACGGATTCGTCAGGCCATTGAAGAAGGGGAGAATATCCTTGTTTACGGTGACTATGATGCGGATGGTATGACTTCAGCTTCGATTGTTAAGGAAAGTTTGGAACAGCTGGGCGCAGAGTGTCGTGTTTACCTTCCTAATCGTTTTACCGATGGCTATGGTCCCAATGTCAGTGTTTATAAATACTTTATCGAGCAAGAGGGGATTTCCTTGATTGTGACGGTGGATAATGGGGTTGCTGGTCACGAAGCCATTGATTTTGCCCAGTCTATGGGAGTAGATGTCATTGTGACCGACCACCATTCCATGCCGGAAACCCTTCCTGATGCCTACGCCATTATTCATCCTGAGCATCCGGATGCGGACTATCCTTTCAAACAGTTGGCCGGATGCGGAGTGGCTTTCAAGCTGGCTTGCGCCCTTTTAGAAGAAGTGCAAGTAGAATTGCTTGATTTGGTCGCTATCGGAACCATTGCCGATATGGTGAGCTTGACAGATGAAAACCGTATCATGGTTCAATATGGTCTGGAAATGCTGGGGCATACTCAGCGTATCGGTTTGCAAGAAATGCTAGACATGGCTGGGATTGTTGCGAATGAAGTGACAGAAGAAACGGTTGGATTCCAGATTGCCCCTCGTTTAAATGCCTTGGGACGATTGGATGATCCTAATCCGGCCATTGATTTGTTGACTGGATTTGACGACGAGGAAGCTCACGAGATTGCCCTCATGATTCATCAGAAAAACGAAGAGCGCAAGGAAATCGTTCAGTCAATCTATGAAGAAGCTAAGACCATGGTGGATCCTGAGAAGAAGGTCCAGGTTTTGGCCAAGGAAGGCTGGAATCCTGGCGTTCTGGGTATCGTTGCTGGTCGTTTGTTGGAAGAACTAGGGCAGACAGTCATTGTTCTTAATATAGAAGAAGGTCGTGCCAAGGGTAGTGCTCGTAGTGTGGAAACGGTCGATATTTTTGAAGCCTTGGATCCCCATCGAGATCTCTTTATCGCCTTTGGAGGCCATGCTGGTGCAGCAGGAATGACGCTGGAAGTTGAGAAACTTTCAGATTTATCTCAGGTTTTGGAAGACTATGTCCGTGAAAAAGGCGCAGATGCTGCTGGCAAGAACAAGTTAAATCTAGATGAAGAGCTGGATTTGGAGACTCTTAGTTTAGAAACGGTTAAAAGCTTTGAACGCTTGGCACCTTTTGGAATGGATAATCAGAAACCTGTCTTTTATATCAAGGATTTTCATGTCGAAAGTGCCAGAACCATGGGAGCAGGCAATGCCCACCTCAAACTAAAAATTTCCAAGGATGAGGCGAGTTTTGAAGTGGTGGCCTTCGGACAAGGGAGATGGGCAACAGAGTTTGCTCAAACAAAAAACTTAGAATTAGCAGTCACCCTATCTGTCAACCAATGGAATGGCCAAACTGCCCTCCAGTTGATGATGGTGGATGCGCGTGTGGAAGGTGTTCAACTCTTTAACATTCGTGGGAAGAATGCAGTCTTGCCAGAGGGAATTCCAGTCTTGGATTTCTCTGGAGAGGTGCCAGATTTAGCGACTAGTGATGCTGTGGTTGTGAAAAACATTCCTGAGGATATTACCTTGCTGAAGGCCATTTTTCAGGAACAGCATTTCTCTGCTGTCTATTTCAAAAATGACATTGACAAGGCCTACTATCTGACAGGTTATGGAACTAGAGAGCAGTTTGCAAAATTGTACAAGACCATTTACCAGTTCCCAGAGTTTGATATTCGCTACAAGCTCAAAGATTTGGCGGTTTATCTCAATATCCAACAAATCTTGCTGGTCAAGATGATCCAAGTATTTGAGGAGCTGGGCTTTGTGACGATCAAAGATGGTGTCATGACAGTCAATAAAGAAGCGCCGAAAAGGGAAATTGCTGAAAGTCAGATTTACCAAAATCTCAAACAAACTGTCAAAGACCAAGAAATGATGGCGCTGGGTACGGTGCAAGATATCTATGACTTTTTAATGGAAAAAGAATAGAAGTTAGGAAAGAGTTGGGTAACCAGCTCTTTTTTGAAAACAAATCTTCATTTTGAAAATCATCAAAAAAATGGTATAATGGTAGGAAAAGATTCGGCTGAAAGTTTTAGAACTTTTAGAATAAGAGGGTAAACCTACCCTATAATCAAGATAAATTAAGTTTCGGAGGAAAAATGAGTAATATTAGTTTAACAACACTAGGTGGTGTACGAGAAAATGGGAAAAATATGTACATCGCTGAAATAGGCGATTCGATTTTTGTTTTGGATGCAGGGCTTAAATACCCTGAAAATGAACAACTAGGGGTTGATGTCGTCATTCCAAACATGGACTACCTTTTTGAAAATAGCGACCGTATCGCAGGAGTCTTCTTGACCCACGGGCATGCGGATGCCATTGGTGCCCTGCCTTATCTCTTGGCAGAGGCTAAGGTGCCTGTGTTTGGCTCTGAGTTGACCATTGAGTTGGCCAAACTCTTTGTCAAAGGAAATGATACGGTTAAGAAATTCAATGACTTCCATATCATTGATGAAAACACGGAGATTGACTTTGGGGGAACGGTGGTTTCCTTCTTCCGTACGACTCACTCTATCCCAGAGAGTCTGGGAGTTGTGTTAAAAACACCAAAAGGGAACATTGTTTATACAGGCGACTTCAAATTTGACCAGACGGCTAGTGAATCCTATGCGACGGATTTTGCGCGTTTAGCCGAAATCGGCCGTGACGGTGTCTTGGCACTTCTCAGTGATTCTGCAAATGCAGACAGCAATATCCAGGTGGCGAGCGAGAGTGAAGTTGGGGATGAAATTACCCAAACCATCGCTGACTGGGACGGTCGTATCATCGTTGCAGCAGTTGCCAGCAACCTTTCTCGTATCCAGCAGGTTTTTGATGCGGCTGCGGAGACTGGTCGCCGAGTCGTTTTGACTGGATTTGATGTTGAAAATATCGTCCGTACAGCGATTCGTCTCAAAAAATTGTCTCTAGCTAATGAAAGCCTTTTGATTAAACCGAAAGAAATGTCTCGTTTTGAAGACCATGAGTTGATTATCTTAGAGACAGGTCGTATGGGTGAACCCATCAATGGACTTCGCAAGATGTCCGTTGGGCGCCACCGTTATGTAGAAATCAAGGATGGGGACTTGGTTTATATTGTAACAACTCCATCCACCGCCAAAGAAGCGGTTGTGGCGCGTGTTGAAAACATGATCTACCAAGCTGGTGGTGTGGTGAAACTCATTACCCAAAGCTTGCGAGTATCCGGACACGGGAATGCGCGTGATTTGCAGTTGATGATTAATCTTTTGCAACCAAACTACCTCTTCCCTATCCAAGGAGAGTATCGTGAGTTGGATGCGCATGCCAAGGCTGCCATGGCAGTTGGGATGTTGCCGGAACGCATTTTCATCCCTAAAAAGGGAACGACCATGTCTTATGAACATGGAGACTTTGTTCCAGCTGGAGCAGTTTCTGCAGGGGATGTCTTGATTGACGGAAATGCCATCGGGGATGTTGGAAATGTCGTCCTTCGTGACCGTAAGGTCTTGTCTGAGGATGGGATCTTTATCGTGGCGATCACTGTCAACCGTCGTGAGAAGAAAATTGTGGCCAAGGCTCGCGTCCATACACGTGGATTTGTTTATCTCAAGAAGAGCCGCGATATTCTCCGTGAAAGTTCAGAATTGATTAACCAAACGGTAGAAGAGTATCTTCAAGGTGATGACTTTGACTGGGCAGATCTCAAAGGCAAGGTTCGCGACAATCTGACCAAGTACCTTTTTGATCAAACCAAGCGTCGCCCGGCAATCTTGCCAGTCGTGATGGAAGCAAAATAATAAGCAGAATACCTACAGAAAAAGTCGAAATTCGACTTTTTCTTATAGAATAGTAAAAGGAGACAACCATGGCAGTTATGAATATTGAGTATTACTCAAAAGTTTTGGATATGGAGTGGGGCGTTACCGTACTCTATCCAGATGCTAGTCGGGTGACTGAACCAGATTGCACAGATATTCCTGTCCTTTATCTTTTACACGGAATGTCAGGAAACCAAAATAGCTGGCTCAAACGTACCAATGTCGAGCGCTTGTTGCGTGGAACCAATCTCATTGTTATCATGCCCAATACTAGCAATGGCTGGTACACAGATACTCAGTATGGCTATAACTACTATACTGCTCTAGCAGAAGAACTCCCCCAAGTCATGAAACGTTTCTTCCCCAATATGACCAGCAAGCGAGAAAAGACCTTTATAGCTGGTCTCTCCATGGGAGGATATGGTTCCTTCAAACTCGCTCTATCGACAAATCGTTTTTCTCATGCAGCTAGTTTTTCTGGTGCGCTCAGTTTTCAGGATTTTTCTCCTGAAAGTCAGGATCTGGGGTCACTTGCCTACTGGAGAGGAGTTTTTGGAGAGATTAAAGACTGGACATCTAGTCCTCATTCGCTTGAAAGCATGGCTGCAAAATCCGATAAAAAGACCAAACTATGGGCTTGGTGTGGGGAACAAGACTATCTTTACTCAGCCAATAACCTCGCAGTGAAAAACCTCAAAAAACTAGGTTTTGAGGTGACCTATAGTCATAGTCCAGGTAAGCACGAGTGGTACTACTGGGAAAAACAATTGGAGCGTTTTTTAGCTACTCTACCAATTGACTTTGTCTTGGAAGAACGTTTATCTTAGTTTTAGGTTTCTTTCAGCTTTCTTCAGTAAAATAGAGAATCTATCTTGATCAAGGAGAATGTGATTTCAAGATAGGTTCTTATTTTTATGAAAGGTGGGGCGTCATGTTCTGGATTATTCGATTATTCTTCCGATTTCTTTTGGGAATTTGGCGTTTCTTCTGGCGTCTGGTTTGGACTGTGGTCATTCTACTGATCATTGCCTTTGGAGTGGTTTGGTATCTGACAGGTGATTTTCATTCTGCGGTCAATCAGGTTGAAAAAATGAGCAAGATTGGTCAAGGTGGCTGGAATCAATGGAAGGAGACGGGAACGCTGGAAGTCTTGTCTCAGACAGACAGTCACCAACATGCAGAAGGCAAGTGGGCTCAAGCCTCAGCTCGCATCTATATTGAGCCTCAAATGGATGAAACCTTCCAAGGTGCCTATGCAGAAGCCATAAAAAACTGGAATCAAACGGGAGCCTTTACCTTTGAGGTGGTTGCGGATCCTAGCCAGGCAGATATTGTGGCAAGTGAGATGAATGATGGATCGACCGCTGTAGCAGGTCAAGCCGAGAGTCAAACCAATTTGTTAACCAATCAATTTATATCTGTAACGGTTCGTCTGAATCACTATTATCTATCCAATCCAAACTATGGTTATTCTTATGAACGGATCGTGCACACAGCGGAGCACGAGCTGGGGCATGCCATCGGATTGGATCACACCAACGAGACTTCTGTCATGCAGCCAGCAGGTTCCTACTATGGAATTCAGGCTCGGGATGTGAAAGCTGTTCAAGAATTCTATACCAGTAGCGACTAGATGAATCTAAAATAAAATCAAAGCTCCTCCATCAAGTGATCGGTGGGGCTTTTTGTTCGTCCTGTTACGGCCTTTTTGCTATAATGGAACTATGAACAACTTGATCAAATCAAAACTGGAGCTCTTGCCGACTAGCCCTGGTTGTTACATTCACAAAGATAAAAACGGCACTATCATTTATGTAGGAAAGGCTAAAAATCTGCGCAACCGCGTGCGGTCCTATTTCCGTGGCAGTCATGATACCAAGACAGAGGCTCTGGTATCTGAGATTGTGGATTTTGAATTTATCGTTACTGAGTCTAATATTGAGGCGCTTCTCTTAGAAATCAACCTGATCAAGGAGAATAAGCCTAAATACAATATCATGCTCAAGGACGACAAGTCCTATCCCTTCATCAAAATCACCAATGAGCGCTATCCTCGTTTGATTATCACCCGTCAGGTCAAGAAGGACGGCGGTCTTTACTTTGGTCCCTATCCAGATGTGGGGGCAGCCAATGAAATCAAGCGACTTTTGGATCGGATTTTTCCTTTTCGCAAGTGTACTAATCCACCGTCTAAGGTCTGTTTTTACTACCATATCGGCCAGTGTATGGCCCATACTATCTGTAAAAAAGATGAGTCCTATTTCAAGTCCATGGCTCAGGAGGTTTCTGATTTCCTAAAAGGGCAGGATGACAAAATCATCAATGACCTCAAGGGGAAGATGGCAAAGGCGGCTCAAAGTATGGAGTTTGAACGTGCGGCAGAATACCGTGACCTGATTCAGGCAATAGGCACTCTAAGGACTAAGCAGCGGGTCATGGCCAAAGATTTGCAAAATCGGGACGTCTTTGGTTACTATGTGGATAAGGGCTGGATGTGTGTTCAGGTTTTCTTTGTCCGTCAGGGAAAACTCATCGAGCGGGATGTCAATCTTTTCCCTTATTACAACGATCCGGATGAGGACTTCTTGACCTATGTGGGACAATTCTATCAAGAAAAATCTCACCTGGTTCCCAATGAAGTATTGATTCCGCAGGATATTGACCAAGAAGCCGTCAAGGCCTTGGTGGATACCAAGATTTTCAAGCCCCAACGTGGAGAGAAAAAACAACTGGTCAATCTAGCCATAAAAAATGCCCGTGTTAGTCTGGAGCAAAAGTTCAATCTGCTAGAAAAATCTGTCGAAAAGACCCAAGGAGCTATTGAAAATCTGGGACGCTTGCTTCAAATTCCGACCCCAGTCCGCATCGAGTCCTTTGATAACTCTAATATCATGGGAACCAGTCCGGTGTCTGCCATGGTGGTCTTTGTCAATGGTAAACCCAGTAAGAAGGATTACCGTAAGTACAAGATAAAAACGGTTGTAGGTCCAGATGACTATGCCAGTATGCGTGAAGTCATTCGCAGACGTTATGGCCGAGTTCAACGTGATGGTTTAACCCCGCCAGATTTGATTGTCATCGATGGGGGACAAGGTCAAGTCAATATCGCTAAGCAAGTTATTCAAGAAGAGCTAGGTTTGGATATCCCAATTGCAGGTCTGCAAAAGAATGACAAGCACCAAACCCATGAATTGCTCTTCGGAGATCCACTGGAAGTGGTGGAGTTGTCTCGCAATTCTCAGGAATTTTTCCTGCTTCAACGCATCCAAGATGAGGTCCACCGCTTTGCTATCACCTTCCACCGGCAGCTGCGCTCCAAAAATTCTTTTTCATCTCAATTGGATGGGATTGACGGTCTGGGACCTAAACGCAAACAGAATCTCATGAAGCATTTTAAATCTCTCACTAAAATCAAGGAAGCCAGTGTGGATGAAATTGTCGAAGTTGGGGTGCCAAGAGCAGTCGCAGAAGCTGTTCAGAGAATGTTGAATCCTCAGGAAGAAGTGGAGTTGGCTCAAGTGGCGGAAGAGAGAGTAGATTACCAAACGGAAGGAAATCATTATGAACCATAAAATCGCAATTCTATCAGATATTCATGGCAATGCGTCGGCGCTAGAAGCAGTGATTGCAGATGCTAAAGCACAAGGAGTCAGTGAATACTGGCTCATGGGAGACATTTTCCTCCCTGGTCCAGGTGCAAATGACTTGATCGCTCTGTTAAAGGAACTGCCTATCACTGCAAGTGTTCGAGGCAATTGGGATGATTGTGTCCTTGAGGCTTTAGATGGGCAATATGGCTTGGAAGACCCACAGGAAGTCCAGCTCATGCGATTGACCCAGTTTTTGATGGAGCGAATGGATCCTGAAACGATTGACTGGCTACGAAGCTTACCTTTGCTAGAAAAGAAAGAAGTTGAGGGGCTGCGCTTTTCTCTTTCTCATAATTTGCCTGAAAAAAACTATGGTGGGGATCTGTCTGTTGGGAATGATACAGAGAAATTTGACCAACTCCTAGATGAGGAAACGGACGTGGCAATCTATGGTCATGTCCACAAGCAGTTGCTTCGTTATGGAAGTCAAGGGCAACAAATCATCAATCCAGGTACCATTGGCATGCCCTATTTTGATTGGGAAAAGTTAAAAAATCACCGTGCCCAGTATGCTGTGATAGAAGTGGAAAATGGGGAATTGGTAAACATTCTATTCCGAAAAGTTTCCTATGATTATGAAGCAGAGTTAGAATTGGCCAAGTCCAAGGGGCTTCCTTTTATCGAAATGTATGAAGAACTACGTCGAGATGACAACTATCGGGGGCACAATCTGGAACTCTTAGCTAGTTTAATTGAAAAGCATGGGTATGTGGAGGATGTGAAGAAATTTTTGGAGACTATAAAGTCAGAATATAAGGTAGACTAGTTTCTTTAAACCCCTGAAAATTAGTTGGAACTGGATGAGGGGTTCCCTGATTTAAAAGATGGACTTCGTTTGGTTACTCATCCTTGTTCCAATTTCTTTCTATGAAAAATCTCTGTAAGCTCTTTCAAAATATGGTAGAATGGATGCAGTAGAATTAGAAAAGGAAATCGTAAGTGAACTATGCTAAACTTGAATTCAATGCACAAGACCATAGTGGCTATTGGTCCTATATTATAAGGTAATTAAGACCAAGTTGCTTTATAGAATGATATAAGGAGGTGTGTTAATGAATAAGCGTAAAAAATGGGGTATTATTGCTTTAGTAATCTGTATTATAGGAGGAGTTATAATGTTTAGTTTGAATCATCCAAAAGAAAAAACATTGGAAGAGAAAATGAGAATCGAACAGGATAGGGTAGCAAAGTTTTTAGTTAGTAACTATGATTTAGCTGATGGACAAAAGATTGAGAGAGTGAAGTTTGTTGAATTTCAAAGAAATGAAAGCACCGGGAGTTGGAGGATTACTGCTAAAGTAAATAATCAATATGATATATCTGTCAAAATAGATTCTTTAAATGAGAATGGGAAAATAAGAAGTTCTAATTATTCACCAACAGAATTCATAAAGAGAGAACACAAAGAAGAAGCTGGGTATGATATAGCAGTAAAAATTATCTACTTAGAGGAGAGATAACTATATGGTTACAGAAGAAGATTATAGATATATAGTAGATGATGTTTACGATGTTGACTCTGGTAAGGTGAGTAATCCTATTCAGGAGGGACGATTAGTTGCAAACGATCGGTTTAAAGTAATCTCTAAACCCATAGATAACACCTCCAACGGTATGCAGGCGATGGCAGTTGCTCCTGTGGATAAAAATGGGAATGTGGATTATAGCCATGTAGTGATTGCCTATGCAGGGACGAATAAAGATGACATAAAGGATCTTGGTACGGATGTACAGTCTTTATGGCTTGGGAGGGAAAAACTACAGTCTCGTTCAGGACTAAATTCTGCGAAGTAGTAGATTCTCAGTTTGTGACGGTGCTGGATTACGCTAATGTTAGTTAAAATAGCTGTTTATGTTATACTATAAGGTAACTGGGGCTAGTTGCTTTATAGAATGATATAAGGAGGTGTGTTAATGAATAAGCGTAAAAAATGGGGTATTATTGCTTTAGTAATTTGTGTAATAGGAGGAATCGTGATGTTTAGTTTAAATCATCAAAAAGAAAAAACATTGGAAGAAAAAATGAGAATCGAACAGGATAGGATGGTATTGTATTTAGTTAATCATTATGAGGGAATCAATGAAATAGAATTTAATGATATAGAAAATAATGCTACAACAGGTTCAAGAACTGCGTTATTAACTCTAAATAAAGAACTTGAAATGGAAATTACTTTCTTTAAATTTAACGATAAAACTGACAATTATGTAATTAGTTGGAATAAAAGATTAAATTTACAAGAAAAAAATGAAATCACTAATCAACAAACAATAGATAATATTAAAGTGAAATATTGGAGCAAGTGATGAAAATAACAGATAAAAATTATAATGATATTGTTGATGGAGTTTATAATGTTGATGCAGGAAAAGTAAAACGACCTTGGAGAGACGATAAGATTTTTAAATCAAATGGACAAACTTTTCGAGTTCTTAGTGCAAAAGACAACACCTCCAACGGTATGCAGGCGATGGCGGTTGCTCCTGTGGATAAAAATGGGAATGTGGATTATAGCCATGTAGTGATTGCCTATGCTGGGACGAATAAAGATGATCGACTTGACATCCAAACAGATATCCAATCAATAGGATTTGGTGATAGACAGGTGTTGTCGGATTTGAAAACAAAGACATTTAGAAAATCTCAATTTCAAACGGCTCTGAGTTTTGCGGAAGAAATCGAAAAAACTTATCCCTCTGCTAAAATTACAACTGCGGGGCATTCGCTTGGAGAGTCACTGGCTATGTATGTCGCTTTAAAGCGAGGTTATGCCAATGTTGGGTATAACGGGCCAGATATTCATAACTTGATTTCGAAAGAAGAAATCAAGTACATGCAAGAACATCCAGAACAATTTCGCAATTTCCGTCATAAGTATGATGTTATTGGCAATATTACGGGAAATACGACTCAAACAGCTATATTTCCCTACATCTACCCTGCAAAAGATAACTGGGGTGACAAGTTAGAATATCATAACTTGTCCCAGTGGCGATTTGATGAGAATGGCCAGCTAGTTGATTTGGATGGAAAACGTGTCACAAATCTCAAAGTAACGGCATTAGCAGAAGCAACAGCGGGTATGTACCGCTACCAAAAAATTAAAAGCTACCTCTCGGCAGATGGTTTGTCAAGTAGGGAAGAGATATACTTGGATAGCTTGCAGGGAATGGCTCTAGGGGAAGGAATGGCTAATGCGGCTCGAGCTGGTGCAGACGACGTCAAGCACCTTCAAGAAGAGGTGGTGTCAAAAGCACAAGAACTATGGAATCAGCTTGACTTTAGTAGTTTCCGATACCTGAGTTATGATGAAGTTCTATCGACTTTTGCGTCTGCGGGTGTGACTCAGGATACGATTGTCGGTTCAGTTAAGCAAGATTTTGAGCAAATGAATCAAAAGGCTGAAAAACTAGCCACAGAGTTTGATACCCTTAACCAACAGATTATCCAAGTCATTGAGAGTAAACTGGCCACAGATAAGGAATTGGCAGGAGAATTTAGAAAATGGAACAGTCGGATTTAGTCTTCCAAAAGTTAAAAGCAAAAGAAAAAGAGCATTATGATTTGGAAGATGAGTATCTAAAGCGGAAAGCAACTTTTACGAATCAATATAACGAACTCTATGAACGTCGAGACCGCCTTGCCCGAATCATTGAAGACGAAGCTAGCAAAATGGATGTCTTTCTTCAAAAGGGACAACACAGTTACCAAGATGGAGAACAGTTTTATAGGAGTTTGCAACAATTGATGGAGGATTCTCAGTTTGCGTGTAGGCGTAGAGAAGATGAATTGCAGTACCATGAAGAGATGTTAGATAGAGATTATCGTAAAAAGCAAGATGAGTTAGAACAGACAATCGGAGATTTAAGGAGGTCATATGCTCGCACCATTAAATGAATATTACACAGATGAAGAATATGAATTTGCTTTACGTCAGATGTATCGCATGATGGAGAGGAATAGAATCTATACAATGGCGACAGTAATCTTAAAGGAAAAAAATTCTTTGCAAACCAACTATAAAGAAAAAGTGAGAGAAAGTGCGGAGGAGACAAAAGTCGCTATTGGGAAAATAAAATCACAGATGGATACGGCCATAAAAGGTCAGGTAAAGAAAAAGTTGGAAGAAGTGACAACGGAGAAGCTATCTCAGTATGATTCCATTTGCTAATTTTATGGTGAGTGATATAGAATAATTATTACAAACTGCACAGAGCAGTTTGTTTTGCTCTTGCTTTTCCTATGAAAAATCTCTGCAAGCTCTTTCAAAATATGGTAGAATGGATGCAGTAGAATTAGAAAAGGAAATCGATTATGAAATTTCTTGAATTAAATAAAAAACGTCATGCGACTAAGCATTTTACTGATAAACCGGTAGATCCCAAAGATGTGCGTACGGCTATCGAAATCGCAACCTTGGCCCCAAGTGCCCACAACAGCCAGCCATGGAAGTTTGTGGTTGTTCGTGAGAAAAATGCTGAATTGGCAAAATTGGCTTATGGTTCGAACTTTGAACAGGTATCATCAGCGCCTGTAACCATTGCCTTGTTTACAGACACAGATTTGGCTAAACGTGCTCGTAAGATTGCCCGAGTTGGCGGCGCTAATAACTTTTCTGAAGAGCAACTTCAATATTTTATGAAGAATCTGCCTGCTGAATTTGCACGTTACAGTGAACAGCAAGTTAGTGACTACTTGGCCCTTAATGTGGGACTAGTAGCCATGAACTTAGTTCTTGCTTTGACTGACCAGGGAATCGGTTCTAACATTATTCTTGGATTTGACAAATCAAAAGCCAACGAAGTTTTGGACATTGAAGACCGATTCCGCCCAGAACTCTTGATTACAGTGGGTTACACAGACGAAAAATTGGAACCAAGCTACCGCTTGCCAGTGGATGAAATCATCGAGAAAAGATAGAAGGAAGAAAAAATGACAGCAATTGATTTTACAGCAGAAGTAGAAAAACGCAAAGAAGAGCTCTTGGCTGACTTGTTTAGCCTTTTGGAAATCAACTCAGAACGTGATGACAGCAAAGTAGATGCGCAGCATCCATTTGGACCTGGTCCAGTAAAAGCCTTGGAAAAATTCCTTGAAATCGCAGACCGCGATGGCTATCCAACTAAAAATGTTGATAACTACGCAGGACATTTTGAGTTTGGTGAAGGAGAAGAAGTTTTCGGAATCTTTGCCCATATGGACGTGGTGCCAGCTGGTAGCGGTTGGGAAACGGACCCTTATACACCAACTATCAAAGACGGTCGCCTTTATGCGCGTGGAGCTTCAGACGACAAGGGACCTACAACAGCTTGTTACTATGGCTTGAAAATCATCAAAGAATTGGGACTTCCAACTTCTAAGAAAGTTCGTTTCATCGTCGGAACAGACGAAGAATCAGGTTGGGCAGACATGGACTACTACTTTGAACATGTAGGACTTGCGAAACCAGACTTCGGTTTCTCTCCAGACGCTGAATTCCCTATCATCAATGGTGAAAAAGGAAACATCACGGAATACCTCCACTTTGCAGGTGAAAATACAGGTGCAGCCCGTCTTCACAGCTTCACAGGTGGTTTGCGTGAAAACATGGTACCTGAATCAGCAACAGCAGTTGTTTCAGGCGACCTGGCTGACTTGCAAGCCAAACTAGATGCCTTTGTTGCAGAACACAAACTCAGAGGAGAAATTCAAGAAGAAAACGGTCAATACAAGGTTACCATCATTGGTAAATCAGCCCATGGTGCCATGCCTGCTTCAGGTGTCAATGGTGCAACCTACCTTGCCCTTTTCCTCAGCCAGTTTGACTTTGCAGGACCTGCAAAAGACTACCTTGACATTGTTGGTAAGATTCTCTTGAACGACCATGAGGGTACAAATCTCAAGGTTGCTCATGTAGATGAAAAGATGGGTGCCCTTTCTATGAATGCCGGTGTCTTCCGCTTTGATGAAACAAGTGCTGACAATACCATTGCCCTCAACTTCCGTTATCCAAAAGGAACAAGTCCAGAGCAAATCCAGTCAGTTCTTGAAAACTTACCAGTTGCTTCTGTTAGCCTTTCTGAACACGGTCACACCCCTCACTATGTGCCAATGGAAGATCCACTTGTACAAACCTTGTTGAATGTCTATGAAAAACAAACTGGTCTTAAAGGTCACGAGCAAGTCATCGGTGGTGGTACCTTTGGTCGCTTGCTGGAACGTGGCGTTGCCTATGGTGCCATGTTCCCGGACTCAATCGATACCATGCACCAAGCCAACGAATTTATCGCCTTGGACGATCTCTTCCGAGCAGCAGCAATCTATGCAGAAGCTATTTATGAATTGATCAAATAAAACGATAGAAGTCTGAGATGTTATGCTTGGACTTCTTTTTGGAGGGAAAACAGATGTCTCAAATTGAAAGAATCAAGCAAGCCATTATGGCGGATCCGCAGAATACCAGCTATACAGAACGCGGAATTGAACCTCTCTTTGCGGCGCCAAAGACTGCCCGCATCAATATTGTCGGTCAGGCTCCTGGGCTTAAAACGCAAGAAGCTGGGATTTATTGGAAGGATAAGAGTGGCGATCGCTTGCGTGAGTGGCTAGGTGTAGATGAAGATACCTTTTACAATTCGGGCTTGTTTGCAGTTATTCCCATGGACTTTTATTTCCCAGGACATGGAAAATCGGGCGACCTTCCCCCCCGTAAAGGCTTTGCCGAAAAATGGCACCCACAACTCTTGCAAGAATTGCCCAATATCCAATTAACTCTCTTGATTGGGCAATATGCCCAAGCCTATTATTTACATGAGAAAGTTAGTGGCAAGGTGACAGAACGGGTAAAACATTACCAGAACTACTTACCAACCTATTTTCCTCTAGTTCACCCTTCTCCTCGTAATCAAATTTGGATGGCTAAGAATCCTTGGTTTGAGTCAGAAGTAGTGCCAGATTTGAAAAATAGAATTCAAAAGATTCTTGGAGAAACAAAATGAAAGAAATTACTTTTAACGATTTTTACCAGCTTTACCAGAATAGTTCACTTTCTGTGCTGGATGTGAGAGAAGTAGAAGAGTTCGAGACGCTTCATTTAGAAGGTGCTCAGAACCTACCACTTAGTCAATTGGCTGATACTTATGATCAATTGGACAAGGACCTCTTGCATTATGTCATTTGTAAATCTGGGATGAGGTCAGCGCGTGCTTGTCAATTTCTAGCTGAACAGGGTTATGACGTTATCAATGTCCAAGGTGGAATGACGGCCTTTGAAAATCTTTAAAGCTATATAGCGATAGATCCTAATCTTCCCTTGCTCGGTTCCAACTGAGTGAGGGATTTTTGTTTTTAGATAATTCTTATTTTTAAAAATATTGAAAACATTCAATGATTAATTTTGGATACTTTTTTCAGAGTCTTAATCATGGTATACTAGGTCAGTATTTTAGAAATTTGAAGGAGATTTTTATGGCTAAAAAAGGTGCCCTAACAGGCTTGCTCCTGTTTGGAATATTTTTTGGTGCGGGAAACTTGATTTTTCCACCTTCTCTAGGTGCTTTATCTGGAGAACAATTTCTTCCTGCCATCGCAGGTTTTGTCTTTTCAGGTGTTGGTATTGCCGTCTTGACACTTATCATCGGAACGCTCAATCCTAAAGGATACATTTATGAGATTTCTAAGAAAATCTCACCTTGGTTTGCGACGCTTTATCTTGCAGTCCTCTATCTATCAATTGGTCCCTTCTTTGCCATTCCGCGTACAGCCACAACAGCTTACGAAGTTGGGATTAGCCCCCTCTTGTCTGAAGCAAATAAAGGCCTAGGATTGATTATCTTTACCGTGCTTTACTTTGCCGCAGCTTATTTGATCTCGCTCAATCCATCAAAAATCTTGGATCGTATCGGACGTATCTTGACACCAGTCTTTGCTTTGCTTATCGTTATCTTAGTTGTACTAGGTTCCTTTAAATATGGTGGAACAAGTCCTCAAGTAGCTTCAGAAGCCTATCAAGCATCTGCTTTCGGGACAGGTTTCCTAGAAGGGTATAACACCTTGGATGCCCTAGCCTCAGTGGCCTTCAGTGTCATCGCTGTTCAAACCTTGAAACAACTTGGATTTTCAAGTAAGAAAGAGTACATCTCAACCATTTGGATTGTTGGTATCGTTGTAGCTCTTGCCTTTAGCGCTCTTTACATTGGTTTAGGATTCCTTGGAAATCACTTCCCAGTACCAGCAGAAGCGATGAAGGGTGGAACACCAGGTGTTTATATCTTGTCGCAAGCAACTCAGGAAATCTTTGGTTCAACAGCTCAACTCTTCCTTGCTGTTATGGTAACTGTAACCTGCTTCACAACGACAGTTGGATTGATTGTGTCGACAGCAGAGTTCTTTAACGGACGTTTCCCACAAATCAGCTACAAGGTCTATGCAACAGCCTTTACCTTGATTGGATTTGCCATTGCAAATCTTGGTCTTGATGCAATAATTAAGTACTCAGTGCCAGTACTGGTAATCTTGTACCCAATCACCATCGCCATTGTGATGATCGTGATTGTGAATAAGTTTGTCGCCCTATCAAAACCGGGCATGCAGTTAACCATTGGACTTGTTACAGCTATTGCTCTTGCAAGTGTCCTTGGAAGTTCCTTTAAGATTGAGTTTCTAGAAAATCTGATTAATGCCCTTCCGTTTGCGTCAGCCTCTCTTCCATGGTTAGTGCCAGCTATGATTGGAATCTTGCTTTCATTGGTTCTACCAAACAAACAAGAGAGTGACGTTTTTGAGATGGAATGAAAAAATTCTTGGTCATCGACCAAGAATTTTTTGTATGAGCACGACTCATTAGTTGGTTTGTTCAGTATAACCAGCTTCTTTAAGCATTTTTTTCGAGGCAGCAAAGCTTACACGGCTTCCAATACCAGAATATTCGTTCGGCATTGCTTTTTTCAATTCGTCAAGACTCGCGACAGTCATGTCAACCTCGATGTTTTGGATAACTTTTTCGTCTTGAATTTCAACTTTTTGTGTAACCCCTTTGACCCCTTCATAACCTTTATAAGTATCGTCAACAATTTCCTTAATACCTTCCGCGGTATTATTAAGTTTTTCAGGATCGAATACATTATGAACAGTTTGTTTTACAACGTCATCTCCCTTCACAGTATAAGTCAAGGTAGAATGAATTCCAGGTTTGCTATTATGGACAAATGTATGAGTTTCTGTCTCATCTTTCTTTTCAGATGATTGTTGGCTGCTTTGTCTGGTCTCGCTTGACTGAGTTGTTTTGTCTTCTTTGCTACTGCTGCTAGCAGGTGTTGATGCTTGTTTGGAACATCCGAGTAGGAGGAAAAGTGAAGCCACTAGGGCTAGCGATACTTTAAAGTATGATTTCATATTTTTTACTTTCCTTTTATAATCAAAGTATTTGTATTATAACATGGATCTATAGTGAAAGCAACTAAACACAGTTTTTCTCCTTTTGAGAAGGAGTCTGACTAGAAAAATGTTATAATGGTAGGAAAGAGGTGAAGAAATGAATCAGACTATAAACTATATCAAAGAACTAACCGCTATTGCATCTCCGACGGGCTTTACTCGTGAGATTTCAGACTATCTAGTCCATACTTTAGAAGAGCTTGGTTACCAGCCAGTTCGTACAGCCAAGGGGGGTGTCAATGTGACCATTAAAGGTCAAAACGATGAGCAACAACGCTATGTGACTGCCCACGTGGATACGCTGGGTGCTATTGTTCGTGCAGTCAAACCGGATGGTCGTCTCAAATTAGATCGTATCGGTGGTTTTCCTTGGAACATGATTGAAGGGGAAAACTGTACGGTGCATGTGGCTAGCACTGGTCAAAAGGTATCTGGAACCATCCTCATCCACCAAACTTCATGCCATGTCTACAAGGATGCAGGAACTGCAGAACGCACACAGGACAATATGGAAGTGCGTTTGGATGCAAAAGTAACCAATGAAAAAGAAACCCGCGCCTTGGGCATCGAGGTTGGCGACTTTATCAGTTTTGACCCGCGAACTGTCGTGACAGAGACTGGTTTTATCAAGTCACGTCACTTGGATGACAAAGTCAGCGCAGCGATTTTGCTCAATCTTCTTCGTGTTTATAAGGAAGAGCGAATTGACTTGCCGATGACGACACATTTTGCCTTTTCAGTATTTGAAGAAGTGGGTCATGGTGCTAACTCAAGTATCCCAAGTCAAGTTGTCGAATATCTAGCTGTAGATATGGGAGCTATGGGCGATGACCAACAGACAGATGAGTACACAGTATCTATCTGTGTCAAGGATGCTTCAGGACCTTATCACTATGACTTCCGTCAACACTTAGTAGCTTTGGCGAAAGAGCAAGATATTCCATTTAAGCTAGATATCTATCCATTTTATGGTTCGGACGCTTCAGCGGTCATGTCTGCGGGAGCAGAAGTCAAGCATGCCCTCCTTGGAGCTGGTATTGAGTCCAGTCACTCTTACGAACGAACACACATTGATTCAGTAGTAGCGACGGAGCGTATGGTTGATGCCTATCTTAAGAGTGCATTGGTAGACTAATATGTGCTTGATTTGTCAAAGAATTGAATGGATCAAGGCAGGGGAAAATCCCTACTTTGTAAAAGAACTAGAAACAGGCTATGTTGTCATTGGAGACCATCAATACTTTAAGGGCTATACCTTATTTCTAGCAAAGGAGCATGTAACAGAACTCCACCATATGGAGACTTCTGTAAAACTTCGTTTTCTAGAGGAAATGAGTTTGGTCCAAGAAGCTGTTGCCAAAGCGTTTAAAGCTGAAAAGATGAACATCGAACTGTTAGGAAATGGAGATGCCCACGCCCACTGGCACCTCTTTCCAAGACGATCAGGTGATATGAGGGGTCATGGACTTAATGGCCGTGGTCCAGTCTGGTGGGTGCCCTGGGAAGAAATGGCGGCAGAAGATTGCCAAGTGAAATCCCATGAGTTGGAACAAATGATCAAAGCCTTATCCGATGAATTAGAGAAGCACGTGGTCTAAGAGAGGAAGTAAAAAATGAAAAAAAGATATATCGTTTTATCTGGTTTGCTAGCAGTAACCCTAGCAGCATGTTCTCAAGAACAACCTAAAAATGAAGAAAATACTCAAAAAACGGAACAAACTAGCCAATCTGAAGGAACTGTGGGAAGCAAATCTCAAGCTTCTAGTCAGAAGAAGGCAGAAGTTGTCAATAAGGGAGACCACTATAGTATACAAGGGAAATACGATGAAATCGTCGTAGCTAATAAGCACTATCCTTTGTCAAAAGACTATAATCCAGGAGAAAATCCAACAGCCAAGGCAGAGTTGGTCAAACTCATCAAAGCTATGCAAGAGGCGGGATTCCCAATCAGCGATCATTACAGTGGTTTTAGAAGTTATGAAACTCAAACCAAACTTTATCAAGACTATGTGAATCAAGACGGTAAGGAAGAGGCAGATCGCTACTCAGCTCGCCCTGGATACAGTGAACACCAGACAGGTCTTGCTTTTGATTTGATCGGGACTAATGGAGAATTAGTGACAGAGGAGAAGGCAGCCCAGTGGCTCTTGGATCATGCGGCTGACTATGGCTTTGTTGTTCGCTATCTCAAAGGCAAGGAAAAAGAGACTGGCTATATGGCAGAAGAATGGCATCTCCGCTACGTCGGAAAAGAGGCCAAAGAAATTGCTGCAAGTGGCCTCAGTTTGGAAGAATACTATGGCTTTGAAGGCGGAGATTACGTCGATTAAAAAAGTAATTTTTCTCTTGCATTTTTAGATAAATAGTGTATAATGGAAAGGTATGTGTAAAGCATACTTGTGGGAGGTAAAAATCTTACATTACCGCCAAAACCACAAAGGAGGATTTAAAAATGGCTAAAAAAGTCGAAAAACTTGTAAAATTGCAAATCCCTGCTGGTAAAGCTACACCAGCTCCACCAGTTGGACCTGCTCTTGGTCAAGCTGGTATCAACATCATGGGATTCACAAAAGAGTTCAACGCTCGTACAGCTGACCAAGCTGGTATGATCATTCCAGTTGTTATCTCAGTATACGAAGACAAATCATTTACTTTCGTTACAAAAACACCACCAGCTGCTGTTCTTTTGAAAAAAGCTGCAGGTGTTGAAAAAGGATCAGGTACACCTAACAAAACTAAAGTTGCTACAGTTACTCGTGCACAAGTACAAGAAATTGCAGAAACTAAGATGCCAGATTTGAACGCAGCAAACATTGAGTCTGCAATGCGTATGATCGAAGGTACTGCTCGTTCTATGGGATTCACTGTTGTTGACTAATCAATAACACAGTAGAAAATCTCACAGCAGTCTATTAGTTGCTTTTCATACTAGGCAAGTGACTGAGGCTTGTACTTAGGTACAGCAAAGGAACTGAACGAAGTAGGAAAAGGAAAATAATAGACTGAAAACCCGCAAGACTTCATCATTTCGAGGAGTGACGTGGGAGATGAAAATCGATTGAACCACTTACAAGGAGAATAGAAAATGGCTAAAAAAAGCAAACAACTTCGTGCTGCTCTTGAGAAAATCGACAGCACAAAAGCATACAGTGTAGAAGAAGCTGTAGCACTTGCAAAAGAAACTAACTTTGCAAAATTTGACGCAACTGTAGAAGTTGCTTACAACTTGAACATCGACGTAAAAAAAGCTGACCAACAAATCCGTGGAGCAATGGTATTGCCAAACGGAACTGGTAAAACTTCACGCGTTCTTGTTTTCGCACGTGGTGCAAAAGCTGAAGAAGCAAAAGCTGCTGGTGCAGACTTTGTTGGTGAAGATGACCTTGTTGCGAAAATCAACGACGGTTGGTTGGACTTTGACGTAGTTATCGCTACACCTGACATGATGGCTCTTGTTGGACGTCTTGGACGTGTCCTTGGACCACGTAACTTGATGCCAAACCCTAAAACTGGTACTGTAACAATGGATGTTGCTAAAGCAGTTGAAGAGTCTAAAGGTGGTAAAATCACTTACCGTGCTGACCGTGCAGGTAACGTTCAAGCAATCATCGGTAAAGTATCATTTGAAGCTGAAAAATTGGTTGAAAACTTCAAAGCTTTCAACGAAACAATCCAAAAATCAAAACCAGCTACAGCTAAAGGAACTTACGTAACAAACTTGACAATCACAACTACTCAAGGTGTTGGTATCAAAGTTGACGTAAACTCACTTTAATCAGTAGTTTATAAAAGAGAAGACGAGTACGAAAGTGCTCGTTTTTTTTGATGAGTATTACCTTTTAGAAAAATCAGTTCATTGATCAGCTTTGTAGCAATAGTGCGTTTCCTCTTCTTCTTTCACAGAAAATATGGTATAATAGAGAGTAAAAAACTTTGAAAGAAAGAAAAAGATGAATTTAAAAGATTATATCGCAACGATTGAAAATTATCCTAAGGAAGGTATTACCTTCCGTGATATCAGCCCTTTGATGGCAGATGGAAATGCTTATAGCTACGCTGTTCGTGAAATTGTTCAGTATGCAACTGATAAGAAAATCGACATGATCGTGGGTCCAGAGGCTCGTGGATTTATTGTTGGCTGCCCAGTTGCTTTCGAGTTGGGAATTGGCTTTGCACCTGTTCGTAAACCAGGGAAATTGCCACGTGAAGTGATTTCTGCTGACTATGAGAAAGAGTACGGTATCGATACCTTGACCATGCATGCTGATGCCATCAAACCAGGCCAACGCGTTCTCATCGTAGATGATCTCTTAGCAACAGGCGGGACTGTCAAGGCAACAATTGAGATGATTGAAAGACTTGGTGGAATTGTAGCAGGCTGTGCTTTCTTGATTGAACTGGATGATCTTAAGGGCCGTGAAAAAATCGGAGATTACGATTACAAGGTACTTATGCATTATTAATAAAAAACAGTCCTTGGGGCTGTTTTCTCTTCATCAGCTATATAAATTAACTATAGCTAGTTAGAGAAAAACTATAATTGAAAACTATATCTTCTTACAGTATAATAAAAGGACTAAGTGTTTGAGATTTGACTTCAAACACATTCAATTATTTCTAAAAGAGTACAGTTAGGAGAAGGTTATGCCGATTAGAATTGATAAAAAATTGCCAGCTGTTGAGATTTTACGGACAGAGAATATCTTTGTCATGGATGATCAACGTGCGGCCCACCAAGATATCCGTCCCTTGAAAATTTTGATTTTAAACCTAATGCCCAAAAAAGTGGTCACAGAGACCCAGTTGTTACGGCATTTAGCAAATACTCCTTTGCAATTGGACATAGACTTTCTCTATATGGAGAGCCACCGTTCCAAGACGACTCGTGCAGAGCATATGGAGACTTTTTATAAAACTTTTCCTGAAGTCAAGGACGAGTATTTTGATGGGATGATTATCACAGGGGCTCCGATTGAGCATTTACCATTTGAGGAAGTGGACTATTGGGAGGAATTCAGTCAGGTGCTTGAGTGGTCCAAGACGCATGTTTTTTCAACTCTCCATATCTGTTGGGGAGCGCAAGCAGGTCTTTATGTTCGCTATGGCGTTGAAAAGCACCAGATGGATCGGAAACTATCAGGAATTTATCCACAGGACACCTTGAAAGAGGGCCATCTTCTCTTTCGTGGTTTTGATGATAGCTATGTAGCTCCCCATTCTCGTCATACAGAAATCTATAAGGAAGAGATACTAGGAAAAACCAATCTGGAAATCCTCTCTGAGGGAGAACAAGTCGGCGTTTCAATTTTAGCTAGTCGGGATCTTCGTGAGATTTATAGTTTTGGTCATTTAGAATATGACCGTGATACTCTAGCAAAAGAGTATTTTCGTGATTGTGAGGCGGGGCTCGACCCTCATATCCCAGAAAACTACTTTAAAAATGATGATGTGAATGAGACACCGTGTCTCTGTTGGTCTTCATCAGCTGCCCTCTTTTTCAGTAACTGGGTTAACTATGCTGTCTATCAGGAAACTCCCTTTGACTGGAAAAAGGTAGAGGACGATGCAGCTTCATTTGGATATTTATAAGAGGAATTATGACATATTTTGACGCTTTTAAATCAGGGAACTTGGTTTTGCCAAGTGCCCTGCTCTTGCATTTTAAGGAACTCTTTCCTTCCAGCGAAGATTTTCTGGTCTGGCAATTTTTCTATCTACAAAACACCACAGCCCTAGGAGATGTTTCGCCTAGCCAGATTGCTGAAATTATTGGCAAAGAGGTAGCAGATGTCAACCAGTCTATTTCAAACTTAACTGAAAATGGGCTACTACAATATCGAACCATTGAACTAAATGGGGAAATTGAGCTCATTTTTGATGCTAGTCTGGCTTTTGAACGCTTAGATAGCTTGTTGGATACCCAAACTCCAGTTGCGACTGCCCCAAACCCCAAAAATCAATTGAAGGATCTGGTTGAAACTTTTCAGCAGGAATTGGGTCGCTTGTTAACACCATTTGAAATCGAAGATCTTTCCAAGACTGTCAAAGAAGATGGAGTTAAGGCGGATTTGATCAAGGAAGCTCTCCGAGAGGCGGTTTTTAATGGCAAACCAAACTGGAAGTACATTCAGGCAATCCTACGAAACTGGCGCCATGAAGGCATTCAGTCTGTGGCCCAGGTGGAGGCCAAACGAGCAGAGCGAGAAGCGAACAATCCCAAACAAGTTCAGACTTCGGCTGATTTCCTCGATGCCATGAATTTGTGGCAAGATTAGTCGCTTGAAAAATCTTGAAAATTAGAGTAAGGTTTGCAAGCTCCTTATAAATATGATAGAATAATAGTGAATAAAATGAAAAAAGAGGTATGTGAAATGTCACGTAAACCATTTATCGCTGGTAACTGGAAAATGAACAAAAATCCAGAAGAAGCAAAAGCATTTGTTGAAGCCGTTGCATCAAAACTTCCTTCATCAGACCTTGTTGAAGCAGGTATCGCAGCTCCTGCAGTTGATTTGACAGCTGTTCTTGCTGCTGCTAAAGGTTCAAACCTTAAAGTTGCTGCTCAAAACTGCTACTTTGAAAATGCAGGTGCGTTCACTGGTGAAACTAGCCCACAAGTTTTGAAAGAAATCGGTACAGACTACGTCGTGATCGGTCACTCAGAACGTCGTGACTACTTCCATGAAACTGACGAGGATATCAACAAAAAAGCAAAAGCAATCTTTGCAAACGGTATGCTTCCAATCATTTGTTGTGGTGAGTCACTTGAAACTTACGAAGCTGGTAAAGCTGCTGAATTCGTAGGTGCTCAAGTATCTGCTGCATTGGCTGGATTGACAGCTGAACAAGTTGCTTCAACAGTTATCGCTTATGAGCCAATCTGGGCTATCGGTACTGGTAAATCAGCTTCACAAGACGATGCACAAAAAATGTGTAAAGTTGTTCGTGACGTTGTAGCAGCTGACTTTGGTCAAGAAGTTGCGGACAAAGTTCGTGTTCAATACGGTGGTTCTGTTAAACCTGAAAACGTTGCTTCATACATGGCTTGCCCAGACGTTGACGGTGCCCTTGTTGGTGGTGCGTCACTTGAAGCTGAAAGCTTCTTGGCATTGCTTGATTTTGTAAAATAATCTAGCTCATTCCAGACAGACAGTTAAAAGTACTGAGTGACTTTGACTGCCTGTCTTATTTTTACTTGGAGCATTCTTGTGAAAGAGGGATTTTTCTAGACTAGGAAAGTTCCTTAGGGAAAGAAAGGCGTGCAGATGCGCGCTCTTTTCTATATCAAAAAGTTATGAAAGGGGGAGTTATGCTCTATATTTGGTCTTATTTGAAAAAATACCCCAAGTGGTTATTCTTGGATTTCTTTGGAGCGGTTTTCTTTGTTGTCGTCAATCTTGGACTGCCAACTGTTCTAGCTCGGATGATTGATGAAGGTGTGAATAAAGGAAATGAACAGCAATTGTATATTTGGGCTGCAATTATGCTGGTGATTATCCTATGTGGAACCTTGGGGCGTATAGTCTTGGCTTATGCTGCTAGTAAGCTGACGACCAATATGGTCAAGGATATGAGAGATGATCTCTATGCCAAATTACAAGAGTATTCTCATCATGAATATGAAAAGATTGGAGTGTCTTCACTGGTTACTCGTATTACCAGTGATGCCTTTGTTCTCATGCAATTTGCAGAACAGACCTTAAAACTGGGTGTCATCACTCCCATGATGATGCTGTCTAGTATCTTAATGATTTTTCTGACCAGTCCGTCATTAGCCTGGATAGTGGCCTTTGCAGTACCTTTCTTGGCTGTGGTGGTCATTTATGTAGCGGTCAAGACTCGACCATTATCAGAGAAACAGCAGGCTACCTTAGATAAGATAAACCAATATGCCAGGGAAAATCTGATGGGACTCCGTGTCATTCGTGCCTTTGCCCGTGAGGAGTTTCAAGAGGAACGCTTTGCAGGACAAAATGCAGTCTATGCAGCCAATTCCAATCGTCTGTTTAAACTAACCGGTTTGACGGAACCTTTGTTTGTTCAGATTATCATTGCTATGATAGTAGCTATTGTCTGGTTTGCTCTGGATCCTATCAAACAAGGGAACTTACAAATTGGGGACCTGGTTGCCTTTATCGAATATAGTTTCCACGCTCTCTTGTCCTTCCTTTTCCTATCCAATCTCTTCACCATGTATCCTCGTACAGCCGTTTCGAGTGAACGGTTGAAAGAAGTCATGGATATGCCGATTTCCATTGATCCCAATGAAGGAGGCGTCAGAGAGACAGCAACCCACGGCTATTTGGAATTTGAAAATGTCACCTTTGCCTATCCTGGCGAGACGGAAAACCCTGTTTTGCATAATATTTCTTTCAGCGCTAAGCCGGGTGAAACCATTGCCTTTATCGGATCGACCGGATCGGGCAAGTCCTCTCTTGTGCAATTGATTCCTCGTTTTTACGATGTCACACTTGGAAAAATTAAAGTAGATGGTGTTGATGTGAGGGATTACCGCCTCAAGTCTCTCCGTCAAAAGATTGGTTTTATCCCGCAGAAGGCTTTGCTTTTTACTGGAACTATCGCTGAAAATATCCGCTATGGGAAGGAAGATGCTAGTCATAAAGATCTACATCAGGCAGCGGACGTGGCGCAAGCCAAAGATTTTATCGAAAGCCGAGAAGAAGGCTTTGCGACCCATCTAGCTGAAGGTGGAAGCAATCTTTCTGGGGGACAGAAACAACGTCTCTCAATTGCCAGAGCGGTTATAAAGAATCCTGATATCTATATTTTTGACGATTCTTTCTCAGCTTTAGATTATCGTACGGATGCTATTTTACGTCGTCGTCTCAAGGAAGTTACTCAAAATGCTACAGTTTTAATTGTTGCTCAACGTGTCGGAACCATTATGGATGCGGACCAGATCATCGTTCTGGATAAGGGAGAGATCGTGGGTCGCGGTCGCCATGAGGAATTAATGGAGTCCAATGACATTTATCGTGAAATTGCTGAGTCGCAGTTGAAAAATGCATCTCTAACAGAAGAATAGGAGGAAATATGAAAACACAATCTAGTTTGGCTCGTTTGTGGAGCTATTTGAAAGCCTACCGTTTTTCTGTCTTTTTTGCAGTCTTTCTAAAAGTTTTAAGCGTAGTCATGAGTGTCTTGGAGCCTTTTGTATTGGGGCTAGCCATTACGGAGTTGACAAAGAATCTCTTAGATATGGCTAATGGTCTTGCAGGCGCTCGTATCAATACTGGCTACATCGGAACTGTTTTAATCATTTACCTCTTTAGAGGTCTCTTGTATGAACTTGGGTCTTATTATTCCAACTATTTCATGACCAATGCGGTCCAGTCTATGACTCAGGATCTGCGAAATGAAATGACCGAGAAAATCAATCGTATCCCAGTATCTTTCTTTGACAAACACCAATTTGGTGATTTGTTGGGGCGCTTTACCAGTGATGTTGAGACAGTGTCTAATGCCCTTCAACAGTCTTTCCTACAAATTGTCAATGCTGTTCTGACGATTGTTCTCGTCATGGGAATGGTTTTATACTTGAACTTTCAACTGGCTATAGTGGTGATTCTATCCATTCCAGTGACCTATTTCGGTGCCAGAAGCATCCTGAAACGTTCTCAGCCTTATTTTAAAGAGCAGGCGGCTATTTTAGGACGGATGAATGGCTATGTGCAGGAAAATCTCACAGGTTTTAATGTTTTGAAACTCTATGGTCGTGAGGAAACTTCTCATAAAGAATTTTCTAAGATTACAGACGATCTCCAACGTGTTGGTTTTAAAGCCAGCTTTATCTCTGGACTCATGATGCCAGCCCTTCATGCTGTATCGGACTTGACCTATCTGATCGTTGCAGTTCTTGGTGGTTTGCAAGTGATTGCGGGGCGTTTGACAGTGGGGAATATGCAGGCCTTTGTTCAGTACGTTTGGCAGGTCAGCCAGCCGATCCAAAACATCACACAACTTGCGGGTCAAATGCAAAGTGCTAAGTCTTCGCTAGACCGTATCTTCGATATCTTGGATGAGACAGAGGAAGTCAAGGGAGAAGAACTCGAAATCCTTGAACCCTTAACAGGTCAGGTGACCTTCAAGCAAGTTGACTTCCAGTATGTTGAAAACAAGCCATTGATTCGAGACTTTAATCTGGAAGTTCAACCGGGAGAGATGGTGGCGATTGTTGGTCCTACTGGAGCTGGTAAGACGACCTTGATCAATCTGCTTATGCGCTTTTACGATGTCACAGCAGGCGCAATCTTAGTTGACGGGCAGGATATTCGCCAGTTGTCACGTCAAGACTACCGCCGTCAGTTTGGGATGGTCTTACAGGATGCTTGGCTTTATGAAGGGACAATCAAAGAAAACCTACGTTTTGGAAATCTTGACGCCAGTGACGAGGAAATAATAGAAGCCGCCAAAGCAGCAAATGTAGACCACTTTATCCGGACTCTTCCTGGCGGTTACAATATGGAAATGAACCAAGAGTCAAGTAATATTTCCCTCGGGCAAAAACAACTCTTGACCATCGCGCGTGCTCTCCTAGCCAATCCTAAAATTCTTATTCTGGATGAAGCGACTTCCTCTGTTGACACCCGTTTGGAACTCTTGATTCAAAAAGCTATGAAACGCTTGATGAAAGGAAGAACCAGCTTTGTCATCGCCCACCGTCTCTCTACCATTCAAGAAGCGGACAAGATTCTCGTTCTTAAGGATGGGCAGATTATTGAGCAAGGAAATCATGAAAGCTTGCTCCAAGCAAAAGGCTTTTATTATGATTTGTACCAAAGCCAATTTTCAAGCAAATCCGAGCAAGTCGGCTAATCAAAACTGTCTAGACTATTCTTAAATTATCAGTCTATTACAACTTTTCTCAGATAGTACACTTTCCTTGCTATCGTTTTATGGTAGTAGTATACTTATACTGTAACCATTAATAGGATGGTTACAAAAAAAGGAAAGAGGTAAGAAATATGGTTGAATTGAAAAAAGAAGCAGCAAAAGACGTTACAACATTATCTAAAACAGCGCCAGTAGCATTAGCAAAAACAAGGGAAGTATTGAACCAAGCAGTAGCGGATTTGTATGTGGCTCACATTGCCCTTCACCAAGTTCACTGGTATATGCGTGGTCGTGGCTTCATGGTATGGCATCCAAAAATGGATGAATACATGGACAGTCTTGATGGCTATCTTGACGAAATCAGCGAACGTTTGATCACCCTTGGTGGCAAACCTTACTCAACTTTGACAGAATTCCTTCAACACAGTGAAATCGAAGAAGAAGAAGGAGAATTCCGTAATGTTGAAGAAAGCTTGGAACGTGTTCTAGCGATTTACCGCTACCTCATCGCTCTTTTCCAAAAAGCTTTGGATGTGACAGATGAAGAAGGCGATGATGTTACAAACGATATCTTTGTTGGTGCTAAGGCTGAACTTGAGAAAACAGTTTGGATGGTTGCAGCAGAACTTGGACAAGCTCCTGGTTTGTAAGATATAGTTGCTACCCCTTTTATCATGAGGTGCTTGATAAGTGCCCATGACCAATCATCTTTTAAAAGTCATGTAACTGTGAAAAGTTGCATGACTTTTTTGTCTGCTAGACTTAGGACACATTGTCAAAAGTAGGATTTTACGGTATAATAGTTGCTGTTCGAGAAATTTTGATTTTCAAAGAATAGTGAAATGTTATAAGGAGAACCCATGAACAATTTACCAAATTGCCCAAAATGTAATTCAGAATATGTCTACGAAGATGGAAATCTCTTGGTATGCCCAGAGTGTGCCTATGAGTGGAATCCTGCAGAAGTTGCAGAAGTAGAAGAAGGTGTAGTTGCTATCGATGCCAATGGAAATAAACTGGCTGACGGCGATACTGTGACCCTTATCAAGGACTTGAAAGTAAAAGGTGCACCAAAGGATTTGAAACAAGGAACTCGTGTTAAAAATATCCGTATCGTAGAAGGTGACCACAACATCGACTGTAAGATTGATGGTTTTGGAGCTATGAAATTGAAGTCAGAGTTTGTTAAGAAAATCTAGCTATGAAAACGAACTACAAATTTATCTTTTATAGTCGTGTGCTCTTGTTCTTAGCGGCATTTACAGGAGTTTATTTAGAGATCACCAAGCATGGTGGTTTTGGTATGCTCCTTTACTACACAGTATTGTCCAATCTTTTGGTAACGATTTTCACGGGCTATCTGCTCCGTGTGATGAGCCGTTCAGGTGAAAATTGGCAAAGTCCGACCTTGCTTCGTCTCAAGGGTGGCGTTACCATGAGTATCATGATTACCTGTGTGATTTACCATTTTATGCTTGCTCCGATCGCGACAGACTTTTACCGTGTGGAAAATTTCCTTTGCCACTATATCGTTCCACTCTGGTTTTTAGCCGACACCCTCTTCTTTGATAAACGGGGTCAATACAAGATCTGGGATCCAGTCTTGTGGACCATCTTGCCCTTAGTTTATATGATTTTTGCCTTGTTTAACGGCCTGGTCTTAAAACTCAATATTCCGAATTCCAAGGACAATCCCTTCCCTTATTTCTTTTTAAATGTGAACAAGGGTTGGGACGTGGTCATCAAATGGTGTTTGATCATTTTTGCAGCGTATATGGTTGCAGGCTTCATCTTCTATCTGATCAAGCAAATCAAGCGAAAATAGTCTTCCTATTAGGAAAGTTAGGACGGAGTCTTTAGTTCAATCGGGCTCCTTCTTTTCTTGCCATCTTCCTTCTAAAAGGATCAACAGTGAGAAATATACAGAAAGAAAATTCATGAAACAATTTTTAGAACGGGCTAGTATTTTGGCCCTCTCCCTCGTTTTGATTACCTCCTTCTCCATCTCAAGTGCTCTGCCAGCCATGTTTGACTACTATCAAGGCTACCCTAAAGAACAAATCGAGCTCCTGGTCAGTCTCCCTTCTTTTGGAATCATGATTATGCTGGTTTTAAATGGTTTTTTGGAGCGTTTGTTTCCTGAGCGACTTCAGATTAGTCTGGGCCTTCTCATCCTCTCTATCGGTGGAACAGCTCCCTTCTGGTATCAGGAGTACAACTTTGTCTTTGCGATGCGGATTTTATTTGGCTTGGGTGTTGGGATGATCAATGCCAAGGCTATTTCTATCATCAGCGAACGCTATCATGGAAAGACACGGATTCAGATGTTGGGTCTTCGCGGATCAGCAGAAGTTGTCGGGGCATCGATTTTGACTCTAGTGGTCGGTCAACTCTTATCCTTGGGATGGACAGTGACCTTCTTGGCCTACAGTGCGGGATTTTTAGTATTGATTCTTTATCTGCTCTTTGTCCCTTATGGGAAAGAAAAGAAAGAAACAAAGAAAAAAGAGACCGAATCGACTCGTTTGACAGGAAAGATGAAAGGATTAATTTTTCTATTGGCTGTCGAAGCAGCAGTTGTTGTCTGCACCAATACGGCTATCACCATTCGTATTCCTAGTCTGATGGTGGAAAGAGGTCTAGGAGATGCCCAGTTATCGAGCTTGGTTTTAAGTATCATGCAGTTGATTGGTATCTTGGCTGGTGTGAGTTTTTCTTTCTTCATCTCTCTATTTAAAGAAAAATTGCTCCTTTGGTCAGGTATCGCCTTTGGATTGGGGCAAATTGTGATTGCCTTGTCTCCGTCATTGGGTGTGATGGTAATTGGAAGTGTTGTGGCAGGTTTTTCTTATAGTGTGGCCTTGACCACTGTCTTTCAGATTTTATCGGAGAGAATTCCAGCCAAGCTCCTTAATCAGGCAACTTCCTTCGCAGTGTTAGGATGTAGCTTTGGTGCCTTTACCACACCTTTCATTCTTGGGGCGATTGGCTTGGTGACTCAAAACGGTATGTTGGTCTTCGCCATTCTAGGCTGCTGGTTGATTGTCACTTCTATCTTTGTTATGTACGCACTTCAAAAGAGAGCTTAGGATTGGTTTCCTAAGTTTTTCTTTTTCAATTTTTTGTACCCGGACAATTTTAAATTTTGTAGCTTGTTACGAGACTACTTTCCTGATAAAATAGAAGTTATGACAAGATATAAAGCAACTATTTCCTATGATGGTTACGTCTTTGCTGGTTTTCAGCGCCAGCCTCATGCGCGTAGCGTTCAGGAAGAAATTGAAAAAACCTTGACCAGGTTAAATAAAGGGCAAGCCATTACTGTTCACGGTGCTGGTAGGACAGATAGTGGAGTTCATGCTCTGGGACAGGTTATTCATTTTGATCTACCTTATCAGATGGATGAGGAGAAGCTCCGTTTTGCTTTGGACACCCAGTCTCCTGAAGATATTGATGTGATTTCGATTGAGCTTGTGGCGGATGATTTTCATTGCCGTTATGCCAAGCATAGCAAGACCTATGAGTTTATCGTGGATAGAGGACGTCCCAAAAATCCTATGCGCCGTCACTATGCCACCCACTTTCCTTATCCGCTTGATGTGGAACGGATGCGGGAGGCTATCAAAAAATTAGAAGGCACTCATGATTTCACCGGCTTTACAGCCTCTGGGACTAGTGTAGAGGATAAGGTTCGCACCATCACAGAAGCTAGTTTAACAGTTGATGAGACAGGTCAGTTTTTGACTTTTACCTTTTCAGGAAATGGTTTCTTGTATAAGCAGATTCGCAATATGGTGGGGACACTGCTTAAAATCGGCAATAACCGCATGCCAGTAGAGCAGATTGACCTCATCTTGAAGAAAAAGGACAGGCAGCTTGCAGGTCCCACTGCAGCACCAAATGGTTTGTATTTAAAGGAGATTCGTTATGAAGAATAATCGTATTTTAGCACTTTCTGGAAATGATATTTTTAGTGGTGGTGGTTTGTCCGCGGATTTGGCTACTTATACCTTGAACGGCTTGCATGGCTTTGTAGCAGTGACTTGTTTGACAGCTTTAACAGAAAAAGGCTTTGAAGTCTTTCCAACTGACGATACCATTTTTCAACATGAATTGGATAGCTTGCGTGATGTGGAATTTGCAGGGATTAAGATTGGTCTTCTTCCTACTGTCAGTGTGGCTGAGAAAGCCTTGAACTTTATCAAGCAACGTCCAGGAGTGCCTGTTGTATTGGATCCCGTCTTGGTCTGCAAGGAAACGCACGATGTGGCTGTCAGTGAACTCTGTAAAGAGTTGATTCTCTTTTTCCCTCATGTCAGTGTGATTACGCCAAATCTTCCTGAAGCAGAATTGTTGGCGGGTCAGGAAATCAAAACTTTGGAAGATATGAAAGCTGCAGCGCAGAAATTGCATGATTTAGGAGCGCCAGCAGTCATTATCAAGGGAGGCAATCGCCTTAGTCAGTCCAAGGCTGTAGATGTCTTTTATGATGGACAAAGTTTTACTGTCCTAGAAAATCCTGTTATCCAAGGACAAAATGCTGGTGCAGGTTGTACCTTTGCCTCAAGCATCGCCAGTCACTTGGTTAAAGGGGATGAACTTTTACCAGCAATAGAAAGCTCTAAGGCTTTCGTTTACCGTGCTATTGCACAAGCAGATCAATATGGAGTAAGACAATATGAAGCAAACCAAAACAACTAAAATCGCCCTTGTATCCCTCTTAACCGCCCTTTCTGTGGTTCTAGGTTATTTCTTAAAGATTCCAACACCAACAGGCATTCTAACTCTCTTAGATGCGGGTATCTTCTTTGCAGCCTTCTACTTTGGTAGTCGTGAAGGGGCTGTAGTCGGAGGTCTAGCAGGTTTCTTGATTGACCTCTTATCAGGCTATCCACAGTGGATGTTCTTTAGCTTGATCAACCATGGCTTGCAGGGATTTTTCGCAGGATTTAAAGGAAGATGGCAATGGCTAGGCCTTATCTTAGCTACTATTGCGATGGTAGGAGGCTACGCCTTGGGTTCAACTTTGATGAATGGCTGGGCAGCAGCCCTACCAGAAATCCTACCAAACTTCCTGCAAAATATCGTGGGAATGGTTGTAGGGTTTGTGCTTAGTCAAAGTATTAAGAAAATTAAGTAAAGCGGCTGGAGAAAAGTTCTAAAAATCAGAAAAACGCATAATATCAAGTGTTGAAAAACCTTGATACTATGCGTTTTATTGTGGGAAGATTTTATACTCTTCGAAAATCAAATTTAAACCGCGTCAACGTCGCCTTGCCGTACTCAAGTACAGCCTGCGGCTAGTTTCCTAGTTTGTTCTTTGATTTTCATTGAGTATTAGATGAATATTAATCAAAATAAAGCAAATCTTTGCTGGTGTTGGTAAAGAGGTCAAATCCATCCTTAGTGACAACACCACAGTCTTCGATACGAACACCGACTTTACCAGGGATATAGATACCTGGTTCAACAGAGAAGCACATGCCTTCTTCGATGACCATGTCATTTCCTTCCATGATAGATGGGAATTCGTGGACATCCATACCGATACCGTGACCGAGACGGTGGTTAAAGTACTCACCGTAACCAGCTTTTTCGATGACTTCACGGGCAGCGCGGTCTACTTCATGAGCAGTCACACCAGGTTTGATAAAGTCAAGAGCAGCTTGTTGGGCTTCAAGGGTCAAGTTGTAAATATCTTTCTTGAATTGGTCTGGTTTGCCGACAGCGACTGTACGAGTCATATCTGATGCGTAGCCATTGACCATAACACCCAGGTCAAAGAGGAGAAGGGCGTCTTTTTCGACCTTGTTTGCACCAGGAATTCCGTGTGGATTTGCAGCATTATCACCAGTCAATACCATGGTATCAAAACTCATTTCATAGCCTTCACGTTTTAAGGCGAAGTCGATTTGGGCAATGATATCTGTCTCTGTTTTATCAAGAGAGATATTGTCAAAACCAACTTTTACAGCCTTATCAGCATAGAGCCCTGCAACCATCATTTTTTGCACTTCATCAGTTGATTTGATGAGGCGCATGCGTTGGATGCGAGGAGTGAGGTTTTCAAACTCAGCAGTTTCAAAAACTGTTTTCAAACCATGGTATTTTGTCAAGATGAGATTGTCAAACTCAACAGCGACACGTTTGAAGTCGTGCTGTGGCAAGGCATTTTTGATTTTTTGCCATGGATTTTCAGAATCCACATAGCCCACTACTGGGAAAGAAACAGTGCTGCTTGCACGCTCCACTTCAAGGGCTGGGACAAAAAGGAGAGGTTCCCGGTCCGCTAGGACAAAGAGGAACATTTGGCGTTCATGGGGATCACTGTAAAAACCAGTGAGGTAATTAATAGTGACGGGGTCAGATACGACAGCGACGTCTAGTTTTTCTGATTCAAGATATGTTACGATTTGTTGTAATTTAGACATATGCTACCTTCTTTCTACCTCTCTATTTTGGCAAAAAAAGAGAGAAAATGCAAGAGAGAAGGGTAAAAGAACAGGCAAAAAGAACTCCGACAAGATAGTGGAGTTCTTTTATCTAATTTTCCTTAGTTTAAGAAAAGTCAGCCTTGCTTTTCACGTCGCTGTATTCTTCAGCGATTTCTTGACTGAGAATATCCTCATAGGCAGGGAGTTGGATGTCCTGACCGTATTTTTTCTTGAGAGCAGTAGTGACTAAGCGATAAGCTAGATTGGCATTACGAGAGAGGATAGGCCCGTGGAAGTAAGAACCAAAGACATTCTTATAATGAACCCCTTCGCCGACCTTTTCTTCGTTATTTCCATTTCCATAGACTACCTGTCCCAGTGGTTTTTGGTCATCTGAGAGGAAGGTACGGCCCTGATGATTTTCAAATCCATAGTAGGTTTCATCGAATTCGTCATTGTGAATCTTGATGTCGCCGATAAAGCGGTTATTGGTCTGGTTGAGGGTGTAGTGACCCATGACTCCTAGACCTTGGATGCGCTTGCCTGAGGCTTCAACATAATATTGCCCCAATAGTTGGAAACCACCGCAGATAGCCAGAACTACACCGTCGTTTTGAATGTAGTTGTCAATGCTCTCTTTTTTAGCAGGTAGGTCTCCTGCGATAATACTTTGTTCAAAGTCTTGACCGCCACCGAAAAAGGCGATATCGTAGTGATTTTCGTCAAAGTCATCATGGAGAGAAACGATGTCAACCGTTACATGAGCCCCCAGCTTTTCAGCCACATACTTGAGCATAAGGATGTTTCCATTGTCTCCATAGGTATTCATGAGGTTCCCATAGAGGTGGGCGATGTTGAGCTGATAAGGGTAGTTGCCAGCTTTTGAGGAAAGTGAAGTATAAACCATTAGTTCATCTCCTTTCTAACAATCTGACGACTAGCCAGCAGTTCGCGGAATTCCAGCATGGCAGTATAGGTAGCCAGGATATAAGCATGCTTGCAGTCTTGCTTCTCAATGGTTTTGAGAACTTGCTCCAGATTACTTGTCTCAGTGATTTTATCAGCTGGATAGCCAGTCACCCGAAGACGACGAGCAATTTCAGAATGCCGAACACCGCCAGCGTTGATTTCAGGGATATCCATGTCAGTGATTTGTTCAAAGTCCGCATCCCAGATCCAGCTAGTGTCAATTCCATCTGCATAGTTGGCATTAAGGAGGACAGATAGGCTAAATGGGTAAGGAGCTAGTTTGATCATCTCGATAGCCTGAGTTGCACCGACTGGATTTTTAATCAAGACAAGGGTGCATTCCTTATCACCGATATGGAAGGTTTCCTGGCGTCCAAAGACAGCACGGCTTTTGTCAAATCCCTGCTTGATGAGTTGTGAATCGGCACCGAGGAAACGGGCAATAGCGACCGCAGCAAGGGCATTGTAGATATTGTAGAGTCCACCGATTTGGATTCCGTATTCTTGTCCGTCAATGACAAAGCGAGAGTGATTGTTAGTCAATTCAACCAATTCTGTCAGACGGTAGTCCAAGTCAGGACGTTTGCAACCACAATTTTCACAGATATAGGCCCCCAAGTTGGCATAGGTATTGAGTTCATATTTGAGGATGCCTTGACAGTCAGGGCAGAGAATACCTTCGGTATTGTAGTGAGCCCGTTGGGCTGGCCCTTTTTCCAAGTCAAAACCAAAATATTGTACAGGATTTGGAATAGCTGGCTTGTAGAAAAGCGGACTGTCACCATTGAGGAGAACTGTAGCCGTAGGCACTTTACGGATGGCATCCAAAATCATGTTATAAGTCGTGTAAATCTCACCATAGCGGTCCATCTGGTCACGGAAAATATTAGTGATGACAAAAAGGCTAGGGTGGATGTAGTCACAGATACGAGATAGACTGGCCTCGTCAATTTCTAGGACTGCAATGTTTTTTCCAGTTTTAGACGATTTGGCAGTCAAGAAGGTCGTTGCGATTCCTGTAATCATGTTGGCACCGCTTGGGTTAGTAAGAACCTGACCATAAACTTCTTTTAAAATGCCGACAGTCAGGGCGGTTGTCAGGGTTTTCCCATTGGTTCCAGTGACCACGACAATCTCGTAGTTCTTAGCTAGGTTTTGTAAAATATCTTTATCAAATTGGAGGGCAAGTTTTCCTGGGAGCGTACTTCCGCGGCCAAGACGGCTTAAAACGAAGTGAGAAGAACGCCCAGCTAGGAGGCCCAAAGTAGTTTTTAATTTCATGTTTCTATTATATCATAAAAGAAAGAAAAGACAGATTTGAGATTTCGCAGAAACAAAAACAGCCCGATGAGGGCTGTGAGATAAGATAAGACTTCAACTTAAATCGCAAACAAGTCATTCAAGTTCTCAGCCAAGGTTGGGTGAGTGAAGATTTGTTTTGTGAAGTAAGTGTAAGGGATCTTGTTGTCCATAGCAACAGTGATGATGTTGATGATTTCTTGAGAACCTTCTGAGAAGATAGTTGCACCGAGAATCTCTTTTGTTTCAGTATTGACAACAGCTTTGAAGGCTCCACGAAGGTCTCCATTTACGTGACCACGAGGCATAGTAGCAACAGGGATTTCCTTAACAGCGTAAGGGAGTTTCAAATCAGCTGCTTGGCTTTCCGTCAAGCCAACTTGAGAAAGAGCTGGTGTGATGAACATGGTGTTTGGTACATTGAGACGGTCTTCAAGTGTGTAGCTGCCATCTCCAGCAAGGTAGCTGTAGACAACACGGAAGTCATCAAGTGAAATGTAGGTGAATTGAAGTCCACCATTGACGTCTCCAACTGCAAAGACACCAGGAACGTTTGTTTGGCAGTGTTTGTCGACCTTGATAGCACCACGCTCCGTTAGTTCAATATCTGTATTTTCAAGTTGAAGTGGTTCTACATTCGGTTTACGTCCAGTTGCGTAGAGAAGGGCATCGAAACGGTAAGTTTCCTTTTCAGTTACGACGAGGACTTGATCACCGTCGTTTTTGATTTCAGTAGTATGGATGTTTTGAAGCAATTCAATACCGTCTTCTTCCATGTATTGTTTAGCAAGAGCTGCGATGGAAGGTTCTGCACGAGGAAGGAATGTATCCAAGGCATCTAGGACTGTGACTTTGCTACCAAGTTTGTTGTAGAGTCCAGCAAATTCAAGACCGATGTTTCCACCACCAAGGACTCCAAGTTTTTCAGGCAATTTGTCCAAGTTTTGGATACCTGTTGAGTCAAAGACATTTTTACTTGTAGCAAGTCCAGGAATTGGCAAGACGTTTGAAACAGCGCCAGTGTTGATGACGATTGTTTCAGCAGTCATTTCTTGTTTTTCGTCACCAGCCTGGATCTCGATCACCTTATTTGACACGAAATGTGCCTCTGCATCAATGACATCAACGCCATTATCGGCCAACATTTTATAATTTTTAGCGTTAAGACGACCAGTCACCGCACCACGCTCTTTCATGGTATCGTCAAATGACCAGCCCTTTTCAGCCGCTACAATCATAGTCTTGGTTGGGATACAAGCAATATTAATGCAAGTACCACCATACATCGCTTTACTGCGCTCGATGACAGCAACTTTTTTTCCAGCCGCATTCATCTTAGCAGCCAAAGTCTTACCGGCTTTACCAAATCCAATGACAATTAAATCGTATGTTAACATTTTTAAATCCTCCTATTTGATTTAATTCTAGCACAAGAAAAAAACTTTTGCACAAATCTGCTACGGGAAATGAAGTACGTTTGAAATGGTCCCTTCAAATCCTTTGATAAACAAGTTTCAGGCTACTTTACAGCTAGAAAATCGTTTACATGTTTTAATCAAGTGGTTAGACTATCTTTTGCCCCGCTCTTGTGTTATACTAGATAGGTTGCAAAGAAACTCGTACTTTTCTTTCGTGGAAAAGAAGCAACACGGTATCTCGTTTTTTAAGAAGATACATCATGAAAAGAAAAGTATATACTAAGCGCTATAGGATGGCTTCGCACCATCTTTAGAAAGAAGAAAAACGTGAAATTTAATGAATTTAACTTGTCTGCTGATTTGCTAGCAGAGATTGAAAAAGCTGGATTTGTAGAAGCAAGTCCCATCCAAGAACAGACCATTCCATTGGCTCTTGAGGGAAAAGACGTTATCGGTCAAGCCCAGACTGGTACAGGGAAAACCGCGGCCTTTGGCTTGCCAACCCTTGAAAAGATCCGTACAGAAGCAGCAACTATTCAAGCCTTGGTCATCGCTCCAACTCGTGAACTCGCTGTTCAAAGTCAAGAAGAACTCTTCCGCTTTGGTCGTAGCAAGGGAGTGAAAGTTCGATCAGTTTACGGTGGTTCAAGCATTGAAAAACAAATTAAAGCCCTTAAATCGGGTGCCCATATCGTGGTGGGAACTCCAGGTCGCCTCTTGGACTTGATCAAACGCAAGGCTTTGAAATTGCACGATATTGAAACCCTCATCCTTGATGAAGCGGACGAAATGCTCAACATGGGCTTTCTTGAAGACATCGAAGCTATTATCTCTCGTGTCCCTGAAAGTCGTCAAACCTTACTCTTTTCAGCAACCATGCCAGATGCTATCAAACGTATCGGTGTTCAGTTTATGAAAGAACCTGAGCATGTGAAGATTGCTGCCAAAGAATTGACAACAGAGCTGGTGGACCAGTACTATATCCGTGTCAAGGAACAAGAAAAATTCGACACCATGACCCGTCTCATGGATGTAGAACAACCAGAACTTGCTATCGTATTTGGTCGTACCAAACGCCGTGTGGATGAATTGACTCGTGGACTTAAAATCCGTGGCTTCCGTGCAGAAGGCATTCACGGGGATTTGGACCAAAACAAACGTCTTCGTGTCCTTCGTGATTTTAAAAATGGCAATCTTGATGTACTGGTTGCGACAGACGTTGCTGCGCGTGGCTTGGATATTTCAGGTGTAACCCATGTCTACAACTACGATATTCCACAAGATCCTGAAAGTTACGTTCACCGTATCGGTCGTACAGGTCGTGCTGGTAAGTCAGGTCAATCTATTACCTTTGTTTCTCCAAATGAAATGGGTTACCTTCAAATCATCGAAAACTTGACTAAGAAACGCATGAAAGGCTTGAAACCAGCGACAGCAGAAGAAGCCTTCCAAGCTAAGAAACAAGTAGCGCTCAAGAAAATCGAACGAGACTTCGCAGACGAAGCAATTCGTGGGAACTTTGAGAAATTTACTAAAGACGCTCGTAAGTTGGCTGCTGAATTTAGTCCAGAAGAATTGGCTATGTATATCTTGAGTTTGACTGTCCAAGATCCAGACAGCCTACCAGAGGTTGAGATCGCGCGTGAAAAACCACTGCCATTTAAACCATCAGGTAATGGCTTTGGTGGCAAAGGTAAGGGAGGTCGAGGAGACCGTCGAGATCGTGATCGCCGTGGTAATGGTCGCCGTGATGATTTCAAGAAAGGCAGTCGTGGGAACGATCGTTTTGATAAAGACAGACGTTACCGTAATAAAGACAATAAAAAACCTCGCAACACTTCAAGCGAAAAGAAAACCGGCTTTGTTATTCGTAACAAAGGAGATAAATAGAAAAAAGCGATTCACAGAGTGAATCGCTTTTATATATAAGGAGACCGATAGTAAAAGAAGATGGTGATAGTAAAGGATAGGTGAAACGGAAAGGGATTTATCATGTCATCTTCTTATAATGTTATAATATCAAAAACAAAATAGGATGTCAATAAAAAACTCGCTTTTTTTCTAAAATATTTTTGCTGTTCAAAATTGCAATTAAATAAGCAATTTTCAGATAATTATTGAAATAAAGACTTTTCTATGTTATAATGGAAGCGATTATATGCGAGGTAAAAAATGGCACATTTATTAGAAAAAACAAGAAAAATCACGTCTATTCTAAAGCGCTCTGAGGAGCAACTTCAAGATGAACTTCCTTACAATGCGATCACACGCCAGTTAGCTGATATTATTGACTGTAACGCTTGTATTGTGAATAACAAGGGACGTCTCTTGGGTTACTTTATGCGTTATAAGACCAATAATGACCGTGTAGAACAATTCTTCCAAACCAAAACCTTCCCTGAGGTCTATGTACAAGGGGCAAACATGATTTATGACACGGAAGCCAATCTTCCTGTTGAACATGATTTGACAATTTTCCCTGTAGAGAGTCGTGCGGACTTTCCAGATGGGTTGACAACTATTGCTCCGATTCATGTATCAGGGATTCGCCTAGGTTCGTTGATCATTTGGCGCAATGACAAGAAATTTGAAGATGAAGATTTGATCCTTGTCGAGATTGCGAGCACGGTTGTGGGAATTCAACTATTGAACTTCCAACGTGAAGAGGATGAAAAGAATATTCGCCGTCGTACGGCTGTTACCATGGCGGTCAACACCCTTTCCTATTCAGAACTTCGTGCCGTATCAGCTATTTTAGCTGAATTGGATGGAAATGAAGGGCAGCTGACTGCGTCTGTTATCGCAGACCGTATTGGCATTACACGCTCAGTGATTGTCAATGCACTTCGTAAACTGGAGTCGGCAGGAATTATTGAGAGTCGTTCATTAGGAATGAAGGGGACTTATCTCAAAGTTCTAATTGGTGATATTTTTGAGGAAGTGAAAAAGAGGGACTATTAATGACAAAGGCTTTAATCTCAATCGACTATACAGAGGATTTCGTAGCAGACCATGGAAAGCTAACTGCTGGAGCACCTGCTCAAGCGATATCAAAAGCCATTGATCAGGTAACCAGATTAGCTTTTGATCGTGGAGACTATGTCTTTTTCACCATTGATGCTCATGAAGAGAAAGATACATTCCACCCAGAAAGCAAGCTCTTTCCGCCTCACAATATTATCGGCACTAGTGGGCGTAACCTTTATGGCCCCCTAGCTGATTTTTATGCTGAGCATGAGGCGAATAGTCGCGTCTTTTGGATGGACAAACGTCACTATTCAGCATTTTCAGGAACGGACTTAGATATCCGTTTGCGAGAACGTCGGGTTGATACTGTTATCTTAACAGGTGTTTTGACGGACATTTGCGTCCTTCATACGGCTATTGATGCCTATAATTTAGGTTATCAAATCGAGATTGTCAAGCCTGCAGTTGCCTCTATTTGGCCAGAAAATCATCAGTTTGCTCTTGGGCATTTTAAGAACACATTGGGAGCAAAATTACTGGATGAAAACCTTGCTGAAATTGAACTATAAGACTGTTGGAAAAATGAAAAAAATCTGAAAAAAGTGTTGACAAAGATTTTGAAAGTTGATATACTAGTAAAGTAATCGACGCGGGGATGGCGGAATTGGCAGACGCGCAGGACTAAGGATCCTGTGACCGCTTTAGGTCGTGAGGGTTCAAGTCCCTCTCTCCGCATAGGGGTAAGAGTTAGCTGTGTCTAGCTCTTTTTTGTTTTTACAAAGAAGACTAGAGGCTACGTTTCGTGTATCGAAAATATTGGCATCAAGAACAGTGATTGTATCAGAACATTTAAACTGAGTTTTCCATTTCATTCTATCAAGAATATCCTCAGACACAAGTCAGAAAATGAAGAACTTAGGAGATGGAAAATTACTAATCAGAAAGATATGACTATCATTTTTAAAATGAAGTAGATTTTTGATTGGTACTATTTTTCCTTATATATGAAGGAAGGTTAGCGTTTGCTAGCTTTTTTGTTTTTTCAAAAAATAAATCAAAAAAATTTTTCGATTTCATAAACATTTCATATTTGGATTTTATAATAGTCTTACAAATATGGAGGTGACAAATGAATCCAATCCAAAGAGCTTGGGCTTATGTCAGCAGAAAACGACTGAGAAGTTTTATTTTATTTCTGATTTTATTTGTCCTTTTAGCAGGAATTTCAGCCTGTTTGACTCTGATGAAGTCCAACAAAACAGTAGAAAGCAATCTTTACAAATCACTCAACACATCTTTTTCTATCAAAAAAATAGAAAATGGACAGACCTTCAAGTTATCTGACCTAGCATCCGTGAGCAAGATTAAGGGACTGGAAAATGTCTCTCCTGAACTTGAGACGGTCGCAAAACTGAAAGACAAGGAAGCGGTGAGTGGTGAGCAGAGCGTAGAACGTGATGATTTGTCAGCTGCGGACAAGAATTTGGTTAGCTTAACGGCTCTCGAGGATTCATCCAAGGATGTCACCTTTACCAGTTCGGCTTTCAATCTAAAAGAAGGACGACACCTTCAAAAAGGGGACTCCAAGAAAATCCTCATCCACGAGGAGTTGGCCAAGAAGAATGGTCTTTCGCTTCACGACAAGATTCGCTTGGATGCTGGTCAGTCAGAATCTGGAAAAGGGCAAACAGTAGAGTTTGAAATTGTCGGCATCTTTTCTGGAAAAAAACAAGAGAAGTTCACAGGCTTGTCTTCTGACTTCAGTGAAAACCAGGTCTTTACAGACTATGAAAGTAGCCAAACCCTTCTGGGAAATAGTGAAGCTCAAGTCAGTGCAGCGCGCTTCTATGTAGAAAATCCTAAGGAAATGGACGGACTCATGAAGCAGGTGGAAAACTTGGCTTTGGAAAGTCAAGGTTACCAAGTTGAGAAGGAAAACAAGGCCTTTGAACAAATCAAAGACTCAGTGGCAACCTTCCAAACCTTCCTCACCATCTTCCTTTATGGGATGTTGATAGCTGGAGCAGGAGCCTTAATTTTGGTCTTGTCTCTCTGGTTGAGAGAAAGGGTCTACGAAGTGGGAATTCTTCTGGCACTTGGAAAAGGCAAGAGTTCGATCTTCCTCCAGTTCTGTTTAGAGGTAGTTTTGGTATCTCTCGGAGCTTTGCTTCCAGCATTTGTTGCAAGAAACGCCATCACATCCTATCTGCTCCAAACTGTACTAGCCAGTGGAGACCAGGCAACCTTACAGGACACGCTGGCCAAAGCAAGCGGTCTATTAACTAGTCTCCTATCCTTTGCAGAATCCTATGTCTTTCTGCTCTTGATTGGTTGCTTGTCTGTAGCCCTTTGTTTCCTATTCTTATTTAGAAAATCGCCTAAGGAAATTTTATCATCTATTAGTTAAGAAGGAGAAATCATGACTTTATTACAATTGCAAGATGTTACCTACCGTTATAAGAACACTGCTGAAGCAGTTTTATATCAGATCAAGTATAATTTTGAACCCGGAAAATTTTATAGTATCATTGGTGAGTCAGGAGCTGGAAAATCCACTCTCTTGTCCCTACTGGCTGGTCTAGATAGCCCTGTTGAAGGTTCTATCCTTTTCCAAGGAGAGGACATTCGGAACAAGGGGTATTCTTACCATCGCATGCACCATATTTCCCTAGTCTTTCAAAATTATAACTTGATAGATTATCTTTCTCCGCTGGAAAATATCCGCTTGGTCAACAAAAAGGCCAGCAAGGCTACACTTCTTGAGCTTGGTTTGGATGAAAGTCAGATCAAGCGGAACGTTCTCCAGTTATCAGGTGGTCAACAACAACGTGTAGCCATCGCTCGCAGTTTAGTCTCAGAAGCTCCAGTTATTCTAGCTGATGAGCCAACAGGAAATCTGGACCCTAAAACTGCCGGAGATATTATCGAACTGCTCAAGTCACTTGCCGAGAAAACAGGTAAATGTGTGATCGTCGTCACCCACAGTAAAGAAGTAGCACAAGCGTCAGATATTACGCTTGAATTGAAGAATAAGAAACTTACTGAAACTCGCAATACTACAAAATAAGATGAGCTTGTTTTGATAGAATTATGAAATCAAATCTAGAAAGGGAACCTATGTTACACAACGCATTTGCCTATGTTACAAGGAAGTTTTTCAAATCGATTGTTATCTTCCTGATTATTCTTCTCATGGCGAGCTTAAGTTTGGTTGGCTTGTCGATCAAGGGAGCTACTGCCAAGGCTTCTCAGGAGACCTTTAAAAATATCACCAACAGCTTCTCCATGCAAATCAATCGTCGCGTCAATCAAGGAACGCCTCGTGGTGCTGGGAATATAAAGGGTGAGGATATCAAAAAAATCACCGAAAACAAGGCCATCGAGTCTTATGTTAAACGCATCAACGCTATCGGAGATTTGACTGGATATGAACTCATCGAAACGCCAGAAACCAAGAAAAATCTCACTGCTGACCGTGCGAAGCGTTTTGGAAGTAGTTTGATGATTACAGGTGTCAATGACTCCTCGAAAGAAGATAAGTTTGTCTCTGGTTCTTACAAACTAGTCGAAGGTGAGCACTTAACCAACGACGACAAGGACAAGATCCTCATGCACAAGGACTTGGCAGCTAAACACGGCTGGAAAGTTGGAGATAAGGTCAAACTAGACTCCAATATCTACGATGCAGACAATGAAAAAGGTGCCAAGGAAACAGTCGAAGTGACAATCAAGGGGCTCTTTGATGGTCACAATAAGTCAGCAGTAACCTACTCACAAGAACTCTATGAAAATACAGCTATCACAGACATTCACACTGCTGCAAAACTTTATGGATATACAGAAGACACAGCTATTTATGGGGACGCAACCTTCTTTGTAACAGCAGACAAGAACTTGGATGATGTCATGAAAGAGTTGAATGGCATCAGCGGTATCAACTGGAAGAACTATACACTCGTTAAGAGCTCCTCTAACTACCCAGCTCTTGAGCAATCCATCTCTGGTATGTACAAGATGGCCAACCTCCTCTTCTGGGGTAGCTTGAGCTTCTCAGTTCTTCTCCTTGCACTCTTGCTCAGCCTTTGGATCAATGCTCGTCGCAAGGAAGTGGGAATTCTCCTCTCTATCGGTCTCAAGCAGGCAAGTATCTTGGGGCAATTCATCACCGAATCTATCCTGATTGCCATTCCTGCTCTCGTTTCTGCTTACTTCCTAGCTAACTATACAGCTCGTGCCATCGGAAATACTGTTCTTGCCAATGTCACTTCAGGTGTTGCCAAGCAAGCCAGCAAGGCTGCTCAAGCCTCTAACCTTGGTGGTGGTGCAGAAGTAGATGGCTTTAGCAAGACCTTGTCGAGCCTAGACATTTCTATTCAGACATCAGACTTTATCATCGTCTTTGTCCTAGCCTTAGTTCTAGTGGTTCTCGTTATGGCGCTTGCCTCAAGCAATCTCCTCAGAAAACAACCAAAAGAGCTCTTGCTCGATAGCGAATAAAAAACTTGCTACCTATTCTCCCCTAAATGGGGTATAATATAGATAGCATTTTTATGTATTTCATCTCCCTAAAGCCTTTCCTTTCAGGATGAAACAGGGATGATTTAAAAGAAAATTAAAGGAATGTGAAAGGTTTTTCTATGAAAATTTTAATAGTAGAAGATGAAGAGATGATCCGTGAGGGGATCAGTGATTATTTGACGGATTGTGGTTATGAAACCGTTGAAGCAGCAGATGGTCAGGAAGCTCTGGAAAAATTTTCCAGCTATGAAATTGCTCTAGTACTACTGGATATCCAGATGCCCAAGCTCAATGGTTTAGAAGTCCTAGCTGAGATTCGTAAGACCAGTCAGGTTCCTGTCTTGATGCTGACTGCCTTTCAGGATGAAGAATACAAGATGAGTGCTTTTGCTTCTCTAGCAGACGGCTATCTGGAAAAGCCCTTTTCTCTCTCCCTTTTAAAAGTAAGGGTGAACGCGATTTTCAAGCGCTACTACGATACAGGACGAATTTTCTCCTATAAAGATACCAAGGTGGACTTTGAGAGTTACAGCGCAAGCCTCGCAGGTCAAGAAGTAGCTATCAATGCCAAAGAGTTGGAAATTCTGGACTATCTGGTAAAAAATGAAGGACGCGCCTTGACTCGTTCTCAGATAATTGATGCGGTCTGGAAGGCGACAGATGAGGTTCCCTTTGATCGTGTCATTGATGTCTATATCAAGGAACTGCGGAAAAAGCTAGACTTGGATTGCATCCTTACTGTGCGTAATGTTGGTTATAAATTGGAGCGAAAATGAAACGAACAGGTTTATTTACAAAGATATTTATCTATACCTTCTCGATTTTTAGTGTTCTGGTTATTTGTCTTCATTTAGCTATTTATTTTCTCTTTCCCTCAACTTATCTGAGTCATCGTCAGGAAACCATTGGCCAGAAAGCGACTGCTATTGCCCAATCCCTAGACGGAAAGGATAGGCAAAGTATCGAGCAAGTGTTAGACTTGTATTCCCAGAGCAGTGATATCAAAGGAGCTGTCAAGGGAGAGATGACCGAGGACAAGTTAGAGGTCAAGGACAATCTTCCACTGGACACAGACCGTCAGACCACCTCTCTCTTTATCGAGGAACGTGAGGTGAAAACGCAAGATGGTAGCACCATGACTCTTCAGTTTCTAGCTTCAATGGATTTGCAAAAGGAAGCAGAGCAAATTAGCCTCCAATTTCTCCCCTATACCTTGCTGGCATCCTTTCTGATTTCCCTCTTGGTAGCCTACATCTATGCTTGGACCATTGTTGCCCCGATTTTAGAAATCAAGCGGGTGACCCGTCGGATGATGGAACTGGATGCTCAAGTACGGTTGCGCGTGGATTCTAAGGATGAGATAGGTGATCTCAAGGAACAAATCAATAGCCTTTACCAGCACCTTTTGACAGTTATTGCGGACTTGCATGAGAAAAATGAAGCTATTCTCCAACTTGAGAAGATGAAGGTCGAGTTTCTTCGAGGGGCTTCTCATGAACTGAAAACACCACTGGCCAGTTTGAAAATCCTGATTGAGAATATGAAAGAAAATATCGGTCGTTATAAGGATAGAGACCACTATCTGGGAGTAGCTTTGGGGATTGTGGACGACCTCAGTCACCACGTTCTCCAGATATTGTCTCTTTCTTCTGTTCAGGAATTGCGAGACGATAAAGAAGAGGTTGACCTCCTTCAGATGACGCAAAGTCTGGTTAAGGATTATGCTTTGCTCGCCAAGGAGAGAGAACTTCAGGTAGACATTAGCCTAACCCATCAGCAGGCTTACATAAACCCATCTGTCATGAAACTGATATTATCGAATCTCATCAGCAATGCTATCAAGCACTCCACTCCAGGTGGCTTGGTTCGTATTGGAGAAAGAGAAGGGGAACTCTTTATTGAGAATAGCTGTAGTCCTGAAGAACAAGAAAAATTGGCCCAGTCTTTTTCTGGCAATGCTAGTCGCAAGGCCAAGGGTTCAGGAATGGGACTCTTTGTGGTCAAAAGTTTATTAGAACACGAGAAATTGCCTTATCATTTTGAGATGCAAGATGATCGTTTGACCTTCTTCATGTCTTATCCTAAAATAGCCCAAGACTAAGAGAAGAAAGGGTTTGCATAGATTGAGCTATAAGAAATTCAATCTAAAGTATGGGAAAAACTAGCTTTTTTTGTCAAAAAGTGATAAAATGAACAATGTAAATGGGATATCCCAAAAAATATATAGGAGGCCTGACAAATGGCAATCGTTTCAGCAGAAAAATTTGTCCAAGCAGCTCGTGACAACGGTTATGCAGTTGGTGGATTTAACACAAACAACCTTGAGTGGACTCAAGCTATCTTGCGTGCAGCAGAAGCTAAAAAAGCTCCAGTTTTGATCCAAACTTCAATGGGTGCTGCGAAATACATGGGTGGTTACAAAGTATGTAAACTTATCATCGAAAACCTTGTAGAATCAATGGGAATTACTGTACCAGTTGCTATTCACCTTGACCATGGTCATTATGAAGATGCACTTGAATGTATCCGAGTTGGTTATACTTCAGTTATGTTTGACGGTTCACACCTTCCAGTTGAAGAAAACCTTGAAAAAGCTCGTAAAGTTGTAGAATTTGCTCATGCAAACGGCGTATCAGTAGAAGCTGAAGTTGGTACTATCGGTGGTGAAGAAGACGGAATCATTGGTGATGGCGAATTGGCTCCAATTGAAGATGCTAAAGCAATGGTTGCAACTGGTATTGACTTCTTGGCAGCTGGTATCGGTAATATCCACGGTCCTTACCCAGCAAACTGGAAAGGTCTTCACCTTGATCACTTGCAAAAATTGACAGAAGCAGTTCCAGGCTTCCCAATCGTATTGCACGGTGGATCAGGTATTCCTGATGACCAAATCCAAGCAGCTATCAAACTTGGTGTTGCGAAAGTTAACGTTAACACTGAATGCCAAATCGCATTCGCTAACGCAACTCGTAAATTTGTTGCTGAATACGAAGCAAACGAAGCAGAATACGATAAGAAGAAACTCTTTGACCCACGTAAATTCTTGAAACCAGGTTTCGAAGCAATTACAGAAGCTGTTGAAGAACGTATCGACGTATTCGGTTCAGAAGGTAAAGCTTAATCTAGCTGAACAATACAGATGAAACCTGCCCATTGGGTGGGTTTTTTTGAGTGAATATATAGCTAATATACTGTAGAAGAAGCAATCTTAAGTTGCTAAAAGGTTCTATTTTTTGTACAATAATGCTATGAAAACACTAAAAAAATGTTGCCTTGGCTTTATTAGTTTCATTCTTTTGTTTTTAGTGGCTACATTTATCTTTCACTGTATTAGTTTAGAAAAGGAACAAGCCTCCTTAACACCTATGGGGCAAACTGTTCTTGTCAATGGTCATCAAATGAATATTTACGTTCAAGGTAAAGGATCTGAGACGATAGTATTTCTTTCAGGTGCTGGAATTGCTTCTCCGATCTTGGACTTTAAGAATGTGTCGGATTCCTTATCGAAAAGATACAAGGTAGTCATCGTGGAGCGAGCTGGATATGGTTATAGTGATGATAGCAATCATTCAAGAGATGTGATGGAGGTTTTGTCAGAAACTCGTCAAGCTCTATCACAGGCGAACATCACAGGTCCTTTTATCATTCTGTCTCATTCCATGGCCAGTTTTGAGAGTCTGGTTTGGCAGGAAAAATATCCTGATGAAGTGAAAGCATTGATTGGACTAGATTGGGCACTGCCGTCAAGTTATGAGGATTTAAAGGAAAATAAGGTCTTGCTTACCGTGCTCTATTGGACTAGCAAGATTGGCTTATTACGTTATTCCCCTGAGTCCTTTTATATAAAAAATCCAACTCTGACCGAAAGTGAACGAAAACAATATAAACTCCTGGCTTATAAGCAGTTGATGTCACAAGCCATGCTTCATGAATCCCGTATGGTAAAGGAAAATGCCAAGAAAGTTCCCTCAAGCATCAATCTGAAAATTCCCACCTTATTACTGGTGTCTAACGGTGAAGGCACTAGTTTTAGCCAATCAGAATGGCAGCATTTTGCAGAGATATTTGCTAGTGAACAGTCTAATGTGAAAGTCATCTATATGGATGTACCACATGACCTTTACCATTATCAAAGTCATGAGGTTGTTTCTCGTATTGAAGAATTTTTAGAGAATAATTGAGGACTTAAAAATCCATTGAAACTGATGATAATAATTGAAAGGTAGTGACTTATGAATAATTCTTATATTTTACTTAGACATGCTCATTCAAGATTTTCAAGTGATGATTTTAATAGAACTTTATCGGAAAAAGGATTTGTATCTCTTAAGCAGTTGGAGTTTTTGAATTCTTTTAATATTGATTACTATTTTTCTAGTCCTTATAAGCGAGCTTTTGAAACTATTAATAGCTCGCCAATTCAATTTGATAAAATAGTTCTTGATAATCGGTTACGAGAGAGAAAATTATCTTCAACCTTTATAAAAGATTCTGAGTTTGAAGACAGTATTAAATATTTATGGCAAAATCCTAGTGAATCTCTTTCAGAAGGGGAATCAAATCAAGACGCACTAGCTAGAGTACTAAATTTTTTAATGGAATTGGAAGAGAGATACTCAGAAAAAACGATTTTACTTAGTTCACACGGGAATTTGATAGGAATACTACTAAATCACTTTGATTCCAGTTTTGATTATGAAAAATGGGAGCAAATGACCTTTCCAGATTGTTTTCTAATTGATAGAAATGGGATTGTGAAAAGAATTATGAAAGATTAGTTCTTTGATTAAATAGTGAATCATATTGATCAAAATAGTTTGCTTTTTACAATTCGTAACCTGCCCCTAAGGGCAGGTTTTTTGTGTTTTAAAGAAATTATCAAACCAGAATTTTTGATTAAAACTATTATTTTAAGAGTAAAATCTCTAATTTCACAATCTACAGGCAAACGCTTGCATTCCGTTTTTTATTGAACTATAATAGGTTGGTATAAAGTCTTTTGTAATAATAAAATGTAGAAGATTTAGAAGGTAAGGATTTAGAATATTTGTAGTCAAAAATACGATGTTTCTATTCCTTACGATAGGGAGAGAAATATGGCAATGATAGAAGTGGAACATCTCCAGAAAAATTTTGTGAAGACTGTTAAAGAACCGGGATTGAAGGGGGCTTTGCGCTCCTTTATTCATCCTGAAAAGCAGACCTTTGAAGCGGTCAAGGATTTGACTTTCGAAGTACCAAAGGGCCAAATTTTAGGCTTTATTGGAGCTAATGGTGCTGGGAAGTCGACAACTATTAAGATGCTGACAGGGATTTTAAAACCGACATCTGGTTTTTGTCGGATTAACGGCAAGATTCCGCAAGATAATCGCCAAGATTATGTTAAGGATATCGGGGTTGTCTTTGGACAACGTACCCAGCTATGGTGGGATTTGGCTCTGCAAGAGACCTATACGGTCTTGAAAGAGATTTACGATGTGCCAGATTCGCTTTTTCAGAAGCGCATGGATTTTTTGAATGAAGTCTTGGACTTGAAGGAATTTATCAAGGACCCCGTGCGAACTCTTTCACTGGGACAACGGATGCGGGCGGACATTGCGGCTTCCTTGCTTCACAATCCCAAGGTTCTCTTTTTAGATGAGCCGACTATTGGTCTGGATGTTTCTGTCAAGGATAACATTCGTCGAGCCATTACCCAGATTAATCTGGAGGAAGAAACAACCATCCTCTTGACCACTCATGACTTGAGTGATATTGAGCAACTTTGTGATCGGATTTTCATGATTGACAAGGGGCAGGAGATTTTTGATGGAACGGTGAGTCAACTCAAGGAAACCTTTGGCAAGATGAAGACTCTTTCCTTTGAATTGGTGCCAGGGCAAAGTCATCTCCTTTCTCACTATGAAGGCTTTCCTGATATGACTATTGATAGACAAGGGAATAGCCTTAATATTGAATTTGATAGTTCCTGCTACCAGTCAGCTGATATTATCAAGCAAACCCTGTCTGATTTTGAAATCCGCGATTTGAAGATGGTGGATACGGATATCGAGGATATTATCCGTCGCTTCTATCGAAAGGAGCTCTAAGATGGTCAAATTGTGGAGACGTTATAAACCCTTTATCAATGCAGGGGTTCAGGAGTTGATTACCTATCGAGTCAACTTTCTCCTTTATCGGATTGGCGATGTCATGGGTGCTTTTGTGGCCTTTTATCTCTGGAAGGCGGTCTTTGATTCCTCGCAAGATTCTTTGATTCAAGGCTTCAGCATGGCGGATATCACCCTCTACATCATCATGAGTTTTGTGACCCATATTTTGACTAGGTCGGATTCTTCCTTTATGATTGGTAATGAGGTCAAGGATGGTTCCATTATCATGCGTTTGTTGAGACCAGTGCATTTTGCAGCTTCGTACCTCTTTACGGAACTTGGATCCAAGTGGTTGATTTTTATCTCTGTTGGACTGCCATTTTTAAGTGTTATTGTATTGATGAAAATCTTATCTGGGCAAGGGGTTGTAGAAGTGCTAGGATTAACCATCCTTTATCTCTTTAGCTTAACCCTAGCCTACCTGATCAACTTTTTCTTTAATATCTGCTTTGGGTTTTCAGCTTTTGTTTTTAAAAATTTATGGGGCTCTAATCTGCTTAAGAATTCTCTGATTGACTTTATGTCTGGGAGTTTGATTCCTTTAGCTTTCTTTCCAAAGATTGTTTCAGATATTCTGTCCTTCTTGCCTTTTTCATCCTTGATTTATACTCCAGTTATGATTATTGTTGGCAAATACGATGCCAGTCAAATTCTTCAGGCGCTCTTGCTACAGTTCTTCTGGCTTATAGTGATGGTAGGCTTGTCTCAGTTGATCTGGAAACGAGTCCAGTCATTCATCACTATTCAGGGAGGTTAGTATGAAAAAATATCAACGCATGCATCTGATTTTTATCAGACAATACATCAAGCAAATCATGGAGTACAAGGTCGATTTTGTGGTTGGTGTTTTAGGTGTCTTCTTGACCCAAGGCTTGAACCTCTTGTTTCTCAATGTACTCTTTCAACACATCCCTTCTCTAGAAGGCTGGACATTTCAAGAGATCGCCTTTATTTATGGTTTTTCCTTAATTTCCAAGGGATTGGACCATCTTTTTTTTGACAATCTCTGGGCACTAGGGCAACGCCTAGTCCGAAAAGGGGAGTTTGACAAGTATCTGACCCGTCCTATCAATCCTCTTTTTCACATCCTAGTCGAGACCTTTCAGATTGATGCCTTGGGCGAACTTTTGGTCGGAGGCATTCTGCTAGCGACTACGGTATCTAGCATTGCTTGGACTCTTCCAAAATTCCTGATTTTCCTAGTCTGTATTCCTTTTGCGACCTTGATCTATACTTCCTTGAAAATCGCGACTGCCAGTATTGCTTTTTGGACCAAGCAGTCAGGAGCCATGATTTACATTTTTTATATGTTTAATGACTTTGCCAAGTATCCGATTTCTATTTACAATTCGCTTCTTCGTTGGTTGATTAGCTTTATCATCCCCTTTGCCTTTACAGCCTACTATCCTGCTAGCTATTTCTTGCAGGACAAGGATGGACTCTTTAATATCGGTGGGTTAATTGTGATTTCCCTTGTTTTCTTTGTCATTTCTTTGAAACTCTGGGATAGGGGCTTGGACGCCTACGAAAGTGCCGGTTCGTAAAAGGAAGAAACTCAAAGCCTTGTCTCAGGACAGGCTTTTTCTAATGGAGATAAAAATTTCTTGACATCTATTCTCAGAGTGCTATACTAAAAGGGTAATCGCCGATTTAGCTCAGTTGGTAGAGCAACGCACTCGTAACGCGTAGGTCACAGGTTCGATCCCTGCAATCGGCAGAATCAAGAAGCCTTAATTGGGCTTCTTTTTTTGTTGTCGGTAATATTCAACCACTTAGACTGAGATAGAGACCAGATAGGCAAAAGAGGTTGTTCTGGGGGAAACCCTCTGCTATAATGAATTTTGTAAGGGACGTGAAGAGTTGGTGCCAGACAACTCAAGTTCCCAAAAAAGAAAATGGAGACAAAAAATGAAAAAATTATTGGGACTTGTATTTTTAGTAGCAGCAGCGCTAGTATTGTATTTCGGATCTGTTGGATGGCCAAGTTTGGATGTCAACCTCTGGTCACTCATTCCGGTAGGATTGTTCCTCTATTTCACGCTAGAAAACTTTTTGAAAAAAGACTACAAGGCTAGCTTGATGTGCTTGATCATCGCCTTTATCATTGCAAATGCTATTTTTGATCTCTTACCCATTTCAAGTGGTTTGGTGATTGGCGCCGGTGTGCTAGCTTGTGTAGGACTTGGCTACCTCTTTCCTGATAAAGATAAACAATAAGATAGATAAAAAGTCTCGAGATTTCTCGAGACTTTTTTTACTGACCAGAGTAATATTTTTGGATCCCCTTTACGATGCCTGCGACCAGTTTATCTTGGTAGTGGCTATCTCTGATTTGTTGGTTTTCGGAGAAATTATCCATATAACCAAGCTCTAGGAGAACCGCTGGTTTGGCTGTTTCGCGTAGGACAGCAAAGCTGCTCTCCAACAGACCAGCATCCTTAGCTCCTGTTTCTGCAAGAAGAGAGGAGTGGATGGCAGCGGCGAGGCGTTTGCTTTCACTCATACGATCAGGGTGATTGTGCCAGTATTGATTAATCTTACTTGGATAATCAGGTTCATCTCTATAGGAGTAGGTTTGAATACCGCTCGCTTTTGAGTAGGTATTACCAGTAGCGTTGAAGTGAATACTGATAAAAATATCAGAGTTGGTCTTATTAACCATACGAGAACGTTCGGTAACAAAATCAACGTCAATATCACTATCACGAGAGGTGAGGACCTTGTAGCCTAGTTCTTCTAACTTAGTACGAAGCTTACGGTAAATCTGCATGTTGAGATCTTTTTCAGCGACATTGTAGTAAAAGGCACCTGAATCTTGACCACCATGCCCAGGATCTAGGAAAATGGTATTGCTGTATTGACCTTTTACAAATCCACCTTCTGTTGAAACTTCAGAAATCCATTGGCCGTATTTTTGGAACAAATGTTCCTTTCCGTCTATCTTGTAGGTCCCTGATACATAATGTCCGCTATCGTCCAAATAGTAACGAGCCTTGTAATAGTCGTCATAAATCCACTCATTCTTGGCCATATAACCGCCAGACTTGAGGTAGTATGCTCCAATCCACTCCTGATTTGCATAACGGCCATCCGCTTTTAGATAGAACCAGCTATTGTAGGATTTATCAAAAATCCACTCTTTTTCCGCCATGGCCCCACTGGCTTTGAGGTAGTAGCTTCCTTTCCATTTATTGGAAAGCATGACTCCATTTTGTTCAAAAGCATACCAAGAACCATTGATTTTCTCCCATTTGTCTTGGCTATATTTCCCATATGCATTAGCGTAATACCAATTTTCATTGATTCTCACCCAAGAGTTTTCTGCCATGGCTCCGCTACTGTCAAGCAGGTAGGCACCAATTGTTGTCTGGCTGAGCATCACGCCGTTTTTATCAAAGTAGTACCAAGAACCGTTGATTTTCTCCCACTTGTCTTGCGAGATTCTGCTAGATGGTGTGACATAATACCAATTTTGGTCTAATTTAGTCCAGCCCTTTTCTGCCATAGCTCCGCTTTTTGTGAGCAGATAGCCGTCGACGGCAGTGTTGCTGAACATGCTTCCAGTTTGGTCAAAATAGTACCAAGAGCCGTTAATTTTTTTCCAGGTGTTCTGAGCTAGTCGTCCAGAGGAATCAGCATAATACCATTGGTTGTCCAAATTGGTCCAGCTATTTTCTATCATAACCCCATCTTGGTCAAAGGCATAGCCTTTGTAGATAGTAGAATGAAGACGATTACCATCTTGATCGAAGTAGTACCATTTGCCTTGGATTTGTTTCCAGTTCAAAGCAGGCTTATCATCTTGGTAAAAGCGCCAGTGGCGATTTTCTTGGTACCATCCTTCTTTTTTGGGCTTGTCTTCTTGCACATCTACTTTCGGAAGAACTTCTGATTTAGAGTTTTCCTCAACACTTGATTCTTTCTTTTCTTCTTTGGCAATTGCTTCCTTGACAGCAGATGTGGATTGAGTTGTGTTTTCTTCTCCTAAGACGGATGCGGGTGCTAATCCTGCGATTGAAAGGATTAAAGCACTAGTCAGTAGTATCTTTTTCACTTTCTATTTCCTAACTTTTTCTTTTTCCTATTAATTATCGAATTGAACTTCTTCTACTAAGTATTCGATAAAGCGTTCACCCATCTTAGACAGGCTGGTTTTTTCATGCTGGATATAGACTAGTTCAATCGGGTCGTCAATGTCCAGTGGAATGGAAACGATGTTGTCTCCGTTGAGGTTGCTATTCAAAATCCCTGTCGCAATAGTGTAACCATCCAAACCAATCAAAAGGTTAAAGAGGGTGGCACGGTCACTGACTACGATGGATTTCTTGTGGTGCTCTTGTGAAAGAATCTCCTCTGAAAAGTAGAAGGAGTTGTGCGTTCCCTGGTCATAGCTGAGATAAGGGAAGTTTTCCAAATCAGATAGTTTCACCTTTTCTTTCTTTGCCAGAGGGTTGGTCTTGCTGACAAAGATATGCGGTTGCGCAGTAAAGAGATGGTGAGCCAGCAGGTGGTTGTCATCCAGCATTTTCGTTAAAACATCGCGGTTGTAGCTGTTTAAAAAGAGGACACCAACCTCACTACGGAAGTTCTTGACGTCATCGATAATCTCCCAAGTCCGAGTTTCACGAAGGAAAAGCTCGTATTTTTCCATATCACTCTTCTTGAGCAAAGAGACAAAGGCATTGACTACAAAAGCATAGTGCTGAGAAGAAACGCTGAAAAGTTCGCGGTGGGCGACAGGATTTTTATAGCGTTCCTCCAGAAGCTGGGTTTGCTCGACAACTTGACGAGCGTAGGAGAGAAACTCCATCCCATCACGGGTTAAGGTAATGCCCTTGGGATTGCGGATAAAGATTTCAATGCCCATTTCATTTTCCAAGTCTCGAACGGCATTTGAAAGACTGGGTTGAGTGATAAAGAGTTGCTTGGCTGCCTCATTCATAGAGCCAGTTTCGACGATTTTGATAATATAGTGTAGTTGTTGAATTCTCATGTTTTTATTGTACCACACTTGCGGAAGAATGGGCAATGAAGACGAAGAAAATAGGGGAAAAGAGCCGGTCCAGTATTGAAAAAAAGTCTAGAATCTGCTAAAATGGAGGCTATGAAAACATTCTATGATGTGCAGCAATTTCTCAAACAGTTTGGCATTATTGTTTACATGGGGAAACGCTTGTATGATATTGAACTGATGAAGCTCGAACTCTCTCGGATCTATGATGCAGGTCTGATGGACAAGCTAGACTATCTAGAGGCGGAAGCTGTTCTTCGTAGAGAGCACAAGATAGAATTAGACTATATTGAGAAAAATGGAGAAATGAACTAATGGTTACTTGGATTTTGTGGGCACTTATACTGGCAATGGTGGCATGGATGGGCTATAACTACCTTCGTATTCGTCGTGCGGCTAAGATTGTGGATAATGCAGAATTTGAAGCCTTGATTCGGAAAGGGCAATTGATTGATGTCCGTGAACCAGCAGAATTTCACAGAAAACATATCCTCGGAGCCCGCAATATTCCTTCAAATCAGTTGAAGTCAAGCCTTGCAGCCCTTCGCAAGGATAAACCTGTCCTTCTCTACGAAAACCAACGTGGACAAAGAGTGACTAATGCAGCACTTTATTTGAAAAAACAAGGTTTCTCTGAGATTTATATCCTTTCTTATGGGTTGGATTCTTGGAAAGGGAAAGTGAAGACGAGTTAACATTCTATTAAAATCTGTCGAATGATAGATAAAGCTAGCATTTTATGGTATCATCATTTATATTAAATTTAAGGAGATTTTGTAATATGAATTCACAACAAAAGAAAAAACCTTCACTTATTTTAGGTATCTTATCTATTGTGCTCGGTTTGCTATTTCCAATAGTAGGTCTGATTTTGGGGATCATAGGATTGGTCTTGGCTTTTTCATACCAAAAAGAATCTGGACTAGACTATAAAACAGAAAAAATTCTCAACATCGTAGGACTTGTGGTTTCTGTACTTAACTGGATTGTAACTGTCGCAGTATTTTTTAGAATTGTAGCTGTCGCAGTATTTTTTAGATAAGCAATAAACAAAAAAGCTTTAAATTTAAAGCTTTTTTTCTTTTATCCACTTTTTTCTAAGTATTTTTTAATCATCTCTAATTCTTCTTGGTTTAAGAATCGGTATTGCCCTTCTGCAAGTTCTGAATCTAACGTAAAATCACCGAACTGGACTCTTTTTAAGGCAGTCACCTTGACACCGACTGAGAGGAACATCTTTTTGACCTGATGAAATTTTCCTTCTGAGATGGTGATGGAGGCATGGCTCTCTGTTGGGCCTGCGGATAGAATATCTAGTTTTGCAGGTTTACAAGTGGTTCCGTCTAAAAAGACAATCCCCTCTTTGAATGACTGGATATGGTCTGGTGTGAGCAGACCGTTGACCACCACTTGATAGGATTTATCAACATGGTGCTGGGGATGGAGGAGTTGGAATCCTAAAGGTCCATTGTCTGTCAAAAAGAGCAGCCCCGTCGTATCGCGGTCTAATCTGCCGACAGCATAGAGCTGGTCAGACTGGATGTCAGGTGGCAGGAGCTCCATGACGGTTGGTAGGTCCTTATCCTTGCTAGCTGTAACGACTCCGTTTGGCTTATGAAGCATGAGGTAGGTGTGCTCGTATCCTTGAATCTGCCGTCCTTGAAAAACTAGTTTCTGCAATCCAGTGTCGACATTTTGAGCGAGGGAGCTGGCTGGACAATCGTCCACTAGGATTTCTTTTTTTAATAGAGCCTGTTTCATAGCCTTGCGACTGACCTTTTCTTGGGCTAATAATCTATCTAAACGCATACCAGCTTATCTTATCATAAGTCTCTGACTTTGAAAAGAGTTGCCTTGACTAGAAAAGCAGAGTGAAAACATTTACACTTAGCTGAACTGTGATTTTTGAATGAGACTGTGGTATAATTGTTCAGTTAGAAATAAAAATTTAAATATTATAGAGGAAATCATGACAAAATTAAGAGAAGATATCCGTAACGTAGCCATTATTGCCCACGTTGACCACGGGAAAACAACCCTCGTTGACGAATTATTGAAACAATCAGAAACTCTTGATGCACGTACTGAATTGGCAGAGCGCGCTATGGACTCGAACGATATCGAAAAAGAGCGTGGAATTACCATCCTTGCGAAAAACACAGCCGTTGCCTACAACGGAACTCGTATCAACATCATGGATACACCAGGACACGCGGACTTCGGTGGAGAAGTTGAGCGTATCATGAAAATGGTTGACGGTGTTGTCTTGGTCGTAGATGCCTACGAAGGAACCATGCCACAAACTCGTTTCGTACTGAAAAAAGCCTTGGAGCAAGACCTTGTCCCAATCGTGGTTGTCAACAAAATAGATAAACCATCAGCTCGCCCAGCAGAAGTAGTGGACGAAGTCTTGGAACTCTTCATCGAGCTTGGCGCAGATGATGACCAGCTTGATTTCCCAGTTGTTTATGCTTCAGCTATCAACGGAACATCCTCCTTGTCAGATGATCCAGCTGATCAAGAAAAAACAATGGCGCCAATCTTTGACACCATCATCGACCATATCCCGGCTCCAGTGGATAACTCAGATGAGCCTTTGCAGTTCCAAGTGTCACTTTTGGACTACAACGACTTCGTAGGTCGTATCGGTATCGGTCGTGTCTTCCGTGGTAGTGTGAAAGTTGGGGACCAAGTTACCCTTTCTAAGCTAGATGGTACAACGAAGAACTTCCGTGTAACAAAACTCTTCGGTTTCTTTGGTTTGGAACGTCGTGAAATCCAAGAAGCCAAAGCAGGTGACTTGATTGCCGTATCCGGTATGGAAGATATCTTTGTTGGTGAAACTATTACTCCGACGGATGCCATTGAACCTCTTCCAATCCTACATATCGATGAACCAACCCTTCAAATGACCTTCTTGGTAAATAATTCACCATTTGCAGGTCGTGAAGGGAAATGGGTGACTTCTCGTAAGGTAGAAGAACGCTTGCAAGCAGAATTGCAAACAGACGTTTCCCTTCGTGTTGACCCAACGGACTCACCAGATAAATGGACTGTTTCAGGACGTGGAGAATTGCACTTGTCAATCTTGATTGAAACCATGCGCCGTGAGGGTTATGAACTTCAAGTATCTCGTCCAGAAGTTATCGTAAAAGAAATTGACGGTGTTAAATGTGAGCCATTTGAACGTGTTCAAATCGATACTCCAGAAGAATACCAAGGATCTGTTATCCAAAGCCTTTCTGAACGTAAGGGTGAAATGTTGGATATGATTTCAACTGGTAATGGTCAAACTCGTTTGGTCTTCCTTGTTCCAGCGCGTGGTTTGATCGGATACTCAACTGAGTTCTTGTCAATGACTCGTGGTTACGGTATCATGAACCATACCTTTGACCAATACTTGCCATTGATTCCGGGTGAAATTGGTGGACGCCACCGTGGTGCCCTTGTTTCCATCGATGCTGGTAAGGCTACAACATACTCAATCATGTCTATCGAAGAACGTGGTACAATCTTTGTCAACCCAGGTACTGAGGTTTACGAAGGAATGATCATTGGTGAAAACTCTCGTGAAAACGACTTGACAGTTAACATCACTAAGGCCAAACAAATGACCAATGTCCGTTCAGCTACTAAGGACCAAACAGCTGTCATCAAGACGCCTCGTATCTTGACCCTTGAAGAGTCTCTTGAGTTCTTGAACGACGATGAGTATATGGAAGTAACGCCTGAATCTATACGTTTGCGTAAGCAAATCCTCAATAAGGCAGAGCGCGAGAAAGCCAACAAAAAGAAAAAATCAGCTGAATAAGAGCTAGAAAGAGATAAAGATGGTTTATTTAATCATAGGGATACTCTTATTACTACTCTATGTATTTGCGACACCTCAAAGTATCAAAGGAACAGTCAACATCGTTATCTTAGTCTTTGTAGTTGTTGCACTCTTGATTTTGCTGATGTTGTCCATCTTGCAAATCTTCCAATTACCGACAGAATTCTTTGTCACAATCGCCATGCTGGCTCTAGCCTACTTTAGCTTGAGAGACATTACGCTCATGTCTGAAAAAAAGAGCAGAAGAAGATAAAGAGAAAGAGAGCTATGGCTCTCTTTTTCGATTTAAAATAAGATTTTTAAGACTTTCCTTAGGTGATTACGGACGGTAGCGACTTTCTTCGAAATTCCATACCTAAACTTTGAGCCTATAGTCTCAAAGTTTCCGAATGCCTGAAATCTATTGTTTTCAGGCATTTTTATCACAACGGAAAGTCTAAGATTCCGTTTCTTGCAAAAAGGAATAAACCTAAAAATATTTTGTTCAAGTGAGTTTTTTTCCACATTTTAAGAGCTCTATATTGTTATAGAAGTTTAAAAAGTTAGTCCAAAAAAATATAATTATATTTTGCTAAAATCTATTGACAATTTATCATAATGGTGATATATTTGCGATAAATAGAAACCGATTTCATACTCTGAAATCTTACCTCCTGAAATCAATTTTCACCACAAGGAGTCTACTATGAAGAAACTATTCATATTATTATCAACTTTTTTTCTCAGCTTCTTCCTTGCTTGGATTATTGTCTTACGTGCGCCACAATATTTATATGCAAGCTATGATTCCGTCTCCTTACTTCGTGTCAAAAAAGATACTCAGGAACCGACGCGTGAGGTATTTGAACAGGAATTGGAGAATTTTGCAAACTCAGAACAGAGTTTAATAGCTAGAAGAATCGTAGAACCGAGTAAGGATGGGACGACTCACTTTACTTATGCAACTTACGGTCAGGGAACTTTACCAAAAGAATTCCAAGAAGCTAGTCAAGAAAGTCGTGAACGGAGCGATCTTCTCAATAGCTACCTTCTCTTATCTGGTTCATTGACCAAGGAAAAATTAGCTGCAAAATTAGATGATTTGGGTTATAAAGCAATTGCTGACCGAAAGACACCTCCCTATTCTCTTGCTTTTAGAATGTTACTAATTCCCCTTATTTTAATTAGTTTAGCAATATTTGGCTTATCTTTCTTTGCTTTAGTGATTATCACTCGGATTAAGGAAATGAGAGCTGCAGGTATAAAACTCTTTTCTGGTCAGACTCTATTATCCATCATGGGGCATTCTTTATCGACTGATATCAAGTGGCTCCTTCTATCAGCCCTCCTTTCCTTCCTAGGTGGGGGAGTTGTTCTTTTTAGTCAAGGTTTGTTTTATCCTATCTTGTTAGCCACCTATGGTTTTGGGATTAGTTTCTATCTGTTGTTTTTATTGGCGATTTCAATTTTACTAATGCTTCTTTACCTAATGAGTTTGAGTTATAAAGCATTAGTTCCCGTTATTAAGGGAAGATTACCCCTTAAACGCTTGATGACTTTAACCCTATTGTGTCAGTTAGTAGCTGTTTTTACAGTAGGCTACGCTGTTAAGACAGGTTTGACGTCTTACCAACGATTGAAAGAACTTGAAATTTCAAAACAAGCATGGCAGGACAGAGCAGACTATTACCAGATTTCTTTTGGCTTAGGTGATAGAGTAAAAGATACAGAAAATCAGAGCAAGTGGTATGCCTTTGCCAAGGAAGCAATCGAAGAAGAACAGGCTCTATTTGTAAAAGATAATCTCATTCATTTTGCAAATCCTCAAGGAAAAAATGAAAAAGGGGAAACACTGGATACCTATAGTCCAGATGCTAATGTTCTCTATGTCAGTCCAAGTTATTTGGACAAGGAAAATGTGTCTGTAAATGATGAGACTAGACAGAAACTAGCTCATCTTCAAAAAGGGGAATTTGGACTCTTATTACCAGAATCTCTTCGTTCACAGGAAGCAGAACTTAAGAAAGTTTTTGAAGAAAGTTTAAACTATTACGGAAAATCAAGCGAGGACCAAGACGCTCCTTTAGAGTATGAAATGAGAGCTGTCGTTAGCTACCTTCCAACAGGAGAAAAGCGGTTTGTTTATAATAACGGTGAAAGTCCAGTATCCGTCCAGTACTTAACCGATCCGATTTTAGTTGTGTTCACTCCTACATCTACAGGTGATAGTTTCATTTCAAAATCTGTTTGGTCTATTAATGCTGGAAATCGACTCTTTATCAAAGGATATGAGAGTGGACTAGCTCTCTTGAAGGAAGCTGGAATTTATGAGCAAGTATCCTATCTTAAAGAAGGAAGAAGTGTTTATCTAACTCGTTATAATGAAGTGCAAACTGAAACAGCAACTTTAATCTTAGGAGCCATTGTGGGGATAGCTAGTTCCTTGTTACTCTTTTATTCTGTCAATCTTCTATATTTCGAGCAATTCCGTCGAGATATCTTGATTAAACGAATTTCAGGTTTACGATTTTTTGAAACGCATGCTCAGTATATGGTTAGTCAATTTGCCAGTTTTGTATTTGGTGCTAGTCTCTTTATTTTACGCAGTAGAGACTGGGTAATTGGCTTACTCACTTTATTAGTCTTTCTAGTTAGTGCAGTTCTGACGCTTTACCGTCAAGCGCAGAAAGAATCTCGTGTTTCTATGACAATTATGAAAGGAAAATAGGATGATTGAACTAAAGAATATATCTAAAAAATTTGGAAGCCGTCAGCTATTTTCAGATACGAATCTTCATTTTGAAGGTGGGAAAATTTATGCCTTAATCGGTACAAGTGGCTGTGGTAAGACAACACTCTTGAATATGATTGGACGATTAGAGCCATATGACAAAGGACAAATCATCTATGATGGCACTTCTCTTAAGGACATTAGGCCTTCTGTTTTCTTTAGAGATTACTTGGGATACTTATTTCAAGATTTTGGCTTAATTGAAAGCCAAACCGTCAAAGAGAATCTCAATCTGGGTTTAGTTGGTAAAAAGTTGAAAGAAAAAGAGAAAATCTCTTTGATGAAACAAGCTCTAAACCGTGTAAACCTATCCTATTTGGATTTAAAGCAACCTATCTTTGAATTATCAGGAGGAGAAGCACAACGTGTTGCACTAGCGAAGATCATTTTAAAGGATCCGCCTTTGATTCTTGCAGATGAACCAACTGCTTCGCTAGACCCCAAAAATTCTGAGGAATTACTTTCTATCTTAGAATCTCTAAAAAATCCGAATCGGACTATTATTATTGCGACCCACAATCCTCTTATTTGGGAGCAAGTGGACCAAGTTATTCGAGTTACCGATTTATCACATAGATGATAAAAGAATATTAAGTTAGAAGAAAGAGCCACAAATACACTTTGTGGCTTTTTTATTTCCATAAAAATGGTAAAATAGTAGAAGTAGAAATGGAGTTTGAGACATGAAAGTAATCGATCAATTTAAAAATAAGAAAGTTCTTGTTTTAGGTTTGGCTAAGTCTGGTGAGTCTGCGGCCCGTTTGCTAGACAAGCTAGGAGCTATTGTGACAGTAAATGACGGCAAGCCTTTTGAGGAAAATCCTGCTGCTCAAAGCTTGCTAGAAGAGGGAATCAAGGTTGTCACTGGTGGGCATCCTTTGGAATTATTGGATGAAGATTTTGCTCTGATGGTGAAAAATCCAGGTATCCCGTATAGCAATCCCATGATTGAAAAGGCATTGGCAAAGGGGATTCCAGTCTTGACTGAGGTGGAATTGGCTTATTTGATTTCGGAAGCGCCAATTATCGGTATCACAGGTTCAAATGGGAAAACAACCACAACGACGATGATTGGGGAAGTTTTAACTGCTGCTGGTCAACGCGGTCTCTTGTCAGGGAACATCGGCTATCCTGCTAGTCAAGTGGCTCAAACAGCGACAGCCAAGGACACGCTCGTCATGGAACTTTCTTCTTTCCAACTGATGGGTGTCCAAGAATTCCATCCTGAGATTGCGGTTATTACCAACCTCATGCCAACTCATATCGACTATCATGGTTCTTTTGGGGAGTATGTGGCAGCTAAGTGGAATATCCAGAACAAGATGACAGCGGATGATTTCCTTGTATTGAACTTTAACCAAGATTTGGCAAAAGAATTGGCTAGCAAAACACAAGCTACTGTTGTACCATTTTCAACACAGGAAAAGGTTGATGGAGCTTATTTGGAAGATGGTCAACTCTACTTCCGTGGAGAAGTGGTGATGCTAGCTAGTGAAATCGGTGTTCCAGGTAGCCACAATGTAGAAAATGCCCTTGCGACCATTGCTGTAGCCAAGCTCCGTGGCGTGGACAATCAAACCATCAAGGAAACTCTATCAGCCTTTGGAGGTGTCAAACACCGTCTCCAGTTTGTGGATGAGATCAAGGGGGTCAAATTCTATAACGATAGCAAGTCAACCAATATCTTGGCTACTCAAAAAGCCTTGTCAGGATTTGACAACAGTAAGGTTATCTTAATTGCAGGTGGTTTAGACCGAGGCAATGAGTTTGACGAATTGGTGACAGATATTACTGGGCTCAAGAAGATGGTTATCCTCGGTCAATCTGCAGAACGTGTCAAACGGGCAGCGGATAAGGCTAGTGTGGCTTATGTAGATGCGACAGATATTGCTGATGCGACCCGCAAGGCTTATGAGCTCGCGACTCAAGGAGATGTAGTCCTTCTCAGTCCTGCCAATGCTAGCTGGGATATGTATGCTAACTTTGAAGTACGTGGCGACCTCTTTATCGACACAGTAGCGGAGTTAAAGGAATAATATGAAAAAAATTGTCTTTACAGGTGGGGGGACGGTTGGACATGTCACCCTCAACCTTTTGTTAATGCCTAAGTTCATCGAAGACGGCTGGGAAGTTCACTATATTGGTGATAAACACGGAATCGAACACCAAGAAATCCTCAAGTCAGGCTTGAATGTGACCTTCCATCCCATTGCGACTGGGAAGTTGCGTCGCTATTTCTCTTGGCAAAATATGCTGGATGTGTTTAAAGTTGGTTGGGGAATTGTCCAATCCCTCTTTATCATGTTACGACTGCGTCCACAGGCTCTTTTTTCAAAGGGAGGATTTGTCTCTGTACCGCCGGTTATCGCAGCGCGAGTGTCAGGAGTGCCAGTCTTTATTCATGAATCTGACCTGTCTATGGGCTTGGCCAATAAAATTGCCTATAAATTTGCGACCAAGATGTATTCGACATTTGAGCAGGCTGCTGGTCTCGCAAAAGTCGAGCATGTGGGAGCTGTCACCAAGGTTTCGGACCAAAAAACTCCAGAACCAGATGAATTGGTGGATATCCAAACCCACTTTGATCCTAAATTGCCAACGGTATTGTTTGTCGGAGGTTCTGCAGGAGCTCGTGTATTTAACCAATTGGTGACAGATCATAAGCAAGAATTGACAGAGCGCTACAATATTATCAATCTCACTGGAGATTCAAACCTCAATGAGTTGAGTCAAAATCTCTTTCGTGTTGATTATGTGACAGAACTCTATCAACCCTTGATGGAGATGGCAGATGTGGTGGTGACCCGTGGCGGTGCCAATACGATTTTCGAACTCTTGGCCATGGCGAAACTCCATCTCATCGTACCATTGGGTCGTGAAGCAAGTCGAGGAGACCAGATTGAAAATGCAGCTTACTTTGTTAAGAAAGGCTACGCAGAAGAACTTCAAGAAAGTGAGCTGACCTTGGAAAGCTTGGAGGCGAAACTCAGTCACTTGCTTAGTCACAAGGACCAATACCAAGCTAGCATGAAAGCTTCGACTGAGTTGAAATCTCTTGCAGATTTTTACGATCTACTAAGAAAAGACCTAGCATAAGGAATATCAATGTCAAAGGATAAGAAAAAAGAATCAAACCAGAAGCAAGAATTGTCTGAATGGCAGAAACGAAACCAGGAATACCTGAAGAAGAAGGCTGAGGAAGAAGCTGCCCTAGCTGAAGAGAAGGAAAAGGAAAAACAAGCTCGAATGGGGAAAAACTCTAAGTCGTTAGAGGAGAGTAAGAAGTCATCAAGTGATTCCGACCAGAACGAGACTGTTCCAGACGAGGAACCATCCGAAAAAGAAGAAACATCCCAAAAGGATGACCGGAAAGTCAAAGAAGAAAAAGAGAAGAAAAAAGAAAAAACAGAGAAACCAGCCAAGCCTAAAATTGCGCCTGTTCATATTTGGCGAGCTGTGAGTATCTTGGTACCCAGTGTCCTGGTCCTCCTTCTTTCAGTCTATCTGTTGACCCCGCTGTCGACCATCAAAAATATCGAGGTTAAGGGAAATAGTAACACCCAGGCGGATGACATCAAACAGGCTTCTGGAATTCAAGATAGCGACTATACCTTAGCCCTATTGTTGGATAAGGAAACATACGCTGAGCGAATCAAGTCCAATCATTGGATAGAGTCGGCGAAGATTGACTATCAATTTCCGACTAACTTTACGATTGAGGTTAAGGAATTTGATATTGTCGGTTATTATGTGTCTGGTGAAGAGTATTATCCAATTCTTTCTAGTGGTACAGTAGAGTCAACTCCTGTAAATCGCTTAAACTTGCCTGAGACTTATCTGACAGTTACCTTTAATGACGAGCAACAGGTGAAAGAACTGATCACAGGATTGTCTACTATTAGTGAGGATATCAAGAGTCAAATCCAGAAAATCGAATTAGCGCCAAGCAAGGCAACAGCAGATCTTTTAAAAATTACTATGCTGGACACAGATGAGGTTTTGGTTCCCATGTCAGAATTGAGCAAGAAATTGCCTTATTACAGCAAAATCAAGCCCCAATTGACAGAACCGAGTGTAGTCGATATGGAGGCTGGAGCATACAGCTATACCATAGCGGATAAGCTAATAGAAGAAGCAGAAGAAAAAGCCAAACAAGAGGCTAAGGAAGTTGAGAAGAAAAAACAGGAAGAAGAAAAGAAAAAACAAGAAGAACAGGGAAATCAAAGTCAAACGAGCCAGCAGTCACAGAGTCGTTAGACTAACTTTTTCTCTTGATTTTTGAATGGTATAGAAGTCCAGTTTCAAGTTTTTGCTTGACAAGTCCTACTATAAATAATAGAATAGAAAAAAACCTTTAAAGCAGTCCAGAGAGGCAGCTAAGGTTAGACGGTGAAAGGGTGGACTCTACCCATTTTTCGTGGAACCTTGCTGTTGGCAGGTTCCTTTTTTCGTGGTTTATTTTTGACCATACTCTCTTGCTCGTAAAGGTAAAAGGAGAAAGGTATGCGTGAACATCGTCCAGTTATTGCTCTTGATTTTCCTAGTTTTGAGGCGGTCAAGGAATTTTTATCTCTTTTCCCAGCAGAAGAAAGTCTTTATTTAAAAGTAGGGATGGAGCTTTATTATGCGGAAGGTCCTGGAGTTGTCCGTTATTTGAAGTCACTGGGGCATAGTGTCTTTTTGGACCTCAAGCTACATGACATTCCAAATACAGTTAAATCGGCTATGAAGGTCTTGTCTCAGCTTGGTGTAGACATGACCAACGTTCATGCTGCTGGTGGTGTGGAGATGATGAAGGCTGCGCGTGAAGGTCTTGGAAAAGAAGCAAAATTGATTGCTGTCACTCAATTGACTTCAACTTCTGAAGAACAAATGAGAGACTTTCAAAATATCCAAACCAGTCTTCAAGAATCGGTCATTCACTATGCCAAGAAGACAGCTGAAGCGGGCTTGGATGGTGTCGTTTGCTCAGCTCAGGAAGTGCAACTCATCAAGCAGGCCACCAATTCAGATTTTATCTGTTTGACACCGGGAATCCGTCCAGCGGGAGCTGCGGTTGGAGACCAAAAACGTGTCATGACGCCAGCGGATGCTTATCAAATCGGTAGTGACTATATCGTAGTGGGACGTCCCATTACCCAAGCTGAGGATCCTGTTGCAGCTTATCATGCTATCAAGGATGAATGGAACCAAGACTAAAATTAAAGAAATAGATTATAAAAACAAAAGGAGAAGACTATGACACTTGCTAAAGATATCGCTAGCCACCTCTTGAAAATTCAAGCCGTTTACCTCAAACCAGAGGAGCCTTTCACTTGGGCATCTGGTATCAAATCGCCGATTTATACGGACAACCGTGTGACGCTTGCCTATCCAGAAACTCGTAGCTTGATTGAAAATGGTTTTGTGGAAGCTATTAAAGCAGAATTTCCAGAAGTAGAAGTGATTGCAGGAACAGCGACAGCAGGGATTCCACACGGAGCTATCATTGCTGACAAGATGAATTTGCCTTTTGCCTACATCCGTAGCAAACCAAAAGACCACGGAGCTGGTAACCAAATCGAAGGTCGTGTGGCTCAGGGGCAAAAGATGGTTGTTGTTGAAGACCTCATTTCAACTGGAGGGTCTGTTCTTGAAGCCGTAGCAGCTGCTAAACGCGAAGGAGCAGATGTGCTTGGAGTTGTAGCGATTTTCAGTTATCAATTGCCAAAAGCCGATAAGAATTTTGCGGATGCTGATGTGAAATTGGTGACACTTTCTAACTACAGCGAACTCATCCACCTAGCCCAAGAAGAAGGTTACATTACGCCAGAAGGACTCGACCTCCTAAAACGCTTTAAAGAAGACCAAGAAAATTGGCAAAACGCCTAAAACATAGAAAATCAGGTAGTCACTAGGATTACCTGATTTTGTTTTTAATACTAAAGTTGAGCGATAACTTCCTCAGTTGTCAAAACTTGGTTGGCAATGTAGCCGTAGTTTGTTAGTGCAGCTTGGTAGGCTTCTTCACCTGGAGCACCGACAGCATCGTTAACAACAATGACATTGTAGCCTAATTCTATGAGTTCACGCATGTGTGAATCCACGCAGAGATTAGCATTCATACCAGCCAAGATGACGGTGTCGATACCATTTTTGCGGAGTTGAAGGTTAAGGTCGTTGCTTTCTGGGCCAAAGATTTTATGTCCGTTGACAACAATAGTATCTTCATCCAAAAATGGTTTAATCTCTTCAATCATATCTGCTCCAGAGCCTTCTGGAATTGCTGAATACTGGCTATCACGCCAAAACATTTCGTTTTCAATCATCATCGTTTCACCAGCAGCTTTAAATTGCCACTTGTGATCGTGTGGATAGAAGTAGTGCGGTGAGATAAAACGCTTGTAGCCACGCTCTTTAGCAAGAGCGAAAAGCTTTGTCAGATTTTCAATAGTATTAACTTTTTCAAGAACGTCTTTAGTTGCTCCGAATCCTTTACCAGTAGATTTTAAGAATTCAACTTGCGGGTCTGTGATAACAAATGCGACATTTTTCTGATTGAACATGAGGTTCCTCCTAATATGATTTGATTAACAGCCAATAGGAATTTAGACTGTTAGTTTGATGATTTTCCAAATGGTAGTTTTAGTTACATACTGACCGTTCGGTACAATTATAATAACATCTAGAATTGAATTTGTAAATCAATTTGCTCAGAACAAAAATTTTAATGATAAAACAGTGGCAAAAGGAGGTGATTTCAATGGTTTGGTCCCAGACTCTGAATATGCTATAATAGTAAAAAAGAGAGGTGAGCAGATGAGCGTTAAAGAGCGTATTTTACAAAGTGCTGAGGAATTGATTTATCAGAAGGGTTATGATGCCACCTCCATCAGTGACATCATGGAGGTGGCTGATGTTGGCAAGGGGCAGCTTTATTATTATTTCAAATCTAAGAAGGAAATTGGTTTGACGGTCATTCAAGATATTTTAGCAAAGTGGCGAAAAGAGCTTTTTGAAGATATTTTTGAAGCAGACAAGTCTTACAGTGACAAGTTTTCGGATATGATTGACTGGGTTTGTCAATTTCATGAAAGTCAGACAGTCTTTTATGGTTGCCCAATTGGTAATCTGATTGTGGAATTGTCCACAGAAGATGAGAACTTCCGCTGTCCTCTCAATGATTTTATGACCCAGTGGACAGAGAAGTTAGCCAGCCTCTTGCAAGACCTGCATGCTGACTGGTCAGAAGAGCGGGCGCAGTTGCAGGCCCGTCAAGTCATCTCCAGTATTCAAGGCAGCATTGTCATTCTCAAAGTCAGCCAAGACATCCAAGTTTTGGAAAATAATATGACGGATTTGAAAAAGAATTATTGTTAATTTTTAGCCGAAGAATTAAAAGTATGTTAATTTATGGATTGTGGTTAGAGGTAAGAATGACAACAGATATTAAAACTGAAATTGGTCATAGAGTAAGACAGAAACGTGAACGTCACAAATTGACGAGAGAAGAGGTCTGTGGACAGAAGCTGACTTAATAATCAAACAGCTGATGCGTACTGAGCTTGGGCAATCCTTGCCAACAATTACTAAGTTACAATATTTATCTAAGCGATTAGAAGTTCCGATAGATACTTTTCTTGAAAATAAAGAACTAGCTCTTCCTAAGGAAGAGTTGCTGAGTCTAGACTTGATTGAAAGAATATTAGACTTGATAAGAACAGGGACAGGTAGTTTCGCTGAAGATATTTTTGATGATTATTTTAAGCAAGTAACACTAAAGCAAGTTTACACATTCAATGATTTACTATTAATTGATTATTTTGCTATGCAATGTCAAGACTTGATTTATAGAAGAGAGCATTAGATGATTTTCGGATTAAGTTGTTGAAACAGCAATTAGTTAGTGATGAAATGTATAATGTAGAGCTACTATCAGTTCTTTGTGCCATAGCGGTTGTTTATGTTGTTCATAATGACTATAAACATATGATATCTCTAGTAAAAAAGATGAATGAAATTTTATCAGTAACAACGTTGCAAGTCTATAAACCTGGAATTTCAGTATTTGAAGCTAAGTGCTATCTTTATTTTGAAAATGATAAAAATAAAGCAAAGGAACTTTATCACTCAGCAACTATACTAGCTGAACAATTTGATGATAAAGTATTAGAAAATGAAAAGATTATTTGAATTTCCATAACTTAAGAAAGTTCATCATTTTTAATTATCGCTGTAAAATGATTGAAAGTATGAAATTTCCAAACAAAATATTTGAAAAATTTTGAAAAAAGAGTTAGAATATTTTTTGTAATATACAAAGTAAACGCTTACTTATCAAGGAGGACATTTTATGTCATACAAAACAAGCAATGCAGAAGGTCATGTAGATTTCATCAATACCTATGATTTGGAGCCAATGGCGCAACAAGTCATTCCTAAAGCTGCCTTTGGTTATATCGCTAGTGGAGCAGAGGATACTTTCACTTTACGCGAGAACATCCGTGCCTTTAACCACAAACTCATCGTTCCTCATACGCTTTGTGATGTTGAAAATCCAAGTACAGAGATTGAATTTGCAGGTGAAAAATTATCTTCACCAATTATTATGGCACCTGTTGCGGCTCATAAATTGGCAAATGAGCAGGGGGAAGTAGCTACTGCGCGTGGTGTGCATGAATTTGGTTCTCTTTATACAACCAGCTCTTACTCTACCGTTGACCTTCCAGAAATTACGGAAGCTCTTCAAGGGACACCTCATTGGTTCCAATTTTACTTTAGTAAGGATGACGGGATTAATCGCCATATCATGGACCGTGTGAAGGCTGAAGGCTACAAAGCGATTGTCTTGACGGCAGATGCAACTGTAGGGGGGAATCGTGAGGTCGATAAGCGCAATGGTTTTGTCTTCCCAGTTGGTATGCCAATTGTTGAAGAATATCTGCCAGAAGGTGCTGGAAAATCAATGGACTTTGTTTACAAGTCAGCTAAACAACGCTTGTCTCCACGCGATGTCGAATTTATCGCTACATACTCAGGACTTCCTGTCTATGTCAAGGGGCCACAATGCCGTGAGGACGTTGAACGTTCGCTTGCTGCGGGAGCTTCAGGTATCTGGGTAACCAACCACGGTGGCCGCCAAATTGACGGTGGGCCAGCTGCCTTTGACTCACTTCAAGAAGTAGCAGAAGCAGTTGATAAACGTGTGCCAATTGTCTTTGACTCTGGTGTTCGTCGCGGTCAACACGTCTTTAAAGCCTTGGCTTCAGGAGCAGACTTGGTAGCCATTGGTCGCCCTGTGATCTATGGTTTGGCTCTCGGTGGTAGTGTTGGTGTGCGTCAAGTCTTCGAGCACTTAAATGCAGAACTGAAGACAGTCATGCAGTTATCTGGAACTCAGACTATTGAGGATGTCAAACACTTCAAACTCCGTCACAACCCATACAATCCAACCTTCCCAGTTGACCCTCGTGACTTAAAATTGTATTGATAAAGAAGACGGCCTCCACCTTATGTGGAGGTTTTTCTTCGTGTATAGAAAGATTAAATCGTTATTAGAAACTATATAAATATATTTTCCAGTCAAATATCTTGCTAGGGGTTTCATTTTTTGCTATACTGGTCCAGTAATAAAATAATAAAGACATTTGGGGTGCTTTAGGCTGAGATGATACCCATTGAACCTGATACAGTTAATACTGGCGAAGGGAAATGTGAAAAGGTTTTTTTCGTATGTCGAAAAGAACTGTCTAATCTTGTAAGGTAAACTCTAATTCTTAATTGTAATTGGAGTTTTTTTGTTTATCAAAAGAGGATAGGCTTGACGGCAAGCCTTTCGGTAGCTCACCTTGAATGCCCCACTTTTCTTTAAAAAAGGAGTTTTTTATGTTGAAAAAATGGCAGTTAAAAGATGTTATCTTGCTTGCTTTCTTGTCTATCTTTTTTGGTGGCGTTTTTGTGGGTTCAGGCTATCTGTTTGATATTCTCACCCTGATCTTGGCCCCTCTTGGTTTGCAGGCCTTTGCCAATGAAATTCTCTTTGGTCTCTGGTGTATGGCTGCACCCATTGCAGCTATCTTTGTTCCAAGAGTCGGAAGTGCAACGATTGGAGAAGTGCTTGCTGCACTTGCTGAAGTCCTTTATGGTAGCCAATTCGGTCTAGGAGCTCTTTTGTCTGGCTTGGTTCAAGGTCTGGGAAGTGAATTTGGTTTTCTCGTAACCAAGAATCGCTATGAAAGTTGGCTCTCTCTAACTGCTAATAGTATTGGGATTACCCTTTTTAGCTTTGTCTATGAATACATTAAATTAGGTTACTATGCCTTCTCCCTTCCTTTTGTCCTTTCCTTGCTGGTGGTGCGTTTTATTTCCGTCTTTTTCTTCTGTACCATTTTGGTTCGTGCCATTGTCAAACTCTATCATCAGTTTGCAGCTGGAGGAAAGGCATAGATGGGCCTGGAATTAAGAGGGATTCAATCCCCAATCTTTTCGGAGCCGATTGATTTTACTTTTCATGAGCAAGCTTTTACCTTGTTAGTTGGGAGCAGTGGTTCAGGAAAATCCAGTCTCTTTCAAATCATTGCCCAGGTCACTTCCTTACCCTATAGTGGTCAAGTCCTGATAGATGGAAACCAGGTCAGTCAGCTTTCAATCGTTGAACGTGTTCAGACGGTCGGCATTCTCTTTCAAAATCCCAATCACCAATTTACCATGGAGAACTTGTTTGAGGAGCTGATTTTTACCTTGGAAAATATTGGGCATCTCGTTCAGGAAATTGATTCTAAAATAGCAGAGGTGGTCCAGCAATGTCGCTGCAAGGCAATCTTGCACCGTCCCATTCATCACTTATCAGGTGGGGAAAAGCAAAAGGCTGCACTGGCTGTTCTTTTTGCTATGAACCCTAGGGTCTATCTCTTGGATGAACCCTTTGCTTCCATTGATCGAAAAAGTAGGCTAGAGATCCTAGAGATTCTAAAAGAGTTGGTCTCTAATGGGAAGACAGTCATCCTGTGCGACCATGATTTATCAGACTATGAAGCCTATATCGACCATATGGTGGAGCTAAGAGACGGCCAGTTAAGGGAGGTGTTTCAAATCCCTTGCTCTGAGATGACACAGGTTGCTTCAAAGAAAGTTGCTCCTAGCCCAGAACTATTCCACATGGACAGAACGACTTGTGAGCTAGATTATCGCCCCCTCTTTTCCATTTCTGATTTTACATTCTACCAAGGAATTTCTTGTATCTTGGGTGATAATGGTGTCGGGAAATCAACCCTCTTTCGCTCAATTCTTCAATTTCAAAAGTATAAAGGGCGCATTACTTGGAAGGGTTCGGTCCTGAAAAAGAAAAAGAGTTTGTATCGTGACTTGACAGGTGTTGTTCAGGAAGCTGAGAAGCAGTTTATCCGAGTCAGTCTGCGAGAGGAACTGCAATTAGATAGTCCAGACTCTGAAAGAAATCAGCGGATTCTCCAAGCTTTACGATATTTTAATCTGGAGCAGGCGCTTGATAAGAGTCCCTATCAATTAAGTGGTGGTCAACAAAAGATTCTTCAGCTTTTGACCATCTTGACCAGCAAGGCTTCTGTGATCTTGCTAGATGAGCCATTTGCTGGTTTGGATGATAGAGCCTGCGACTACTTTTGTCAGTGGATTCTGGAGGACAGAAATCAAGGAAGAAGTTTTCTGATCATTAGCCATCGTTTAGATCCCTTGATTTCTGTGGTTGATTATTGGATTGAGATGACGAGTGAGGGGCTTAGTCATCTCAAAGACGTGACCATCAGCAAACCTCTCACATCTCGGAGTATCAATACTCAAGGGGAGGTGAAGTAGTATGGTCAAAGTAGCAACCCAGACACCGATAATCGGTCTCTTCTTTCTAATTTTATCCTTGGAAACATCTTTCATTCCTTCGATTGCTCTTAATCTTTCAGTAGTCGCATTTTGCATTCTCTTCATGCTCTACTACCGTCGATTTAAATTGTTGGCTTGGATGCTCTTGCTCGCCATTTTACCATCTTTTGCCAATTACTGGGCAGTACAGTTACATGGGGATGCTTCGCAGGCAGTGATACTTGGAACGAGGGCCTTTGTGACGGTTTGTATCGGTCTTGTCTTTGTTTCCAGTATTTCCCTAAAAGAGCTTCTCTTGTACTTGGCTCAAAAGGTCCTATCACGGTCTTGGGCCTATGCCTTAATTGTGGTATTCAATGCCTTTCCCCTCATTCAACAAGAAATCAAGTCCCTCAAGGAAGCTTGCTTATTGCGTGGTCAAAAATTGCATGTTTGGTCGCCCTTGATTTACAGCAAGGTTCTGATGACGGTCTTTAGATGGCGCCATCTCTACTTGAGAGCTCTGTCTGCACATGGATATGACGAACATGCACAGGTGGAGAATAGCTATCGGACTTTTTATATTCCTCAAAGGACACTATTCATCTACCTGCTTTTCTTTTTATTGCTTCAAACCAGTCTATTTTTATAAAGGAGTTATTATGGAATTTACAGATATTGCGATGGAATTATCCAAGGAAGCTTGGCAGACTTCCTTTCATCACCCCTTTGTTTTACAGTTGCAAGAGGGAAATTTAGACCCGTCCATCTTTCGCTATTACTTGATTCAGGATGCCTACTATCTGAAGGCCTTCTCAGAAGCCTATCACCTCTTGGCTGATAAGACTTCAAACCAAGAGATGAAAAGACTCTTGAAACAAAATGCTCAGAGTCTAGTGGAAGGTGAGTTATTTATCCGCCAACAATTTTTCAAGGAATTGGAAATCAGCGACCAGGAAATGGAGCAACATCCAATCGCTCCAACCTGCTATCATTATATCTCTCACATTTATCGTCAATTTGATGAAGCAAATCTAGCCATTGCCTTTGCAAGTTTGCTGCCTTGTCCTTGGTTATACCATGATTTGGGCAAGGCACTTAATCGCAAACCATCCCCGAATCCTCTTTATCAACAGTGGATTGAGACCTATATCACCGATGAGTTAGAACAGCAGATTAAAGAGGAAGAAGCCCTGGTCAATCAGCTCTATCGCGAAAGCAACGAGACAGACAAACAAAAAATGCTAGAGGCCTTCCATCGAAGTGTCCACATGGAAGCCAAGTTTTGGGAGATGGCTTACCAACATCAAACCTGGACGAGTGATTTGCAGTCCTTAGAAAAAGAGAAGAAATAGAAAATGAGAAACCACCAACTTCAAGTTCACAAATTAACTATTTTATCCATGATGATTGCCCTTGACGTAGTTCTTACACCCATCTTCCGAATCGAGGGGATGGCACCGATGTCCAGTGTAGTCAATATTCTTGCAGGAATCTTGATGGGACCTGTTTATGCCTTGGTCATGGCTACAGTCACAGCCTTTATCCGTATGTCTACTCAAGGTATTCCGCCCTTGGCCCTCACAGGAGCTACTTTTGGAGCCCTCCTTGCAGGTCTCTTTTATAAGTACGGTCGAAAATTTCATTATTCTGCCCTAGGAGAAATCTTGGGAACAGGGATTATCGGTTCTATTGTTTCCTATCCTGTCATGGTTCTCTTTACGGGATCTGCGGCCAAGCTCAGCTGGTTTATCTACACTCCTCGATTTTTCGGAGCAACCTTGATCGGTACAGCCATAGCTTTTCTTGCCTTTCGATTTTTAATCAAGCAGGAATTCTTTAAAAAAGTACAAGGATATTTCTTTGGTGAAAGGATAGACTGATGCAGGAATTTACAAATCCCTTTCCTCTAACCTCCAGCTCCTTAATTCACTGCATCACCAATGAGATTTCCTGCGAGATGCTGGCCAATGGCATTTTGGCTCTGGGATCTAAACCTGTCATGGCAGATGATCCCCGAGAGGTCCTTGATTTTACCAAACAAAGCCAAGCTCTCTTTATCAATCTAGGGCATTTGTCAGCTGAGAAGGAAAAGGCAATCCGTATGGCAGTTTCTTATGCAGCTCAAGCTTGTCTCCCAATGGTAGTAGATGCTGTTGGAGTTGCGGCTTCCCCCATTCGTAAGACCTTAGTCGCAGATCTTTTAGAATACAAGCCCACGGTCCTTAAAGGAAATATGTCAGAAATCCGAAGTCTTGTTGGTTTAAAACACCACGGAGTTGGGGTCGATGCTAGTGCTAAAGATCAAGAAACTGAGGATTTGCTTCAAGACTTGAAAGACTGGTGTCAGACCTATCCTGGTATGTCATTCTTAGTCACTGGCCCCAAGGACCTCATTGTTTCGGAGAATCAGGTTGCAATATTGGAAAATGGCTGTGACGAATTAGACTGGATAACAGGGACAGGAGACCTGGTTGGAGCCTTGACAGCCGTTTTTCTCAGTCAAGGAAAGACTGCCTTTGAAGCTTCTTGCCTAGCAGTTTCTTATCTCAATATCGCTGCTGAGAGAATACTTGTTCAAGGAATGGGATTGGAAGATTTTCGTTACCAAGTTCTCAATCAACTCTCTCTCCTAAAAAGGGACGAAAACTGGCTAGAAGCCATCAAAGGAGACTTTTATGAATAGAGAAGCACTTAGACTGTATCTAGTAACCAATCGCTACCAAGATTCCTTGGAAAACTTTCTTGAAAAAGTCGAGACGGCCTGCCGTTCAGGTGTTACCATCATCCAACTACGAGAAAAAAATCTCACCACCAATCAATACTATCAACTGGCAAAACAAGTCAAGGAAATAACAGACGCTTACCAAGTCCCCTTGATTATCGATGATCGGTTGGATATCTGTCTTGCGGTTGATGCTGCAGGTCTACATATAGGCGATGATGAACTGCCAGTTTCGGTTGCCCGCAAAGTCTTGGGTCCTGAAAAAATCCTCGGTGTCACTGCTAAAACAGTAAAAAGAGCTCTTGAAGCAGAAACATCGGGTGCAGATTACTTGGGGACAGGAGCTATTTTCCCGACAACTACTAAAGAAAATGCACCTATCACCTTGATTTCAACCTTGAAAACCATTTGCCAAACGGTCGCCATTCCAGTGGTTGCTATCGGAGGATTGACGTCAGAGAATATTGACCAACTTGCTGCAACTGGTATAGCTGGTGTAGCTGTAGTACGTGATTTGATGCAGGCAGAAGATATAGAGGCAAAAACGCAAGCTTTTTTAGCAAAGCTGGATGACATGATTTCCTAATCAAAAACTCTCTAGTTCCCTTAAAGTGGGAACTAGAGAGTTTTTCTTAATCTTTAAAACTTGTATGGTTGACTGGGCCAGAACCATGACCGAGTTGAGGAGCGTCTTGGATGGCTTTTGTGATAAAGGCCTTGGCCTTATCGACTGCTTGATAGAGGGTTTTTCCCTTGGCTAGTTCAGCCGTAATCACAGCAGCAAAAGTACATCCAGTACCATGGGTATGACAGGTTTGAATTCGAGGACTTTCCCAGACAAATTGCTCCTCCTTGGTAAAGAGGAAATCCTTAGCACCACCTTCAAGATGACCACCTTTGATAACTACAGACTGAGGACCAAATTCTTTTATAATCAGGCGACCGGCACGTTGCATGTCTTCTGGATCATGGATTGAAAAACCAACAATCTCTTCTGCCTCAGGAAGATTGGGGGTGATGATGGTAGCAAGGGGAAGCAAGTTTGTTTTTAGGTAGCTTCTCGCACTAGTATCTATCAGGGTGTCCCCACTTGTAGCGACCATAACAGGGTCCAGCACATAGGGACAATCCAGCTTTTTAAGGTAGGGTTGGATGATCTCCATGATTTCAGTAGTTGCTAACATCCCAGTTTTTACAGCCTGAGGCTTGATATCCGAAAAGACACTTTCCAATTGAGCTTCCAGCATTTGGTTGGAGACGTGCTCGATTAATTGAACGCCTCTTGTATTTTGAGCGACAAGACTGGTCACAACTGCCATTCCATAGACATCTCTAGCTTGGAACGACTTTAAGTCAGCCATAATGCCAGCACCGCCACTGGGGTCTGTCCCAGCAATGGTCAGAGCAACGGGTAAATAAGTCATCTAAAACCTCCCAACCAACTGAAGTTTGTATTCTTAAGAACAAGCAAGTCTGTTTTAGGAAGGAAATAGAAGACCAGATAGTCCTCATCATCATTTCCACTTCCATCAGCTAGCATTACCTAGATTGAGTCAAAGGGATCTAACAGTCGTTAATCTCAGCTTTACGCACCCCTAGTGGTTGTTTTCTTTTTTCTTCAGTATAGCATATTTTTATAGTTTATATAGTAAAATTTGACTGCAAATCACTCGTTATGTACTTAAAATTCTATTTTTCGAAAAAATAAGAAGATTTATAATTGACAAATGTAGATTTTGAGAGTATACTTAGATTTATAATTTACAAATGTAGATTTAGGAGGTGTGATTATGCAGATTTCAGATGCAGAATGGCAGGTCATGAAGATTATCTGGATGCAGGGCGAGCAGACCAGTAGCGATTTGATCAGGGTTCTGGCGGAACGGTTTGACTGGTCCAAGTCAACCATTCAAACTCTTTTGGCTCGTTTGGTTGAGAAAGAGTGTCTGACAAGGAAAAAAGTGGGCAAGTCCTTTGTTTATTCGGCGCTTTTAACTCTAGACCAAAGCCGAGACTTGCTTGTCCAAGATATCAAGGACAAGGTTTGTTCTCGTAGGATTAAGAACTTGTTGGCTGATTTGATTGCTGAATGTGATTTTACTCAGGCTGACTTGGAAGACTTAGAAGCTGTGATTTCTGAGAAGAAATCAAGCGCTGTAACAGAAGTAAAATGTAATTGTATGTAAAGGAGACGTCATGTTAAATAGTATTGTAACCATTATTTGTATTGCCCTTATCGCGTTTATCTTGATTTGGTTTTTCAAAAAGCCTGAAAAATCTGGACAAAAGGCTCAGCAAAAAAAGGGCTACCAAGAGATTCGAGTGGAAGTCAAAGGGGGATATACGCCTGAGTTGATTATTCTTAAGAAATCAGTGCCAGCCCGTATTGTCTTTGACCGTAAGGACCCTTCACCCTGCCTAGATCAGATTGTTTTCCCAGATTTTGGAGTGCATGCGGACTTGCCTATGGGTGAAGAGTATGTAGTGGAAATCACACCTGAACAGGCTGGAGAGTATGGTTTCTCTTGTGGCATGAATATGATGCACGGTAAGATGATTGTAGAATAGGAGAATGATATGACTGAAATTGTAAAAGCAAGTCTTGAACATGGTGTTCAAAAAATCCGTATCACGGCAGACAAAGGCTACCATCCAGCCCATATCCAGCTTCAAAAAGGAATTCCCGCTGAAATTACCTTTCATCGTACAACTCCTTCAAACTGTTATAAGGAAATTCTGTTTGAAGAAGAAGGCATCTTGGAACCAATCGGAGTAGACGAGGAAAAGGTCATTCGTTTTACACCTCAAGAGTTGGGGAAACATGAATTCTCATGTGGAATGAAGATGCAAAAGGGAAGCTATACCGTCGTTGAGAAGACTCGAAAATCTTTGTCACTTTTGCAACGTTTTTGGATTACCAGTATCTTTACTGTGCCTCTTGTGATTCTCATGATTGGGATGTTGACAGGCAGCATTAGTCACCAAGTCATGCATTGGGGAACCTTTCTAGCCACAACGCCTATTATGTTAGTAGCAGGTGGTCCTTATATCCAAAGCGCTTGGGCCAGCTTTAAAAAACACAATGCCAATATGGATACCTTGGTTGCTTTGGGAACTCTAGTGGCTTATCTCTATAGTCTAGTTGCCCTCTTCGCTGGGCTCCCTGTCTACTTTGAAAGTGCTGGATTTATCCTCTTCTTCGTTCTTTTGGGAGCAGTTTTTGAAGAGAAAATGCGGAAAAATACTTCCCAAGCTGTGGAGAAACTACTAGACTTGCAGGCTAAAACAGCAGAAGTCTTGCGTGATGATAGCTATGTTCAAGTTCCCTTGGACCAAGTCAAGGTAGGCGACCTGATTCGAGTGCGGCCCGGTGAAAAGATTGCAGTTGATGGTGTCGTAGTGGAAGGTGTGTCCAGCATAGATGAATCCATGGTGACAGGTGAGAGCTTGCCGGTAGACAAAACAGTTGGAGATACCGTCATTGGCTCAACCATCAATAATAGTGGAACCCTTGTTTTTAGGGCAGAAAAGGTTGGCTCAGAGACTGTTTTGGCTCAGATTGTAGACTTTGTGAAGAAAGCTCAAACTAGTCGTGCGCCGATTCAGGACTTGACAGATAAGATTTCAGGGATTTTTGTCCCAGCAGTTGTCATTTTAGGAATCGTGACCTTTTGGGTTTGGTTCGTCTTGCTCAGGGATAGTGTAGTCGTGCTTGGAGCTAGCTTTGTGTCTTCTCTTCTCTATGGAGTTGCGGTTTTGATTATTGCCTGCCCTTGTGCCTTGGGTCTTGCAACACCGACAGCTCTTATGGTAGGGACAGGACGCAGTGCCAAAATGGGGGTTCTTCTCAAAAATGGAACAGTCTTACAGGAAATTCAGAAAGTCCAAACTATTGTGTTTGACAAGACAGGGACTTTGACGGAAGGAAAACCAGTGGTCACTGATATCATTGGCGATGAGACAGAAGTGCTCGGCTTAGCTGCCTCTTTAGAAGAAGCTTCCCAACATCCACTGGCTGAGGCTATTGTCAAGCGAGCGAGTGAAGCTGGACTTGAGTTTCAAACTGTTGAAAATTTCCAAGCCTTGCATGGAAAAGGTGTTTCAGGGCAAATAGCTGGAAAACAAGTTCTGCTTGGAAATGCTAAAATGCTGGATAGTATGGATATTTCTAGCGCTTATCAAGAAAAACTAGAAGAACTAGAAAAAGAAGCTAAGACAGTTGTTTTCTTGGCTGTGGACAATGAAATCAAAGGTTTGCTTGCTTTGCAAGACATTCCCAAGGGAAATGCCAAGCTGGCCATCAGTCAGTTGAAAAAACGTGGTCTTAAAACAGTCATGCTGACAGGAGACAATGCAGGTGTGGCGCGTGCCATTGCCGATCAGATCGGCATTGAAGAGGTCATTGCTGGTGTCTTGCCAGAAGAAAAAGCCCATGAAATCCATAAACTACAAGAGGCTGGCAAAGTAGCCTTTGTTGGGGATGGTATTAATGATGCGCCAGCCCTCAGTGTAGCAGATGTGGGAATTGCCATGGGTGCTGGAACCGATATCGCCATCGAGTCAGCAGATTTGGTGTTAACAACCAATAACCTCCTAGGAGTGGTTCGTGCTTTTGATATGAGTAAGAAAACCTTTAATCGTATTCTGCTCAATCTTTTCTGGGCCTTTATCTACAATGTCGTCGGAATTCCGATAGCGGCAGGAGTCTTTTCAGGTGTTGGACTGGCCCTAAATCCAGAACTGGCAGGTCTAGCCATGGCCTTTAGTTCTGTATCTGTTCTGACCAGTTCACTCTTACTAAACTTTAGTAAAATAGACTAAAAGCGAGCTTGCTCGCTTTTTATACTCTTCGAAAATCTCTTCAAACCACGTCAGCGTCGCCTTACCGTAGCTATATGACATTGACTCCGTCAGTTCTATCCACAACCTCAAAACAGTGTTTTGAGCAACCTGCGGCTAGTTTCCTAATTTGGCCTTTAATTTTCATTGAGTATTATAAAACAGTTCTGAAAAACGTTTTCAAACTGTACTGTAATAGAGAATAAAAATTTCTGAGCACATTCTTAGGAGACCCAAAACAAATGTGGTAAAGTAGTAGAGTAAAAATTTGCTGAAACGTTTCCAAATAATATATGAAAACGGATGAATCAAGTTTTAAAAATATTTGAAGGAGAGTTATCATTATGACTCAAGGGAAAATTACTGCATCTGCAGCAATGCTTAATGTATTGAAAACATGGGGCGTAGATACAATCTACGGTATCCCATCAGGAACACTCAGCTCATTGATGGATGCTTTGGCTGAAGACAAAGATATCCGCTTCTTGCAAGTTCGCCACGAAGAAACAGGTGCTCTTGCAGCGGTAATGCAAGCTAAATTCGGCGGCTCAATCGGGGTTGCTGTTGGTTCAGGTGGTCCAGGTGCGACTCACTTGATTAACGGTGTTTACGATGCAGCTATGGATAACACTCCATTCCTTGCTATCCTTGGATCACGTCCAGTTAACGAACTCAACATGGATGCCTTCCAAGAATTGAACCAAAACCCAATGTACAACGGTATCGCTGTCTACAACAAACGTGTAGCTTACGCTGAGCAATTGCCAAAAGTAATTGACGAAGCTTGCCGTGCTGCAGTTTCTAAAAAAGGTCCAGCTGTTGTTGAAATCCCAGTAAACTTCGGTTTCCAAGAAATCGACGAAAACTCATACTACGGATCAGGTTCTTACGAACGTCGCTTCATCGCTCCTGCTTTGAACGAAGTTGAAATTGACAAAGCAGTTGAGATCTTGAACAATGCGGAACGTCCAGTTATCTACGCTGGTTTCGGTGGAGTTGGTGCTGGTGATGTCATCACTGAATTGTCACGTAAGATCAAAGCACCAATCATCACAACTGGTAAAAACTTCGAAGCCTTTGAATGGGACTACGAAGGTTTGACAGGTTCTGCTTACCGTGTTGGTTGGAAACCAGCCAACGAAGTGGTCTTTGAAGCAGACACCGTTCTTTTCCTTGGTTCAAACTTCCCATTTGCTGAAGTTTACGAAGCCTTCAAGAACACTGAAAAATTCATCCAAGTTGATATTGACCCTTACAAACTTGGTAAACGTCATGCCCTTGATGCTTCTATCCTTGGTGATGCAGGTCAAGCAGCGAAAGCAATCCTTGACAAAGTAAACCCAGTAGAATCTACTCCATGGTGGCGTGCAAACGTTAAGAACAACCAAAACTGGCGTGATTACATGAACAAACTCGAAGGTAAAACTGAGGGTGAATTGCAATTGTACCAAGTTTACAATGCTATCAATAAACATGCTGATCAAGACGCTATCTACTCAATCGACGTAGGTGACACTACTCAAACATCTACTCGTCACCTTCACATGACACCTAAGAACATGTGGCGTACATCTCCACTCTTTGCGACAATGGGTATTGCCCTTCCTGGTGGTATCGCTGCTAAAAAAGACAATCCAGATCGCCAAGTATGGAACATCATGGGTGACGGTGCATTCAACATGTGCTACCCAGACGTGATCACAAACGTTCAATACGACCTTCCAGTTATCAACGTTATCTTCTCAAATGGTAAATATGCCTTCATCAAGGACAAATACGAAGACACAAATAAACACTTGTTTGGTTGTGACTTCACAAACGCTGACTACGCAAAAATTGCTGAAGCACAAGGTGCTGTTGGATTTACAGTTGATCGTATCGAAGACATCGACGCAGTTGTTGCAGAAGCTGTGAAACTCAACAAAGAAGGTAAAACTGTTGTTATCGATGCTCGCATCACGCAACACCGTCCACTTCCAGTAGAAGTACTTGAATTGGATCCAAAACTTCACTCAGAAGAAGCAATCAAAGCCTTCAAGGAAAAATACGAAGCAGAAGAACTCGTACCATTCCGCCTCTTCTTGGAAGAAGAAGGATTGCAATCACGCGCAATCAAATAATTTCTCTCATCGAAAATCAAAGGTAAACTTTGTAGATTTTATTCTTTGATTTTCTTAGAGCAGAACTTGAAAAGATCGGAGCAATCCGGTCTTTTTCTGGAGGATAGTAAATGAATTTAAATCAATTAGATATCATCGTTTCAAATGTTCCTCAAGTCTGTGCCGACTTGGAGCGTATTTTGGATAAAAAAGCCGATTATGTTGACGACAGTTTTGCACAGTTCACGATTGGCAGTCACTGCCTCATGTTGTCTCAAAATCATTTGATTCCTTTGGAAAACTTTCAGTCAGGAATCATTCTTCATATCGAGGTTGAGGATGTAGATCAGAACTACCAACGGTTGAAAGAGCTTGGTATCCAGGTTTTAAACGGTCCAGTTGTAACCGATTGGGGAACCGAAAGCCTGTTAGTTGGAGGCCCTTCCGGACTAGTGCTTGATTTTTATCGTATGAAATAAGGGCATAGTAGAGTTTGAACGCCAACAAAAGTTATAGCATATGAGGGGATTTCTTCACTATTTTTATAAAATCTTCTCCCTAATTTATAAGATATGAAAAAGAGTTCTAATGGAACTCTTTTTTTGCTATAATGAAAGGAGAAAACAGACAGGAGATCGACATGTCAGAACCATTATTTTTAAAATCAGTTATGCAAGAAAAAATTTGGGGTGGAACCAAGCTACGTGATGAGTTTGGTTATGACATTCCAAGTGAAAAAATTGGAGAATACTGGGCTATCTCAGCTCATCCAAATGGAGTTTCTAAGGTAGCCAATGGTCGCTACGAGGGAACAGACCTAGCAACTTTGTATGCGGAACACCACGAATTGTTTGGCAACCGTCCAGAACCTGTATTTCCGCTTTTGACTAAGATTCTCGATGCCAATGACTGGCTCAGTGTTCAAGTTCACCCAGACGATGCCTATGGACTAGAGCATGAAGGCGAACTTGGAAAAACAGAATGCTGGTATATCATCGCAGCGGATGAAGGATCAGAGATTATCTATGGTCATAATGCCAAATCAAAAGAAGAACTTCGCCAGCAAATTGAAGCTAAAGACTGGGATAGTCTATTAACAAAAGTCCCTGTCAAGGCTGGTGATTTCTTCTATGTACCAAGTGGGACCATGCATGCTATCGGGGCAGGCATATTGATTCTTGAAACGCAACAGTCTAGCGATACCACCTACCGTGTCTATGACTTTGACCGTAAGGATGACAAGGGCAACTTGCGTGAACTTCACCTTGAAAAATCCATCGATGTTTTGAACATTGGTGAGCCTGCTAATAGCCGTCCAGTAACTGTCAAAGCTGATGATTTGCGTTCCACTCTTCTTGTATCTAATGACTTCTTCGCAGTTTACAAGTGGGAAATCACTGGAAAAGTTGACTTTGAAAAGACAGTTGACTACAGCTTGTTGAGTGTCTTGGCTGGTCAGGGTCACCTGACTGTTGACGGGAAAAACTATCCAATCCAAAAAGGCAGCCACTTTATCCTACCAAGTGATGTTGAAGCTTGGACCTTGGAAGGGCAAGGTTTGGAATTGATTGTTAGCCATCCATAAAAAGAAAGGGCCTGAGTTTACTACTCAAGTCCTTTTTGATTACATAAATTGGGCGATAAAAACCACGATGATGATGATTGGAATGATAAAACGAAGAAGGAAGAGCCAGACTTGGAAAAGTCCCTGTTTCCATGCTCTTTCATCGAGATGGAGTTCCTCCTTAGCAAGACCCTTTTTAAAGATATAGCCTGTATAGAGAGAAAGGCAGAGGGCTCCAAATGGCATGAGGAGATTGGAAACCAAGAAGTCCATAGCATCAAAGAAAGTCTTCCCAAAGATGTGAACATTCGCCATAACACCGTAAGATAGGGCTGAAGGAATTCCAAAGACAAAGGTCAAGATTCCTAAAATAGCACTCCATTTAGCACGTTTGCTGTTGTCCTGGTTGGTGATATTCCCCACATTGATTTCCAGCATGACGACAGAAGAAGTAACCGTCGCAAAGAGGAAGAGCAAGAGGAAAAGAATGTAGAAAATAGTTCCAAAAGGCATCTTGTCAAAGAGTTGAGGCAAGACGATAAAGAGCAGGCTTGGTCCCCCTTCAGACTGGATATTGAAGGCTGACATGGCTGGGAAAATGGCTAGACCTGCCATGATGGATACCGAGATGTTCATGGCTACGATGGAAATCCCTGACTGGACCAGATTGGTTTTCTTGTCCAAGTAGGAAGCATAGGTCAGCATAGCTGTCACCCCTAGTGAGAGGGCAAAGAAAGATTGACCCAGAGCATAGAGGAGACCAGCGCTAGTTAGTTTTGAGAAGTCTGGTTTGAGGAAGTAGAGAACGCCTTCCATGGCATTTGGTAAGCTGAGAGAGCGTCCAATAATCACAACAAAGATGATAAAGAGCAGGGGCATCATGACTTTCGAAGCTCTTTCAATCCCTTTTTGAACCCCACGTGATACAATAAAGATATTCAATAAGATAAAGGCTGCTTGAGCTCCTAGGGCAATGGCTGGATTTGAAATGATTGAAGTAAATAACTGAGCATAATCACCCGTACCGCCAAGCTGGAACAATTTTCCAAACTCAATACCTAGATAGACTAAAATCCATCCTCCGATAACACTGTAAAAGGAGAGGAGGATAAAGAGGGCAAAGGCACCAATCCAACCGATAAAGTTGTACTTGTTATTGTTACCAAGTTTTCCAAAGGTTTTGATAGCGGAAACGCCAGCGCTACGGCCAAGGGCAAACTCAGCCAGCAGGAGCGGGAAACCGATTAAAATAGTGGAAATGAGAAAGACCAGTAAAAAGCCTCCCCCGCCATTAGCGGCAGTCATGTAGGGAAATTTCCAAACGGCTCCAAGTCCGATGGCTGAACCAGCAGATGCTAGGATAAAGCCTAGTTTCGAGCCCCATTGCGATTTTTCTGACATAGTTGAAACTCCAATCTTGTTTTTTAAAATAAGAAAAGGCTACTTGAGTTGTCAAATAGCCTTCTCTCAATGGCTTTTTATGAGCTTTCTGTTTGATTGATAGACTTGACTATCCTATCATGTTTTCTAAGGTCTGTCAAGAAAACCATTTTCAAGTTTTCACACCTTTCTCAAAAAGTTAAAAATTTTTCGCAAAAACGCTTGACTCTGACCTAAGGGGAGGGGTTATACTATCAATGTAATACTCTTCGAAAATCTCTTCAAACCACGTCAGCTTTATCTGCAACCTCAAAGCTGTACTTTGAGCAACCTGCGGCTAGCTTCCTAGTTTGCTCTTTGATTTTCATTGAGTATAAGGAGGAAATCATGTACCATATAAAAGAAGCTGCGCAGCTTTCAGGTGTCTCTGTCAAGACTCTGCACCACTACGATAAGATAGGGCTCTTGGTTCCCTTAAAGTCGGAAAACGGCTATCGAACCTATAGTCAAGAGGATTTGGAACGACTTCAGGTCATTCTGTATTACAAATATCTAGGCTTTTCTTTAGAAAAAATAGCAGAGCTGTTAAAGGAAGAAAGGAAAGATTTATTGCCTCATTTGACTAGGCAGTTGGACTATCTAACTCGAGAAAGGCAACATCTGGATACCTTGATTTCCACCTTGCAAAAAACCATTCAAGAACAAAAAGGAGAAAGAAAAATGACCATTGAGGAAAAATTCACTGGATTTAGCTATCAAGACAATCAAAAATACCACCAAGAAGCGGTAGAGAAATATGGTCAAGAAGTTATGGACCAAGCGCTTGAACGCCAGAAAGGTCACGAAGATGAGGCTACGGCTGCCTTTAACCAAGTTTTTCAAGTTTTGGCTCAAAACCTTCAAGCTGGTCTGCTTGCAACAGCGGCCGAAAACCAAGAGCAAGCAGCCAAACTATTGCAAGCTATTCGTACTTATGGATTTGACTGCTCTATTGAAGTATTCGGCCATATCGGTAAAGGCTACGTTTACAACCCAGAGTTTAAGGAAAACATTGACAAGTTTGGACCTGGTACAGCTCAATACACATCAGATGTTATTGCTGCTTACGTTCGGACACAGACAAAATAAAAATCAGCGGAGTTACCTCTGCTGATTTTTTCTGGTTTCAAGTACTATTTGGTTAATAGTTTTTCAACTACGTTTAACTTTCGCATGGTCAGAACCACGCCAAACAATTTTTCAAGATAGTTGGTATTGAGCTTTTTTTGTTTTGCAGTTCTAGGAAGATAGAGGTAGAGACAGTAATCGCCTACACAGATTTCTTCCTCGCCGTAGTCAGTTTTCAATTTTTCTAGTGGCAGACTTTGGATAAGTCCTTGATAAAGAACTACATGCACACGATCATGAAGATAGTCTTCTTTAAATGGATTCTCATGAACAATCTTTTCAAAATCGTTCTTATTCTTGATAACCATTTTTAAGTTGGCCCCAATTTTTTCCTTTATCAAAGTATGAACGCGTTCTCGTATTTCTGCTAAATCTGAGTCACTCTCAAGAATGATATTCCCACTTTGAATATAGGTTCGAACGTGTTGAAAACCAGCTTCTGTCAAAATATCTACCAAATAAGACATTTTCGGGATAGCATTTTTTCCATTAGGAGTAACGCCTCTTAGTAAAATAATATGTTCCAAAGGATTTCCTTTCTTATTTGGTACTTATTGGATTTGAGCCTGCCACCCAACCGGTACAGAGGGCAGAAGTGATGTTAAAGCCGCCCGTGTGGGCATTGATATCCAGTACCTCGCCAGCAAAGTGGAGCCCAGGAACGAGTTTGCTTTCCAGAGTTTTAGGATTGATTTCTTTGAGACTGACACCGCCTTTGGTGACAAAGGACTTAGCAAGGGACATTTTGCCAGTCACAGGAATTTTGAGGGCCTTGATAGATTGGACAAGCTGGTCGCGTTCTTTTTCAGTTAGCTGTTTGACTTTTTCAGGAAATCCTTGTACAAAAAACTCAGCCAAGCGTTCCGGAAGCAAGGTTTTTAAAGCATTTTTCAAGGATTTTTCCCGATTTTCTTCTAGAAATGCAACCAAGTCACTCTCAGAAAGTTGAGGCAAGACATCGAGAGAGAGAACCTCCCCACCCTTGACAAAGCTAGATATACGCAGAGCAGCTGGACCAGATAAACCAAAGTGGGTAAAGAGCAGATCATGAGTTATGACATGCTTGCCATAGCTTAAGGTCACATCGTCTAGTGAAATTCCCTGCAAGGCCTTATGTGGAAGATCTGTCAATAAAGGACTTTCAGCTGCCTCAAGCTCTGTAATGGTGTGCTTAAAATGGCGGGCAATCTCGTGACCAAAACCAGTCGAACCTGTAGAAGGATAAGACTTACCACCTGTTGTGACAATGAGTTTATCACAAGTGAAGGTCTGGTCCGCGGACTTCAGGACAAACTGGTCGTCTATCTTTTTAACCGAAACAATTTCTGTTTGAGTGAGAACTTGTCCGCCTAGCTCAGCGATTTTCTTTTCCAAGGCCTCGATAATAGTCCGAGATTTATCGCTAGCAGGAAAGACACGACCGTGGTCTTCAACCTTAAGTTTAACACCGTTTTCTGTGAAAAAGTTGATGATATCCTGGTTATCAAACTGGGAAAAGACACTGTATAGAAAGCGTCCATTTCCAGGGATGCCAGCTAGTAGGTCATCTAGACTTCCATTGTTGGTCACATTACAACGACCACCGCCCGTTCCAGCTAATTTTTTGCCAAGTTTTCGATTTTTTTCGATGAGAAGAGTTTTTTGACCATAAAAGCTACTGGAAATTGTAGCCATCATGCCAGCAGGTCCACCACCGATGACAATAGTATCAAAATGTTTCATAGATTTATTGTACCACAAAAAACAAGAGATGCTTGGCATCTCTTGTTGCTAATAATCTTAGTTGATTTCATATCCCATCAACAAACCGCCATCTTCTGCATAAAAACTGCAAAGACCAGAGGTTGGGAGAATTTTGATATTGGCTTGTGGGAAGGTTTGGATCAAGCGTTCTGACAATTGTTGACAGAATTTTTCATTGCTGCGATGCGCCATGACGATACGGCCACCAGCGTAGCCAGCTTTGATGAGTTCTTCATAGGCTGCTTGAAGGGATTTTTTGGATCCACGAGCTTTTTGGAGCAGTTCTAAGGTTCCAGTTTCACTTGCTTCCCCGACCATACGGATGTTGAGAAGACCAACAACTGTACCGATAAGTTTGCTCAAACGGCCATTTTTAACCAAGTTATCGACCTTAGCAAGGACAAAGAGCAACTTTGTTTTTTCTTGGTAGGCTGTGATAGCTTCAACAATCTCCTCATAAGAAAGTCCTTGATCAATCAATTCATTGATTTTTTCGACAATCAAGTCAACTTCCCCACCCGCAGATAAACTATCAATCACATGAATCTGAGTGTCAGGATGTTCTTCAAGGTAGATTTTTTTAGCAAGCTGTGCACTATTATGACTACCTGAAAGAGTACCAGTGATGGTAACGACAAAGATATGCTTAGCACCTTCGAATGCACGCAAGTAGTCATCAGGGCTAGGACAGGCAGATTTTGAAGCCTCAGAAGTTGCATACATGGTTCGCATCATGTGGTCAATGTTGAGATTGGCATCATCTATAAAGACCTGATCAGATACTTGAATGGTCAAAGGAACACTAACAAATTCAGTATCAATAGCAGGAGTTGCCAGTTGACGATAATCACAACCAGAGTCAGCTACAATCTTCCACGTCATAGAAATTCTCCATCTTTGTCACTTATACATTGACAAAGGTTCTGTCTTTTTTTACAATTGTATCATGAATGTCCTTGAAACAAAAGCACCACCTCTCTGTTGTTACAAGTAGAAAGAAATTGTTATGTCTGAACGTAGAATATCTGAAAAATCTCTTGAAAATCTCAGAAAATCAAATCAAGAATCCAATTTTTTAACCAGAGAAGCAATCGAGACGGCTCTTTTGCAACTTCTAGAGAAAAAGGACTTGGCAAAGATCAGTATTTCAGAATTAGTCAAGCGGGCGGGCGTTTCTCGTGCTGCCTTCTATCGTAACTATGACTCCAAAGAAGAGATTTTGGAAAGCGTCTTTAAACGCAGTGTCCATAACATTATGGAACAGCTCAGCCACTACGATGTCAAAACAGACCTTTATCTAGTCTGGGTTCACCTTTTCAGAGCAGCCAAGAAAGAAGCCAAGGTTATCCAACTTGCTCTGGACTACCACTTAGAAAAGATTTTTGTCCAAGCCATGCAGGAATTTCTGGAAAAATACCACGGAAAGTCAAAAGACGTTAGCAGCTACCTTCATTCCTTTTGGAGTTCTGCCATCGTATCAGTCCTGCTCAAATGGATCAAGGATGGCATGAAGGTTCCAGCTGAAAAGATTGCCGATTTACGCTTGCCATTTTTCAAAAAATAGAGGAAAAGGAGAAGATTTATGACAGAAAAAAGACTGGCTTGGGATGAGTACTTTGCAGCCCAGGCTTTACTGATTGCCAATCGTTCGACCTGTAAACGTGCCAAGGTGGGAGCTGTCCTAGTCAAGGACAATAAAGTCATTTCAACTGGCTATAATGGTTCCGTATCGGGAACGGAGCACTGTATTGACCACGAATGTTTAGTCATTGAAGGTCACTGTGTCCGAACCCTTCACGCCGAGGTTAATGCCATCTTGCAAGGAGCCGAACGAGGGGTTCCCAGAGGTTTTACAGCCTATGTGACCCATTTCCCATGTCTGAACTGCACCAAACAACTGCTTCAAGTTGGTTGCAAGCGCGTGGTTTATATTAACCAGTACCGAATGGATGACTATGCCAAATACCTCTATCAAGAAAAAGGGACCGAGCTAACCCATTTACCATTAGAGACTGTTCAGACAGCTCTCCAAGAGGCAGATTTGATTTAAAAATTAATAAAAATAAATGGTTTAGACAGCTTTTTAAACCGTTTTTTGATATAATAAGAAGAATAAATTGAAAGAAGGAACTCAGAAAATGGGAAAAATTGAAGTCATTAATCATCCACTCATTCAACACAAATTGTCAATCTTGCGTCGTACAGACACTTCTACAAAAGCTTTTCGTGAGCTAGTAGATGAGATTGCAATGTTGATGGGATATGAAGTACTTCGTGATCTTCCACTTGAAGATGTGGAAATCGAAACACCAATCACAAAAACAGTTCAAAAACAATTGGCTGGTAAAAAATTGGCGATTGTCCCAATCTTGCGTGCAGGTATCGGGATGGTAGATGGTCTCTTGAATCTGGTTCCAGCAGCAAAAGTTGGACACATCGGTATGTACCGTAATGAAGAAACCCTTCAACCAGTTGAATACTTGGTGAAATTGCCTGAAGATATTGACCAACGTCAAATCTTTGTCGTTGACCCAATGCTTGCAACAGGTGGCTCAGCAATCTTGGCTGTAGATTCGCTTAAAAAACGTGGCGCATCCAATATCAAGTTTGTCTGCCTAGTATCTGCTCCAGAAGGAGTGAAAGCCCTTCAAGAAGCACACCCAGATGTAGAAATTTTTACTGCGGCCTTGGATGAACGCTTGAACGAACACGGTTATATCGTTCCAGGTCTTGGAGATGCTGGAGACCGCTTGTTCGGTACCAAATAAAATCCCAAAGTAAATATTGAAACTAGAAGTTCGTTTTTGACTTGAAAGGAGGTTGAGTTTTTGTTTCTGTTTAGAGAATAGAGCAAAAATTTGACCTTTTTTGACCAAAAAGATATAATAGTTCTGTATTGAGTCGTATGACTAAGAAAATTTAACATTAAAAGGAGAAATGAATGATTCCTGTAGTTATTGAACAAACAAGCCGTGGAGAACGTTCCTATGATATTTACTCACGTTTACTAAAAGATCGTATCATCATGTTGACTGGACCAGTTGAAGACAACATGGCCAACTCCGTTATCGCCCAATTGCTCTTCTTGGATGCCCAAGACAGTACAAAAGATATTTACCTTTATGTAAATACTCCGGGTGGTTCTGTTTCAGCTGGTTTGGCAATCGTTGATACCATGAACTTTATCAGGGCAGATGTCCAAACCATCGTGATGGGGATGGCGGCCTCAATGGGGACTATCATTGCATCAAGTGGAGCAAAAGGCAAACGTTTCATGCTTCCAAATGCAGAGTACATGATTCACCAACCAATGGGTGGTACAGGTGGTGGTACCCAACAAACCGATATGGCAATCGCTGCAGAGCACTTGCTTAAAACTCGTAAGACTTTGGAGCAAATTCTTGCAGATAACTCTGGTAAAACAGTTGAGCAAATTCATGTAGACGCAGAACGTGATTACTGGATGAGCGCCCAAGAAACACTTGAGTATGGTTTTATTGATGAAATCATGGTCAACAATTCTTTGAGCTAACCAAGCTAAAAAGCAAACTCGACGGGGTTTGCTTTTTTTGATATAATAAGAGAAGATTTCTTAGAAAGAGGATTTATCATGTTTGAAAAGGTCAATCGATCAGGATTAATCATCTATCTTTACTATAATCGGGATGCAAAGAAACTTCAGGAATACGGTGACATCTGTTACCATTCTAAGAAGCATCGTTACTTGCAGCTCTATGTTCCAACTGAGGAGTTAGATGACTTAGTAGAGAGATTAGGTAAGGAAAGATTTATCAAGAAAATTAGACGGTGTCACATTCAAGAGTTAGAAACTCCCTTCGTTGGCAATCTCTATCGAAACGAAGAAAACGTTATCATTTAAAAAAGTGAATAAAAAGGTTGACAATTTTCTGATAATTCGGTATATTCTTAACATACTATTTTGGAACAATATTATAAGGAGATAAAAAATGAAGAAAAAATTTGCCCTATCTTTTGTGGCCCTTGCTAGCGTAGCCCTTCTCGCCGCTTGTGGAGAGGTCAAATCAGGAGCCTCAAACGCTGCTGGTAACTCAGTCGATGAAAAGACAATTAAAATCGGATTTAACTTTGAAGAAACAGGTGCCGTAGCAGCCTACGGAACATCTGAACAAAAAGGAGCTCAACTTGCCGTTGATGAAATCAATGCAGCAGGTGGTATCGATGGAAAACAAATCGAAGTTGTAGACAAAGACAACAAGTCAGAAACTGCTGAAGCAGCTTCTGTTACAACGAACCTTGTAACCCAATCAAAAGTAGCAGCTATTGTAGGACCTGCAACATCTGGTGCAACTGCCGCAGCTGTAGCTAACGCTACCAAAGCTGGAGTGCCATTGATCTCACCAAGTGCTACTCAAGATGGATTGACAAAAGGTCAAGATTACCTATTTATCGGAACATTCCAAGATAGCTTCCAAGGGAAGATTATTTCTAACTATGTAACAAACAAGTTGAATGCTAAGAAGGTTGTTCTTTATACTGACAATGCTAGTGACTATGCTAAAGGTATTGCTAAATCTTTCCGTGAAGCCTACAAGGGTGAGATTGTAGCAGATGAAACGTTTGTAGCAGGTGATACAGACTTTCAAGCAGCCCTTACTAAAATGAAAGGGAAAGACTTTGACGCTATCGTTGTTCCAGGTTACTACACAGAAGCAGGTAAAATTGTAAACCAAGCTCGTGGTATGGGAATTGATAAACCAATCGTTGGTGGTGATGGATTTAACGGTGAAGAATTTGTTCAACAAGCAACAGCTGAAAAAGCATCAAACATTTACTTCATCTCAGGATTCTCAACTACAGTTGATGTTTCTGAAAAAGCTAAAGCCTTCCTTGAGGCATATCGTGCTAAATACAATGAAGAACCTTCAACCTTCTCAGCCTTGGCTTATGACTCAGTTTACCTAGTAGCCAATGCTGCAAAAGGTGCTAAAAACTCAGGTGAAATCAAGGATAACCTTGCTAAAACAAAAGATTTTGATGGTGTAACTGGTCAAACGAGCTTTGATGCTGACCACGATACAGTGAAAACTGCTTACATGATGACCATGAACAATGGTAAAGTAGAAGCAGCAGAAGTTGTAAAACCATGACATTAGAATAGTAGTTGAAATAGGGAATGAGCCGTTGACTCACTCCCTGTTTCGGTGTTTATGAACTTGTGAAAATGATGAAAATTTTCTAAAAAATAACAATAGAAAAGAGTGAATGCTATGCTCCAACAGCTTGTGAATGGTTTAATTCTGGGTAGTGTTTATGCACTTTTGGCCTTGGGTTATACCATGGTTTATGGAATTATCAAACTCATCAACTTCGCCCACGGTGATATTTATATGATAGGTGCCTTTATTGGTTACTTTTTGATTAATTCCTTCCAAATGGATTTCTTTTTAGCTTTGATTATTTCAATGGCAGGAACCGCACTACTTGGTGTTGTAATTGAATTTCTTGCCTACCGTCCTTTGCGACACTCTACACGTATTGCCGTATTGATTACTGCCATCGGAGTGTCCTTCTTACTAGAATACGGAATGGTTTATCTAGTAGGTGCCAATACTCGCGCCTTTCCTCAAGTCATTCAAACAGTTCGCTATGATTTTGGGCCAATTAGCTTGACAAATGTTCAATTGATGATTTTAGCAGTTTCTATATTGTTAATGGTTCTATTGCAATTGATCGTCCAAAAAACAAAAATGGGGAAAGCCATGCGTGCGGTATCCGTAGATAGCGATGCAGCTCAATTGATGGGAATTAATGTAAATCGTACAATCAGCTTTACCTTTGCTTTGGGTTCAGCTCTTGCTGGTGCAGCAGGTGTCCTCATTGCCCTTTACTACAACTCCCTTGACCCTTTGATGGGTGTGACTCCAGGTCTAAAATCATTCGTTGCAGCTGTACTCGGTGGTATCGGGATTATTCCTGGTGCGGCTCTTGGTGGCTTTGTAATTGGTCTATTGGAAACCTTTGCGACAGCCTTTGGGATGTCAGACTTCCGTGATGCCATTGTTTATGGAATCTTGTTGTTAATTTTGATTGTCCGCCCTGCAGGTATCCTTGGTAAGAATGTGAAAGAGAAGGTGTAAACAATGAAGACAAATCTTAAAGTAAATATTCTCTGGTTATTCCTTCTATTAGCGGGTTATGGATTGATTAGTGTACTAGTTTCTGCTGGTGTTCTCAATCTATTCCATGTCCAAATTTTAGAACAAATTGGGATTAATATCATCCTTGCAGTAGGTTTGAACTTAATTGTTGGTTTTTCAGGACAATTCTCACTTGGACATGCTGGTTTTATGGCGATTGGGGCTTATGCAGCAGCGATTATTGGCTCAAAATCACCAACCTATGGTACTTTCTTTGGAGCAATGGTCTTGGGGGCCTTGATTTCTGGTGCAGTAGCTTTGCTCGTTGGAATTCCAACTCTACGTTTGAAGGGGGACTATCTGGCCGTCGCGACACTAGGTGTTTCAGAAATCATTCGTATCTTTATCATTAATGGTGGAAGTTTGACCAACGGTGCTGCTGGTATCTTGGGTATCCCTAACTTCACAACTTGGCAAATGGTTTACCTTTTTGTGATTATCACAACTATTGCAACCCTCAACTTCTTACGTAGTCCGATTGGACGCTCTACTCTATCTGTTCGTGAGGATGAGATTGCTGCGGAGTCCGTTGGGGTAAATACCACAAAGATCAAAATAATCGCTTTTGTCTTTGGTGCCATTACAGCAAGTATTGCTGGTTCACTTCAGGCTGGTTTTATCGGATCTGTTGTACCAAAAGATTACACCTTTATTAATTCTATCAATGTGTTGATTATCGTAGTATTTGGTGGACTTGGGTCTATTACTGGTACAATTGTTTCTGCGATTGTTTTGGGAATTTTAAATATGCTCCTTCAAGATGTGGCTAGCGTACGTATGATCATATATGCTTTAGCTCTTGTATTGGTGATGATTTTCAGACCAGGTGGACTTCTTGGAACATGGGAATTGAGTCTATCACGTTTCTTTAAAAAATCTAAGAAGGAGGGACAAAACTAATGGTATTACTTGAAGTTAAACAGTTAACCAAACATTTTGGCGGTCTAACAGCTGTTGGAGATGTCACTCTTGAATTGAACGAGGGAGAATTGGTTGGTCTGATTGGACCAAACGGGGCTGGTAAAACAACCCTTTTCAATCTCTTGACCGGTGTTTATGAACCAAGCGAAGGTACTGTCACATTAGATGGTCACCTCCTAAATGGGAAAACTCCCTATAAGATTGCTTCGCTGGGACTCAGTCGTACTTTCCAAAATATTCGTTTGTTCAAGGACTTGACAGTTTTGGAAAATGTTTTGATTGCATTTAGTAATCATCATAAGCAACATGTCCTTGCGAGCTTTCTACGCCTACCAGCTTTTTATAAGAATGAGGAAGAATTAAAAAGCAAAGCTTTGGATTTGCTGAAGATTTTTGATTTGGATGGCGACGCAGATACTCTTGCTAAGAATCTGGCCTATGGCCAACAACGTCGATTAGAAATCGTTCGTGCTCTGGCAACTGAACCTAAAATTCTCTTTTTGGACGAACCTGCAGCTGGTATGAATCCACAAGAAACAGCTGAATTGACAGAATTGATCCGTCGTATCAAAGACGAATTTAAAATTACCATCATGCTCATCGAACACGACATGAATTTGGTTATGGAAGTCACTGAGCGTATCTATGTGCTTGAGTATGGTCGCTTGATTGCTCAAGGAACTCCAGACGAAATCAAGAACAACAAACGCGTAATCGAAGCTTATCTAGGAGGTGAAGCTTAATGCCTATGTTAAAAGTTGAAAACCTCTCTGTACATTATGGTATGATCCAAGCAGTTCGTGATGTGAGTTTCGAGGTTAATGAAGGAGAAGTTGTTTCCCTTATCGGTGCCAATGGTGCTGGTAAAACAACCATTCTTCGTACCCTTTCAGGTTTGGTTCGCCCAAGTGCTGGTAAAATTCAGTTTTTAGGAAAAGAAATTCAAAAGTTGCCAGCGCAAAAAATCGTGGCAGGTGGCCTCTCACAAGTTCCTGAGGGACGCCATATTTTTCCAGGCTTGACTGTTATGGAAAATCTAGAAATGGGAGCTTTCTTGAAGAAAAATCGTGAAGAAAATCAAGCCAACTTGAAAAAAGTTTTCTCACGCTTCCCTCGTCTGGAAGAGCGTAAAAACCAAGATGCGGCAACTCTTTCAGGTGGTGAACAGCAGATGCTTGCTATGGGACGCGCTCTCATGTCTACACCTAAGCTCCTTCTCTTGGATGAGCCGTCAATGGGACTTGCCCCAATCTTTATCCAAGAAATTTTTGATATCATTCAAGATATTCAGAAGCAAGGAACAACGGTTCTCCTAATTGAACAGAACGCTAACAAGGCCCTCGCTATCTCTGATCGTGGTTATGTACTTGAAACAGGAAAGATTGTCCTATCAGGAACAGGAAAAGAACTCGCCTCATCAGAAGAAGTCAGAAAAGCATACCTAGGTGGCTAAAACAATCCAGTGGATTGTTTTAGTCGGCAGATAAGGACTGCGCAAGCAATTCTCCTCTAGTCTGGGAGACTAGTTTAGGTTGCAGATGGAGATTACGAAGTAATCATCAATATAGTCCGGGGGACCTTTTTAGTCGGCATATAAGGATTGTAAAGAGATCTTCTAAGTGATGAAATAAAACCGAATGAGGATTGCTAATCCCTCATTCAGAGAGCTCGAAACCAGAGCTCTTTTTTGTAAAGAGATTAGATTTTTTAGTGTTTTGAAAAAAGCTGAAAGCGTTTGATAGATTTTCTAAGAAAGTGTATAATAAAAGTAGCAATATAGAAGGAGAAGTCTCATGGCAGTTAAAGATTTCATGACCCGTAAGGTAGTTTATATCAGTCCAGATACGACTGTAGCACACGCAGCAGATTTGATGCGCGAGCAAGGTTTGCACCGTTTACCTGTTATCGAAAACGATCAATTAGTCGGATTGGTAACAGAAGGAACCATTGCGGAAGCCAGCCCATCTAAAGCAACCAGTCTCTCTATCTATGAGATGAATTATCTTCTGAATAAAACCAAAGTAAAAGATGTCATGATTCGAGATGTCGTGACTGTTTCTGGCTATGCTAGTCTAGAAGATGCAACCTATCTGATGCTGAAAAATAAAATTGGGATATTACCAGTCGTAGACAATCATCAGGTCTACGGTGTCATTACAGACCGCGATGTTTTTCAGGCTTTCTTGGAAATCGCCGGATACGGAGAAGAGGGTATTCGTGTTCGTTTCATTACAGAAAATGAAGTCGGAGTACTGGGAAAAATTGTAGCTCTAATCGTAGAAGAAAATCTAAATATCTCGCACACAGTTAATATTCCGCGTAAGGATGGGAAGGTCGTCATTGAAGTTCAAATTGATGGAAAAATCGATTTGACTTCATTAAAGGATAAGTTTGAAAAAGAAGGAATTCAAGTGGAGGAGATTACTCAGACCTCTGCCAAAGTCCTTTAAACCAGAGGCTTTCGGGCCTCTTTTCTTCTGCCATCAAAAGCGGTGAAAAGCAAAATATGGAAAGAAATGAGAGATTATGGTATAATAAAACGATATGAAAAGGAGTATCTATGGACATTTCAGAAATTCGTCAAAAAATTGACGCAAATCGTGAAAAATTAGCTTCTTTTAGGGGGTCTCTTTGACCTCGAAGGCTTAGAGGAAGAGATTGCCATCTTGGAAAACAAGATGACAGAACCTGATTTTTGGAACGATAATATCGCGGCCCAAAAGACGTCGCAAGAATTAAATGAATTAAAAAACACCTACAACACCTTCCGTAAAATGGAAGAGTTGCAGGATGAAGTTGAGATTTTATTGGACTTTTTAGCAGAAGACGAGTCAGTCCATGATGAACTGGTCGAGCAGCTAACCGAGTTGGATAAGATGATGACCAATTACGAAATGACGCTTCTCTTGTCAGAACCTTATGACCATAATAATGCAATCTTGGAAATCCATCCAGGATCTGGAGGTACTGAGGCACAGGACTGGGGCGATATGTTGCTTCGTATGTATACTCGTTATGGAAATGCCAAAGGCTTTAAAGTAGAAGTTTTGGATTACCAGGCTGGTGATGAAGCAGGTATCAAGTCTGTGACCTTATCTTTTGAAGGACCTAATGCATACGGCCTACTTAAATCAGAAATGGGTGTTCACCGTTTGGTCCGTATTTCACCATTTGACTCTGCCAAACGTCGCCATACTTCATTTACATCCGTAGAGGTTATGCCTGAGTTGGATGATACCATCGAAGTGGAGATTCGTGAAGATGATATCAAAATGGATACCTTCCGTTCAGGTGGTGCTGGTGGACAAAACGTCAATAAAGTTTCAACAGGTGTGCGTTTGACACACATTCCTACAGGAACTGTCGTCCAATCAACGGTCGATCGTACCCAGTATGGAAATAGAGATCGTGCCATGAAGATGTTGCAGGCTAAGCTCTATCAGATGGAGCAAGAAAAGAAAGCTGCGGAAGTTGATTCCCTCAAAGGTGAGAAAAAAGAAATCACATGGGGAAGCCAAATCCGTTCATATGTTTTCACACCTTATACTATGGTAAAAGATCACCGTACAAGCTTTGAAGTTTCCCAAGTAGATAAGGTCATGGATGGAGACCTTGATGGTTTCATCGATGCCTACCTCAAGTGGCGAATTAGCTAAGAAAGAAAGGAACTCATATGTCAATCATTGAAATGAGAGATGTTGTCAAAAAGTATGACAATGGAACGACTGCCCTGCGAGGTGTCTCTGTCACCATTGAACCAGGAGAGTTTGCCTATATCGTAGGACCTTCTGGGGCAGGTAAGTCAACCTTTATTCGAGCTTTATACCGAGAAGTAAAGATCGAAAAAGGAAGCCTAACAGTTGCAGGCTTTAATTTAGTCAAAATTAAGAAGAAAGATATCCCGCTTCTACGTCGTAGTGTTGGGGTGGTCTTTCAAGATTACAAACTCTTGCCAAAGAAAACGGTTTATGAGAATATTGCCTACGCAATGGAAGTTATCGGAGAGAATCGCCGTAACATCAAAAAACGTGTTATGGAAGTGTTGGACCTAGTAGGTTTAAAACACAAGGTTCGTTCTTTCCCGAATGAACTCTCAGGTGGAGAACAGCAACGGATTGCGATTGCCCGTGCGATTGTCAACAATCCTAAAGTATTGATTGCTGATGAACCAACAGGAAACTTGGACCCAGATAATTCGTGGGAAATTATGAATCTGTTGGAACGCATCAATCTTCAAGGGACAACTGTTTTGATGGCGACCCACAACAGCCAGATCGTAAATACCTTGCGCCACCGTGTCATTGCCATTGAAAACGGCCGTGTCGTTCGTGACGAAGCTAAAGGAGAATATGGATACGATGATTAGTAGATTTTTTCGCCATTTATTTGAATCATTAAAAAGTTTAAAACGAAATGGCTGGATGACAGTAGCAGCAGTAAGTTCGGTTATGATTACCTTAACACTCGTTGCCCTGTTTGCATCCGTAATTTTTAATACAGCAAAGCTGGCTACCGATATTGAAAACAACGTTCGTGTTATGGTCTACATTCGTAAGGATGTAGCGGATAACAGTGAAACGATTGAAAAAGAAGGTCAGACAGTTACCAATAATGACTACCACAAGGTCTATGACGCTTTGAAAGCTATGCCTGCTGTAAAAAGTGTTACCTTCTCAAGTAAAGAAGAACAATACGAGAAACTGACGGAAACAATGGGTGACGATTGGAAAGTCTTTGAAGGGGATGCAAACCCTCTCTATGATGCCTATATCGTCGATACAAATTCTCCGAGTGATGTTAAAACAGTAGCTGAAGAAGCAAAGAAAATTGAGGGAGTATCAGAAGTTCAAGATGGTGGAGCCAACACTCAACGACTTTTTGAACTAGCTTCCTTTATCCGTGTTTGGGGATTGGTTATTGCAGGGCTCTTGATTTTTATCGCAGTCTTCCTCATCTCCAATACCATTCGTATCACCATTATTTCACGTAGTCGTGAGATTCAGATCATGCGTCTTGTAGGAGCGAGAAATGGTTATATCCGTGGCCCATTCTTGCTAGAAGGTGCTTTTATTGGCTTGCTTGGCGCAGCGATTCCTTCAGTTCTTGTATTCTTTGTTTACAATATCGTTTATCAATCGGTCAATAAATCCTTGGTAGGTCAAAACTTATCGATGATTACACCAGATGTGTTTGTCCCTTTGATGACAGTTCTACTATTTGTAATCGGAATTTTCATTGGTTCAATTGGTTCAGGAATTTCGATGCGTCGATTCTTGAAAATCTAATTGGATATAAATGCAAATTGAGATAAAAACAGAAAAACAAAACATTTTTAAAGAGAAGTTTTCGTAAACTTCTCTTTTTCCTTTTAAAAATTAAAAAAAGTAGACAATTTTTTTATAAAAGCCTTTACAAAAAAAAATAAAGTGGTATAATTGAATTATAAATAAGTGCAAACGTTTTCGTAAAACGTTTGCCTAAATAAAAATAAAGGAGATTTGAATGATGAAAGCTACATTCAAAAATGTCTTGTCTTTCGAATTTTGGCAAAAATTCGGTAAGGCTTTGATGGTGGTTATCGCTGTTATGCCAGCGGCTGGATTGATGATTTCAATCGGTAAGTCGCTTGCATTGATTGACCCAAATCTTGCCCCACTTGTTATTACAGGTGGAATTCTTGAGCAAATCGGTTGGGGAGTTATCGGTAACCTTCATATTTTGTTTGCTCTTGCTATCGGTGGTAGCTGGGCTAAAGAACGTGCAGGCGGTGCATTTGCAGCAGGACTTGCCTTTATCTTAATCAACCGTATCACTGGTACTATCTTTGGAGTTACAAGTGATATGCTGAAAAACCCTGAGGCTATGGTCACTACCCTCTTTGGAGGCTCAATCAAAGTTTCTGATTACTTCATCAGTGTTCTTGAAGCACCAGCATTGAACATGGGTGTTTTTGTAGGGATTATCTCTGGTTTTGTAGGGGCAACTGCCTTTAACAAATACTACAACTACCGTAAACTTCCTGATGCGCTTTCATTCTTCAATGGGAAACGCTTCGTACCATTCGTTGTCATCCTTCGTTCAGCTATTGCAGCAATTGTGCTTGCAGCTTTCTGGCCAGTTGTTCAAACAGGTATCAACAACTTTGGTATCTGGATTGCCAATTCACAAGAAACAGCACCTGTTCTTGCACCATTCTTGTATGGTACTTTGGAACGTTTGCTCTTGCCATTTGGTCTTCACCACATGTTGACTATCCCAATGAACTATACAGCTCTTGGTGGTACTTATGACATTTTAACTGGTGCAGCTAAAGGTACTCAAGTATTCGGTCAAGACCCACTATGGCTTGCATGGGTAACAGACCTTGTAAACCTTAAAGGTACTGATGCTAGTCAATACCAACACTTGTTAGATACTGTTCACCCAGCTCGTTTCAAAGTTGGACAAATGATTGGTTCATTTGGTATCTTGATGGGTGTCATCGTTGCTATCTACCGCAATGTTGATGCTGACAAGAAACACCAATACAAGGGTATGATGATTGCGACAGCCCTTGCAACATTCTTGACAGGGGTTACTGAACCTATCGAGTATATGTTTATGTTTATCGCAACACCTCTTTACCTAGTGTATGCTCTTGTTCAAGGTGCTGCCTTTGCTATGGCGGATATTGTTCACCTTCGTGTGCACTCATTCGGTTCAATTGAATTCTTGACTCGTACTCCGCTAGCTATCAACGCTGGTCTTGGTATGGATATCATTAACTTTATCTGGGTAACTGTCCTCTTTGCAGTCATCATGTACTTCATTGCCAACTTCATGATTAAGAAATTCAACTATGCAACTCCAGGACGTAACGGAAACTATGAAACTGCTGAAGGAGCATCAGAAGATGCAGCTCCAGGAGAAACAAAAGTTGCAGCGGCTTCTCAAGCTGTAAATATCATTAACCTTCTTGGTGGTCGTGCAAACATCGTAGATGTAGATGCATGTATGACTCGTCTTCGTGTAACTGTTAAGGATGCAGATCGTGTTGGTACTGAGGAACAATGGAAAGCAGAAGGCGCTATGGGTCTTGTCATGAAAGGACAAGGTGTCCAAGCTATCTACGGACCAAAAGCTGACGTATTGAAATCTGATATCCAAGATATCCTTGACTCAGGTGAAGTAATTCCTGAAACTCTTCCAAGCCAAATGACAGAAGCTCAAAAAAATACTGTACATTTTAAAGGTGTAACTGAGGAAGTTTACTCAGTAGCTGACGGTCAAGTTATTGCCTTGGAACAAGTGAAAGATCCAGTCTTTGCTCAAAAAATGATGGGTGATGGTTTTGCAGTAGAACCAGCAAATGGAAACATTGTATCTCCAGTTACAGGTACTGTATCAAGTATCTTCCCAACAAAACATGCTCTTGGTCTTGTGACTGAATCAGGTCTTGAAGTACTTGTTCATATTGGTTTGGATACTGTAAGTCTTGAAGGAAAACCATTTACTGTTCACGTTTCTGAAGGACAAAAGGTTGCAGCAGGTGATCTTCTTGTGACAGCTGACTTGGATGCTATCCGTGCAGCAGGTCGTGAAACATCAACAGTGGTTGTCTTTACAAATGGTGATGCTATCAAGTCAGTTAAATTAGAACAAACAGGTTCTCTTGCAGCTAAAACAGCAGTTGCTAAAGTAGAATTGTAATATACTCGAGGTTGGAAGCTGTTTTCCAACCTCTTGTTTTAGGAGAAAAGCATGAAATTTTTAACACTCAATACTCATAGTTGGATGGAAAAAGAAGCAGAGGAAAAATTCCAGCTCTTGCTCCAAGATATTCTTGACAAAGATTATGATTTGATTTGTTTTCAAGAAATCAATCAAGAAATGACTTCGCCGGAGGTAGAGGTTAACAATCACTATCAAGCTTTGCCATCAGCAGAACCTATTCATCAGGATCACTATGTACGGCTCCTGGTTGAAAAATTGGCTGAGAAAGGGAAAAACTACTACTGGACTTGGGCTTACAATCATATCGGCTATGACCGCTACCATGAAGGTGTAGCCATCTTATCCAAAACACCGATTAAGGCGCGTGAAATTTTAGTGTCAGATGTAGATGATCCAACGGACTACCATACTCGCCGTGTTGCCTTGGCTGAGACAGAGGTTGAAGGCAAGGAACTTGCTCTTGCAAGCGTCCATCTCTCTTGGTGGGATAAAGGTTTCCAAGAAGAATGGGCACGATTTGAGGCTGTATTAAAAGAGTTGAACAAACCTCTGATTTTAGCAGGTGATTTTAATAATCCAGCTGGTCAGGAAGGCTATCAAGCGATTTTAGCTAGTCCATTAGGATTACAAGACGCGTTTGAAGTTGCGAAAGAAAGAAGTGGTAGCTATACCGTTCCACCAGAAATTGATGGCTGGAAAGGCAATACCGAGCCGCTACGAATCGACTATGTCTTTACGACAAAAGACTTAGAAGTAGAAAGTTTGCATGTAGTTTTTGATGGAAAAAATAGTCCACAAGTCAGTGACCACTATGGTTTGAATGCTATTTTAAACTGGAAATAAAAATGAAAGGAAGTAATTCCTTTCATTTTTTGATTCTCGAACTGGACTACTGAAAATGTTCAAAATATGGTATAATGGTTAGATGAATAGAATCGAGGATAATATGTCATTTACGAAATTTCAGTTTAAAAACTATATAGAAAAGGCATTGGAGGAGTTGAAGTTTACGACTCCTACCGAAGTTCAGGAAAAGTTGATTCCTATTGTCTTGGCAGGTCGTGACTTGGTCGGTGAGTCAAAAACAGGTTCAGGAAAGACTCATACTTTCTTATTACCCATTTTTCAGCAATTAGATGAAACTAGCGATAGTGTTCAAGCGGTCATTACTGCACCAAGTCGTGAGTTGGCCACTCAAATATACCAAGCAGCCCGTCAAATCGCAGCCCACTCAGATGTCGAAGTTCGTGTGGTTAATTATGTAGGTGGTACGGATAAGGCGCGTCAGATTGAAAAACTTGCCAGCAACCAACCACATATCGTTATTGGAACGCCAGGTCGCATCTATGACTTGGTCAAATCTGGTGATTTAGCCATTCATAAGGCCAAGACATTTGTAGTTGATGAAGCCGATATGACCTTGGATATGGGATTCTTGGAAACCGTTGATAAGATTGCAGGAAGCCTGCCAAAAGACTTGCAATTCATGGTTTTTTCAGCGACGATTCCACAAAAATTGCAACCGTTCTTGAAAAAATACTTGTCAAATCCTGTCATGGAGAAAATCAAAACAAAAACAGTCATCTCTGATACGATTGATAACTGGTTGATTTCAACCAAGGGACGAGATAAGAATGCTCAGATTTACCAACTGACTCAGTTGATGCAACCTTATTTGGCAATGATCTTTGTTAACACAAAAACGCGTGCTGATGAATTGCATGCCTACTTGACTGCCCAAGGATTGAAGGTAGCAAAGATTCATGGAGATATCGCCCCTCGTGAACGCAAGCGAATCATGAATCAGGTGAAAAACCTTGATTTTGAGTACATTGTCGCAACGGACTTGGCAGCGCGTGGAATTGACATTGAAGGGGTCAGCCATGTTATCAATGATGCCATTCCGCAAGACTTGTCCTTCTTTGTTCACCGTGTTGGACGTACTGGACGCAATGGTCTTCCTGGTACAGCTATTACCCTTTACCAGCCTAGTGATGACTCGGATATCCGTGAGTTGGAGAAATTAGGGATCAAGTTTACTCCTAAGATGGTCAAAGACGGAGAGTTTCAAGATACCTATGACCGTGATCGTCGTGCCAATCGTGAAAAGAAGCAGGATAAGCTTGATATCGAAATGATTGGCTTGGTTAAAAAGAAAAAGAAAAAAGTCAAACCTGGCTATAAGAAGAAGATTCAATGGGCGGTGGATGAAAAACGTCGCAAAACCAAGCGTGCTGAAAATCGCGCACGTGGCCGTGCAGAGCAGAAAGCCAAACGCCAAACATTTTAAGAACAAAATTGGAGCTGAATGGCTCCTTTTTGTAACTTTGTTTTATAAATTATCGAAAAGAATGCAAAAATGAGTAAAAAGTGGTATAATGATAAGGTTATATAGTCCCGATAAGATGGTAGGTATTCATTACTAGTAGTTTTCCTATCAGTACTTTGTAACTCTATAACAATATTTTTTAAGGGGGGACATTTTTATGTCAGAACGTAAATTATTCACGTCTGAATCTGTATCTGAGGGGCATCCGGATAAGATTGCAGACCAAATTTCAGATGCGATTTTGGATGCTATTTTAGCAAAGGATCCAGAGGCGCACGTTGCTGCTGAGACAGCTGTATACACTGGTTCTGTCCATGTTTTTGGTGAAATTTCTACAAATGCCTATGTGGATATCAACCGTGTGGTTCGTGATACCATTGCAGAGATTGGTTATACCAATACAGAATATGGTTTTTCTGCGGAGACGGTGGGAGTTCATCCGTCACTTGTTGAGCAGTCACCAGATATCGCCCAAGGTGTTAACGAAGCCTTGGAGGTTCGTGGGAATGCAGATCAAGATCCACTGGACTTGATTGGTGCTGGGGACCAAGGTCTTATGTTTGGATTTGCGGTGGATGAGACAGAAGAACTCATGCCATTACCAATCTCACTTAGCCACAAGTTGGTTCGTCGTTTGGCAGAACTTCGTAAGTCTGGTGAAATCAGCTATCTCCGTCCAGATGCTAAATCACAAGTTACAGTTGAGTATGATGAAAATGACCGTCCAATACGTGTGGATACAGTCGTTATTTCAACTCAGCACGACCCAGAAGTTAGCAATGAACAAATCCACAATGATGTGATCAGCAAAGTTATCAAGGAAGTTATTCCAGCTTCTTACTTGGATGAGCAAACCAAATTCTTCATCAATCCAACTGGTCGCTTTGTAATCGGTGGACCTCAAGGAGACTCCGGTTTGACTGGTCGTAAGATTATCGTGGATACCTATGGTGGCTACTCTCGTCACGGTGGTGGTGCCTTCTCTGGTAAGGATGCGACGAAGGTAGACCGTTCAGCCTCTTATGCGGCTCGCTACATTGCCAAGAATATCGTGGCAGCAGGTCTTGCTAGGAAAGTAGAAGTGCAATTGGCCTATGCCATCGGTGTGGCGCAGCCTGTCTCTGTTCGTATCGATACTTTCGGTACAGGAACAGTAGCTGAAAGCAAACTTGAAAAAGCAGCGCGTCAAATCTTTGATCTTCGCCCTGCAGGAATTATCCGAATGCTGAATCTTAAACGTCCAATTTATCGTCAAACAGCGGCCTATGGACATATGGGACGTACAGATATTGATCTTCCATGGGAACGTTTGGATAAGGTAGATGCTTTGAAAGAAGCTGTGAAATCATAACCACCCGTTAGGTGCGAGACGGACTGATAGTCACATAATAAAAAAGATTGGTAGTACACAACTACCAATCTTTTTTATAAGTGAAAACCAGCTTTTAAGCTGGTCTTCTTATTTTATAGGGATTGAAATCTCAATCAATTTATCCGAATAGAGGGTTTTGATATTGGCTTCATCGATGCTTCCTTTGTCAATTTTACGTTTCAAGAAGAAGTCTTGGATGGTTTCAATTTCGGGTTCACGAATAGCACGGTGTTTGTTGGAAATGAGGATTTCATAGTGAAGCGGGGCTTGTGTGAAAACCACATCTGTATTTCCGGCCGAATAGACCTCGACAAGAGTTGCGTCAGTACTTTCTAATTGGCTTTTAACAAGTTGCGAGTGTGAATTAGTCGTGTTGATAAGCTTCATAACAGTTCCTCCGATTTTCTAACTCTATTATAGCACTTTTTGGATAAAATCGTGTATTTTAGCCAATTCCATGCTGGATTTTCCAAGCTTCAATTCCCCATTTATGGCTACCACGTTTGAGTTTTTCAATTGCTTCATCAATAGGAAACCAAGCAATATGATTAAAATCTTCTAAGGGGTTTTGTACTTCTTGGAAAGAAGTGGCTTCATAGAGATAAGCTGGATTGTAGTAGTAGGTGTCACGGTGGCGAGAGTAGAAATACTCATCAGCTTGTCCGTAATAGGTTCCGATTTCAGCGGTAAAGCCAAGTTCTTCGATTAGTTCTCTTTTTAGTGCTTCTTGATGAGCTTCGCCTGCTTCAATCTCTCCACCTGGCAAGAACCAAGCACCATTGGGAGCTTGGACTAAGACAATTTGTTTTTTTTCTTCATCCGGAATAACTGCGTACACACCATAGCGGGGCTGGTAAGTCACATTCTCCTTTTTTTCACCAAAAGTTGGGTTTGCCATTGCATTTTCCTCATTATTTAGTATCTTTATTATTATCATAATGGACGAGGCGCTAGCTGTCAAGAATAAACCAACGAACTGATGCAGAAAAAGCTACTTTGTCTTGATCAATACTTGTCTCGTTAAACTTTCCAACCCTAGCTCTTTAACTGGTATAATAAAAGAGAGGTGATTTTATGGCAGAATCAAGACTATTTCGTATCCTATATCTACTTTTAGAAAAAGGCAGTACAACAGCTCCTGAATTAGCCCGATTATTTGAAGTATCTGTACGAACGATTTATCGTGATATTGAGCGGTTGAGTATGGCAGGGATTCCCCTTTATTCGATACCTGGAAAGACGGGCGGAATCTTTTTAATGAAGGACTTTGTTCTGGATCGTACTCTCGTGTCGGAGGATGAAAAATTAGAACTTCTATCAGCTTTGCAAAGAATTCAAGCCCTGACAAATGACAGGCAAGATCTGTTACTTGAAAAGTTGGAATCTATTTTTCAAGTTTCTACCAGCCCTTGGATAGAAGTAGACTTGACTGACTGGAGGAAGCGAGAAGGTCAAAAAGAATTATTTGATAACATCAAACATGCTATTCTAGAGAAAAGGCAACTGGTGATTACTTATCTAGGTGGGTGTGGTCAGAAAACGATTCGTACAGTCGAGCCCTTTAGACTCGTATTTAAAAAGAGAGATTGGTACCTTCATGCCTACTGTTGTTTGAAGGAAGAGTGGCGTTTTTTCAAATTGTCTAGAATTAGGAATTATCACCTAACAACTGAAACTGTGAAGCAGAAAAATGTGGAGGATTGGGTTGATGGTTCAGATCAAGTGGCACATCAAATCGAAGTTTCCTTGAAGTTTAGTCCCAAGCTTGCTTTCCGGGTTTATGAAGATTTTTCAGAAGATGAGATTAGCTTGGGGAAAGATGGGTGTTATTATGTCAAGACAGTCCTACCAGAGCATGAAAGTCTGTATACTTACCTCCTGTCTTATCTAGATGGGGTGGAAATACTCGCCCCCAATCATCTGAAGAGGGAATTGCTTTCTAGATTAGAAAAAATCCAAAAACTTTACAAACCTTGACAAAAGATGTCAGGGTTTTGGTGCTATACTAGAGATAGAAAGGAGAAGAACCAAATGAAATACGAATGGAGAAAAGAAGCAAAAGATCTTTATCAAGTGAAAGCTAGGCCCAGCATCCTGCAGGTATCAGGTCAATCCTATATCGTGATTGATGGTAAAGGTGATCCAAATCAAGAAGATTTTTCAGAACGTGTAGGGGCCTTATACGCCTTAGCCTATGCGATAAAGATGAAGTATAAAAAAGCTCCTCTGGATGAGGTTTACACTGATTTTACTGTCTTTCCTTTAGAAGGTGTATGGAAAAAGGAGAAGGAGGGAGAACTGGTAAAAAGTGAGCTTTCTTATAGCATTATGATTGGGCAACCCGATTTTATTACGAGAGAACTATTTGAAAAAGCTTTGGAAGAGGTCATAATCAAGAAGCCAAATATTCTCTATGAGGCTATTCGTTTTGAAATGATAGAAGAGGGCCAAAGTCTTGCTATGCTTCATATAGGACCTTTTGATACTGAAAATGAGACTTTTGCAGAGATGGAGCGTTTTTGTCAACTTCATAAGCTAAAAAGAACTTCGGAAGTCCACCGAGAAATTTATCTCAATAACCTTCATCGAACGGAGCCAAGCAAATTGAAAACAATTCTTCGCTATCAAGTTCAAGAAGAGAATTAAAAAAAGAACAGGAAATCTTGTTTCCTGTTCTTTTTATGAGATTTATTCTTCTATTTTAGAAGCAATCTCTTCTGTTTTCTCAGTTTTTTTGGCAGATTTGATTTGAATATTGCCATTGCTTGTCATGATTGCCTTGAGGGTTTTCTCACTTGGATTTTCAAGGTAGAAGTCTGTTATGGCATCCTCGATATGGTCTTGAATAGTACGGCGGAGTGGGCGTGCTCCCATTTTTGGATCATAACCTAAGTCAACCAACTTTTCCTTGACCTTGTCTGTCACATCGAGATGGATGTTGTTGCTAGAGAGGCGTTTGTTGACATCCGCTAGCATGAGTTCGACGATTTGGAGAAGGTTGTCCTTGCTGAGAGGTTTAAATTCGATGATGCCGTCAAAACGGTTCATAAACTCTGGGCTAAAGAAGTTACCGAGTTCACCGAGGACAGAGTTGGTTCGCCCTTCACGAGCTGCCCCAAAACCAACACTGGCTTCGGCCTTACCAGTACCCGCATTTGAGGTCATGATAATGATAGCATCCTTAAAACTAACTGTACGTCCTTGCCCATCAGTCAAACGACCATCGTCCAAGACTTGAAGGAACATGTGCATCACATCTGGATGGGCTTTTTCAACTTCATCGAGAAGGATGAGTGAGTAAGGATTGCGACGAACTTTTTCCGTTAATTGACCAGCTTCATCGTAGCCTACATAGCCTGGAGGGGCTCCGACTAATTTAGCCACACTGTGTTTTTCCATGTATTCACTCATATCAAAGCGAATCATGCTGTCAGCAGAACCAAAGAGCTCAATGGCTAGTTGTTTGGAAAGTTCTGTTTTACCGACACCAGTTGGTCCGACAAAGAGGAAGCTTCCGATTGGCCGGTTAGGAGTTCCAAGTCCAACACGATTACGACGGATGGCTTTGGCAATCTTATCGACAGCTTCATCTTGACCAATGACATGAGTTTTGAGGTCGTCTGCTAGATGGATAAGCTGAGATTGTTCCTTTTCTTTGAGTTCTCCAACAGGAATATTGGTTTTCTGCTCAATGATATGTTCAATGGTTTTCTCGCTAATGATAGGAGTATCTTGGTCAGTCACCTTGTTTTTCTGCATTTCCTTATACTTGGCAATCTGATCGCGGAAATAGGCAGCCTTTTCAAAGTCTTCCTCTCGAGTAGCCTGAGCCTTGAGATTCTCAGCTTCAATTAAACGCTGGTCAATCACTTTAGGATCAACAAAGTTCAGCGTTAGATTCATCTTAGAACCAGCCTCATCCAACAGGTCAATAGCCTTGTCTGGCAAGAAGCGGTCTTGGATGTATCGGTTGGAAAGAGTAGCAGCAGCTTCGATAGCAGCGTCTGTGTACTTGACGTGATGATAGTCTTCGTATTTTTTTTGAACCCCTTTGAGGATGGTAATGGTTTCTTCGACAGTTGGTTCATCTACCTTGACAGGCTGCATACGGCGTTCGAGGGCAGCATCTTTTTCAATGATACGGTATTCATTGAGAGTAGTGGCACCTACCAGTTGCAATTCACCACGGGCAAGGGCTGGTTTGAGGATATTTCCTGCATCCATATTGCCATCGCCAGCAGATCCAGCGCCAACAATTTCATGGATTTCATCGATAAAGAGGATGATGTCCTCGCGTTTGCGTATCTCTTCCATGAGCTTTTGCATACGCTCTTCAAATTGACCTCGAATCCCTGTTCCTTGAACTAGACTAACCACATCCAGACGGATGACCTGCTTGCCTTGGAGTTTATGGGGAACATCACCATCGACAATCTTCTGAGCTAGCCCTTCGACAACGGCTGTTTTACCAACACCTGGTTCTCCGATAAGGACAGGATTGTTCTTGGTTCGACGGTTGAGGATTTCGATAACGCGGATAATCTCCTCATCTCGACCTATAACAGGGTCAATATCTCCCCGACGAGCTATTTCAGTCACGTTGATACCATATTCCTCTAGGAGCCCTCTTTCTTGGCTAGGAGGAGGTGTTTGAACAGGTCCGCGGTTTTGAGGTCCGTATCCCCCATTACCTCCGTATCCCCCACCGGATTGAGTTGGAGGGACGTTATTTGAAGAAGCCCTGAAATTGTTCAAATCATTGAAAAAGTCTCCAAAAGGATCAAAGTCACGATTGTTTAAGTCAGTCATTCCTTTAAAGAGGGTATTATTTGGATCTGTTTTGATAATTTTATAGCAATTTTGACAGAGATCAATTTGTTTTTGCTGTCCATTGATATTGGTATACAGATGAATTGTTGAGTCGTTAATTTTACAGTTTTGACAGAGCATACATCTACCTCATTTCATTCGTATTCTTGACCTAAGAAAAAGGTCAAGAATAGTCAAAGTTTTATACTCTCATTATAGCATGATTAAGGTGTAAAGCAAGTAAAAAGATTGGGAAGTGGTCGTTTTTAAAAGAAGGATTTATGGAGAAGCAAGCGACATTGAAGGTAAGAAAAAATCCCATTTGTGGTGACAAAAAGGATTCTCATTCATCGGGCCTTACTGCCCGTTGGTTCTATATTAGTAAAGGAGTTCGTAGATCTCCATTGCAATCAAATCAATGCTATCAAAGGTATAAGTTTCACGAGCTTCTACATCGCGAAGGGTGAAGAGTGATCCGTTTTCTTCGTCGTGGCTGTATGCAACTTCTGCGACAACAACACCTTCACGTTCAAAATTACGTTTTAGATTTCCACCATCTTTTGTCATTGCTTCTAGGCGGTTAATGATTCTAACCAAATGTGATTCCATTTTGATTCTCCTCCATTTCTTATCGTTTCTATTTTACCATAAACAAGAGGTAGTTGACTAGAAAAAAACTGTGATTTCTCTCTATTTCTCCATTCTATCAAGTTAATTGTTAAAATTAGAGAAAAAGGATTGCATTTTAATTCAATTCATGTTATAATCATACAATCCAATACATAGAAAGTTGATTAAATATGAATTTTTCTTTTTTACCAAAGTATTTACCATATTTTAACTATGGTGCTCTGATTACCGTATTGATTTCCATCCTTGTTGTCTGCTTAGGGACCATTATAGGTGTGTTACTGGCCTTTGCCCAACGTTCACGCTTTAAACCGCTCGTTTGGTTTGCAAATGTGTATGTTTGGATTTTCCGTGGTACTCCGATGATGGTTCAGATTATGATTGCCTTTGCTCTTATGCATATCAATGCTCCGACTATTCAGGTTGGGATTTTGGGTGTTGATTTGTCTCGTTTGATTCCAGGGATTTTGATTATCTCTATGAACAGTGGAGCTTACGTTTCAGAAACTGTTCGTGCGGGAATCAATGCGGTTCCGAAAGGACAGTTAGAGGCCGCATATTCTCTAGGTATTCGTCCCAAAAATGCCATGCGCTATGTCATTTTGCCACAGGCTATCAAAAATATTCTTCCAGCTCTGGGAAATGAATTTATCACCATTATCAAGGATAGTTCCCTCTTGTCTGCGATTGGGGTGATGGAGTTGTGGAATGGTGCAACGACAGTAGCAACAACAACTTATTTACCATTGACTCCCCTTTTATTTGCAGCCTTTTACTATTTGATTATGACCTCTGTTTTGACAGTGGCGTTGAAAGCATTCGAAAAACATATTGGACAAGGAGACAAGAAATAATGACAGAAACCTTGATTAAAATTGAAGAACTACATAAGTCTTTTGGGAAAAATGAAGTTTTAAAAGGCATCAATCTTGAGATTAAACGTGGAGAAGTTGTGGTCATTATCGGACCGTCAGGGAGCGGGAAATCAACTCTCCTTCGTTCGATGAATCTCCTTGAAGAAGCAAGTAAAGGTAAGGTTATCTTTGAAGGAGTTGATATCACTGATAAGAAAAATGACCTTTTTGCTATGCGTGAAAAGATGGGTATGGTATTCCAACAATTCAACCTCTTTCCTAATATGACGGTCATGGAAAATATCACTTTGTCCCCAATCAAAACTAAAGGTGAAAGCAAGGAAGTTGCGGAGAAAAGAGCACAGGAACTGTTAGAAAAAGTTGGTTTGCCAGATAAGGCGACGGCCTATCCTCAGAGTTTGTCTGGTGGTCAGCAACAACGGATTGCTATTGCACGTGGACTTGCTATGGAACCAGATGTTTTGCTTTTTGATGAGCCGACTTCAGCCCTTGACCCTGAGATGGTTGGAGAAGTTCTAGCTGTTATGCAAGACCTTGCCAAGTCAGGGATGACTATGGTGATTGTGACTCATGAAATGGGTTTTGCGCGTGAGGTAGCAGACCGTGTTATCTTTATGGCGGATGGAGTTGTTGTCGAAGATGGAACTCCAGAAGAGATTTTCAATCAAACAAAAGAACAACGGACCAAGGAATTTTTGAGTAAGGTTTTGTAATACCTCATTTTTAGAAGAAGCGGAGTAGGCATCATGGCTTCCAGTAAAGAATATTTAGATTTTATTCTCGAACAGCTATCAGAGCTAGAGGAGATGAGTTATCGTCCAATGATGGGAGAGTATATCCTTTATTATCGTGGGAAGATTATTGGGGGAATCTATGATAATCGTCTGTTACTGAAGCCTGTGAAGGTGGTCATGGATCAATTGGAACAGACTAGGCTTGAACGTCCTTATGAAGGAGCTAAGGAGATGATTTTGCTAGAAGATCTTGAAGATAAGTCATTTCTAGCGAAACTAATCAAGGATATGTATGAAGTCTTACCGACTCCAAAAGTAAAAAAGAAAACATGATAGATTCTCCTAATATAAATAGGCATAAAAGCTCGATAAGGGCTTTTTCTTATAGTTTTTGACTATAAGGTCCATTAGTCAAGAAGTGTTAGAATGACAAGGTATTTTTTGTTATAATAGAGGATATCTGATAGAAAAGAGAAGAGATATGGCACAGATTATTGATGGGAAGGCTCTTGCGGCTAAGTTACAGGGGCAGTTGACTGAAAAGACGGCTAAACTAAAAGAAGAAACAGGTTTAGTTCCAGGCTTGGTGGTGATTTTGGTGGGAGATAATCCAGCCAGCCAAGTCTACGTTCGCAATAAGGAACGCTCAGCTCTCGCTGCTGGCTTCCGTAGTGAAGTAGTGCGAGTTCCAGAGACCATTACCCAGGCGGAATTGTTAGACTTGATTGCCAAATACAATCAAGATTCAGCTTGGCATGGGATTTTGGTCCAGTTACCTTTACCAAAACATATTGATGAAGAGGCAGTTTTATTAGCCATTGATCCCGAAAAAGACGTGGATGGTTTCCATCCCCTAAACATGGGTTGCCTCTGGTCTGGTCATCCAGTTATGATTCCTTCGACACCTGCAGGAATTATGGAAATGTTTCATGAATATGGGATTGACTTGGAAGGTAAGAATGCGGTTGTTATCGGTCGCTCAAATATCGTTGGAAAACCGATGGCTCAGCTTCTTTTAGCCAAGAATGCGACTGTGACCTTGACCCACTCACGCACCCATCATCTTGCCAAGGTGGCTGCAAAGGCGGATATTCTTGTGGTTGCAATCGGTCGTGCTAAGTTTGTGACTCCAGACTTTGTCAAACCTGGCGCGGTTGTCATTGACGTTGGGATGAACCGAGATGAAAATGGCAAGCTTTGTGGAGATGTTGACTATGATGCCGTTGCACCACTTGCCAGTCACATCACACCTGTACCGGGTGGAGTTGGTCCTATGACGATTACCATGCTGATGGAGCAAACCTATCAGGCAGCGCTTCGAACACTAAACAAGGACTAGGAAGATGAAATTCGTATTTGATCTGGATGGGACACTATCTTTTGACTACATGACCATAGATGAAGAGATTCAGCAGGTTCTTTTAAAGGCTGAAGATTATGGGCATGAGCTTGTATTTGCCTCAGCTCGCTCTTATCGGGATTGCTTGGGTTTATTAGGCCCTGAACTCAGTCAACGCTTGGTCATAGGGTTGAATGGTGGCGTAGCCTATCATCTAGGGAAGGCTGTTTTCGAAAGGAATCTCGATGCTAGAGTTTATCAGGCGCTAGTGGATTATTGCCAGACCTATAATCTCCCTTTCTTTGTAGATGATTGCTTTGACTATAGTGGTCAGATTGTGGAGAAGATTCCATTTATCTCTAGTGTGGATCCCCTAAAGGTGGCTCGTCATCAGAAACTTGAGGACTTAGGGACTCCGATTAAGGTAGTCGTTTATATGGGTGACCATGAGGATTTGCTTGATGATCTGCTTGGTCAGCTAGAAAGACTAGGACAGGCTCGTCTCTCCTATCATGCGCATGAAAAGTGCCTTTATGTTAATCCCTTGGATACTCATAAGGCGACAACTGTTGAAAAGTTATGTGGGGAGAACTTCATTGCTTTTGGAAATGACCAAAATGATATTGAACTGTTTAAAACATCTCTCTACTCTGTCCAGATAGGAGATTTTGCCGGCCTTACTCCATATGCAGATGACACGTTAGAGCTAAAAGGAGCTCCTTCTCCAGCAGTGGCAGCTAAAATCTTACAGACCTTTGCGGAATTTAAGGGAAAATAGATAGAAGGAGGTTTGCCCCTCCTTTTGTAGTATAATGGAGTGAGAGGAAAAAACGATGAAAGTGATTGATCAAACTTTACTAGAAAGAGTCATTATTGAACGGCCTTGTCACAGTCATAAGGGAGATTACGGTCGTCTGCTCTTGCTGGGAGGGACCTATCCTTATGGGGGAGCTATCATCATGTCAGCCATTGCAGCTGTTAAAAGTGGGGCAGGTTTGGTGACTGTTGGCACGGATAAGGAGAATATCCCAGCCCTGCACAGCCATTTACCTGAGGCCATGGCATTTTCTCTTCAAGACCAGCAATTGTTAAAAGAACAGTTGGAAAAGGCTGAAGTTATCTTGTTAGGTCCGGGTTTGCGAGAGGATGCATTCGGAGAAGAACTCGTAAAACGGGTCTGTAACAGCCTTAGAAAAGACCAGATTATGATTGCAGATGGCGGTGCTTTGGGCATCTTAGCAAAAGCTCATTTGACATTCCCATCTAGTCAGCTCATCCTAACTCCCCACCAAAAGGAATGGGAAAGACTGTCTGGTATAGTTCTTGACCATCAAAATACAGAGGCGACTGCTAGGGCTCTTTCTGCTTTTCCTAAAGGAACGATTTTAGTTGAGAAAGGTCCGGCAACTCGTATCTGGCAAGCTGGTCAGTCTGAATATTATCGGTTACAGGTTGGAGGCCCCTATCAAGCAACTGGTGGGATGGGAGATACTCTTGCTGGGATGATTGCAGGATTTACAGGTCAGTTTCATCAAGTCAGTCTCTATGAGAGGGTAGTGGTAGCAACTCACCTTCATTCAGCTATCGCGCAAGAACTTGCTCAAGAAAACTACCTTGTCTTGCCAACCGAAATTAGCAAGCTACTTCCGAAAGCAATGAAAAAAATATCTCAAAAAGGCAGCTAATACCTTGGTTGTCTTTTTTATGTTGATGTAGCTTTGTTAATAAGGTTTTCAAATACCTCAGAACTAGCGACCAACTGCTGAATTTGCGTGAAATTCTCACTTTTAAGATCTTGATTTTTAGTCAAACTCACAATTAAAGTGAGATTGTTATCAAAGTTGAGGGGTGTCAAATCATGCTTTTTTTGATATAATTTTTAATGATGAATGCGAGAAATGATCGGTATGTGGTCGTTGATTTAGAGGCGACCAGCACTGGAAGCAAGGCAAAAATTATTCAAGTAGGCATTGTGGTGATTGAGAATGGTGACATCATCGATCAGTATGCGACCGATGTCAATCCCCACGAACCCTTGGATTCTCATATCAAAGAATTAACGGGTCTGACCGATCAGCGTTTGGCTGCGGCACCAGAGTTTTCTCAGGTGGCTGGAAAAATTTTTGAATTGGTTAAGGACGGTATTTTTGTTGCGCACAATGTACAGTTTGATGCCAACCTTCTTGCAGAATTTCTCTTTTTTGAAGGATATGAATTGCGCACACCGCGGGTGGATACAGTTGAGCTTGCCCAAGTTCTATATCCTCAGTTTGAAAAGTATAACTTAGGTATCCTTTGTCAAAAGTTGGGCATTGAGCTGGAACATGCCCATACTGCACTGTCAGATGCTCAGGCAACAGCTGAACTCTTGCTTTACATGCGCCAAAAACTTTTTGAGCTACCTAAAGGGCTTTTAGAAAGCTTATTAAACCTTGCAGACAACCTTCTCTATGAAAGTTATCTGGTGATTGAGGAGGTCTATCAGCAACAATCTCTCTTGTCTTCGCCAGACTTGATGGAACTTCATGGGCTTTTCCTCAAAAAGGAAAGCAAAGCCTTAGTCCCACGAAAGTTATCCAAAGACTTTGCTAAAAACATTTCTTTATTGGGGCTGGAGGAGCGACCGCAACAGTTGGAATTTGCGGAGAAGATTGAGCAATTATTGGAAGAAGACCAGACTTCCTTTATCCAAGCTCAAACGGGACTGGGCAAGACTTATGGTTATCTCCTCCCAGCTTTGAACTTGGAGAGTCAAGCTGGTATCCTAGTGAGTGTTCCAACCAAAATTCTTCAAAATCAAATCATGCAAGAAGAAGGTCAGCGTTTAAAAGAGGTCTTCCATCTGGAGATTCATAGTCTCAAGGGTCCTCAAAATTACTTGAAATTGGATGCCTTTCACCGAGTCCTCCATCGAACGGAGTCCAATCGCCTCTTCACACGCTTTAAAATGCAACTGCTCATCTGGCTAACAGAGACAGAGACAGGTGACTTGGACGAAATCGGGCAACTTTATCGCTACCAGCACTTTCTGCCAGAACTAGTCCACGATGGTAAGCTTCCAAAGAAAAGTTTATTTGCTACAGAGGATTTTTGGAAACGAGGGCAGGACAAGGCCAAAACCAGTCGTGTTCTCTTGACCAATCATGCTTATCTGGTCACTCGTTTGGAAGACAATCCAGAGTTTGTCGACAACCGTTTGGTAATCTTGGATGAAGCTCAAAAAATGCTGCTAGCTCTTGAAAGTCTAGCCCAGCAGGCTTATCGCCTTGAGGATCTTGTAACTCAAATTGAAAAGTCCTTAGAGTCAGCGGAAGATTTGGTTCAGAAACGCTTGCTTGAGAGTATCGGCTTTGAATGTCGTTACTTGATGGAGCACTATCAGTCAGGTCTGAAGAATGGAAAGTGGTTGAATTCTCTCGAACAGTTGCGCCAACATTTTTCGGAGTTAGCTCTCCCAGAGTATAGAGAAATTGCAAATTTTTTCACATCGGACCGTGAATTTTGGCTTGCTGCAACTGAGAAGTCGAGCAAGGATGTCTTGATTTGTTCAAGCAAAAAAGGCCGCTTTATACTAGCAGACTTATTGCCAGAAGATTGTAGACTCCTAGGAGTATCTGCCACTCTTGAAATCAGCAATCGGGTTTCCCTAGCAGATTTATTGGGATTTCCAGATGCTCCGCTTGTTAGACTTGATGTAGCAAAACAGGAGCAACAAGAAGTCTTTCTAGTCAATGACTTTCCTCTTGTGACAGAAGTTTCGCCTTTTGATTATGCTAGTGAAGTGGCTTCTGTCATTCGAAGCTTACAAGCCTTTCAAGAACCCTTATTGGTCTTGTTTACCTCAAAAGAAATGTTGCTGGCAGTTTCGGACCTGCTCGACCAACCGCATCTAGCTCAGTATAAAAATGGGGAACCAAGCCAACTGAAAAAACGTTTTGAAAAAGGCGAACGCAAGATCTTGCTTGGAACAGGTAGTTTCTGGGAAGGGGTTGATTTTTCAACCCATCCTTGCGTGATCCAAGTGATTCCGAGATTGCCTTTCCAAAATCCCCAAGAGCCTTTAACCAAAAAATTAAACCAAGAACTGCGTCAAGAAGGGAAAAATCCTTTCTATGATTATCAGTTACCGATGGCGATCATTCGGCTAAAACAAGCCCTTGGTCGTACTGTTAGACGGCCCAACCAAGGTTCGGTTGCTGTTATCTTAGACAGTCGTGTCGTCAGCAAGCGCTATGGCAAACAAATCGCCCAAACCTTGTCAAAAGAAAGGGCTGTTCAAGTTCTTTCTAGAGAACAGCTAGAGCCTGCTGTAGCTGATTTTTTCCAATCCCGTCGCAATAGAATGAAAGAAAAATCCAAGAAAGAGAAAAGGTAAAAAATATGAAACGTTCCTTCGACTCACGAGTCGATTATAGCCTCCTCCTACCAGTGTTTTGTTTACTGGTGATTGGAGTAGTGGCCATTTATATAGCAGTTAGTCATGACTATCCCAATAATGTATTGCCAATTCTAGGTCAGCAAATTGCTTGGATTTCCTTGGGCCTTGTCATTGGTTTTGTGGTCATGTTTTTCAATACCGAGTTTTTATGGAAGGTGACTCCTTATCTCTATGGTTTAGGGCTAGCTTTGATGGTCCTCCCACTTGTTTTCTACAATCCAAATCTTGTAGCGTCAACGGGTGCCAAAAACTGGGTATCGATTGGTGGAACGACACTCTTTCAGCCATCGGAGTTCATGAAGATTTCCTATATCTTGATGTTGGCTCGAGTCATCGTACAATTCACTCAAAAACACAAGGAATGGCGACGGACTATTCCCTTGGATTTCCTATTGATTGGTTGGATGATTGCCTTTACCATCCCAGTCTTGATCCTCTTAGCCCTACAAAGTGACTTAGGGACTGCCTTGGTCTTTGTAGCTATTTTTGCAGGCATGGTTCTCCTTTCAGGTGTTTCGTGGAAGATTATCATTCCTGTTTTTGCGACAGGAGTGACTGCAGTTGCAGGCTTCATGGCCATCTTTATAAGCAAGGATGGACGTGCCTTCTTGCATCAGATTGGAATGCCAACCTACCAGATCAACCGCATCTTGGCTTGGCTCAATCCCTTTGACTTCGCGCAAACAACGACTTACCAACAGGCGCAGGGACAAATTGCGATTGGAAGTGGTGGCTTGTTTGGGCAAGGTTTCAATGTGTCCAATCTCCTCATTCCAGTACGTGAGAGTGATATGATTTTTACGGTGATTGCTGAAGATTTTGGCTTCATTGGTTCGGTTTTTGTCGTTGCCTTGTACTTACTTCTCATCTATCGGATGTTGAAGATTACGCTCAGGTCAAATAACCAGTTCTACACCTACATTTCGACTGGATTTATCATGATGTTGCTCTTCCATATCTTTGAAAATATCGGTGCCGTGACAGGCTTACTTCCTTTGACAGGGATTCCTCTACCTTTTATCTCTCAAGGGGGCTCCGCAATTATTAGCAACCTCATTGGTGTCGGTCTCCTCTTATCTATGAGTTACCAGACCAACCTAGCGGAGGAGAAAAGTGGAAAAGTTCCATTCAAACGAAAGAAAGTCGTCCTAAAACAAATCAAATAAGGAGGCCACTATGGCAACAGTAGCAGTTATCTTAGCCCAGGGTTTTGAAGAAATTGAAGCCTTGACAGTAGTTGATGTCTTGCGTCGAGCAAACATTTCATGTGATATGGTAGGATTTGAAGAGCACGTGACAGGATCACATGGCATTCAGGTAAAAGCCGACCATATCTTTGATGGCGATTTGTCTGACTATGACTTGGTCGTTCTTCCAGGAGGTATGCCAGGCTCAGCTCACCTACGAGATAATCAAGCCCTCATTTCACAGATTAAAGCCTTTGACCAAGCAGGAAAGAAAATTGCTGCCATCTGTGCAGCCCCAATCGCCCTCCATCAAGCAGGTATCCTGAAAGACAAGCACTTCACCTGTTATGACGGTGTTCAGGAGAACATCAGTGATGGAATTTATCAAAAGCAAACAGTGGTTGTGGATGGCAATCTAACAACTAGTCGAGGACCGTCAACCGCACTTGCCTTTGCCTATGAGTTGGTAGAGCAATTGGGAGGAGATGCTGAAAGTTTACGAGTTGGCATGCTCTATCGAGATGTCTTTGGGAATCAACAGTAAGACGAGAGTTCGGCTCTCGTTTTTGCTTGGAAAAATCTAGGAAATCATCGCTTTTTTCATAAAAAAATGGTATAATGAAGGGTATGAAATATCACGACTATATATGGGATTTAGGTGGTACCCTATTGGATAATTATGAGACTTCTACAGCAGCCTTTGTAGAGACCTTAGCCCAATACGGAATAGAGCAAGAACACGACCGTGTTTACGAAGCATTGAAGGTTTCGACGGCTTTTGCCATTGAGAAGTTTGCCCCAGCCATCGAGAATTTTTTAGAAAACTACAAAGAGAATGAAGCGCGTGAGCTAGAGTACCCAGTTTTGTTTGAGGGAATTCCAGAGTTACTAAAAGACATCTCTGACAAGGGTGGCCGTCATTTCTTAGTCTCTCATCGAAATGACCAAGTGCTAGAACTTCTTGCAAAGACTCAGATAGCTGACTATTTCACAGAAGTCGTTACTGCCAGTTCTGGTTTCAAACGGAAACCAGATCCAGAGTCTATGATTTATTTACGTGATAAATATCATATCTCATCCGGTTTGGTCATTGGAGACAGAAATATTGATGTAGAAGCAGGTAAAGCTGCCGGCTTAGATGCCTATCTTTTTAAAAACGTTGCGACACTGAGACAAGCAATAGACATGTAAGAAAAGGGAAAAAATGACAGAAGAAATCAAAAATCAACAGGCACAGGATTATGATGCCAGTCAAATTCAAGTTTTGGAGGGGCTGGAAGCTGTTCGTATGCGTCCAGGTATGTATATTGGATCGACCTCAAAAGAAGGCCTTCACCATCTAGTATGGGAAATCGTTGATAATTCAATTGATGAAGCCTTAGCAGGATTTGCCAGTCATATCCAAGTCCTTATTGAGCCAGATAATTCCATCACCGTTGTGGATGATGGACGTGGAATTCCTGTTGATATTCAAGAAAAGACAGGACGTCCTGCTGTTGAGACCGTCTTTACTGTTCTTCACGCTGGAGGAAAATTCGGCGGTGGCGGGTACAAGGTATCAGGTGGATTGCACGGTGTGGGTTCATCAGTAGTAAATGCCCTTTCAACTCAACTAGATGTTCGGGTTCATAAAAACGGAAAAATTTATTATCAAGAATACCACCGTGGGAATGTCGTTGCTGATCTTGAAGTGGTTGGAGATACGGATAGAACCGGAACAACAGTTCACTTCACGCCGGACCCAGAGATTTTTACAGAAACAACGACCTTTGACTTTGACAAATTAAATAAACGTATTCAAGAACTAGCCTTTTTGAACCGAGGTCTTCGAATCTCCATCACAGATAAGCGTGAAGGTCTCGAACAGACTAAACATTACCACTATGAGGGCGGGATTGCTAGCTATGTTGAATATATCAACGAGAACAAGGATGTGATCTTTGATACACCAATCTACACAGACGGTGAGATGGATGATATCACAGTTGAGGTAGCCATGCAGTACACAACCGGTTACCACGAAAACGTCATGAGTTTCGCCAATAACATTCATACCCATGAAGGCGGAACGCATGAGCAAGGTTTCCGTACAGCGCTGACACGTGTTATCAATGATTATGCCCGCAAAAATAAATTGCTAAAAGACAATGAAGACAACCTAACAGGGGAAGATGTCCGTGAAGGCTTGACTGCAGTTATTTCTGTTAAGCATCCAAATCCGCAGTTTGAAGGACAAACCAAGACCAAACTGGGCAATAGTGAAGTGGTCAAGATCACTAATCGCCTCTTCAGCGATGCCTTCTCTGATTTTCTCATGGAAAATCCACAGATCGCCAAGCGTATCGTGGAAAAAGGGATTTTGGCTGCCAAGGCTCGTGTAGCTGCCAAGCGTGCGCGTGAAGTCACTCGTAAAAAATCTGGTTTGGAAATTTCCAATCTTCCTGGAAAACTAGCAGACTGTTCTTCAAACAACCCTGCTGAAACCGAACTCTTCATCGTCGAAGGAGACTCGGCTGGTGGATCAGCTAAATCTGGTCGTAACCGTGAGTTCCAAGCTATCTTACCAATTCGTGGTAAAATCTTGAACGTTGAAAAGGCTAGCATGGATAAAATTCTTGCTAACGAAGAAATTCGGAGTCTCTTCACAGCCATGGGGACAGGATTTGGCGCAGAATTTGATGTTACTAAGGCTCGTTACCAAAAACTCGTTTTGATGACCGATGCCGATGTCGATGGTGCCCACATTCGAACTCTCTTGCTAACCTTGATTTACCGCTACATGAAACCAATCCTAGAAGCTGGTTATGTTTATATTGCCCAACCACCGATTTATGGGGTCAAAGTTGGAAGTGAGATCAAAGAATACATCCAGCCAGGTACAGATCAAGAAATTAAACTCCAAGAAGCCTTAGCACGTCATAGTGAAGGGCGCTCAAAGCCCACCATCCAACGTTATAAGGGGTTGGGAGAAATGGATGACCACCAATTGTGGGAAACAACCATGGATCCTGAACATCGCTTGATGGCGCGTGTTTCAGTAGATGATGCTGCTGAAGCAGATAGAATCTTTGATATGTTGATGGGAGATCGGGTAGAACCTCGTCGCGAATTTATCGAAGAAAACGCTGTTTACAGTACACTTGACGTCTAAAAAATGTGGGAAATAGTTCCCTTGGTTTAAAAAATATGATATAATCATTACGATTGTTTCTAGTATAAAAGGAGTTTGATATGTCTAATGGACAACTAATTTATCTAATGGTTGCGATTGCGGTCATTTTGATTTTAGCTTATGTAACAGCCATTTTTCTACGTAAGCGTAATGTAAGCAGATTAACGGCCCTTGAAGAAAGAAAAGAAGAACTCTACAACCTTCCTGTAAATGATGAGGTTGAAGCCGTTAAAAATATGCACTTAATTGGTCAAAGTCAGGTAACCTTTCGTGAATGGAATCAAAAATGGGTTGATTTATCTCTGAACTCATTTGCAGACATCGAAAATCACCTCTTTGAAGCTGAAAACTACAATAATTCTTTCCGTTTCTTTAAAGCAGCTCACAAGATTGATCAAATTGAAAGCCAGATTAGTTTGATTGAAGAGGATATTGCAGCTATTCGCAATGCCCTTTCTGAACTCGAAAAGCAAGAATCTAAGAACAGTGGTCGTGTCCTACATGCTTTGGACTTGTTTGAAACCCTTCAACATACCGTTGCAGAAGATTCAGAGAAATATGGAAAAGCTCTTCCTGAGATTGAGAAACAATTGGAAAACATCCAATCGGAATTCTCTCAATTCGTTACCCTTAACTCATCAGGTGACCCAGTTGAAGCTGCAGCAATCTTAGATGATACTGAAAATCATATTCTTGCTCTAACGCATATTGTTGATCGGATTCCAGCTCTTGTTGAAACCTTGACAAAGGAATTACCAGACCAATTAGCAGATTTGGAAGAAGGCTATCGTAAGTTGTTGGATGCCAACTACCACTTTACTGAAACAGATATTGAGTCACGTTTCCAACTTTTGCATGAATCTTTGAAGAATAATCAAGAAAACATTCGTCAGTTGGAGTTGGACAATGCAGAGTATGAAAATAATCGCATTCAAGAAGAAATCAATGCACTTTATGATATTTTCACTCGTGAAATTGAGGCTCAAAAAGTCGTTGAGAATCTCCTCTCAACACTTCCAACCTATCTCAACCACTTGAAAGAAAATAACCAGGTGCTTGTTCAGGATCTTGAACGCCTGAATAAAACTTACCTTCTTCCAGAAAGTGATGGAAATCATGTTCGCCGACTTCAAGAAGAATTAGCTGCACTTGATACCGCTATTTTAGAAGTAACAGAGGATCAAAGAGAATCTGCTCAAGCCTATTCTGTTCTTGAAGAACAGTTGGAAATGCTTCAAAGCAATCTCAAAGATATTGAAGATGAGCAAATTTCTGTGAGCGAACGACTTGCGCAAATTGAAAAAGACGACCTCAATGCTCGCCAAAAAGCAAATGTCTATGTGAATCGTTTGCACACCATCAAACGTTACATGGAAAAGCGAAACTTACCAGGAATCCCTCAAAGTTTCTTGAAACTCTTCTTTACTGCAAGTCATAACACTGAAGATTTGATGGCGGAGCTAGAACAACCGCAGGTTAATATTGAATCTGTTAAGCGAATTCTTGAAATTGCAACGAATGATATGGCAGTACTTGAGACAGAAACATACGATATTGTTCAATATGCAACCTTGACTGAGCAACTTCTCCAATACTCAAATCGCTACCGTTCATTTGATGAACGTATCCAAGAGGCTTTCAACGAAGCACTTGAAATTTTTGAGAAAGAGTTTGACTATCGGGCATCATTTGAGAAGATTTCTCAAGCCTTGGAAGTTGCAGAACCAGGAGTTACAAATCGTTTTGTGACCTCATATGAAAAAACACGTGAAGCAATTCGCTTTTAAAATAGAAGCTTAGAGAACTCTAAGCTTTTTTTATTTTTTGAAATGGAGCTAGATTACCTGTTTATCATTGAAATAATAGCTTTGATTTGATATGATGGAAATATGAAGAAAAATATGAACCGTGTTTCTCACGATAAAAAGAGAAGGTTATTGCTTTCCTTTGTTGGGATCTTAGGAATCGCTATGATTCTTTTGGGAAGTGCCATTGGCTACAAGGTTCTACAAAAGCAATCTTATGAACAAAAAATTGAAGCGCTAAAAAGCGAAAAGGATCAGCAATTCAACTCAGGTAGTCAGAGGGACCATTTCCGAAAAGGGCAAGCGGAGGTGATTGCCTACTACCCTCTGCAAGGAGAGGAAGTTATTGCGTCTATTAGAGAAAAAATCAACCAAGACATCAAAGAAAATCTAGAAGATAAAGAGGATCTGGTCTTTTATTATACTGAGCAGCTGGATCCTGTCTTAAAGGGAGTTGTTGCTCGTAATATTGGCAAGCAAGTCTACGATTTATCTGCATCAAAGGTTGAAGAAAAAGAAAAGACTTCTTTAGGAAAAATTTTCTTGACTGAAGATGGGAAAGATTTTGACCTCAGCAAACTCTTCAAAGATGCAAGCAAGGTTAAGGAACTCTTACTGAGTCAGGTCAAATCAACTCTAGAAGATAAGAAACTTGACCAGGCAAAAATTGATCAAGTTGTAAAAAACTTCACAGATCAGGACTTATCATCTTGGAGTTTTGATTATAAAGATAGTCAAATTATCCTTTATCCTGCTAATCCTGGAGAGACTGTTGAAGAAATTGCTTTACCAATATCCAGTTTCTTTGATGTCATTGATTCCTCTTATTTACTAGAAAAAGATGCTGAACTTTATCAAGCTTACTTTGCCAAGAAAAATAAAAAGGTTGTAGCCTTGACCTTTGATGATGGTCCAAATCCGACTACAACTCCACAAGCCTTGGATACCTTGGCTAAGTATGGTGTAAAAGCAACCTTCTTTGTACTTGGAAAAAACATAGCAGGAAATGAGGATCTTCTGAAACGAATGAAATCGGAGGGTCATGTTGTGGGAAATCATAGCTGGGATCACCCTATCCTTTCTAAATTATCCCTCGAAGATGCTAAAAAGCAAATCACTGATACAGAAGATTTGTTGACTCAAGTTTTAGGATCAAGCTCTAAACTGATGCGTCCACCTTATGATGCCATCACTGATGATATTCGAAATAGTCTTGACTTGAGTTTTATCATGTGGGATGTGGATAGTTTGGACTGGAAGAGTAAGAATGAAGCTGCTATTTTGACAGAAATTCAACACCAAGTTCGTAATGGTTCTATCATTCTCATGCATGATATCCATGGTCCTTCTGTTAATTCTCTACCAAGTGTTATTGAGTATTTAAAGGGTGAAGGGTATACATTTGTGACCGTTCCTGAATTACTCAATTCTCGCTTGAAGGCTCACGAGATCTATTACGATCGTGATCAATAATTGTTAAAATCTAAAGGAGCAAGTGTTCTGATAATCAGGATTTTGTTTCTTTAGATTTTCTTCACATAGAAAGGAAAAACGATGAAATCTTATACCCTTAATAATGGAATTTCAATTCCTGTACTAGGATTTGGAACATGGAAAGCTGAAAATGGAGAGGTAGCCTACCAAGCCGTTTTAGAAGCCTTAAAGGATGGTTATCGACATATCGATACTGCAGCTATCTATAAAAATGAGGAAAGTGTTGGTCGTGCTATTCGAGATAGCGGTCTTCCACGACAAGAAATCTTTGTAACGACCAAACTCTGGAATACCAATCACAGCTATGATGAAGCTCGCCAAGCATTTGAAGAATCAATGAAAAAACTGGGATTGGATTATCTAGATTTGTACCTTATCCATTGGCCAAATCCAAAACCTTTAAGAGAAAATGACGAATGGAAAACTCGCAATGCTGAAGTCTGGAGAGCGATGGAGGATCTTTACCAAGAAGGCAAAATCCGTGTTATCGGCGTTAGTAATTTCCTTCCCAAGCATTTGGATGCTTTGTTGGAAACAGCAAGAATTATTCCATCGGTCAATCAGGTACGCTTGGCACCAGGAGTTTATCAAGAGGAAGTAGTTGACTACTGTAGAGAGAAAGACATTCTCCTAGAGGCCTGGGGACCTTTTGGGCAAGGAGAGTTGTTTGACAAGAAAGAAGTCCAAGAAATTGCTGGAAAGCATGGGAAATCAGTGGCTCAAATTGCCTTGGCTTGGAGTTTGGCAGAAGGCTTTTTACCTCTACCTAAGTCAGTGACGGCTTCTCGCATCCAGAGCAATCTTGATTGTTTTGGAATTGAACTCAGCAAAGACGAGCGAGAAATCTTAAAGACAATCTCGGTGACTTCTGGCGCACCACGTGTGGATGAGATGGATTTTTAGATTGAGAAACCAATTTATACTAAAGTAATAAAGACTAGAAATTTTTAACCTAGTCTTTTTTGTATAAAAAAACTAAATTGTTTGTATAGTGAGATAGTTTTATAAACTGAAATAAATGAACGATTCTGAAGTTTATTGATTTGATAAAGCAAATAACACGAATGATGAAACTAACTCATAAAATTATATACGTAAATATTACATTTTTGTGACAATTCAGATTTTTGTGAATATTTCTTTTTATTTGCGCTATAATAGGTATAATTTAAATAAAAGGAGATTGTTTATGAATAGACGACAACGTTTTTCACTAAGAAAATACAAATTTGGTCTTGCTTCAGTTTTATTGGGAACTGCTTTGGTTTTTGGAGCAAGTCAAGTTAATGCCAATGAGCAGAGTACAGGTGAAAATCAAGCCCAAACTGAGGCAATCAAGACAGAGCTAAAAGACGATAAGCACTCAAACTCTTCAACTGACCAAGCCAACACGAATGTGATGGCATCAGTAGCTGAAGGAAAACAGGAAGTTGAAGCTTCTAAAAAAGATACTAGCAATCAAGATGCTAAGGAAGAAGCTCCTGTTGGAAAAACTGCTGAAACTCAAGAATCAGGGAAAGATAACTCAGTTGCAAATGAAGAAAATCAAGGTGTTGTCAAAAAAGAAACAAAAGTAGATATCAGCGACGCGTCTGCTACTGAGAAGGCTTCTAACATAGAGAACAAAGAGGCTCAAGCAACGACAGCTCCTAAAACTAATGGAGAAACAGCAACTACAGAAAAAGAACAAGAAAAAGCTGAGTTTGCAAAACCCAATAGTCTTTCAAGTAATGATATCATCACAGTACCAAAAACTTGGAAGGCTGGTTACAAGGGGACAGGGACCGTTGTTGCTATTATTGACTCCGGACTTGATTTAAATCATGAGGTTCTTCGAATTTCGAATCCGTCAAAAGCAAAATTTAAAAACAAGGAAGCCATCGAAGCGGCTAAAAAGGCTGCTGGAATCGACTACGGTAAATGGTATAGTGATAAGGTTGTCTATGCATATGACTACTTTGACGGAACAGATAAGATCAAAGAAGCAGAAAGAACTTCTCATGGGATGCACGTAACAGGGATTGCAGCTGGAAACCCTGATAAAGAAGCACCGAATGGTGAAAAGGTCTATGGTGTTGCACCAGAAGCCCAAGTCATGTTTATGCGTGTCTTTTCAGATCGTCAGAGAACGACTAGTTCTGCCCTTTATGTAAAAGCGATTGATGACGCGGTTGCCTTGGGAGCAGATGCCATTAATATGAGTTTGGGTTCTAGTACAGGTTCTATGGTGGATGCTGGTTCTGATATTGTGGATGCTATCAAACGGGCTCGTGCTAAGGGAGTTTCTGTTCTTATCTCAGCAGGAAATAGCAATACATTCGGAAATGGTTATTCAAAACCGCTAGCCGAAAACCCAGACTATGGCTTGGTTGGAAATCCATCCACTGTTGAGGATTCGATTTCAGTTGCTTCTGTCAACAACAAAACATTGACAACAGCGGTTTTTGAAGTCAAAGGTCTAGAGGGAAATGCCGGCCTTCATAACGGAAAATTTGATTATAATCAACCTGAGGCAGATAAGGACTTTGAAAAAGGAAAAGAGTATGAATATGTCGAAGCAGGCTTAGGTCGTGAAGAAGACTTTGCTAAGTTGGATTTAACTGGGAAACTGGCCCTCATTCAGCGTGGAGTCATGAACTTTTCAGAGAAGATCAAAAATGCACGAAAACACGGTGCAGTTGGTGCCTTGATCTACAATAATGTAGAAGGCGCAAACATCAATATGTCTATTGATGATGAAGCAAAGAAAATTCCTTCTGTATTTATTTCTAAACAGTATGGTGAAGCCTTAAAATCAGGAAACTATAAGATTGTTTTTAATGGTAAGATGGATAATCGCCCTTCCGATGTAGCCAATCAGCTATCTGACTTTTCAAGTTGGGGGGTGACTACTGATGGACAATTGAAACCAGACGTAACAGCTCCTGGTGGCAATATCTACTCATCCTTTAATGACAATACCTATGGAAGTATTAGTGGCACCAGTATGGCGGCTCCTCACGTTACGGGTGTTGCCGTTCTGGTTAAGGAATACCTTCAAAAACACCATCCAGAATTGACTCCTGAGCAAGTATCAGAGACTGTCAAGGCCTTGATCATGTCAACTGCAAAACCACATGTTAATAAGGACACAGGCACTTACACCTCTCCTCGTCAGCAAGGTTCTGGTATTGTGGACACAGCTGCTGCAGTGTCAACAGACCTCTATGTAACGGGTGAAAATGGTTATCCAAGTGTGACTTTGGGAAATGTTGGAGATCAATTTACTTTCAAGGTCACTGTACACAATATTTCAGATACTGACCGTACTCTCAAGATGGTAGTGAATACCAATACAGACGAGGTCCAAGATGGAAAATTCACCCTTCGACCTCGAAAACTAACGGAGACAGTCTGGCCTGAAGTGACGGTCAAAGCCCACAGCAGTCAAACAGTCACTGTAAAAGTGGATGCTCGAAAATTTGCTGCTGAACTCAGCAAACAAATGCCAAATGGCTATTTCCTTGAAGGTTTTGTTCGCTTTGTAGATCCAGCAGATGATGGGGATATTGTTAGTCTTGCTTTTATGGGCTTCCGAGGAGAGTTCCAAAATCTCCCCGCTGTCGAAAAACCAATTTACAATCTTGTCCGAGAAGGGGAAAATGGATTTTACACAGAGGTAGACAAGGAAAATCCTGCCGTTAACTACTCTAATGATGCCACCTATCTAGCTACCTTGCAAAATGACCTTCTAGTTTCTAAAGGTCAACGCCAAGGACGCCGAATTACTGTTCTTGGGATTGAACAAAATGCTGAAGGTAAGCATGTTCTTCAGTTGGACGAAAAAGGGAATGTCCGTATTGCTATTTCTCCAAACGATGATGGAAACAAAGACCTAGTTGAATACAAAACGGTTGCTTTGAGAAATCTTGTAAATCTTCGTGCAACAGTTTATGCGGCTACGGATACTAAGCATGAACATCCTATTTGGGAGGGCGATGCAAAGGATCTTCGTAAAAATTATTTTGATGGTGACAGTAGAAATCTGAAGAGTTATATTCTAGATAATACTGCTTGGAGAGGTCAGGATTTTGATGGCAATACCGTTGCAGATGGTTTATATGACTATGTTATTAGTTACACACCAGATGTTCCAGGAGCCAAAGAACAATACACGACCTTCAAAATTCAAATTGATACTCAAAAACCTGTCATCACAAGTGGTTATATTCGCTTTAAAGATGGAAATCAAGAATTCGTGGCTCGAAAACCAAAAGATGTCGGTCAAGGTGGTATCCTTTCAGAAAAAGTCTTCTATATCACACCATTTGACCAGAAAGGGACCATGGTTCTAACTGGGAAAGACCAGTCTGGAACTCGTGCGCTTGAAAACACCCATCTGATTAAGGCCAATGCTGATGGTAGTTATACACTTCCTAAGGATGTTGACAAGGCCAATATTTATTATCTTGTAGAGGATTATGCAGGAAATGTAGACTATATCTCGCTTGCTGAACTTGTCCGCGATCAAAATAGTGGTCGAGTGAAAATTGCCTTGAAGGATGCAAAAACAAACCAGGATATTGATACCCTCTACGTCTATCGAATCAAAAATAGCAAGGGGCAATATGTTGATGTTGACAAGACAAAAGCGATTCATTTCTTACAGTTTGGTCATTATACAGCAGAAATTTTCAGTTATGACCGAACAGAATTGAAATTTATCAGTGCCTTATCCCAAGAGTTTGACTTGACGGAAGAAAATAGTTTCCAAACCATTACCTTCCTAGCAAATCTCCTAGAATATGCACCAGTGTCTGTTTCCTTCAATCAAGCAGTTCCAAAGACGACTACAGTAGTTCTGAAAGGAGAAGATGGGACTAGTATCACTCTTCCTGCTGAAAAATACGGTCATTACGCCTTTGGTAAGAAAGTTGCTACAGGTCGTTATACTGTACAAGTCACCTTGCCAACTGGATATGAACTCCTTGAAGATCTCGTTTCCTTGCTCGTTCAGCCAGGTCGAAATAATGCTTGGCGTCTATCTGTTGTGTCTAAGTTAGCCTTGATTGCTGCGGTAAATCAACAAAAAGAACTGGTAGAAACGTCTCGTTACTTTAATAGTAGTACAGATAAGAGAAAAGCTTATGATCAAGCTTTCCAAGTGGCACAGTCAGCCTTGTCAAGCAAGTTGAAACAAGAATTGATTGATGGAGTTCTCGCTAGTCTTGAAGCTGCTGGTAAGGCTTTGGATGGAAAAGATTCGAATGTTGCAGCTTTGAAAGAAGCCATGAAAGCTTACTATGCAACGACTAAAACTGGAAGATATGCTAATGCCAAGGAAAAAGTACGTCGAGCTTATGATCGTGCCTTCCAAGAAATTGCCTTACTAGCTGTAGATCCTAAAGTCAAACAGGATCAAATTGACCAATCTCTCATTGCCCTAGCGACGGCTAAAAGCAAATTAAATGGCAAAGCTACTGACTTCTCTAGTCTGAAGAAACTGGTCAAGGATGAACGCCTTTTCCAAGAAAAGAATGCGAGATTTATCTATGCAGATAAGAAAGAAAAAGCTGCTTATCTTCTAGCCGTTAAAGAAGCTCAGGAACTCTTGAATGATCCAGGAGCGAGCCAAGAAGATGTTAAAGATGCCATTACAGCATTGAAACATGCCAAGCGAAATCTACATGGCAAAAAACCAAAAGCAAGAAGACACCCTTAAACAGGAGTTTCTGAAGCTTTACTGATAAATGAGTCTGGAACTTTGTTTTCAGACTCATTTTTGGTTTACACTAGCTAGAAAATCTGCTATAATACTAGCTAGGAAAGAAAGTCTTATGGCGTTCTTCAAGCGAGCTTGGGATAGTGGGAGCCAAGTAGGGCAAAATAAAGAACTGGCGCTTTCTGTAGTATTTTCAAAAACAATGAAGTAATAAATTAGGGTGGAACCGCGTTTCTGACGCCCCTAGGTTAAATCAACCTAGGCTTGTCGGATGCGGTTCTTTTGCTTATTCAGTCTATTGTATGAAAGAAAGGAGAGCCGTGGATAACCTTTATCTTGTTAAAGACGATAGCCAACTAGTTGCATTTCGTGATTTTGTATTGAGAAATACTAAAAAGTTGGAGGCTTATCAATCTTTTTTAAAGAGTGAACTTGCAGTCTGTGACTTACCGCAAGCCGTTCTTTGGTCAGATTTTAATGCTGCTACACAGATTATTAGGGAAAGTCCTGTTCCTGCCTATACAAATAATAGACGAATGGTTCTGACGCCCGATTTAGCTGTTTGGAAAGAGTTGTATTTGTATCAGTTGATGGACTACGAGTGTTCTCAGCAAACTCAAGCAATAGAAAGTCACTATCATTCTTTATCAGAAAATTTCCTCCTACAGATTGTAGGACATGAGTTAGCTCATTGGTCGGAGCATTTTTTAGATGATTTTGATGGTTACGACTCTTACATCTGGTTTGAAGAGGGGATGGTTGAATATATTAGTCGCAAGTATTTCTTGACAGCAGAGGAATTTCAAGCGGAAAAAATTTGTAATCAATCTCTCGTAGAACTTTTTCAGAAGAAGTATGGTTGGCACTCATTGAATGATTTTGGTTCCTCTACTTATGATAAGAACTATGCAAGTATTTTTTATGAATACTGGCGCAGTTTTTTGACAGTAGATAAGTTGGTAGAAAATCTAGGTAGTGTACAAGCGGTCTTTGATTCTTATCATCTATGGGCAAATACAGATAAAACTCTTCCCTTGTTGAATTGGTTTGTTCAGCAGAAATTAATTGAAAAAGAAATATAAAAACTAAAGGAGAAAACAATGTCTAAAAAATTGACTTTCCACTGCGTCAGTGGCAGAAACCTCCTTATAGTCGGACTGCCCCACGCTCAGTACTAGAGTGCCTGAGCTAGACGCAGTACTAACTCGTCTTACCTCGTATGATCGACTAGGCAGACTCGTGTCGCAAGTAATTTATATAAAAAGGAGTAAACAATGTCTAAGAAATTAACATTTCAAGAAATTATTTTGACTTTGCAACAATTTTGGAATGACCAAGGTTGTATGCTTATGCAGGCTTATGACAACGAAAAAGGTGCGGGAACAATGAGTCCTTACACTTTCCTTCGTGCTATCGGACCTGAGCCATGGAATGCGGCTTATGTAGAGCCATCACGTCGTCCTGCTGACGGTCGTTACGGAGAAAATCCCAACCGTCTTTACCAACACCACCAATTCCAGGTGGTCATGAAGCCATCTCCATCAAATATCCAAGAACTTTACCTTGAGTCCTTAGAAAAATTGGGAATCAACCCTTTGGAACACGATATTCGTTTCGTTGAGGACAACTGGGAAAACCCTTCTACTGGTTCAGCTGGTCTTGGATGGGAAGTTTGGCTTGATGGGATGGAAATCACTCAGTTCACTTATTTCCAACAAGTTGGTGGATTGGCAACTGGCCCTGTGACTTCGGAAGTTACCTATGGTTTGGAACGTTTGGCTTCTTACATTCAAGAAGTGGACTCTGTCTATGATATCGAGTGGGCTGATGGCGTAAAATATGGAGAAATTTTCATCCAGCCTGAGTACGAGCACTCAAAATATTCATTTGAAATTTCGGATCAAGAAATGTTGCTTGAAAACTTTGATAAGTTTGAAAAAGAAGCTGGTCGTGCATTAAAAGAAGGCTTGGTTCACCCTGCCTATGACTATGTTCTCAAATGTTCACATACCTTTAACCTGCTTGATGCGCGTGGTGCTGTATCCGTAACCGAGCGCGCTGGCTATATCGCTCGTATCCGTAACTTGGCCCGTGTTGTAGCCAAAACATTTGTCGCAGAACGCAAACGCCTAGGCTACCCACTTTTAGATGAAGCAACACGAGCTAAACTCTTAGCAGAAGACGCAGAATAAAGAGAGTGATAAATTACGAAAATGGGCGAACAGAGTGAGCCTTGAGCCAGTTGCCGTAGTGATGAAGGTATCCTTAGTGAAGCTAAGGATACTAGGCAAAATTGGAGACTTTAGGCTCCAATTTTAGCAATGAAACAACGAAGTTGGTTGCTTGCGTGCCAATCACATAAGGCAAACTGGAAAATAAAAAGATACTTTTCGGAGAAAAAACATGACAAAAAACTTATTAGTAGAACTCGGTCTTGAAGAGTTACCAGCCTACGTAGTAACTCCTAGTGAAAAACAACTAGGTGAAAAAATGGCAGCCTTCCTCAAGGAAAACCGCCTGTCTTTTGAAGCCATTCAAACTTTCTCAACACCACGTCGTTTGGCTGTTCGTGTGACTGGACTTGCAGACAAACAGTCTGATTTGACAGAAGATTTCAAGGGTCCAGCAAAGAAAATTGCCTTGGATAGTGATGGAAACTTCACCAAAGCAGCTCAAGGATTTGTCCGTGGAAAAGGATTGAAAGTTGAAGATATTGAATTCCGTGAAATCAAGGGTGAAGAATATGTCTATGTTACCAAGGAAGAAGTGGGGCAACCAGTTGAAGCCATTGTTCCAGGTGTAGTAGACGTCTTGAAGTCACTGACATTCCCTGTCAGCATGCACTGGGCTAACAACACCTTTGAATACATCCGCCCTGTACACACTTTAACTGTTCTTTTAGATGAAGAAGAATTTGACTTGGATTTCCTCGATATCAAGGGTGATCGTGTGAGTCGCGGCCATCGTTTCTTGGGACAAGAAACTAAGATTCAGTCAGCATTGAGCTATGAAGAAGACCTTCGTAAACAATTTGTAATTGCGGATCCTCGTGAACGTGAGCAAATGATTGTTGACCAAATAAAAGCAATCGAAGCTGAACATGGGGTACGTATCGAAATTGATGCTGACTTGCTGAATGAAGTCTTGAACTTGGTTGAATACTCAACTGCCTTTATGGGAAGTTTTGATGCCAAATACCTTGAAGTTCCAGAAGAAGTTTTGGTGACTTCGATGAAGGAACACCAACGTTACTTCGTTGTTCGTGATCAAGAAGGTAAACTCTTACCAAACTTCATTTCAGTCCGTAACGGAAACGCAGAGCATTTGGAAAATGTTATCAAGGGTAATGAAAAAGTCTTGGTAGCACGCTTGGAAGATGGAGAATTCTTCTGGCGTGAAGACCAAAAATTGGTGATTTCTGACCTTGTTGAAAAATTAAACCATGTGACCTTCCATGAAAAGATTGGTTCCCTTCGTGAACACATGATTCGTACAGGTCAGATTGCCGTCCTTTTGGCGGAAAAAGCTGGTTTATCAGTGGATGAAACGATTGATCTTGCCCGCGCAGCATCCATTTACAAGTTTGACTTGTTGACAGGGATGGTTGGTGAGTTTGATGAACTCCAAGGAATTATGGGTGAAAAATATGCCCTTCTTGCTAGGGAAGCTCCAGCAGTTGCGGCTGCCATTCGTGAACACTACATGCCTACATCAGCGGACGGAGCTCTCCCAGAGAGCAAGATTGGAGCCATTCTAGCCATTGCAGACAAATTGGATACGATTTTGAGTTTCTTCTCAGTAGGCTTGATTCCATCAGGTTCTAACGATCCTTATGCCCTTCGTCGTGCAACGCAAGGTGTAGTTCGTATCTTGGATGCTTTTGGTTGGCACATTGCTATGGATGAGTTGATTGATAGCCTTTATGCTTTGAAATTTGACAGCTTGACTTATGGAAATAAAGCAGAGGTCATGGACTTTATCAAGGCTCGTGTTGATAAGATGATGGGTTCTACTCCAAAAGACATTAAGGAAGCGGTCCTTGCAAGTTCAAACTTTGTCGTGGCGGATATGTTGGAAGCAGCAAGTGCTCTCGTCGAAGCAAGCAAGGAAGAAAACTTCAAACCGTCTGTAGAATCTCTTTCACGTGCTTTCAACTTGGCTGAGAAAGCAGAAGGATCTGAAACAGTTGATCCTGCTCTCTTTGAAAATGAAGAAGAGAAAGCCTTGGCGGAAGCAGTAGAATCACTCGTTTTATCAGGGACTGCAAGTCAGCAATTAGAACAACTCTTTGCGCTTAGTCCAGTTATTGATGCTTTCTTTGAGAATACTATGGTAATGACCGATGATCAAGATATTCGTCAAAATCGATTGGCTGTTTTGTCGCAATTAACCAAGAAAGCAGCTAAACTTGCACGCTTTAACCAAATCAATACCAAGTAGACTCTCTATTAAACGAACTGTATCTTTTTACAAAGGAGATAAACATGGATTCAAAAAAAATCGCTCGTATCAACGAGCTCGCTAAAAAGAAAAAAACAGAAGGCTTAACTTCTGCTGAAAAAGTAGAACAAGCTAAACTTCGTGAGGAATATATCGAAGGCTATCGTCGTGCTGTTCGTCACCATATTGAAGGAATTAAGATTGTTGATGAAGAGGGAAATGATGTAACGCCAGAAAAACTACGCCAAGTGCAACGTGAAAAAGGTTTACACGGTCGCAGTTTAGATGATCCTAACTCATAAAATGAAAGGGGGCTGTAGATGATTTACAAGCCCTTTTTCTGTTGTAATAAAAAAAGGAGCCCAATGGCTCCTTTTTGGTTTCTTAGTTGCTTGCGCCAGAAGTAGCGTCTGCGCCACCACCGTGGCCTCCAGCATCACCTGAATCAGAAGCGCCAGAAGTAGCATCAGCATTTCCATGTCCTCCAGCAGCAGGAGCAAATGGTCCGTTACCGCCTACCAAACGTTGACCCGTTTCTTTTAGGTACCAGTCAAGCCATGGTTGGAAGTTAAAGACAATTTCATTGATACCAGCGTATGATCCGTCAGGATAGTACATCGCTTGGTAGTTGTGAGTGTTGATGACACCTGCAGGAGAACCTGGAACGATCGTACGGACGTATTCTTGGTTTCCGTTGCGAAGTGTTCCGATAACCCACTCTACATTCTTCATACGTGCTGGTGGAAGAGAGTTATGGACAGTCGACATACGGTTACCTGATTGAGGTGGTACACGTTTGGCAAACATGGTGTCTGGATCTTGGTGAGCGTTGTTGTAGTAGAGGAATTGGTTGTTATCGTCAGCGTATGTCAATTCAAATGGCATAGCTTTCAAGAACATATCAATTTGGTTAACTGTCAAGATACCGTGGTCCAATTTGACATAGGTATCACCAGAAACAGCTCCAGTGATTGCAGCAACTTTTTCTACCCATTCTGGATCGTCAGGATCAACTTCTGTGATGGTTGTAGCGATTGGTTTTCCACAATCCAAGTCTTCTGGTTCAATTGGTTTTGGTTTTTTCAATTTTGAAACGACTCCTACGTATTTTACAAAGTTATCTAAGCAAGTTTCAAGGAATTTAACAGTTCCTTCGTTGGTGATATTTCCGTCGTTATCAAAAGCTTCCTTAGCTTTACCAAGAAGGAATTCGTTACCTGGAAGCGTGTAGGCATTAACACCTGGAGCGTCAAGGATTTTACGAAGGTGAACTTGGGCACGTGATGTTCCTTGGTCGTAGTATGATGCTCCCACAATCATAACAGGCTTGTTTTCAAATGGATGAACTTCGTATGAAAGCCATTCAAGTACAGATTTGAGTGAAGCTGAGATAGTGTGGTTGTGCTCAGGAGTAGCGATAATGACACCATCAGCACGTGTAATCTTGTTATACAAGAAACGCAATTGGAAGCTTTCGTCCCATTTTTCGTCTTGGTTAAACATTGGAACTTCGTCAATTTCAAGAACTTCTAATTCAAATTTGAATTTGAAATTGCGACGAATAAATTCCAAGAGTTTGCGGTTATATGATTGATCGTAGTTTGATCCAACAAGTCCAACAAATTTCATTCTTTCGGTCTCCTATCTTACAAATTTTCCCAGTCAAATTCTTCTGCATCTTTGCGAAGCAATTCTTGTGCATTGCGCAATTTTTCAGTAATCTTCACGAAGATACGGAAGTCATCAAAAATGGCATCCAATTTCTTGATGACATCAAGGTCAACCAAGTCCCCACTTGGGTTAAATGCTTGAAGAGAGTGTGAGAGCAAGAATTCATCTGGAAGAACATTTGCCTTGATTTCAGGAGCATTCAAGATTTGACGAAGTTGCAATTGGGCACGAGAGGAACCAAGTGTACCATAGGAAGCACCAGTGATCATGATTGGTTTGTTCAAAAGTGGGTAGATACCGTAAGATAGCCAAGCAAGAGCGCTCATCAAAACTGCAGGGATAGAGTGGTCGTACTCAGGAGTACCGATAATCACACCGTCAGATGCTTCAATTTTAGCTGCAATCTCAAGAATTTCAGCTGGAAGTTGCTTATCTGCTGGTTTGTTGAAAACAGGGATATCCTTGATTTCAACGAGTTCAATTTCAGCTTTATCCGCAAAGTGTTTTTGCATGTATTGGAGCAATTGGCGGTTTGTAGAACGTTTAGAGTTCGTTCCAACAATGGCAATAAGTTTTAGCATGAGATTTCCTTTCTCTTTTTACATAATACAATTTTGAAGGCCTGAAGAACATGCAAGGCGTCCCTCTTTGTCGATGAGAATGGCTTCGATACCATCTAAACTTTCGACTTGCCAGAGGATAGAAGCGCTACGTTCTCCAAATAGGCGGGTTGTCCAAATCTCACCATCAACGGATTTATCAGAGATAATCGTTAGGCTAGCAAGATCGGTTTCGACAGGGAATCCTGTCTCACTATCAAAGATATGGTGATAGTCTTTTCCATCTACTGTCAGGTGGCGTTCATAGATACCTGAAGTGACAACGGATTTGTTAGAAGCAGGAATGGTTAGGAGATGGTTGCCACGAGGATTTCGCGGATCTTGAATCCCAATCTGCCAGGCTTTCCCTTCTTTGGCTTGGTTATCCCCGATGGTGAGGATATTTCCTCCGAGATTGATCAGTGCAGAGGTGACACCGTGTTCTTTCAAATACTGGGCAACCTTATCTGCACTATAGCCTTTGGCTAAGCAACCTAGATCAAGCTTCATTCCTTTCTTCTCTAAAAAAACAGTAGAGCTAGTCGGATCCAACTTGATAAAATGCGGGTCAACTAGGGGCAAGACAGCTTCGATTTCGTTTAACTCTGGAAGTCGTGCATCTGCAAATCCGATTCGCCAGGTTTGAATCAAGGGACCGATACTGATATTTAGATGGCTAGAGGGAGCTAGGCTGTGCTCTAGTCCAAGAGCAATCAGTTCAAATAGGTCAGGATGAACCTTAACAGGTGCGATTCCAGCCTTGTAGTTGATTTCCATCAGTTCGGATTCTTGACTATTGGCGTTGAAGCGGTATTCGAGCTCCTTGAGCAAGTCAAAAGCGCCCTGAAGCAGGATTTCTGCCCGCTCATCTACTAATGAAATCGTGATAGTTGTTCCCATTAGCCGTTCAGAACGTGAATGAAGAGACAAGCTACCAGCTCCTTTCTTTTCATAGGAAATCATTCAATATAAGTTGGTTAAAGAAAAATTAAACCCCTTACATTTTCTTTCCATGTAACTAGCATACCATAAAGTCAGCGTTTTCACAAATGGATTTTGACAAAAAGTCAAGAAATATGCTCAAAATTAGCATGAAAATGATAGAAAAATAATGTTTGTTAATATTAAGTGTATTTTTTTCTGAAAAAAAGAGAATTCTGAGCAAATACCTTGTAAACGCTAACAGTAAATGATATACTAGAAAAGTAAATCAAAAATTAAAGGTAGGAATTTTTCTATGAGTAAAATTGTTGTAGTTGGTGCTAACCACGCTGGTACAGCTTGTATTAATACGATGTTGGATAACTTTGGTCATGAGAACGAAATCGTAGTATTTGACCAAAACTCAAATATTTCATTCCTTGGTTGTGGAATGGCGCTTTGGATCGGGAAACAAATTGATGGCCCAGAAGGTCTCTTCTACTCTGATAAAGAAAAATTGGAAGCAAAAGGTGCTAAAATTTACATGAACTCACCAGTTCTTTCAATTGACTACGATAACAAAGTTGTGACTGCAGAAGTTGAAGGTAAAGAGCACAAAGAGTCTTATGACAAATTGATCTTTGCAACTGGTTCAACTCCAATCTTGCCTCCAATCGAAGGTGTAGAAATCGTTAAAGGTAACCGCGAATTCAAAGCAACACTTGAAAATGTTCAATTTGTTAAGTTGTACCAAAATGCAGAAGAGGTTATCGAAAAACTTGCTGACAAGAGCAAACACCTTGAGCGCATTGCCGTTGTTGGTGGTGGTTACATCGGTGTTGAGCTGGCTGAAGCTTTCGAACGTCTTGGAAAAGAAGTGGTGCTTGTTGATATCGTAGACACTGTTTTGAACGGCTACTATGACAAAGACTTCACCCAAATGATGGCGAAGAACTTGGAAGACCACAACATCCGCTTGGCGCTTGGTCAAACAGTTAAAGCCATCCAAGGTGACGGTAAAGTTGAACGCTTGGTAACAGACAAAGAAACATTTGATGTAGATATGGTAGTTCTTGCTGTTGGTTTCCGTCCAAACACAGCTCTTGCTGACGGTAAGATTGAACTCTTCCGTAACGGTGCCTTCCTTGTAGACAAGAAACAAGAAACATCTATCCCAGGTGTATACGCTGTTGGTGACTGTGCGACTGTTTATGACAATGCTCGTAAAGACACTAGCTACATCGCTCTTGCATCTAACGCTGTACGTACTGGTATCGTTGGTGCTTACAATGCTTGTGGACATGAATTGGAAGGAATCGGTGTGCAAGGATCAAACGGTATTTCAATCTATGGTCTTCACATGGTTTCAACTGGTTTGACTCTTGAAAAAGCAAAAGCAGCAGGTTACAATGCAACTGAAACTGGCTTTAATGATCTTCAAAAACCAGAATTTATGAAGCATGACAACCACGAAGTTGCCATCAAGATTGTCTTTGATAAAGACAGTCGCGAAATCCTTGGTGCACAAATGGTTTCACATGATGCTGCAATTAGTATGGGAATCCACATGTTCTCACTTGCTATCCAAGAGCATGTGACAATTGATAAATTGGCTTTGACAGACCTATTCTTCTTGCCACACTTCAACAAACCATACAACTACATCACAATGGCTGCACTTACAGCTGAAAAATAACAATAGCTGAGCTATCTGGCCTTAAGTTAAGGTCAGATAGTTTTTTTAATCCATCTGTACCCAGACAATTATTATTTTTCTATCTTGTACTTCATTCTAATCTGGCTTAAAATGAAATGGTAGCTACCAATACAAATGATGAGGATTAAGAAATGACTGAAAATCGTTATGAACTAAATAAAAACTTGGCACAGATGCTCAAAGGTGGGGTTATCATGGACGTTCAGAACCCTGAACAGGCTCGTATCGCAGAGGCTGCTGGTGCGGCAGCTGTTATGGCCTTGGAGCGGATTCCAGCTGATATTCGTGCAGCTGGTGGAGTTTCTCGTATGAGTGATCCAAAGATGATTAAGGAAATCCAAGAAGCGGTCAGTATTCCAGTGATGGCCAAGGTCAGAATCGGGCATTTTGTTGAAGCTCAGATTTTAGAGGCTATTGAGATTGACTATATCGATGAGAGTGAAGTGCTGTCTCCAGCAGACGATCGTTTCCATGTAGATAAGAAGGAATTCCAAGTTCCTTTTGTCTGTGGAGCTAAGGATTTGGGTGAAGCCTTGCGTCGTATCGCTGAGGGAGCTTCCATGATTCGGACAAAAGGAGAACCGGGTACAGGAGATGTCGTCCAAGCCGTTCGCCATATGCGTATGATGAATCAAGAAATTCGCCGCATTCAAAACCTCCGTGAAGATGAGCTCTATGTGGCTGCCAAGGACTTGCAAGTCCCTGTTGAATTAGTCCAATACGTCCACCAACATGGAAAATTACCAGTTGTCAACTTCGCAGCCGGAGGTGTGGCAACACCAGCAGATGCTGCGCTGATGATGCAATTGGGAGCAGAGGGTGTCTTTGTCGGTTCAGGTATTTTCAAATCAGGAGACCCTGTTAAACGAGCAAGTGCTATTGTTAAAGCCGTAACCAACTACCAAAATCCTCAAATTTTGGCTCAAATCTCTGAAGACCTAGGGGAAGCCATGGTTGGAATCAATGAGAATGAAATCCAAATTCTCATGGCTGAGCGAGGAAAATAGATGAAAATTGGAATATTGGCCTTGCAAGGCGCCTTTGAAGAGCATGCAAAAGTGCTAGAAAAGTTAGGTGTTGCTAGTGTCGAAATCAGAAATTTAGAGGATTTTCAACAACATCAGAGTGACTTGTCCGGTTTGATTTTGCCTGGTGGAGAATCTACAACCATGGGCAAACTCTTGCGTGACCAGAACATGTTGATTCCTCTAAGAGGAGCTATTCTCAATGGCTTACCAGTCTTTGGAACCTGTGCGGGTTTGATTTTGCTGGCTAAGGAAATTACTTCTCAGGAAGAAAGTCATCTAGCGACTATGGATATAGTAGTAGAGCGTAATGCTTATGGACGCCAACTAGGAAGCTTCTATACAGAGGCAGAATGTAAGGGAGTTGGTCAGATTCCCATGACCTTTATCCGTGGTCCGATTATCAGTAGTCTTGGAGAGGATGTGGAAATCCTAGCAACAGTTGATGATCAAATCGTTGCTGCGCAAGAAAAAAATATGCTGGTAACCTCTTTTCATCCAGAATTGACAGATGATGCTCGCTTGCACCAGTATTTTATCAATATGTGTAAAGAAAAAAGTTGAGAAAAGATTCTCAACTTTTTTACATGTAATAAACAATCGCGATATATTGGAGTGCAGATGCTGCTAGGATAAAGAGATGCCAAATCATGTGGAAATAAGGCTTTTTCTTGGCGTAAAATCCAGCTCCAACTGTATAACAGAGTCCGCCAGTTACCATGAGACTCCAGAAAATTGGCGTTGTTTGACTGATAATGGCAGGAATGATAGCCAGAACCAACCAGCCCATAATCAGGTAAAGGGCAAGACTGAATTTCTCATTGACCTTTTTAGCAAAGATTTTATAGAGGATGCCAAAGATGGTCGTTCCCCACTGAATGGCAATGATCAGATAGCCAAACCAGTTATTCATCAAAGTCAAGACGACCGGCGTATAAGAGCCTGCGATAGCTACGTAAATCATAGAATGGTCGATGATTCGTAAGACGTATTTGTGGGTCGAACCATAGGCCATAGAGTGGTAAATGGTTGACGAGAGGAACATGAGAAAGAGACTGATAACAAAGATAGAAACACCAAAAGATGATAAAAATCCATGTGCTTCATAACTATAGGTGGATGAAATAGGGAGTAGGATGAGCATGATAACGGCACCTACAGCATGGGTCACGCTATTAGCAATCTCCTCTCCAAAACTGAGTTTTTTACTGAGCTTTAGGCTGGTGTTCATTGGATTTCCTCCTCTTCTTTGATAAGGATTAAGTCTAGAGTTTGATGATAGAGTTTAACCGTTTGACAGCTAGTTTGGATAATAGGATTTTCTGGATCAACCCCATGGTTCATGTAGTCCACAAAAGCGTCGTAGAGCTAGTCTGAGCTCGCTTGAGTTTGCAGAGTATTAAGGGTCTGAGCGATTTCTTGGATCGAAAAGACAGACTTGAGAGTGGTGATGGCAATCAAACGGGCGATCTGTTTGCGTTTGTATTTTTTCTTGTCTGGCTTTGTCAGGTAACCATGTTTGACATAGTTATTGACCATGGATGCTGTTAGTCCCTTGTCTTTATCTGGAGAGATAGGGGCACAGACCTGATTGACATAAAGCAAAACCTGATCCAGATAGAGGTCAATATTTGGAATGTCTTCCCATTTTGGGTAGGAAAAGTTAGAATTCATTTCCAACTCCTTTTTATCTAGTTTTTATAACTAGATTATAAAATAATTAAAAACAAAAGTCAAGTTTCAACTGCTTGTAGAAAGCTTTAAATTATGCTATGATGAGAGAAAATAGTTAGAAATGAGGGGAAAAGATGGAGATTCGTTTAGCTTTTCCAAACGAAGTAGATGCGATTATGCAGGTGATGGAGGATGCCAAAAAGTGCTTAGCTGAGTCTGGTAGTGACCAGTGGCAAAATGGCTATCCAAATGCAGATATCATTATTGATGATATCATCTCAGGCCAAGCCTATGTGGCCTTGGAAGAAGGAGAACTGCTAGCTTATGCTGCTGTGACCAAGAGCCCAGAGGAAGCCTATGAAGCCATTTATGAAGGGAGTTGGCAGGGGGGAGAATCAGAATATTTGGTCTTTCACCGTATCGCTGTGGCAGCAGATGTCCAAGGACAAGGTGTTGCTCAGACTTTCCTAGAAGGCTTGATTGAAGGTTTTGATTATCTAGATTTTCGTTCAGATACGCATGCGGAAAACAAGACCATGCAGCATATTTTTGAAAAGCTAGGCTTCCAACGGGTCGGTAAGGTTCCAGTTGATGGGGAACGTTTGGCCTATCAGAAATTAAAAAAATGAAGCAGAATAAGTACGCAAAAATGTTCTACCCGTCGCCAATTGGAACCTTATCCTTAGTTGCTGACGAGCAATATCTGTATGGAATTTGGGTACAGGACCAAACTCATTTTGAGAGGGGATTAGGGGATGAAACGATAGAAGAAGTTGATAGCCATCCTGTATTAGAGCAAGTTATTTCCTATTTAGATACCTATTTCGAAGGCAGTGTTCAGGACCTATCTGACTTACCTTTGGCTCCTATTGGAACAGATTTTGAAAAGCGGGTCTGGGCTTACTTACAGGCCATTCCTTATGGTCAAACAGTGACGTACGGACAAATAGCTCAAGACTTGCAAGTGGCTTCTGCCCAAGCGATTGGGGGAGCAGTGGGGCGTAATCCTTGGTCCATACTCGTACCCTGCCATCGTGTACTGGGATCAGGCAATCGTCTGACAGGCTATGCATCTGGAGTCGAAAAGAAAGCCTGGCTCTTGCAACATGAAGGTGTAGCATTTCAAGAAAATAAAAAATAGAAAGAAAAGAAGATGTTAGAATTTATCGAATACCCAAAATGTTCAACTTGTAAGAAAGCAAAAAATGAACTAGACCAACTCGGTGTGAACTATAAAGCTGTCCACATCGTAGAAGAAACACCAAGTGAAGACGTGATTTTGGACTGGTTGGAAACTTCCGGTTTTGAAGTGAAACAATTCTTCAATACTAGCGGGATCAAATACCGTGAACTGGGCCTAAAAGATAAGGTGGGAAGTTTGTCAAAACAAGAAGCAGCCAAGCTTCTAGCGAGTGATGGTATGTTATTGAAACGTCCAATTTTGGTGGAGAATGGTGCTGTTAAACAAATCGGCTATAGAAAGACCTATGAGAACTTAGGTTTGAGATAGTTTTTATTTATCTCCTTGATAGGTAAAATATATAGCATCCCTGTTTTAAAGTGTGATAAACTAGAAGATAGACAAAGTCTGAGTAGCCCGTAGCAAATAATTTGCTTGCGCGCAGAAGTATGATAGAATGAATCATTATCAGGAGAGGATGTTTTTATGACTGTTACAACATTTTTAGCATCAGATTGGTACCAAAGTTTGATGCAACTCATTCCGGATGGTAAGCTCTTTAGTTTGCGTTCGGTCTTTGATGGAATTCCAAGGATTGTCCAACAACTGCCTACAACCTTGATGTTGACGCTTGGAGGTGCACTCTTTGGTTTGCTACTTGCCCTGATTTTTGCCATTGTAAAGATCAATCGTGTTAAGATTCTATATCCCTTGCAGGCCTTTTTCGTTAGCTTCTTAAAAGGTACCCCAATCCTAGTTCAACTTATGTTGACTTACTACGGAATTCCTTTAGCACTGAAAGCTATCAACCAACAATGGGGAACTGGTCTCAATATCAATGCGATTCCAGCAGCGCTTTTTGCGATTGTAGCCTTTGCTTTCAATGAGGCGGCTTATGCAAGTGAAACGATTCGTGCGGCCATCCTTTCTGTTAATCCAGGTGAAATTGAGGCGGCACGCAGTTTGGGTATGACGCGAGCTCAAGTTTACCGTCGCGTGATTATTCCAAATGCGGCCGTTGTGGCGACTCCAACCTTGATTAATTCCCTAATCGGCTTGACCAAGGGAACTTCTCTAGCCTTTAGTGCAGGTGTTGTGGAGGTCTTTGCCCAAGCTCAGATTTTAGGTGGAGCTGATTATCGCTATTTTGAGCGCTTCATCTCCGTTGCCCTTGTTTATTGGGTAGTTAATATCGGAATTGAAAGCCTCGGCCGTTTCATCGAGAGAAAAATGGCTATCTCAGCGCCGGATACAGTGTCTACAGATGTGAAAGGAGACCTTCGTTAATGATTAAGATTTCGAATTTAAGCAAATCCTTTTCAGGACAGACAGTCTTGAATCATCTGAACTTGGATATTCAAAAAGGTGAGGTAGTGGCTTTGATTGGTTCATCTGGAGCTGGGAAATCTACCTTTCTTCGTAGTTTGAACTACCTTGAAACTCCAGATAGTGGAACGATTCAGATTGACAATTTTAAAGTTGATTTTTCTCAGATTAGCCAAGAAGAGATTCTAACCCTTCGTCGCAAGTTGTCCATGGTTTTCCAACAGTTTAATTTGTTTGAACGCCGAACTGCTCTTGACAATGTCAAGGAAGGTTTGATTGTCGTTAAAAAATTATCGGACGAGGAATCAACAAAAATCGCTAAGGAAGAGTTGGACAAGGTTGGTCTTTCAGACCGTAAAAACCATTACCCTCGCCACTTATCAGGTGGACAGAAGCAACGTGTTGCCCTCGCGCGTGCGCTTGCTATGAAACCAGATGTCTTGCTCTTGGACGAACCCACTTCAGCCCTCGACCCAGAATTGGTCGGTGAGGTAGAAAAGTCTATTGCAGACGCTGCCAAGTCAGGTCAGACCATGATTTTGGTCAGTCACGATATGTCTTTTGTAGCCCAAGTGGCAGACAAGGTTTTATTCCTAGATAAAGGGAAAATCATCGAGTCTGGCACACCAGATGAAATCATCAATCATCCGAAAGAAGAACGGACAAAAGAATTCTTTGCTAGTTACAAACGAACTTATATTTGATATAATAGAAAAAGGAAAACTCAGTTAGTTGGACTAGCTGAGTTTACTCTTTAAAAAAGATAGAAACGAGAGAGATCATGCTACTGCATTTATTTTCTTTATATTTCGAGAGTTTGATCTTAACGACCATCCTTGTCATGATTTTTCTGGGGATTTGGATTGGATTGAGAGCCATGTCTGGTGTGGACAAGACAGCCAAAGCTCGCCAAGCTCATCTCTATGATATGATTATGATTGGAGTTTTGGTCGTTCCGGTATTATCCTTTGCCGTCATGAGTTTGCTCTTGGTTTTCAAGGCATAATCCTTGCGTGACTAGCAAGAATGAGTTAGAATAAAGATAGTTACAACAAGAAAGAAGGAATCGAAATGTACGATACGATTATTGTCGGTGCTGGACCTGCGGGAATGACAGCTGCCTTATATGCTGCTCGAAGCAATCTGAAAGTGGCTTTGATTGAAGGTGGTCTGCCAGGAGGGCAAATGAATAACACATCTGATATTGAAAACTATCCAGGTTATGCCAATATCAGTGGACCTGAATTGGCTGAAAAGATGTTTGAACCACTTGAAAACCTTGGAGTGGAGCATCTTTATGGCTATGTTGAAAATATTGAAGACCAGGGTGACTTTAAGAAGGTAATCACTGATGATCAAGTTTACGAAACCCGTACTGTCATCGTGGCAACTGGGTCAAAACACCGTCTTTTGGGGGTTCCTGGAGAAGAAGAACTGAACAGTCGTGGTGTTTCTTACTGTGCCGTATGTGATGGAGCTTTCTTCCGTGATCAAGACTTGCTCGTAGTTGGTGGTGGAGATTCAGCGGTAGAAGAAGCTCTCTTCTTAACTCGCTTTGCCAAGACTGTTACCATTGTTCACCGTCGTGACCAACTTCGTGCCCAAAAGGTTTTGCAAGACCGTGCTTTTGCAAATGAGAAAGTCAACTTTATCTGGGATTCTGTTGTCAAGGAAATCAAAGGTGAAAACCGAGTAGAATCTGTCGTATTTGAAAATGTAAAGACGGGTCAAGTGACAGAGCAAGCCTTTGGAGGTGTCTTTATCTATGTTGGTTTGGATCCCGTTAGCGATTTTGTTAAAGAATTGAATATCCAAGATCAGGCAGGCTGGATTGTGACAGATAACCACATGAAAACTGCCGTTGACGGTATCTTTGCGGTTGGGGATGTTCGCCAAAAAGATCTTCGCCAAGTCACAACAGCAGTTGGTGATGGGGCGATTGCTGGTCAAGAAGCTTACAAGTTTATCACCGAACATAGTTAATACACTTCGAAAATCTCTTCAAACCACGTCAGCTTCGCCTTGCCGTATATATGTTACTGACTTCGTCAGTTCTATCTACAACCTCAAAGCAGTGCTTTGAGCAACCTGCGGCTAGTTTCCTAGTTTGCTCTTTGATTTTCATTGAGTATAATCATAAAAAAGTTTCCAATCAGATGACTGGAAACTTTTTTATAGTCTATTTCGGAAAACTTCGTACATGAGAATAGCTGCAGCAACACTGGCATTGAGACTTTGAACATGTCCATTCATGGGAATGGTAATCATCTCATCCACCTGTTTTTTGATGTTGCTCGAGATGCCTTTTCCTTCATTTCCGATGATGAGGGCGATTTTCCCTTTTGTATTCCATTTGTGGCAAGGGGTTCCATTCATATCCGTTCCAAAGGTCCAGAAGCCTTCGTCCTTGAGTTTATCGAGGGTTTGACTGAGGTTGGTCACTCGGGCAATCGGCACATGCTCGATAGCACCTGTGGCCGTTTTGGCAACGACAGGAGTCACTCCGACAGCACGGTGCTTGGGAATGATGACACCTGAAACATTGGTCGCATCAGCAGTCCTTAAGATAGAACCTAAGTTGTGAGGGTCAGTTAACCCGTCCAGAATCAATAGCAAAGGATTTTCTTCTTGGCGTATTTTTGCAAGGATGTGATCCAGATCGCTATAGGCAAATTCGGACACTCGTAGAACAAAACCTTGGTGGACAGCGCCTTCGGTCATTTCAGAGAGGGATTTTTTTGAGGTCCAAGAGATGGAGACCTTTTTCTCAGCAGCCAGTTCCTTGACTTTCTCAACATTTTTACCCCTTAGATCTTCTTGGAGGTAAAGTTTGTTTCCAGTATTTGCAAGGAGGGCTTCGGTAACGGCGTGGACGCCATAGACAATATCATTTGTTTTCATGACTCTATTATAACACAAAACCCCGTCTTGCAACGGGATTTTCTTTATTCGAGGATGAGGAGTCCATCTTTGATAGCAAATGGGTCTTTCTCATTGATACGATCGTAGAACATGATTCCGTTGATGTGGTCAATTTCATGTTGGACAACGATAGAGTTGTATCCTTTAAGCTTGATGCGGTGTTTTTCTCCGTCCTTGTCAAAGTAATCAACAGTGACGCGGGCATGACGAATAACATAGCCTGGAACTACACGGTCGACAGATAGGCACCCTTCTCCTTCACCGAGGGCGGCGTCCTGAACAGAGTGAGAGACGATTTTTGGATTGTACATAACAGCTTGCAGGTCGTAGGCTTCCTGAGGAGTTTCACCTTCTTCCACAATATTGGGCACTAAAACAGCGATTATGCGTTTTGAGATATCGAGTTGGGGAGCAGCCAATCCAACACCACCACGGAGCCCCATCTTTTCAGCCATAACAGGATCCTGAGAATTTTTGAGGAATTGCATCATCTTTTCTCCAAGGATGATTTCCTGGTCAGACAGTGGGAAAGTGACCTCCTCAGCAACCGCGCGTAAAGTCGGATTCCCCTCACGGATAATATCGTTCATATTAATTAAATGAGCAGCTTTTGTAATACGTTCTATAGCAGACATTTTCTCTCCTTTCATTACCTCTACATGATAACACAAAATAGACGAGAAAGAAAGTCACAGAAGTTCCTAAAAAATAATATAATAAACGGTATTCCTCTTTTGTCTGTGGTATAATAAAAGAAAAGGCTTGCAGTAAAAGCAAGGGGGGAATAAAGATGGAAAAGCGACAAGATAGACGGTCTCATGGTCCTATTTTTGGATTGTTGAAGAGTAGTATTGGTTTCTTTAGGAATTATAAATCTTGGACAAATGCCCAGTTTATTACGGTGTTGTTGCTTGCAGTTTCCTTGTCTATGGGGCTGAACTTGTTGACCCAAGCAGCACAAGGGAACAAGGGAACGAGTCCTAGTAGTCAAACAGTTAATTCTACAAGTTCCTCAGGTCAATTCAAAGAAAATGATTCTGACGAAAAGACAGCGCGAATCATGGCAAATGGTGACCTTCTCTATCATATCCCTATCTACCGAACAGCTCTGAAAGAAGATGGTAGCTACGATTTCCACGAAAATTTTGAGTATGTAAAACCCTGGCTCAAACAAGCGGATTTAGTGCTTGGTGACTTTGAAGGAACGGTGAACAAGGACCACTACTTGGCAGGTTATCCTCTCTTTAATGCACCTGGAGAAGTCATGGATGCGATCAAAGATGCAGGCTATCAAGTTCTAGACTTGGCTCATAATCACATCTTGGATTCTCAGATAGAGGGAGTGGTTTCGACAGCAGAAGCTATTGAAAAGGCAGGGATGACACCCATAGGAGTCTACACACATGAATCCCGAGACCAAGCTCCGCTAGTTATCAAGGAAGTCAATGGTATCAAGGTAGCTCTCCTAGCCTATTCTTACGGTTTTAATGGCATTGAGCAGTATATCTCTCAAGAGGATTATAATCGCTATCTTTCTGACCTGAATGAAGATAAGATGAAGGCAGAAATTGAACGGGCTGAGCAAGAAGCGGATATTACTGTCATCATGCCTCAGATGGGAATTGAGTACCAGTTGGAACCAACGGAAGAACAAAAAACACTTTATCACAAGATGATTGACTGGGGAGCTGATATTATTTTTGGAGGGCATCCTCACGTCGTTGAACCTGCTGAAACGGTTGAAAAAGATGGTGACAAAAAATTGATCATCTATTCCATGGGAAATTTCCTTTCAAACCAACGCATTGAAACCATGCAAGATGAGGAAAATGCCAAGTGGACGGAGCGAGGTGTTCTCATGGATGTGACCATTAAGAAAAAGGATGGCAAGACAAGGATTGAAACTGCTAACGCACATCCTACTTGGGTTAATCGGACTCCAAAAGGAACTTACTCTCCAGAAGGATATCCGCTCTTCCTCTATCAGACCTATATCCTAGAGGACTTCATTGAGGGGGGCAGTCACCGTGACAAGTTGGACGAGGCGACCAAGGAACGAATTGACACGGCTTATAAAGAAATGAATGAACATGTAGGGTTGAAGTGGTAGGTGCTCACCCTAAAGGAGATATGATGACGATTAAATTAATTGCAACAGACATGGATGGAACCTTGCTAGACCCGAGAGGTCAGCTGGATCTGCCCCGCTTGGAAAAGATTTTAGATCAGCTGGATCAAAGGGATATCCGTTTTGTCATTGCGACGGGGAATGAAGTTCATCGTATGAGACAATTGCTTAAACATTTGGCGAGTAGAGTTGTCCTAGTCGTTGCCAATGGGGCGCGTATTTTTGAAAATAATAAACTGATTCAAGCACAGACCTGGGATGATGCTATGGTTGACACGGCTTTAGTTCATTTTAAAGGGAGGGAGTGCCGAGATCAATTTGTCGTTACCAGTATGAATGGGAGTTTTGTCAAGAAAGGAACTGTTTTTACAGAACTTGATAAATTTATGACTCCAGAGATGATTGAAAAACTTTACCAAAGGACCAATTTTGTGGATGAGCTAAACTCAGACCTCTTTGGAGGAGTATTAAAGATGAGCATGGTCGTTGGCGAGGAACGCTCTAGTTCAGTTTTGCAGGAAATCAATGATCTCTTTGATGGGCATGTAAGAGCTGTTTCCAGTGGTTATGGTTGTATCGATATCCTACAGGCTGGTGTTCACAAGGCTTGGGGATTGGAAGAATTACTCAAGCGCTGGAATTTGCAATCGGAACAAGTCATGGCTTTTGGTGACAGTGAAAATGATGTCGAAATGTTGGAGATGGCTGGTATTGCCTATGCGATGGAAAATGCAGATGATGAGGCCAAGGCAGTTGCGACTGCTCTAGCACCAGCTAACAGCCAGGCGGGCGTTTATCAAGTCCTAGAGAATTGGTTAGAGAAAGAGGGATAAGGTGGCAGTACAGTTATTAGAAAATTGGCTCCTAAAAGAGCAGGAAAAAATTCAAGCCAAGTATCGTGGATTGAATCAAATTTCTGTCCTAGAGCCAGATATCATCTTTATTGGTGATTCGATTGTGGAATATTACCCTCTGCAAGAGTTGTTTGGGACGGCCAAGACGATTGTTAATCGTGGTATCCGAGGCTACCAGACGAGACTGTTATTAGAGAATTTGGATGCCCATCTTTATGGTGATGCTGTCGATCAAATTGTTCTCCTAATTGGGACAAATGATATCGGAAAAGATATTCCCATGAATGAAGCCTTGGATAATCTCGAGCGTGTAATCCAATCGATTGCCCGAGAATATCCGCTGTCACAAATAAAGCTCCTTTCTATTCTGCCAGTCAATGAGGGAGAGAAATACAAGCAGACTGTTTATATCCGAACCAATGAAAAGATTAGAGAATGGAATCAAGCCTATGAGGCTCTAACATCCGCCTATATGCAGGTAGATTTTGTGCCTGTTTATGATAGTTTGATAGATTCAGAAGTACAACTCAAAAAAGACTATACAACAGATGGCCTTCATCTAAGTGTAGCCGGTTATCAAGTCTTATCGGAAGCCTTAAAAGGGGTTCTTTTCTAAAGAGGTGGCTTGATTTTGCATTTTTCATGAAGATAGGTTATAATGGTTCTATCGTCTTTTGGGGTCGTTACGGATTCGACAGGCATTATGAGGCATATTTTGCAACCCGTGTGGCGACGTAAACGCTCAGTTAAATATAACTGCAAAAAATAACACTTCTTACGCTTTAGCTGCCTAAAAACCAGCAGGCGTGACCCGATTTGGATTGCTCGTGTTCAATGACAGGTCTTATGATTAGCGAGATACGATCAAGCCTTGTCTAGTGGTTTGATAAGAGATTAATAGACTCGCAGTTCCTAGGCTTGAGTTATGTGTCGAGGGACTGTTAAAACAATACATAACCTATGGTTGTAGACAAATATGTTGGCAGGTGTTTGGACGTGGGTTCGACTCCCACCGGCTCCATTATTCCTTTGCATTCTTTTGCATTCCTTGGTAAAACGTTGTTAAATCAACGTTTTTTGTTTTTGCCTTTGGTATTCCTTGGTATTCTTTTTTTTAAAAAGGGATACAAAAAAAAGATACAACATTTGTTGTATCTAAAAAAATAATTTTTCTTTTCTACGGAAGACATGGGATTCGAACCCACGCACGCTGTTACACGCCTACCGCGTTTCCAACACGGCCTCTTAAGCCTCTTGAGTAATCTTCCAATACTTACTCAAATAGTCTACCATAAAGCCACTTATCTTGCAATAAAAATTCTGGAAATAAGAAAAAATGATAGAATTTGAAAGAAAATGATAAAAAATGCTTGACTTTGGTAGAGAATGTGCTAGAATGAATAGTGTAAACGATAACAGGAGGTGATTTGGTGTTAAAAACTGAGCGGAAGCAACTGATTTTAGAGGAGTTAAATCAACATCATGTAGTTTCCCTAGAAAAATTGGTTAGTCTATTAGAAACATCAGAATCGACAGTACGAAGAGATTTGGGCGAGTTGGAGGCAGAAAATAAACTTCGCCGTGTGCATGGTGGAGCAGAATTGCCCCACTCCTTGCAGGAAGAAGAAACCATCCAAGAAAAATCTGTCAAAAACCTTCAAGAGAAGAAGCTGCTGGCTCAAAAAGCAGCATCTCTTATTAAGGAACAAGATGTTATCTTTATCGATGCTGGCACAACAACTGCTTTTTTAATCAAGGAATTGGTTAATAAGAATATCACAGTTGTGACCAACTCCATTCATCATGCGGTTCAGTTGGTTGAAAAACAGATTCCGACTGTCATGGTTGGAGGGAGTGTCAAGATGGCAACAGATGCATGTATCGGTGGAGTTGCTCTTAATCAAATTAACCAATTGCACTTTGACCGTGCCTTTATCGGGATGAATGGTGTGGACGATGGTTATTATACGACTCCTGATATGGAAGAGGGAGCTGTGAAACGTGCCATTTTAGAGAATGCCAAACAAACCTATGTCTTGGTTGATTCGTCAAAGATTGGTCAAACTTGCTTTGCCAAGGTAGCACCTCTCAAACGCGCTATTGTCATCACAAGTCAAGGGCATGAGCTCCTGCAGGCTATTAAGAAGAAAACGGAGGTAATAGAAGTATGATTTATACAGTCACACTCAATCCATCCATTGACTATATCGTGCGCTTGGACCAAGTTCAAGTCGGCAGTGTCAATCGTATGGACAGTGATGATAAGTTTGCTGGTGGGAAAGGAATCAATGTAAGTCGTGTCTTGAAACGCTTGGGTATTCCAAATACTGCGACTGGATTTATCGGAGGTTTTACTGGTAAATTTATCACAGATACCCTTTCAGAGGAAGAAATCGAAACTCGTTTTGTCCAAGTAGCAGAAGATACTCGCATCAATGTCAAGATTAAAGCAGACCAAGAAACAGAAATCAACGGGACGGGTCCAAATGTGGAACCAACTCAGCTAGAAGAATTGAAAGCTATTTTGTCTAGTTTGACAGCAGAAGATACGGTGGTGTTTGCGGGTTCGAGTGCTAAGAACCTAGGCAATGTTATCTATAAGGATTTGATTGCATTAACACGCCAGACTGGTGCGCAAGTCGTTTGTGATTTTGAAGGACAGACCTTGATTGATAGTTTGGACTACCAGCCACTTTTGGTTAAACCAAACAATCACGAACTTGGAGCTATCTTTGGAGTGAAACTCGAAAGTTTAGATGAAATCGAGAACTATGCTCGTCAGTTACTTGCCAAAGGAGCTCAAAACGTTATTATCTCAATGGCTGGCGACGGTGCTCTTCTTGTCACATCTGAGGGAGCTTACTTCGCAAAACCTATCAAGGGAACAGTCAAAAATTCAGTTGGTGCTGGTGACTCTATGGTTGCTGGATTTACAGGTGTGTTTGTAAAATCTAAAGATGCAGTAGAAGCCTTCAAATGGGGAGTAGCTTGTGGAACAGCAACTACCTTCTCGGATGACTTGGCAACAGCGGAATTTATTAAAGAAACATATGAAAAAGTTGAGGTAGAAAAACGATGAAAATTCAAGACCTATTGAGAAAAGATGTCATGTTGCTGGATTTGCAGGCAACTGAAAAACCAGCTGTCATTGAAGAGATGATTAAAAGTTTGGTAGATCACGGTTATGTGACGGATTTTGAAATCTTTAAAGAAGGAATCTTAGCGCGTGAAGCTCTAACTTCCACTGGTTTGGGTGACGGAATCGCTATGCCCCACAGTAAAAACTCTGCGGTCAAAGAAGCAACAGTTCTCTTTGCTAAGTCAAACAAGGGTGTTGATTATGAGAGCTTGGATGGGCAACTAACAGACCTCTTCTTCATGATTGCAGCTCCGGAAGGTGCCAATGATACTCATTTGGCAGCCTTGGCAGAATTGTCTCAATACTTGATGAAAGACGGTTTTGCTGACAAACTTCGTCAAGTAACATCTGCAGATCAAGTTATCGAACTTTTTGACCAAGCCTCAGAAAAAGCTGAGGAACCTGTTCAAGCACCTGCTAATGACTCTGGTGACTTTATCGTAGCTGTTACAGCTTGTACGACAGGTATTGCCCACACATACATGGCCCAAGAGGCCCTTCAAAAAGTGGCTGCTGAAATGGGTGTTGGGATCAAGGTCGAAACCAATGGTGCCAGCGGTGTTGGGAATCAATTGACTGCAGAGGACATCCGTAAGGCTAAAGCTGTTATCATCGCTGCAGACAAGGCTGTTGAGATGGATCGTTTCGATGGCAAGCCATTGATCAACCGCCCAGTTGCAGACGGTATCCGTAAGACAGAAGAATTGATCAACTTGGCTCTTTCTGGGGATGCTGAAGTTTATCGTGCTGCTAATGGAGCAAAAACTGCAACAGCATCTAATGAAAAACAAAGCCTTGGTGGTGCCTTCTACAAACACTTGATGAGTGGTGTATCTCAAATGTTGCCATTCGTTATCGGTGGTGGTATCATGATTGCCCTTGCTTTCTTGATTGATGGTGCTATGGGTGTGCCACAAGATAGTCTTGGCAATCTCGGATCCTACCATGAGCTAGCTTCCATGTTCATGAAAATCGGTGGTGCAGCCTTTGGCTTGATGCTCCCAGTCTTTGCAGGATATGTTGCCTACTCTATCGCTGAAAAACCAGGTTTGGTAGCTGGTTTTGTGGCTGGTGCAATTGCCAAAGAAGGTTTTGCCTTTGGTAAAATCCCTTATGCAGCAGGTGGTGAAGCAACTTCAACTCTTGCAGGTGTCTCATCCGGTTTCCTAGGTGCCCTTGTTGGTGGATTTATCGCAGGTGCTTTAGTTCTTGCTATCAAGAAATACGTTAAAGTTCCTCGTTCACTTGAAGGTGCTAAATCAATCCTTCTCTTGCCACTTCTTGGAACAATCTTAACAGGATTTGTCATGCTAGCTGTTAACATCCCGATGGCAGCAATCAACACTGCGATGAATGACTTCCTAGGCGGTCTTGGAGGCGGTTCAGCTGTCCTTCTTGGTATCGTTCTTGGTGGAATGATGGCTGTTGATATGGGTGGTCCAGTTAATAAAGCGGCCTATGTCTTTGGTACAGGTACGCTTGCAGCAACTGTTTCTTCAGGTGGTTCTGTAGCCATGGCAGCAGTTATGGCTGGAGGAATGGTGCCACCACTTGCTATCTTTGTCGCAACCCTTCTTTTCAAAGATAAATTCACTAAGGAAGAACGCAACTCTGGTTTGACAAACATCATCATGGGCTTGTCATTTATCACTGAGGGAGCGATTCCATTTGGTGCCGCTGACCCAGCTCGTGCTATCCCAAGCTTCATCCTTGGTTCTGCAGTAGCAGGAGGACTCGTTGGTCTTGCAGGAATCAAACTCATGGCGCCACACGGAGGAATCTTCGTCATCGCTCTTACTTCAAATGCCCTTCTCTACCTTGCCTTTGTCTTGGTTGGCGCAATCGTAAGTGGTGTGGTTTATGGTTACCTACGCAAGCCACAAGCATAAAATGGATTAGAATAGAAAGATTGTTACCATTTGGTGCAATCTTTTTCTCTATTCGAAATGGCTGTGAAATATGGTATAATAAAAGAATGGCAAACAAGAATACTACAAAAACAAGACGGAGACCGTCTAAAGCAGAACTCGAAAGAAAGCAGGCTATCCAGAGGATGTTGATTTCCTTAGGAATTGCCTTATTATTAATCTTTGCAGCCCTCAAGCTTGGTGCTGCGGGTGTCACCCTTTATAATCTCATTCGACTGTTAGTCGGAAGTTTAGCTTATGTGGCTATAGGTGGTCTCCTCATCTATCTTTTTCTTTTTAAATGGATACGCAAGCAAGAGGGGCTTCTGTCAGGATTTCTCTGTATCTTCGCTGGCTTGCTCTTGATTTTTGAGGCCTATCTTGTCTGGAAGTTTGGTTTGGAGCAGTCAGTTCTAAAAGGGACCTTGGCTCAAGTTATGACGGACCTGACTGGTATCCGGGTGACTAGCTTCGCTGGTGGAGGCTTGCTTGGTGTTGGACTTTATATCCCCATAGCCTTTCTTTTCTCCAATATCGGATCGTACTTTATTGGAGTCCTTTTGATTCTAGTTGGGGCTCTCTTGGTCAGTCCTTGGTCTATTTATGATGTTGCAGCCTTTATTGGAGCTCAGTTCAGATCCTTCATGGAAAAACAGGAACAGAGAAAACAGGAACGCTTCATCAAGAGAGAAGAAGAGAAGGCTCGTCAAGAAGCTGAAGAAGCAGCCAGAATCAAGAGAGAACAAGAAGAACAGGATGCACTACCGCTTCCTCCTGTAGATCCTGAAACTGGAGAAATCTTACCAGAAGTTCCAGACTATGATCTTCCACAAATTCCTGAAAAAGAATGGAGTGAACCGGAGATTATCCTTCCTCAAGCTGATTTTGACGTTCCAGATGTGGAAGAAGACCTTGAGGATGAAGAGGTGCAGGTTGATTTTTCTGCTAAGGAAGCCCTTGAATACAAGCTACCAAGCTTGCAACTCTTCGCGCCAGATAAACCCAAAGATCAGTCCAAGGAAAAGAAGATTGTTCGAGAAAATATCAAAATCTTAGAAGAAACCTTTGCCAGCTTTGGTATCAAGGTAACGGTTGAACGGGCTGAAATCGGCCCATCAGTAACCAAGTATGAAGTCAAGCCAGCCGTTGGTGTACGGGTTAACCGCATTTCCAATCTGGCAGACGACTTAGCGCTAGCTCTAGCAGCCAAGGATGTTCGGATTGAGGCTCCGATTCCTGGTAAATCCCTAGTCGGAATCGAAGTGCCTAACTCTGAGATTGCAACCGTCTCCTTCCGTGAACTCTGGGAACAGTCTCAGACTAAGCCAGAAAATCTCCTCGAAATTCCTTTAGGGAAGGCGGTTAATGGAACTGCTCGCACCTTTGACCTTTCCAAGATGCCCCACCTACTCGTTGCAGGTTCGACAGGATCAGGGAAGTCAGTTGCAGTTAACGGTATTATCGCGAGCATTCTCATGAAAGCAAGACCCGACCAGGTCAAGTTTATGATGGTCGATCCTAAGATGGTTGAGTTATCGGTTTACAATGACATTCCTCACCTCTTGATTCCAGTTGTGACTAATCCACGCAAGGCCAGCAAGGCTCTGCAAAAGGTTGTGGATGAGATGGAAAACCGTTATGAACTCTTCGCTAAGGTTGGTGTACGAAATATCGCTGGTTACAATGCCAAGGTCGAGGAATTCAATGCCCAGTCTGAGTACAAACAAGTACCACTGCCTTTGATTGTTGTCATTGTGGACGAGTTGGCAGACCTCATGATGGTGGCTAGCAAGGAAGTGGAAGATGCTATCATTCGTCTCGGACAGAAGGCACGTGCTGCAGGGATTCACATGATTCTCGCAACACAACGTCCATCGGTTGATGTTATCTCTGGTCTCATCAAAGCCAATGTCCCCTCTCGTGTGGCTTTTGCAGTTTCATCAGGTACAGATTCACGAACCATCTTGGATGAAAATGGAGCTGAAAAACTGCTTGGTCGAGGAGATATGCTCTTTAAACCAATCGATGAAAATCACCCAGTCCGTCTGCAAGGATCCTTTATCTCAGATGACGATGTCGAGCGCATCGTGAACTTCATCAAGGCTCAGGCAGATGCAGATTACGATGAGAGTTTTGACCCAGGAGATGTCCCTGAAAATGAAGGAGATTTTTCTGATGGTGAAGCTGGTGGCGATCCGCTTTTTGAAGAAGCCAAGGCTTTGGTTATCGAAACCCAGAAAGCTAGCGCTTCGATGATTCAGCGTCGTTTGTCGGTTGGATTTAACCGTGCGACCCGCCTTATGGAAGAACTCGAAATGGCAGGTGTCATCGGTCCAGCTGAGGGAACCAAACCACGAAAAGTATTGCAACAATAAAAAAATAGCTTCTTTCCAAATTTGGAAAGAAGCTATTTTACTGGCTATTGATTGCTTTTATTTTCTGAAGTTGGAGTATTGGGCTGTTTTTCATTTTCAGCGCTAGGTTTAGTTGGAGCAGGTGTAGTAGAGTCCTGAGTTGCTGTTTTCTGCTCTTCTTTTTTCTCTTCCTTGACGCTGGATTTTGGCGTTTCTTCTTGTTGTGTTTTTTCTTGAGAAGTGTTATTTTCCTTATTGGGACTAGTGTTTTCCTGAGGGGATTCCTTTTGGATTTCTTTGACAATGGTTGTCGTCTGGCTTGTCGTCGGTTCTTTTTTATTGTTTTTGCTATTATCCATGGCGTTCATGATAGTGATAGTAGCGGTGATTAGGCCAAGGATACTACCGATGGTAGCAATCGTTTTTTGAAAGACAGTAAACCCTTTTTTGATATGCTCAGTTTTTGGTTTTGAAGTTCTATGATAGTTAGACATGATACTCTCCTTTAATTATGATTTATTATACCTCATTTCTTTAAAAAAATCTTAAAAAAAGAGGACTTGCCCTTTCTTGTCGCAAGCTCTGTTTCATGATACAATAGAAGAAGTGATTTTAGAAAGCGTGAGAAAACATGATCTACTTTGATAATTCGGCAACGACCAAGCCTTATCCTGAAGCACTTGAAACCTATACGCAGGTCGCTTCGAAAATTGTAGGAAATCCTTCTAGCCTCCATCGTTTGGGAGACCAGGCAACACGAATTTTAGATGCTTCCCGGCAGCAAATTGCAGATTTGATTGGCAAGAAGAGTGATGAAATCTTCTTTACTTCTGGAGGAACAGAAGGGGATAACTGGGTCATCAAAGGTGTGGCCCTTGAAAAAGCCCAGTTTGGCAAGCACATCATCGTATCAGCCATTGAACATCCAGCAGTCAAGGAGTCAGCCCTCTGGCTGAAAAGTCAGGGTTTTGAGGTGGATTTTGCTCCAGTTGATGAGAAAGGGTTTGTGGATGTTGAGGCTCTAGGAGCTTTGATACGACCTGATACGACCCTCGTCTCCATTATGGCAGTAAACAACGAAATTGGATCTATTCAACCTATTGAGGCCATCTCAGAACTGTTGGCAGACAAGCCAACTATTTCCTTCCACGTTGATGCAGTTCAGGCACTCGCTAAGATTCCGACTGAAAAATATCTGACAGATCGAGTGGATTTTGCGACCTTTTCGAGTCATAAGTTTCATGGTGTCCGAGGTGTTGGCTGTGTCTATATCAAGTCTGGTAAGAAAATTACGCCTCTTTTGACAGGTGGTGGTCAAGAGCGTGATTATCGTTCGACGACTGAAAATGTAGCAGGGATTGCAGCGACAGCCAAGGCCCTCCGTTTGTCTATGGAAAAGTTAGATATCTTTACTAATAAGGCAGGGCAGATGAAATCAGTCATTCGCCAAGCGCTTTTGGACTATCCAGATATTTTTGTCTTTTCAGATGAGGAAGACTTTGCCCCTCATATCCTGACTTTTGGAATCAAGGGTGTTCGTGGTGAAGTCATTGTTCACGCATTTGAAGACTATGATATTTTCATCTCCACAACCTCTGCTTGTTCGTCCAAGGCAGGAAAACCTGCGGGGACCTTGATTGCCATGGGGGTGGACAAAGATAAGGCCCAGTCAGCTGTGCGTCTAAGCCTAGACCTGGAAAATGATATGAGTCAAGTCGAGCAATTTTTGACCAAGCTAAAATTAATTTACAATCAAACTAGAAAAGTAAGATAGGAGCATTCATGCAGTATTCAGAAATTATGATTCGCTACGGAGAGTTGTCAACCAAGGGCAAAAATCGCATGCGTTTCATCAATAAACTTCGCAATAACATTTCGGACGTTTTGTCCATCTATCCCCAAGTTAAGGTAACTGCTGATCGCGACCGTGCCCATGCATACCTCAATGGAGCTGATTACACAGAGGTTGCAGAATCACTCAAGCAAGTCTTTGGAATTCAGAATTTTTCTCCAGTATATAAGGTTGAAAAATCTGTAGAAGTTCTGAAGTCTTCTGTCCAAGAGATTATGAAAGATATCTATAGGGAAGGCATGACCTTTAAGATTTCTAGTAAACGTAGTGACCACAACTTTGAACTCGACAGTCGTGAACTCAACCAAACACTTGGTGGAGCTGTATTCGAAGATATTCCAAATATCCAAGCTCAGATGAAAAATCCAGATATTAATCTTCAGGTGGAGATTCGTGAAGAAGCAGCTTATCTTTCCTATGAAACCATTCGAGGAGCAGGTGGCTTGCCTGTGGGTACTTCTGGTAAGGGGATGCTCATGTTGTCAGGGGGGATTGACTCGCCTGTAGCAGGTTATCTAGCTCTTAAACGTGGAGTAGATATTGAGGCCGTTCACTTTGCCAGCCCACCTTACACTAGTCCAGGTGCTCTCAAAAAAGCCCAAGATTTGACCCGTAAATTGACCAAGTTTGGTGGCAATATCCAGTTTATCGAAGTGCCTTTCACAGAGATTCAAGAGGAGATCAAAGCCAAGGCGCCAGAAGCCTACCTCATGACCTTGACTCGTCGTTTTATGATGCGAATTACTGACCGTATCCGTGAGGTACGAAATGGTTTAGTTATCATCAATGGGGAAAGTCTTGGTCAAGTAGCTAGCCAGACCTTGGAAAGTATGCAGGCTATCAACGCTGTGACTAACACTCCCATCATCCGTCCTGTGGTTACTATGGACAAGTTGGAAATCATTGACATCGCTCAGGAAATTGATACTTTTGAAATTTCTATCCAGCCGTTTGAGGACTGCTGTACTATTTTTGCACCTGATCGTCCTAAGACCAATCCTAAAATTAAGAATGCGGAGCAGTATGAAGCACGTATGGATGTTGAAGGCTTGGTTGAGCGAGCAGTGGCTGGTATCATGATTACTGAGATTACACCTCAAGCTGAAAAAGATGCTGTCGATGAGTTGATTGACAATCTCCTCTAATCAGAAAATCCAGAAGAATTCAGAAAAACGAATGAAAAAAGTTAGTTATTTATCCTTAAAATGGACATTTACTGACTTTTTTTCTATTTTTATGGTATAATGAGATAAAATTTTGAATATAGAGAGTTTTCTGACAATGAATCATTCCTACTTTTATTTAAAAATGAAAGAACATAAACTCAAGGTTCCTTATACTGGAAAAGAGCGTCGTGTGCGTGTGCTCCTGCCAAAGGACTACGAGAAAGACACAGACCGTTTTTACCCTGTTGTTTACTTTCATGACGGGCAAAATGTCTTTTACAGCAAGGAGTCCTATATCGGGCACTCTTGGAAGATTATTCCGGCTATTAAGAGAAATCCTGACATCAGTCGCATGATTGTTGTAGCCATCGACAATGATGGTTTGGGGCGGATGCATGAGTACGCAGCTTGGAAGTTTCAAGAATCTCCTATTCCGGGGCAGCAGTTTGGCGGTAAGGGTGTGGAGTATGCCGAGTTTGTCATGGAGGTGGTCAAGCCTTTTATCGATGAAACCTATCGTACCAAAGCTGATCGCCAGCATACGGCTATGATTGGTTCGTCACTAGGAGGCAATATTACCCAGTTTATCGGACTAGAGTACCAAGATCGAATTGGTTGTCTAGGTGTCTTTTCATCTGCTAACTGGCTTCACCAAGAAGCCTTTAACCGCTACATTGAGCGTAAGAAATTGTCGCCTGAACAGCGCATTTTCATCTATGTAGGGACAGAAGAAGCAGACGATACGGACAAGACTTTGATGGCTGGCAATATCAAACAAGCCTATATCGACTCGTCGCTTCGCTATTACCATGATTTGATTGCAGGTGGAGTACACTTGGATAATCTTGTCTTGAAAGTTCAGTCTGGTGCCATCCATAGTGAGATTCCATGGTCGGAAAATTTACCAGACTGTCTCCGATTTTTTGCAGAGAAATGGTAAGTTAGGAAAGGAGAAAGCCAATGCATATTGAAAACCTTAGCCACTGGAGTGGCAATCTTAATCGTGAAATGTACCTCAATCGTTATGGACATGCTGGGATTCCAGTTGTTGTTTTTGCTTCATCTGGTGGTAGTCACAACGAATACTATGATTTTGGCATGATTGACGCTTGTGCTTCCTTTATCGAGGAAGGTCGTGTTCAATTCTTTACTCTCTCCAGTGTGGACAGTGAGAGCTGGTTGGCTACTTGGAAAAATGGTCATGACCAAGCAGAGATGCATCGTGCCTACGAACGCTACGTGATTGAGGAGGCCATTCCTTTTATCAAGCACAAGACAGGTTGGTTTGATGGCATGATGACGACAGGTTGCTCGATGGGGGCCTACCATGCACTTAATTTCTTCCTCCAGCATCCAGATGTCTTTACCAAGGTGATTGCCCTCAGTGGTGTTTACGACGCGCGTTTCTTTGTTGGCGATTACTTCAATGATGATGCTATTTACCAAAACTCACCAGTAGATTATATCTGGAACCAGAATGACGGCTGGTTTATTGATCGTTACCGTCAGGCAGAAATCGTCGTTTGTACGGGCCTTGGTGCCTGGGAACAAGACGGTCTACCATCTTTCTACAAGCTCAAAGAAGCCTTTGACCAGAAACAAATTCCAGCCTGGTTTGCTGAATGGGGACACGATGTCGCCCACGACTGGGAATGGTGGCGTAAACAAATGCCCTATTTTCTTGGACACCTGTATCTATAAAAGGAGTTGCCTATGAATTACCTTGTTATTTCTCCCTACTATCCACAAAACTTTCAACAGTTTACTATTGAACTAGCTAGTAAAGGCATCACAGTATTGGGAATTGGTCAAGAACCCTACGAGCAACTGGATGAGCCTTTGCGCAATAGCTTGACAGAGTATTTCCGTGTAGACAATCTTGAGAACATAGACGAAGTCAAACGTGCAGTAGCTTTTCTTTTCTACAAGCATGGCCCAATCGACCGCATCGAGTCCCACAATGAATACTGGCTTGAGCTGGATGCAGCCCTTCGTGAACAATTCAATGTCTTTGGTGCCAAACCCGAGGACCTTAAAAAAACCAAGTTTAAGTCTGAAATGAAGAAACTCTTCCAAAAGGCAGGTGTACCTGTTGTACCTGGCACTGTTATCCAGACAGAAGCAGATGTAGACCAAGCAGTCGAGACGATTGGCCTACCAATGATTGCCAAACCGGATAATGGAGTGGGAGCGGCAGCCACCTTTAAGTTGGAAAGTCAGGAAGATGTGGACCGGTTCAAGCAAGAATGGGACCGTTCAACCGTTTATTTCTTTGAGAAATTTGTCACTTCTAGCGAAATCTGTACCTTTGACGGGCTTGTGGACAAGGATGGCAACATCGTCTTTTCAACGACTTTTGATTATGCCCATACACCACTTGATCTCATGATTTATAAGATGGACAATTCTTACTATGTGCTCAAGGATATGGATCCAAAACTGCGCAAGTATGGTGAGGCCATAGTCAAGGAATTTGGAATGAGAGAACGCTTTTTCCATATCGAGTTTTTCCGTGAGGGAGACGATTATATCGCTATTGAGTACAATAACCGTCCTGCAGGTGGTTTTACCATTGATGTTTATAACTTTGCTCATTCCTTGGACCTTTATAGAGGCTACGCAGCAATTGTCGCAGGAGAAGAGTTTCCAAGTTCAGAGTTTGAGCACCAGTATTGCTTGGCAACTTCACGTCGTGCCAATGTCAACTATGTTTATTCAGAAGAAGACTTGCTTGCCAAATACAGCCATCAGTTCAAGGTTAAGAAGATCATGCCAGCTGCCTTTGCGGAACTTCAAGGAGATTACCTGTATATGCTGACAACTCCGAGTCGACAAGAAATGGAGCAGATGATTGCAGACTTTGGTCAACGTCAAGATTAATGAAAAGGATGAAAGGAGTTTGACTTCTTTTGTCCTTTTCTTAAAGATAGATTAAATAAAGCGTTTTCCAGAGATTCTTTTAGAAAATCTGTTGCTAAAAGGCCTAAAAATTGATAGAATAAGGATTGTCTAAAAAAATTGAAGGAGAATCTATCAAATGGATTTTACATGGGCTATTAAATATGCCACTGAATTCTTGGGAACTGCTATTTTGGTCATTCTTGGTAATGGTGCAGTTGCTAACGTTGAACTTAAAGGTACGAAAGGTCACCAAAGTGGCTGGCTCGTTATCGCGGTTGGTTACGGTATGGGGGTTATGATCCCAGCCTTGATGTTCGGTAATGTATCTGGTAACCACATCAACCCAGCCTTCACACTAGGACTTGCTGTGAGTGGACTTTTCCCTTGGGAACAAGTGCCATATTATATCCTTGCGCAAGTTTTAGGAGCGATTTTTGGTCAAGCTATGGTTGTGGCAACTCATCGTCCTTACTACTTGAAAACAGAAAATCCAAATAATATCTTGGGAACTTTCTCAACTATTTCTAATGTTGACCAAGGTACAAAAGAATCACGTTTCGCAGCAAGTGTAAATGGTTTTATCAATGAGTTTGTCGGCTCGTTTATTCTGTTCCTTGCAGCCCTAGGAATGACTAAAAACTTTTTTGGTGCAGAAGTAATGCAATACATGAAGCAAATGGCAACGCAGGCTAATCAAACAGTTGACTTCTCTGAATTAGCTATCAAAGCTCAAATAGCACCACACACAGCGGCAGGTCTTTCAGTAGCTCATTTAGGACTTGGTTTCCTAGTAATGGCCTTGGTAACTTCACTCGGTGGACCTACTGGACCTGCTTTGAACCCAGCTCGTGACTTTGGACCACGTCTTCTTCACGAATTCCTTCCAAAATCGGTTCTTGGTCAACACAAGGGTGATTCAAAATGGTGGTATGCTTGGGTTCCGGTTGTAGCTCCAATTGCAGCGGGTATTGCAGCAGTTGCAGTATTCAAACTACTTTATCTATAATAAGAGAAACTGGGGAAACCCAGTTTTTTGTTATAAAATTTCTAAATAAATCAGATATGGCTTGTAAAATATTCGAAAATCCTTTAAAATAAAAGAGTTGGAGGAATTTATGAGTGTGAATGAGATTGTTCGGATCATTCCGACTGTGAAAGTTAATAACCGAAAATTAAATGAAAAATTTTACATTGAAACCCTAGGGATGAAACCCTTGTTAGAAGAGTCGGCCTTTCTTTCCTTGGGAGACCAGACAGGTACTGAGAGGTTGATTCTAGAAGAAGCTCCGAGCATGCGAACACGCAGAGTTGAAGGACTTAAGAAACTTGCTAGACTCGTGGTGAGGGTTGATAATCCTTCTGAAATCGAGGCCCTTCTTTCACAGATGAAGTCACTTCCTCTCCTATTTAAAGGAAGCTGTGGTTATGCTTTTGAGATTATTTCTCCTGAACAGGATGTGATCCTTGTTCATGCGGAAAATCATATTGAAGACTTAGTTCCGCTAGATACGATTCCTGAATTTTATTCAAATAAAAGTATAAAATACTTGAGTCAATTTGAAGTTTCCGTTGAACTCCGTCTGCCTGAGGACAGGGAGAGTTTACTAGATTCAGAATTGGCGACTAATGCCATTACCTTTACTCAAGGGCATGGTCCAGATTTGGCTGTTGAAAACAATGTTACCTGGGACTTGTCTATGCTGAAATTTTTGGTAAAGGATCTAGAGTTGACTGGTCTTCGTCAGAAATTTGAAGGCACAGACTATTTTATTCCAAAGTCTGAAAAATTCTTCCTTGGTAAGGATACCAATAACATCGAATTGTGGTTTGAAGAAGCATGAAGTGGACAAAAATTCTAAAAAAAATAGAAGATCAAATCGAGGCAGGGGTCTATCCCGGAGCCTCTTTTGCGTATTTTAAGGATGGAGAATGGAGAGAATCTTTCCTAGGATTGAGTGATCCTGAGAAAGGTTTGAAAACAGATTTAGGGCTAGTCTATGACTTAGCCAGTGTGAGTAAGGTTGTGGGAGTGGGGACGGTTCTAATCTTCTTGTGGCAGCAGGGCAAATTAGATATTGATCGACCGGTGACGGATTTTTTACCGGAGTGTGATTATCCTGATATCACTATACGGCAACTTTTGACCCATGCTACAGATTTAGACCCCTTTATTCCCAATCGAGACAAGTTAAGTGCAGAGGTATTGAGAGAAGCCATGTTTCACCTAAATAGACGAAGTCAGCCTGCTTTCTTATACTCGGACGTTCACTTTTTACTCTTAGGATTTCTTTTGGAAAAAATCTTTGACCAAGACTTGGATCAGATTATAGAAGAACAAGTTTTGGAACCATGGGGAATGAAAGAGACCAAGTTTGGTCCCGTTGAGCAAGCTGTACCAACAGTGAAAGGAGTGGAGGCCGGAAATATTCATGATCCCAAAGCCCGTCTATTAGGGAAACACGCAGGAAGTGCTGGTTTGTTTTCGACTGTTAAGGATTTGCAGATCTTTCTGGAACATTACTTGAAAGATGATTTTGCTGCAGAATTGAGCCGCAATTTTTCTCCTTTAGATGATAAGGAGCGGTCTCTAGCCTGGAATCTGGAAGGAGCTTGGCTCGACCATACGGGTTATACAGGTACCTTCATTATGTGGAATCGGGAGAAGCAGGAAGCGGCTATCTTTTTATCCAATAGAACGTATGAGAAGGATGAGCGTGCCCAGTGGATAGTCGATCGAAACCAAGTCATGGAAATGATTCGTCAAGGGGAGTAGGGAGAAGAATGTCAAAAACCGTAAAAGGAACTCTGTATACAGTAGTGGCAGGGATTGCTTGGGGCTTGTCTGGAACCAGTGGCCAGTACCTAATGGCACATGGGATTTCCGCTCTAGTCTTGACCAATTTACGACTTATCATTGCAGGTTTGGCACTGGTAGTCTTATCCTATACGACTGCAAAGGATAAACTCTATGCTTTTTTAAAAGACAGAAAAAGTCTACTATCTCTGTTACTATTTGCAGTTTTCGGGCTTTTCTTAAACCAGTTTGCCTATCTTTCTGCTATTCAGGAAACCAATGCTGGAACAGCGACAGTTCTCCAGTATGTATGCCCCGTTGGGATCTTGGTTTATACCTGTATCAAGGACAAGGTAGCTCCGACTCTAGCTGAGATTATTTCGATTGGATTGGCTATAGGAGGAACTTTTCTGATTGCGACGCACGGGAAAGTTGACCAGTTATCTGTCACACCCCTAGGTCTGTTCTGGGGCCTCTTTTCAGCCTTGACCTATGCCCTCTATATTATTCTTCCCATCGCTTTGATTAAGAAGTGGGGCAGTATTTTGGTGATTGGTGTTGGGATGGTTATTTCTGGTGTAGTGGCTATTCCCTTCACAGGAGTTTTGCAAGCCAGCATACCAACCAGCTTAGATTTTCTCTTTGCATTTGCTGGGATTATCATCATCGGAACGGTCTTTGCCTATACAGCTTTCCTAAAGGGAGCTAGTCTGATAGGCCCTGTTAAGTCTAGTTTATTAGCTTCCATAGAACCAATTTCTGCCGTTTTCTTTGCCTTTCTGATTATGAAGGAACAGTTTTATGCGATTGATTTTGTCGGTATGGCTATGATTTTACTAGCCGTGACCATTATTTCATTGAAAGATTTACTGTTGGAAATAAAGAGTAAGTAACTAAAAAATCCACTCAATCGAGTGGATTTTTTGTGTATAGATGATTAGTCTTTATTTTCGTGTGGCAAGATCAAGTTTAAGATAATTCCTGTCATGGCTGATAGAGCAGTACCTGAAAGTGTAACTGGGCCAAGTTTGAGGATAGCTCCACCAAGTCCAAGTACCAACATGGCACTAGCAATGATGAGGTTACGCATTTGACTGAAGTCAACGCGCTCTTTAATCAAAACTTTCAGACCGTTGCTGGCGATAACTCCGTAGAGAAGGATGGACATGCCACCAAGCACAGCATTTGGAATGGTTGAAATCAAGGCAGTGAACTTACCTAGGAAGCTAAGAGCAATGGCGATAAAGGCTGCGTTACGGATAACTGAGACAGAAGCGATACGAGTCATCCCGATAACTCCTGTATTTTCTCCGTAGGTCGTATTAGCTGGTCCACCTAGGAAGGCTGATACAGATGTTGCAATACCGTCACCGAGAAGCGTACGGTGAAGTCCTGGTTCTTTCAGGAATTGACGGCCACAGATTTGGCTCAAAACTGTGTGGTCTCCGATGTGTTCTGAAATGGTTACAATAGCGATTGGCAAGATGGCGATTGTTTCAGGACCGAAGTACAAGTTGTACTCTTTAAAGGCACCACCTGTACTAAATGGCAAGTAGAAACCAGGAATTTCAAACCAGTTTGCTTGAAGGACTGGGGTAAAGTCAACCAAACCAAGCATCATAGCGAAGATGTACCCACCGATGATGGCAAAGAGGAAAGGAATGATACGGAGGAAGCCTTTTCCTTTTGTATTGATAAAGGCGGCAATCAAGAACGTCACGACAGCTACAAGAGCGTTCTTCCAGTTTCCGTCTGCTACAAGTCCAGCATTCGTTACAGCAGAACCAGCAAGACCAAGACCGATAACGATAATCATAGGTCCGATAATGATTGGTGGCAAGAGTTTGTCAATCCATTTCGTACCTGCAAAACGAACACTTGCTGCTACAAGGACATAGACTAAACCAGTCAGGATAACCCCAGTTTGAGCGGCAGAGACATCGCCTCCCATTTCTTTCATGGCTAGAGACATCGCTGTGATAAAGGCAAATGAAGAACCTAGATAAACTGGAACCTTAAAGCCAGTAGAAATCATGTAGATAAGTGTTCCAATACCAGAAGCAAAGAGAGCAACCGATACGGGCATTCCCAAAATTAAGGGAACGAGAATGGTTGCACCAAACATGGCAAATACGTGCTGGAAACTTAGAAGAATACCTTTACCAGCAGAAGGACGTTGATCAACGTCTAGTAACAAGTCAACAGTTGATTCCTGTTTCATAAAAACCTCACTTTTGGGCACCAAAAAAGAGCCCATTATTTTACAGCAATAGGCCCTCAGAGTAAGACTTTTTAAAAAATAGCTATCTTTTAAAAATTTATATAAATCTGCGCCTTCGTCACCTCACAGGATGACATTAAAAACCTTTGCTTAGGATAGTATAGCAGAAAAAATTCGTTTTGTAAACGAATTTTTCCCGAGCCTAGAAATACGAGAGCGAGGTATGATTTTGTAAATTGTTTTCTGAACTTTAAACAAGGGCTCACCATTGTTTAAAGTGGGCGTTTGTTGGGCATGCCAGCCTTTCTTGGGTACTTGTTAGGTGTTTCCTTTTTCTTTTCGACGACTGTGATGTAGCGCGGATCTCCATTTGGCAGGGCATAGCTGAGGTTGTCCTCTACCTTGCTAAAGAGGAGGTTGAGAGCGTTCTTGGCTTCCAGCAATTCCTCAGGGGCATTGCTGGCCTTGAGTGCCAAGAGTTTTCCGCCAACTTTAAGATAGGGGATGGTCAACTCAGATAAGATCTGCATACGGGCAACCGCACGAGCCGTCACCATATCAAACTGAGCACGGAATTTCTTGTCTTGGGCAAAGTCTTCTGCCCGTCCATGGTAGAAGTGAACACCGTCCAAATCCAGCTCCTGAGCCAAAAGCTGAAGGAAGTTGATGCGCTTATTGAGCGAATCAATGATGGTCACATCTAACTGAGGATAGAGGATTTTCATAGGAAGACTAGGAAATCCTGCCCCAGCCCCGATATCAAGAAGTTTGATCCTTTCATTTGAAATCAAACCTTGCAGGATGGGTGCAATCGAATCATAAAAATGTTTGAGATAAACTTCTTCTTTGTCTGTAATAGCGGTCAGGTTAATCTTTTCATTCCATTCTACCAAGAGTTCAAAATAGCGTTCAAATTGGTTCTTTTGCTGGTCAGAAAGTGGAAGATTTTTCTCGACGAGCAAGCTGTAAAATGTTTCTGGTTTCATAGTCGTTTCCTTCTCTAGTATCATCTTATTTTACCATATTCATTAAAAATTTGATATACTAGTAGTAATCTAAAAGCAGAAAGGAATAAGATTATGACTTGGATTATTCTTGGAGTTTTGGCTCTGATTGTTATTTTTGTGATTGTTAGCTATAACGGTTTGGTTAAAAATCGTATGCAGACCAAGGAGGCTTGGAGTCAGATCGATGTTCAGTTGAAGCGTCGTAATGATCTCCTCCCAAACTTGATTGAAACAGTCAAAGGCTATGCCAAATATGAAGGTTCTACCTTGGAAAAAGTGACAGAACTTCGTAGACAAGTAGCCGCAGCAACTTCACCAGCTGAAGCGATGAAGGCCAGTGATGCCCTTACCCGCCAGATTTCTGGTATCTTTGCAGTAGCAGAGAATTACCCAGACTTGAAAGCTAGCGCTAACTTTATCAAATTGCAAGAAGAGTTGACCAATACAGAAAATAAAATTTCTTACTCACGCCAACTCTACAACAGTGTTGTCAGCAACTACAATGTAAAACTTGAAAGTTTCCCAAGTAATGTCATCGCAGGACTATTTGGCTTTAAAGCTGCAGACTTCCTTCAAACACCTGAAGAGGAAAAGGCAGTTCCTAAAGTTGACTTTAGCGGTTTAGGTGACTAAGATGTTGTTTGATCAAATTACGAGCAATAAACGAAAAACCTGGATTTTGTTACTGGTTTTCTTCCTACTCTTGACCTTGGTTGGTTATGCGGTTGGTTATCTCTTCATGCGCTCAGGTCTTGGGGGTATGATAATTGCCTTGATTATCGGTCTTATCTACGCTCTGACCATGATCTTTCAATCGACAGAGATTGTCATGTCTATGAATGGGGCGCGTGAGGTTGATGAACAAACGGCACCAGACCTCTACCATGTAGTAGAAGATATGGCTATGGTCGCTCAGATTCCTATGCCGCGTGTTTTCATCATTGAGGATTCTTCTTTAAATGCCTTTGCAACAGGTTCGAATCCGCAGAATGCAGCTGTCGCAGCCACTTCAGGCCTTCTGGCTATCATGAATCGCGAGGAACTGGAAGCTGTTATGGGGCATGAAGTCAGTCATATCCGAAACTACGATATTCGCATTTCGACCATTGCTGTTGCCCTTGCCAGTGCCATTACCCTTCTGTCTAGTATGGCAGGACGGATGATGTGGTGGGGTGGCGCAGGTCGCAGACGGAGTGATAATGATCGCGATGGAAATGGTTTGGAGATTATCATGCTTATCATCTCTCTCTTAGCCATTGTTCTAGCACCTCTCGCAGCAACCTTGGTGCAACTTGCCATTTCCCGTCAGAGGGAATTTCTGGCGGATGCATCCAGTGTGGAGCTGACTCGCAATCCTCAAGGGATGATCAATGCCTTGCGTAAGTTGGAGGATAGCGAGCCGATGCATCACCATGTTGACGATGCCAGCAGCGCTCTTTATATTAATGATCCCAAGAAAGGTGGGGGACTACAAAAACTCTTTTATACCCACCCACCTATCTCAGAACGGATTGAACGTTTGAAACAGATGTAAAAAAATCCAGAGAGGTTTCTCTGGATTTTTGCTTTTAGTATCTCGCTTTTAACTTGTTATCTCACTAAAAAATAGTATAATATATGTAATTCTATATAATTGAGGTGAATGATGTATAAGCGCTGGATGACGTCTTTCTTGATTTTGATTTTTATGCCAATTCATTTGAGTATAGCAGAGAAAATCATGCGAATAAATTCATTAACGCTATCTATCCTTTTTACACTTGTTGAACTTGCAATATTTTTATATGTAGGAAAAAAGTATGACTTGTTTCACATTCGAAAAATCTGTCTAAAAGATATTTTAAAATGTTTTCTTTCATACGCCTTGCTTTTCCTATTTTATATTTTGGTCAATTTTTTAGGCCCTACCCAATCAGACACAACTCAAGCTGTGCACAGTTTATCACTTTTATGGTCTGTACTTTTTGTGGATCTCTGTGTTTTGGCACCTGTCACGGAAGAAATCTTTATGAGAGGTATGTTACAGGGGATAGTATTTAAGAATACATATTTTGGCTTGTTTGCCACATCGCTTCTCTTTGCTTATCTGCATGGTCCCTATACCATTCCTAGCTTTATCACCTATTTAGGTATGGGATTTGCATTTGGGATAAGGTATAAGACTTCTGACAACCTATGGAATTCCATTCTTTTGCATGTCCTCAATAATCTGGTTGCATTTTGCTTTTTGTATATGAGATAATGTCATATTAGAATGCTTTGAGCTGTAAAAAAATGATTTCTAGCTTATACAATTGAAACAAAAGCCAGTCCATAATCTGTCAGATCGACGATGCCAGCAGCGCTCTTTATATCAATGATCTTAAGAAAGGCGTATGTAAAAAAATCCAGAGAAGTGTCTCTGGATTTTTGCTATGTTCAACATTTATAAGTCTTGTAAATCGACGACTTCCAAACCATTTTCTGTCAAACGATAGATACTCGTACAGACCTCTTTTAAGAAGCGTCTGTCATGTGAAACAGTGATCAGACCGCCGGGATAGGAGCCAAATAGTTTTCTGATTTCAGGTTGAGAAGTGGGAGAAAAATTACGTGTAGGCTCATCCAGAAGGAGGAAGTTTGGTTTGCGCAACACTAAATCCAAAAGTAGGAGTTTACCTTGTTGCCCGCCAGATAGGGAGCGGATTTGGTGGTGCATCTCTGGGTAACTGAAATTGAGACTGGCTAGGTGAGATTGGATTTTCTGTAGTTCCTCTTTTTGTCCAGTGTGATTGAGGTAGGCTACTGGAGATAGCTCCAATTGCAGTTTTTTATGGTAATCTTGTGGCATATAACCAAGGGAAATCTCTCTTTTTTCGCTTAATAGTTGCTGTAACTTGGCTAACAGAGTTGATTTCCCAATACCATTTGGCCCGATGATACCGATTTTTTCTTGGCCACGGACCGTTAGTTGTAACTCCTGAGCTAAAACGCGCTGGCCAATGTACAAGTTTTCCTTTTCCAGTTGGATTAAGACTTTAGAAGCTGGTAAAGGTTGGACGTCTGAAAAGAAAAGTTGGATTTGTTCTTCTTCAAGTGGCTTTTGGATCATGGACTGAGCTTCCTTTTCAAAGCGTTTTTCTTGAGAGAGAATAGTTTTCATCTTTTTAGCCAATAGGCGACCGGCAACATCATTTTTAGTGTTACGTAAGGCAGTTTCTACATTTTGCTTAACTCGGCGATGTTTTTCCATGGTTTTGTCATAGGTTCTCTGGTCGTTAGCAGCTTGCTGACTTTGTCTGGCAAAATTAGCCTTTCTCTGCTCACTATAGCGATCATAGTCTAAATGCTCGACTAGCGTTTCCGCTTCTTTTCGATGCTTGACTAGTCGCAAGTGGACAATAGTATCTGCCGTTTGAGAAAGAAAGTCTTCATCATGGGAAATGAAAATAACAGTTTGCCTAATCTTTCGAATCTGCCTTTTTAGCCAATCAACCGTCTCAAGGTCAAGGTCATTTGAAGGTTCATCTAAAAATAGAATCTCAAAAGGTTTTGCTAACTCGTGAATGAGCTGAATTTTCAAAGCTTCGCCCCCTGATAGACTGACAATTTCTTGGTCGCTAGCAAAACGGTCGCTATCAAAGTGCAACTCCTCCGCCAAACGATAAAGAATACTGTAGTCTAATTCAGTAGAATCCAAAAAGAAGTAGTCGTGTAGAGTCCTATTTTTCAGGAACTTGGGGAGTTTTTGAGGGATATAGGCCAGTGATTGAAGGTCAGACTGGATATCGCCCTTGATAGTAAAATCAGGTAATGCTTCCTCCATTAAAGCTCGTAGTAAAGTCGATTTACCATTTCCTTCTTCACCAATAATAGCAACCTTTTCCCCGTCTTGGATAGTCATGGTTAGGTCAGATACAAGATCTCGTAGATCTTTGTTTTGCGTGATGGTTAGATGATTGATTTTTATCATATTGTTGCCCTTTCTAGAATGTCGATAGTGCATAACAAAAAGCTCTACTTTATCTAGTAGAGCCTAAAATCACTGTCAAAACTCTATTATCCTCGTTGAAAAACTCGTCAAACTAGCTTGGAGTCGCCTAACCCAACCCAAGAGGAGCATAGCTTTCTAGTTTTTTGATTTTCAATGAGGACAAGATACTAGAAAATCTAGTATAAAAAGAGCACACAAAAAAGAGACAAAAACAAGATCTACTAAATAAAGTTCTTTATTTGATAGATTAGTTGTTCATGTCTCCCATACCTCCGAGTATTAGTACCTCTATCCTATACCATTCAGGAAATTTTGTCAATAGAAAACAAGTAATTTCAAGCTCTAAAAACCAAAAACAGGCCCATAGAGAGTCAGTACGTGTTTGACATGTTCGTAGTGGAACTTGTCATAGTTGCGCCAAGCAGTACGAGCTTGATCGTTTAGTTTTAGGCTCCCTAGTCCAATCAGAAGACTGGTACGTTGGTAAAATTTCTCAAGGTTGATTAAGATACTGTTGTCCAGCTTTTCTGCTTTTTTTAGTTCCTTAAGAGTGGTGTTCAGCAGCTCTTGCAGTCGAAGATCATCGGCTGTTCCTTGTTTACAGCTTTGGTAGCTTTTATTTAACTCGGAAAGGAGTTGGTAAGCTTCAGTGATGAGTGCTTTGTCTTCCATATGAGCCTCCTCCTTGCTCTGATGTATTCTTGCCTATAGTATAGCACTAAATAGAAAATATTCCATAGTAAATATGTTAAAAAATGAGATTTTAATATCAAAGTTTGGAAAGCTGACTTATAACCTTTTCATGGTATAATCAAGTGAGTACATCTTTATGGAGGAAATATGAAGTTAAATATTCAAGAAATTCGTAAGCAACCTGAAGGCCTGCATTTTGAACAAGCTTTAGACCTTGTCGCAGACTTGCGTAAACGGAATCAAGAGATTTTAGATGTCAAAGATATCCTTGCAGTGGGGAAGGTGCAGTATGAAGACCGTCTGTATTTTTTAGACTATCAGTTGTCATATACCATTGTTCTTGCTTCCAGTCGCAGTATGGAGCCAGTTGAGTTGGCTGAGTCTTATCCAGTCACAGAAGTTTTCATGGAAGGAGCGACCAACCAACTGGACCAGGAAGTTCTAGATGATGATTTGGTCTTGCCTATCGAAAATGGGGAAATCGACCTTGCTGAGAGCGTAGCAGATAATATTCTGCTCAATATCCCTATCAAAGTGTTGACGGCAGAAGAAGAGGCGGGCCAAGGTTTTGTGTCTGGAAATGACTGGCAAATCATGACTGAGGAAGAATACCAAGCCCAACAAGCAGTCAAGAAAGAAGAAAACAGTCCATTTGCTGGCTTGCAAGGACTATTTAATGGAGACGAGTAGATGGTTTTATCCAAGAAACGTGCCCGTCATGTCATAGAGGAAATTATTGCCCTTTTTCCAGATGCTAAGCCTAGTCTTGATTTTACTAATCATTTTGAACTACTGGTTGCAGTGATGTTGTCAGCCCAGACCACAGATGCCGCAGTAAATAAGGCCACACCAGGCCTCTTTGCAGCCTTTCCAACGCCTCAAGCCATGTCTGTCGCGACTGAAAGTGAAATTGCCTCACACATTTCCCGCCTAGGACTTTATCGAAATAAGGCCAAGTTTCTAAAAAAATGTGCCCAGCAACTACTAGATGGTTTTGGCGGTAAAGTCCCTCAGACTCGCGAGGAATTAGAAAGTCTAGCAGGTGTTGGTCGTAAAACAGCAAATGTAGTACTGAGTGTGGGCTTTGGAATTCCAGCTTTTGCAGTGGACACTCATGTGGAGCGGATCTGTAAGCATCACGATATCGTTAAAAAATCAGCTACGCCACTTGAAGTAGAAAAACGTGTCATGGACGTTCTGCCACCAGAAGAATGGTTAGCAGCCCACCAGGCCATGATTTACTTTGGACGAGCTATCTGCCATCCCAAAAATCCAGAATGCGATCACTATCCCCAATTATATGATTTTAGTAATGTTTAAGGGGACTCTGAAAAAGTTTTTGCTTGATTTTAAGGGTGCTTTGTGCTATAGTAAATGATAACTAAATAGTCCTTTAAACCTGTCCCGTGAGGCAGGCAAGGAGCGCGATAAAGTAGAAGGGTGAAGTCTATACTGTTTACAGTAGGGCTCGCTTGGCTATACATTTCAAGTCTCCTTGTAGAAGGAGACTTTTCTTTTTGGAGGTTTGTCATGAAGACAAAAGAAGTTGTAGACGAATTGACTGTCAAACGAGCGATTACGCGAATTACTTATGAGATTATCGAGCGCAATAAAGATTTGAATAAGATTATCCTAGCTGGGATAAAAACGCGTGGTGTTTTCATCGCTCATCGTATCAAAGAGCGCTTGGAGCAGTTGGAAAACATCACAGTTCCTGTTGTGGAATTGGACACTAAACCTTTCCGTGACGATGTTAAAAGCGGAGAAGATACTTCTTTGATTTCTGTTGATGTGACTGACCGTGAAGTTATCTTGGTGGATGATGTACTCTATACAGGCCGTACCATCCGTGCCGCTATTGATAATATTGTTGGTCATGGTCGTCCTGCGCGAGTGAGTTTAGCAGTTCTAGTCGATCGTGGACATAGAGAATTGCCAATTCGTCCAGATTACGTCGGGAAAAATATCCCAACCAGTCGTTCTGAAGAAATCATCGTAGAGATGACAGAACTTGATGGCCAAGACAGAGTTCTGATTACTGAAGAAGCTTAGAAAGCTGAAGGAGTAGCCATGTCAGAAAATCAACAAGCATTGAACCATGTGGTTTCCATGGAAGACCTCACTGTTGATCAAGTGATGAAATTGATCAAACGAGGGATTGAGTTTAAAAACGGAGCCCAGCTCCCTTATGAAGACCATCCGATTGTTTCCAATCTTTTCTTTGAGGATTCTACACGGACGCATAAATCTTTTGAAGTGGCAGAGATTAAGCTAGGGCTGGAGCGACTTGACTTTGATGTGAAGACCAGCTCAGTAAACAAGGGTGAGACACTTTATGATACCATCTTAACCTTGTCTGCGCTTGGTGTAGATGTCTGCGTGATTCGCCACCCAGAGGTCGATTATTACAAAGAACTGATTGCGAGTCCGACGATTACGACTTCCATTATCAATGGTGGTGATGGTTCGGGTCAACATCCTAGTCAGAGCTTGCTTGATTTGATGACCATTTATGAGGAATTTGGTCACTTTGAGGGCCTTAAGGTTGCTATTGCAGGCGACTTGGACCACTCACGTGTTGCCAAATCCAATATGCAGATTTTGAAACGCTTGGGAGCTGAACTTTTCTTTGCAGGGCCTGAGGAATGGAGAAGTCAAGAGTTTGCGGACTATGGACAGTTTGTAACTATTGATGAGATTGTTGATCAGGTGGATGTTTTGATGTTACTCCGAGTTCAACATGAACGCCACGAAAGTGGAGCCGTTTTTTCAAAAGAAGATTACCATGCTCAACATGGCTTGAACCAAGAGAGATATAATCGCTTAAAAGAAACAGCAATCATTATGCATCCTGCTCCAGTTAATCGAGATGTGGAAATTGCTGACCATTTGGTTGAAGCGCCAAAATCACGCATTGTCCAGCAAATGACCAACGGTGTCTTTGTTCGAATGGCAATCTTAGAATCCGTATTGGCGAGTAGAAACGCCAACTAAAACACAAGACGTTAAAAGACGCCAGTGAGCGTCCACGAGAGGTGAAAATATGACAAAAAGACTTCTAGTATTAGAAGATGGCACAGTTTTTGAAGGCAAGGCCTTCGGAGCAGACATTGATGTAACAGGTGAGATCGTCTTTAACACAGGGATGACCGGCTACCAAGAATCCATTACAGACCAGTCTTATAATGGACAAATCTTGACCTTCACTTATCCTTTGGTGGGAAATTATGGAATCAACCGTGATGATTACGAATCCATCATTCCAACTTGTAAGGGAGTTGTCGTTTTCGAAGAGGCGCGTCGAGCTAGCAACTGGCGCAACCAAATGACGCTGGATGAATTTTTGAAAGCTAAGAAAATTCCGGGTATTTCAGGGATTGATACGCGTGCACTTACCAAGATTATCCGTAAGCATGGTACCATGCGTGCAACCTTGACTCACGTTGGGGACAGCATGGACCATGTGACGGATCAGCTCCAAGCAACAGTCTTGCCGACAGACAATATCAAGCAGGTTTCTACTAAAACTTCCTATCCAGCTCCTGGAGTTGGTTTGAGTGTGGTGTTAGTGGACTTTGGTCTCAAGCACTCAATCCTACGTGAACTTTCTAAGCGTAACTGTAACGTGACGGTTGTTCCGTATTCAACAACAGCGGAAGAAATTCTCCACCTCAATCCTGATGGAGTTATGTTGTCAAATGGTCCAGGAAACCCAGAAGACGTTCCAGAAGCACTGGACATGATTCGTGGTGTGCAAGGGAAAATTCCAATTTTCGGTATTTGTATGGGACACCAACTCTTTGCTATGGCAAACGGGGCTAAGACCTACAAGATGAAGTTTGGTCACCGTGGATTTAACCACGCGGTACGTGAGATTGCAACAGGACGTGTAGACTTTACCAGCCAAAACCATGGTTATGCAGTCAGCCGTGAGGACTTGCCAGAGCATTTGATCATTACTCACGAAGAAATCAATGACAAATCAGTTGAAGGTGTACGTCACAGATACCAACCAGGTTTTTCCGTGCAATTCCACCCAGATGCAGCCCCTGGTCCACACGACGCAAGCTACCTATTTGACGAGTTTATCGAGATGATGGAAGCTTTTAAACAAACAAACTAAGAACGAGTAAAAGCTCGTTAGAGAATTTATGTAACTGAACACGAACGGAAAGCTCGGAATTTAGAGAAACCAACCTGGATTGTCAATCCTTCCTTGGTTTCCTAAAATTCAATCGCTTTCTATTCGTCCTTTGCATCTTATTTAATGGCAGCCTGAGAGTTGCTGAATAGAAAGGCAGGTCGTTTCTTTTAGTCGCTATTGGGCGAACTAAAAACTCCCTGCACTAGATTTTTTATCGAAAAATATCGTTTCTCTAAAAAATCGTCGGAGAATTTATTTAATGTCGCTCTGTGAGGCGACGAATAGAAAGGAGAAGGGTGGTCCGTATTTGCTGAACTGAATACGGGCTACGGACGGTGCTAAAAAGATAGTTATTCCTAGAACTGATAGTTCTTCGTCATAACTCCTATTTTAGCTTTGTCCGCTTGACGCCCTTAATATCTTATAAATGCCTAAACGTACTGATATTCAAAAAATTATGGTGATTGGTTCTGGTCCGATTATTATTGGTCAAGCTGCTGAGTTTGACTACGCGGGGACCCAGGCCTGCTTGTCTTTGAAAGAGGAAGGTTATGAAGTTGTCTTGGTGAACTCAAATCCTGCCACCATCATGACGGACAAGGAGATTGCAGACAAGGTCTACATCGAACCGATCACACTCGAGTTTGTGACACGTATTCTCCGTAAGGAACGTCCTGATGCTTTGCTTCCAACTCTTGGTGGTCAAACAGGGCTCAATATGGCCATGGAATTGTCTAAAAATGGCATTCTAGATGAATTGGGTGTCGAACTACTGGGAACTAAATTGTCTGCCATTGACCAAGCAGAGGACCGTGACCTCTTTAAACAATTGATGGAAGAGCTTGAGCAACCAATTCCAGAATCTGAAATTGTCAATACAGTTGAAGAAGCAGTTGCCTTTGCGGCATCAATCGGCTACCCTGTTATCGTTCGTCCAGCCTTTACCCTAGGTGGTACTGGTGGTGGTATGTGTGCCAATGAGGAAGAATTGCGCGAAATCGCTGAAAATGGGTTGAAATTGTCACCTGTTACCCAATGTTTGATTGAACGTTCCATTGCCGGTTTTAAGGAAATCGAGTACGAAGTGATGCGCGATTCAGCTGACAATGCCCTCGTTGTTTGTAACATGGAAAACTTTGACCCAGTTGGGATTCATACAGGGGATTCCATCGTATTTGCTCCTGCGCAAACCATGTCCGACTATGAAAACCAAATGCTACGTGACGCGAGCTTGAGCATTATCCGCGCTCTCAAGATTGAAGGTGGGTGTAACGTTCAGCTGGCCCTTGATCCGCATAGCTTCAAGTACTATGTTATCGAAGTAAACCCTCGTGTATCGCGTTCGTCAGCCCTTGCTTCTAAGGCGACGGGTTACCCAATTGCCAAATTAGCTGCTAAGATTGCCGTCGGTTTGACCCTGGATGAGGTCATCAACCCAGTTACAGGTTCCACCTATGCTATGTTTGAACCAGCCCTTGACTACGTCGTTGCTAAGATTCCACGTTTCCCATTTGACAAGTTTGAAAAAGGTGAGCGTCGTCTTGGAACTCAGATGAAAGCGACTGGGGAAGTCATGGCCATCGGTCGTAACATCGAGGAATCTCTTCTAAAAGCCTGTCGTTCACTTGAAATTGGGGTTCACCACAATGAAATGCCTGAACTTGCAGAAGTCTCAGATGATGCCTTGATTGAAAAAGTTGTCAAAGCTCAAGATGACCGTCTATTCTACGTATCAGAGGCTATTCGCCGTGGTTACACACCAGAAGAAATTGCTGAATTGACCAAGATTGATATCTTTTACCTTGATAAACTCTTGCACATCTTTGAAATTGAGCAAGAGTTAGGTGCCCATCCACAAGATCTAGAAGTCTTGAAAACTGCCAAACTCAATGGATTTTCAGACCGTAAGATTGCGGAGCTTTGGGAAACAACAGCTGACCAAGTTCGCCAACTACGTTTGGAAAACAAGATTGTCCCAGTTTACAAGATGGTCGATACTTGTGCGGCAGAATTCGACTCTGAAACACCATATTTCTATTCAACCTATGGATGGGAAAATGAGTCTATCAAGTCTGATAAGGAATCCGTCCTAGTCCTAGGTTCAGGTCCAATCCGTATCGGACAAGGGGTTGAGTTTGACTACGCAACCGTTCACTCTGTTAAGGCTATCCAAGCAGCTGGTTACGAAGCCATCATCATGAACTCAAACCCAGAGACTGTTTCAACCGACTTCTCGGTATCTGATAAGCTCTACTTTGAGCCATTAACTTTTGAAGATGTTATGAATGTTATTGACTTGGAGCAACCAAAAGGGGTTATCGTTCAGTTCGGTGGTCAAACAGCCATCAACCTTGCGGAGCCATTGGCAAAAGCAGGGGTGACTATCCTTGGTACGCAAGTCGCTGACTTAGACCGTGCCGAAGACCGCGACCTCTTCGAGCAAGCTCTTAAAGACTTGGATATTCCACAGCCACCAGGACAAACGGCTACCAATGAAGAAGAAGCAGTGCTTGCAGCTCGCAAGATTGGCTTCCCAGTCTTAGTTCGCCCATCTTATGTTTTAGGTGGACGTGCTATGGAAATCGTGGAAAACGAAGAAGATCTTCGTTCTTATATGCGTACAGCGGTTAAGGCTAGTCCTGACCATCCTGTCCTTGTAGATTCTTATATCGTTGGACAAGAGTGCGAAGTTGATGCTATCTCAGACGGAGAAAATGTCCTTATCCCTGGTATCATGGAGCACATCGAACGTGCCGGTGTCCACTCAGGTGACTCAATGGCCGTTTACCCACCACAAACCTTGTCTCAAAAGGTGCAGGAAACCATCGCAGACTATACCAAACGCCTAGCAATCGGTCTTAACTGTCTTGGGATGATGAACATCCAGTTTGTCATCAAGGACGAAAAAGTCTATGTTATTGAGGTCAATCCACGTGCCAGCCGTACGGTTCCCTTCCTTTCTAAGGTAACTAATATTCCTATGGCTCAGGTAGCGACTAAGCTCATTCTTGGTCAAAGTCTTGAAGAACTTGGCTACCAAGATGGCCTTTATCCAGAAAGCACTCGCGTTCATATCAAGGCGCCTGTCTTCTCCTTTACCAAACTAGCTAAGGTAGATAGCTTGCTCGGGCCTGAAATGAAGTCAACAGGGGAAGTCATGGGTTCTGATACAACTCTTGAAAAAGCTCTCTACAAGGCTTTTGAAGCTTCTTATCTTCACTTGCCAACCTTTGGAAATGTGGTCTTTACCATCGCTGATGATGCCAAAGAAGAGGCCTTGGACTTGGCTCGTCGTTTCCAAAATATCGGTTATGGTATCCTCGCAACAGAAGGGACAGCAACCTTCTTTGCCAGTCATGGACTAGAAGCCCAACCTGTTGGTAAGATTGGTGACGATGAACAGGATATTCCAAGCTATGTCCGTAAAGGAAAAATCCAAGCGATCATCAATACTGTCGGAACCAAACGAACTGCTGACGAAGATGGTGAGCAAATTCGCCGTTCGGCTATTGAACACGGTGTGCCACTCTTTACAGCCCTAGATACAGCGGATGCTATGCTTAAGGTACTTGAAAGCCGTAGCTTCGTTACAGAAGCAATTTAGTTTCTTGTTAAATGATCTAAGTAGCTTTTATCCAGCGTCAAAAGACGCTGGTTTTTCCTCTTTTATAGAGAAATCGAGTTAGAAATAATAGTTACAGTTCACTATTAAATGTCAAAGTTTATCAATAGATTTATCATTATCGTTAATGAGTAGACTTATTCTGACTTTCCCTAAAATTTTGTTGAATTTTCTTAAGTTTTTATCATATTTTTTATAATTAAGGTGCCTTAAGAAAAATAATGAAAAAACTAAATGTTTTTCATATAGTTTTCATTTTTTGTGTTATAATTAAGGTGCCTTAAGAAAAATATTAAGGTGCCTTAAGAAAAATAATGAAAAAAACTAAATGTTTTTCATATAGTTTTCATTGTTTTAATAGTTTAAAGTCAATCTTATTTTTCTCTAATAGAAAATAATGAAAAAGTAGGTTTAGAAAGAGGTAAGTATCTATGTCTTCTCATAAAAAAGTGTCACTCTCTGAGATCAATCAATCTATTGAGACTCCAAATAACAATCATTTTTGGCAAAATCTAAAAGCATTCTTAGGACCTGGTGCACTTGTGGCAGTTGGCTACATGGATCCAGGAAACTGGATCACCAGCGTGGTTGGTGGCGCCTCCTACAAGTACAGCCTTTTATTTGTTATTTTAATTTCATCCATCATTGCTATGCAGTTACAACAGATGGCTGGAAAGCTCGGTATCGTGACTAGGATGGACCTAGCGCAGGCAACGGCTCATCATGCTCCCAAGTGGCTTCGCTATAGTTTATGGGTGATTTTAGAATTAGCTTTAATGGCGACAGATTTGGCTGAAGTTTTAGGTTCAGCAATTGCCTTAAATCTTTTGTTTAAAATACCGATTATGATTGCTATCCTTCTAACCGTTTTAGATGTATTTTTGTTACTTTTATTGATGAAATTTGGTTTCAAAAAAATTGAAGCCATTGTTACGACTCTTATTTTAACCATATTAGCCATCTTTGCCTATCTTGTGGCCTTATCCAATCCAAGTATCCAGGGGATTATTGGTGGTTATTTACCAACTTCAACTTTATTTGAAACACCGTTACCAGGTCATGAAAGTCAATTGACCTTGGCTCTAGGGATTGTAGGTGCGACAGTCATGCCCCATAATCTCTATCTCCATTCCTCTCTATCCCAAACAAGGAAAATCAATCACAAAGATAAGAAGGATGTTCGAAAAGCAGTTCGCTTTATGACCTGGGATTCAAATCTTCAGTTGTCCCTAGCCTTTATTGTCAATTCCTTGCTTCTCATTTTAGGTGCCTCCCTCTTTTTTGGTCATGCATCTGAAATTTCAGCTTTCTCCCAAATGTACAATGCTTTACAGGATTCGACGATAGCAGGAGCAATAGCCAGCTCAACCTTGTCAACTTTATTTGCTCTAGCCCTCTTAGCAAGTGGTCAAAATTCGACCATTACAGGCACTTTGACAGGACAGATTGTCATGGAAGGTTTCTTACATCTAAGATTACCTCAGTGGATTATCCGTATCGGTACACGTATTTTTGCCTTGATCCCTGTGATTATAGTCGCCGTCTTGTTTGGACATCAAGAAAAAACCTTGGATCAGTTATTGGTCTATTCACAGGTCTTTCTTTCAATCGCTCTTCCGTTTTCAATTTTTCCCTTGATTTATCTGACCTCTAAGAAGTCACTGATGGGAGAATTTACCAATGCCAAGTGGAACACAATCCTAGGTTACGCAGTTTCAATCATCTTGACCATTCTCAATATCAAGCTTCTTTTCGATATTTTTTAAACTTGTTTAAATCAGGTCTCGGCATCAGCTTGAGGATTGATAAAGAAATAATAGTAGCGGTTGGTTCATGAAAATAAGAAACAAAAAAAGAACAGTTGAAACTGTTCTTTTTATGATTATTTGAGACCGTATTTTTTGTTGAAACGATCCACACGTCCATCTGCTTGAGTGAACTTTTGACGTCCAGTGTAGAATGGGTGTGAGTCTGATGAAATTTCCACACGGATCAATGGGTAAGTTTCGCCTTCGAACTCAACAGTTTCGTTAGAGCGTTTTGTTGAACCGCTAAGGAATTTGTAACCAGTAGTTGTGTCCATGAAGACAACTGGGCGATATTCTGGATGGATATCTTTTTTCATTTTGCAATATTTCCTTTCTGCCATGGTCTCTTTGTGAGCCATAGATTGTTACCTTACTAGTCTATCAGATTCTGATAAGTTTGGCAAGTCTTTTATCAGTTTTTAAGCAAGTTTTTTAACTTTTGATAGATAATTTCGTTTTCTTCTAGACTATAAGAATTGGCTCCACTTGCCAGAGGATGGCCACCTCCGTCATGTTCTTTGGCAATTTCATTGATAGGGGTAATTTTACTGCGCATACGCACACGGAAGTGACCATCAGCTTGTTCAACAAAGATAGCCCAAGCCTTAACGGTATCAATTCGACCAGGTGCTCCGACAATCGCAGCCGTTTCAGCATCCGTAACCTTATATTTTTCCAAGATGTCTTGAGTAAGCAGAACGCGTGCAGCTCCATTCTCATCAACTTCTAAGTGATCATAAACATACCCTTGCAGTTTTGCAATCTTAAAGCTCATGGTATCCATTTGACGAGACAATCCAGCAAAATCAAAATCAATTTCTCGGAGCTGGCCAGCTATTCTAAAGGTACGGGCACTAGTTGATGGGTAGAGAAAACGTCCCGTGTCCCCGACAATTCCTGCATAGAGAAGTCGTGCCGCTTCACTAGACAAAGTTAGCTGATTTTCTTGAGCAAATAATGCAATCATCTCACTGGCACTGCTTGAACTTGTATCGACCCAAGATAGGTCACCATAAATATCATCATTTGGATGGTGATCGATTTTGATGGTGAAAGCAGCTTGTTCATAGCGTTTATCCTCGATACGAGGACGATTCGCTGTATCACAAATAATAGCAAGAGCTCCTTTGTAGTCACTGTCTTGGACAGTATCCATTTCCGCCATCCAGGTTAGAGTTGGTTCGTTATAACCGACCGCTTTGATAGTCTTTTCTGGAAAATGGTGTGTGAGAAGAGCTTTCAAGCCCACTTGACTCCCTAAGGCATCTGGATCTGGTTTCATATGACGGTGAATGATAATGGTATCGTATTCTTTGATTTTCTCTAATATTTGCTGGCAAATTTCCATAAATAACCTCAATTCTTTCTCATTTCATTGTAGCACAAGAATTTTTATTTTTAAAATGAAAAAGATATGATATAATGGAGAAAGATAAATTGAGGAGGACGATATGGCATTAGCAAAAATTGTATTTGCCAGTATGACCGGTAATACCGAAGAAATTGCAGATATTGTAGCAGATAAATTGCGTGACTTGGGCTTGGATGTCGATGTGGATGAATGTACGACTGTTGACGCTTCAGACTTCTTGGAAGCAGACATCGCTATCGTTGCAACCTATACTTATGGTGATGGAGAATTGCCTGATGAGATGATGGACTTCTACGAAGACCTAGCAGACCTCAACTTGAATGGCAAAATCTACGGAGTTGTTGGCTCAGGAGATACCTTCTACGACGAATTCTGTAAGGCTGTCGATGACTTTGATCGCGTTTTTGTAGCAACAGGAGCAGAAAAAGGTTCAGAGTGTGTTAAAGTGGACCTTTCTGCTGAAGAAGAAGACATCGAACGTTTGGAACAATTCGCAGAAGAATTGGCTGCAAAAGTAGGATAAGAATCAAACTGCGCTGACTGGAAGGAGTCAGTGCGTTTTTTTATTAGTTATTTTGGGATTTTACTAGCCTATTTGGTGGCTTTTTGATACAATAATTCAAATAAAGGAGGAGATGCCATGGATTTAGATATTATTCGGCAAGAAATTGATCAAATCGACGACCAAATCGTCAAGCTCCTAGAAGAACGAATGCATTTGGTTGAGGGAGTGGTTGCCTATAAGAAAGCCTCAGGAAAACCTATTTTAGATAGTAAGCGAGAAGAAGTCATTTTTGAAAAGGTAAGGAGTCGTGTAGAGGATAAGCGCTATCAGGAGACTATTGTTGCGACTTTTTCAGACATTCTCAAACGTTCGCGTGATTATCAGGATCAAAATATCAAATGAAAAAAGAACAATTTTATCCGCTCGGAATTTTTCTGGCTGCCATGTTGGGAGGCCTTGTCCGTTACCTGGTTTCCACTTGGTTACCAGCTAGTCCCGACTTTCCTTGGGGTACCCTCCTTGTCAACTATCTGGGCGTTTTCTGCCTGATCTATCTGGTAAAAGGCTATCTGGCCCATAAGGGAACTAGTAAAGGCTTGGTTTTGGCGCTGGGGACGGGTTTTTGCGGAGGTTTAACAACCTTTTCTAGTCTACTCTTGGATGCTATGAAATTGCTCGATACTGGGCGTTATCTTAGCTTAATCATCTATCTGCTTTTGAGTATTGGAGGAGGTCTGCTATTGGCTTATGTTCTAGGGAGGAAGAAATGGTAATCGTTTATCTTGCAATCGCCTGCGGGTTCGGAGCCCTAGTGCGTTATTTCTTTTCCCGCTATAATCAAGCTTCAAAATTACCTCTAGGAACTCTCATAGCCAATCTTCTAGGATGTTTTTTAATTGGCCTACTATACAATCATGTGGAGTCCAAGGAAGTCTATGCTATCCTAGCGACAGGTTTTTGTGGAGGGTTAACGACCTTTTCAACCTTGAATGACGAGCTGCAAAGACTGTTAAGTGACAAGAAGGTATTTTATAGCTATTTTCTCTTAACTTACATAGGAGGTTTTCTAGCGATTTTTTTAGGAATTCTGCTATAAATTTCTTTACTTTTAGGTGGAAATTTGGTAAACTGTATCTTGTGTGTAATGGACGCACAAAAATACAGTTTATCCGCTGAGGAAGGTTCCTCAAGATTGACAAAGATAGGAGAATAAAATGAATCCATTAATCCAAAGCTTGACTGAAGGTCAACTTCGTACAGATATCCCATCATTCCGTCCTGGTGACACTGTTCGTGTACACGCGAAAGTTGTCGAAGGTAACCGTGAACGTATCCAGATTTTTGAAGGTGTTGTTATTGCACGTAAAGGTGCTGGCATCTCAGAAAACTACACAGTTCGTAAAATCTCTAACGGTGTAGGTGTTGAGCGTATCTTCCCAATCCACACTCCACGTGTTGAAAAGATCGAAGTTGTTCGTTACGGTAAAGTACGTCGCGCGAAATTGTACTACTTGCGTGCACTTCAAGGTAAGGCAGCTCGTATCAAAGAAATCCGTCGTTAATTCGACTAAAAAACTCTGCTTACCCAGCAGAGTTTTTCTCTAGCTCCCTTAGTTCAATGGATATAACAACTCCCTCCTAAGGAGTAGTTGCAGGTTCGATTCCTGCAGGGGGCATTTTTAGAAATGTAAACAAATACAAAGAAAATTCAAAGTGTTTATTTAAAGGCAATCATCACAAGTTCATTTTTAAAAATAATTAAGTATTTTTTGTCTTTTTGACCAAATCATGACCAAATTTTGACCCAAAATTATACTTTGGTCAATGACTATAGAATAAAATGGATCATGAAAATGTCTTTGATTTATAGTAGTGTTAAAAAAGGACTTCCTTTATTGGAATGTCCTTATTTTTATTGATTATGGAATTGACAAATGAGGTTAAGGTTCAGATCTATGAACTCAGAAAGCAAGTACAAATCCTTGAATTATCAAATTAAGTGCACATTTTCTCGAACTCATCCTCTAGAACTTCACTTCCACCTAAAACAAGGTGTTTTGCCAGTTTGTCAAGCGACGTCTAGCGCCATAGAGCCCTACGACTTTACAAGACACCACTACTTTAACATAAAGAAAAAGTAGTGAATACTCTCTCCCGTCGGAAATTTCTTCACTACTAATCTTAGTATGTTTTCTACAGCAAAATAGGCTCCATAATCCCTATGGTGGTTTTACCCACTACAGAAATTATAGAGCCCTTTTCTTTTACCTTTTCTGAAAAAGGAGTATAATAGGGGCGAAAATATAAAATCGTTTTAATGATTTAGAATCGAGGAAAGGATTATGAGTAATTCTAGTCAGAAAGGTGCTAAATTAGGGACCTGTGCCCCTGATCAGGTTTATCAGGTGTTGCAAACAAGTCCCCAAGGCTTAAACTCACAAGAAGTCCAGAAAAGGCAGGCGACTTACGGGCCTAACCAATTAAAGGAGAGTAAACAAGAACCTATTTGGTTGACTTTTGTCAGACATTTTACCAGTCTCATGGCCCTCTTATTGTGGGTTGGTGGCTTTATCGCTATGCTTTCTCATAGTCTAGAGTTGGGGATTGCTATCTGGTTGGTCAACATTATTAATGGTCTCTTTAGTTTTATTCAAGAATATAGAGCAAGTCAGGCTACGGCAGCCCTTAATAAGCTTCTTCCATCTTACACACGGGTTCTTCGGGATGGGAAGGAAGATAAGATTCTTGCTCAGGACTTGGTGCCAGGGGACTTGGTTTTCATTGAAGAAGGGGACCGTATTTCTGCAGATGGACGCTTGATTGCCGTGACAGATTTGCGGGTTAATCAGTCTGCTCTTACTGGTGAGTCTAACCCTATTTACAAGTCAGACCAAGCGGATTTAGATCCTGAAAAAACCGAGTTAGAATATGACAATATGGTGTTTGCTGGAACTACAGTTTCTTCTGGGTCTGGGTGTTTTATAGTATCTGCTATCGGAATGGAAACAGAGTTTGGACAAATTGCAGATTTGACACAAAACCTTACTCAGGAAAAAAGCCCTCTTCAGAAAGAATTAGATCATTTGACCAAGCAAATTTCAGTAATTGCAGTCTCTATTGGTCTCTTCTTTATGGTTGCAGCAACCCTATTTGTTCACCAACCTTTGTCTCAATCCTTTATCTTTGCCCTGGGTATGATTGTTGCCTTTATTCCTGAGGGGCTTCTTCCCACGGTTACCCTATCTCTAGCCATGGCCGTTCAGCGCATGGCTAAGGATCATGCTTTGGTTAAGAAGTTGTCTTCGGTTGAGACTCTTGGAGCGACCTCTGTTATTTGCTCAGATAAAACAGGGACCCTAACTCAAAACGCCATGACAGTTAATCATTTATGGACCTTGTCAGGTAATTATGAGGTAACTGGACTAGGTTATGCACCAGAAGGGCATATTGAGAAGGATGGCCGCCCTGTTTCTCTGAAGGAGAATGACCTCGTGAATCGTTTGGTTCGCTTTTCTCATTTGGCTAGTAATGCACAGGTTGTGGAACCTAGTGCTGATAATCCCAATTATACGATTTTAGGTGATCCGACTGAGGCTTGTCTTAATGTTTTAGCCGAAAAAGCAGGGATTAATTTAAATGAAAATCACGCTTGGGCTCCTCGTATCAAAGAAATTCCCTTTGATTCTGATCGTAAACGAATGACAACGGTACATACTCTCGAAAAAGGTCTAGATGGCAGTCACCATATTTCCATCACTAAGGGTGCGCCTAAAGAAGTGATGGAACTTTGCTCAGACTATTATGATGGTCAAGGGGCAATCAAATCTATGACTGCTGCAGAACGTCAGGCTATTCTTGCTGCTAACGATAAATTTGCTCGTGACGGCTTGCGTGTTTTAGCTGTGGCTTATAGACCCTTAGAAAGTGATCATATTGGAGAAGACAAGTGGGATATGCAGACTTTGGAAGAAAATATGGTTTTTCTGGGTCTTGTTGCCATGAGTGATCCCCCACGTCAGGGTGTACGTGAAGCTATTGCAAAATGTCACCGAGCTAATATTCGTATTATCATGGTTACAGGTGACTATGGCTTGACGGCTCTTAGTATTGCCAAGAAAATCGGAATTGTGCAGGGTGATGATGCGCGTGTTGTTTCAGGACTTGAACTGGCTGACATGGATGACGATCAGCTTAAAGAAGCGCTTAAAGGTGAGATTGTTTTTGCCCGAGTAGCCCCTGAACAAAAATATCGTGTAGTCAATGCACTTCAGGAACTTGGTGAAGTTGTTGCTGTTACTGGTGATGGAGTAAATGATGCCCCTGCTCTGAAAAAGGCTGATATCGGGGTAGCTATGGGAATATCCGGAACTGACGTCGCCAAGGAATCTGCCGATATGATTTTAACGGATGATCACTTTGCTTCTATTGTCCATGCTGTTGAAGAGGGACGTGCCGTTTATCGAAATATTCAAAAATTCCTGACCTATATTTTTAATTCCAATACACCGGAAGCTGTACCATCTGCCTTCTTCTTGTTCTCTTTGGGGCGCATTCCTCTTCCTTTAACCGTTATGCAAATCCTAGCTATTGACTTAGGAACAGATATGGTACCTGCTTTGGGATTGGGGGTTGAACCACCTGAAGAAGGAGTGATGGACAAGCCACCAAGACGTTTATCGGACCGCTTACTTAATCGCCAACTATTGCTTAAAGCTTTTGTCTGGTATGGATTGATTGAAGCAACCTTGGCTATGGGTGCTTTCTTCCTTAATTATTGGGTAAATCAAGGAAATTTGAACCATCTGGCTAGCTCAGGTCCCCTCTATCGAGAGGCAACCACCATGACTTTGGGAGCGATTATCTTTACTCAGATTGGTATGGCCATGAATAGTCGTAAGGGTAGGGGCTCTATATTCCAAGTTAAACTTTTTGCTAATAGGATTATTAGCTTAGGAATTGTTCTAGAAATTGTTCTCTTTATTATCCTATCTTATCTACCGCTCTTCCACACGCTATTTAACACAGCCCCAATTGGACTTGATGATTGGCTCTATTTACTTGCTTGTCCCTTTGTTATTATGGCTTTGGAAGAAATCAGATATCGCTTATTTTCTACCATTTGTCAAGTCTATCAAGGCTTTAATTAAAAAAAGAGATAAGACAGTAGCTATTCTGAGGTTACTGTCTTATTTTTAACACTTTTTGATCTATAAAAGGGCATGCTAAAAAACACCTCATCTGGTATTTTTTAAAACAAGGTGTTACAATAATACGGCATAGACAGCCTTATCGATTTTGGGTCAAAGAATAATCGTAAAGTTTGTTATGCGTAATGAGGTAATACATTGTTCTGATGAGACGATGTATAGAGGCAATCGTATGTGGCTTAGTTGAAGCTATTGTCGATTGTCTTTTTCGATTCTCATAAAAGTCAGCGATATGACAGGGATTGGTATGACTAGCTGAAGCGATGTTGTGAATGCACTTGAACAAGATTTTTCTGGCATAGGGATTACCTCGTTTAGTGATGTGTTCCTTAGCGAGAAAGTTCCCAGATTCATAGTGTCTTAGGTCAATGCCAATAAAAGCGTTGATTTGATTAGTAGACTGAAAGCGCCGAATATCTCCTAATTCGCCAATGATAGATGTCGCTGTGGTTTCTGCGATGCCAGGAATTGACCGTAAGATGTCATACTCTGGTAAAGGCTGAGCTAGAGCTACCATGTCGTTTAAGACAACTTGTCTGCGTTCAGAAAGACGAAGCAATTCTTGAGCATAGTAACGAACCTCTTCAAGCATTTGGGTGATTTTCTTGACCGCACAAAAAGATTGTTTAGCGAGTTTTATAAGTTTATCAGTCAGGTAAGCAATACGCTTTTCAGAGATGCGTTTGGAGGTAGATTGACGGATAATCTCATACAAGTCACTTTGAGATAGGCTTAATACAAACTCTTTACATGGAAAAGCCATCACTAAGTTCCAATATTGCTATCCAGTTGGTGTAGATAAGAGATTTTCCAATTCAGGAAAGGTGACTTGTAGAACCTTGTGCAGACGGTTTTTAGCTCGAACAAGATCTTCAGTCATATTTTGATAGAAACGGCTTAAATCACGCAGGTGTTGATAAACTTCTTCCTGAACGTAAGTTGGTTTACGATTGTGCACAAGCTGAGATTTAGCCAACTTTTCAGCGTCAATTTTATCTGTTTTACGAACTCGCAGACTGTCTAATTGCTTCTTAGCTTCCAGTGGATTTAGCCGTGTATAAGCGTAACCGCATTCCTCAAGAAAGGCCTGAAGACGTCGAGAATAGACGCCTGTGGCCTCAAATATAATCTCAGGGTTATGAACTGTTTTCAAGTCGCCCAATAGGCGATTGAAACCAAAGGCATCATTGAGTATGGTGTAGCCATGAACCTTCTCACCGTTGACTAAAATTGCCACCTCAGAACTTGTTTTGCTGACATCAATTCCAAATACTGCACGCATGACATTACCTCTTTTGTCTTGAATAATTCCATGTTTTAGTGATTTTATTTTCAATACGCGACGTTTAGCGTCCCACATACTTTGATCAAACTCCACCTAAAACAAGGTGTTTTGCCAGTTTGTCAAGCGACGTCTAGCGCCATAGAGCCCTACGACTTTACAAGACGCCACTACTTTAACATAAAGAAAAAGTAGTGAATACTCTCTCCCGTCGGAAATTTCTTCACTACTAATCTTAGTATGTTTGTCAACTGCAGTGGGTTGAAAAAAGCTAACATCTGGAGAGGACGATCGTCCTTCTCTCCATTTTTATATTCAGAGCGATGAAAATTCGTTTCTTAAAGTTTTCAAAGTTCCGAAAACCAAAGGCATTACGCTTGATAAGTTTAATAAGCTCTAAATTTTTAGTATTATGCTCATCAAGAGGTTCGGAATATTCTAGTGGTGGATCATTAAGTTTAGCGACTAAATATTGGTCTTTAGGTTCAGGATGGAATCCTCTACAGAATTCACAAGCATATTTAGCAGCAGATCAAAATTATAATCACAGAATCACGTTAAATGAATTGTATACATACTCTCGTGAACAAGTTTTGAAACAAAATTCTAAACAGCATATTGAAGTTTATCCAGATAACAGTCAATTTGTTTTATTCAAGAAATAAGGAGGAAATAAAATGAAAGTATCAAAAAAATTACACTATTTAGTTTGTCTCTAGCAGGTTTAGCTTTACTAGCTTTCCCTCATTCAGGAAAGGCATTTGAGCTTAAAGAAGAATGGGTTATCAAGGGCGGTATTCGATACGAGAATGGGAAAGTCAGTAAGATTAATAATGGATACGAAGTAAATATTAAAGTATTAGATCTGCCTAGTACTAGCGAAATCGAATGGACAGTTAGTTTAAATGGAGAAAAGCAAAATACTAACTTCTTAGCTGAGGAAAGAACTGTATCTAAAACTGAAGATAAGGGACGTTTCTTGCACTTTTATATTCCCTATGGATGTCGTGGAGATATTGTAGTAGAGGCTAAGAGTGGAAACGAAGTGAAGACATGGTCTACTAAGGTAGTTGATGATGTTTATTCTGATGACGCTAAGAGTGGTTACTTCGTTATCGATGGGGGGCAGTAATTAGATATCAAAACCCGCTCTGCTGAGCGGGTTTTATCTATTCTTACCTTTCTACAATACCCACGTTCGGATAGCATGGGCAACGCCGGATTCATCGTTTGTTTTGGTGATGTATTTGGCAATTTTTTTGAGTTCTGGATTTCCATTTTCCATAACAACGGGGTTTCCAACGACTTCGAGCATGGCACGGTCATTTTCTTCATCCCCGATAGCCATAGTTTCATCTTTGGTCAATCCTAGTTTTTCAGCTAAGTGAGTGATGGCTGAACCCTTGTCCACATTCTTTTTAAGGAGTTCGAGGTAGAAAGGAGCAGATTTGTTGATAGAGTAGCATTCGTAAAATTCTGCTGGGATTTTTTTAATCGCAGTATCGAGAATTGCTGGTTCATCGATGAACATACATTTGACGATTTCTTTGCCCGCCATTTCTTCAGGTGTACGATAGAAGATAGGCATGCTGACGAGGGTTGATTCGTGCACCGTGTATTTTCCGATATTGCGATTGGCAGTGTAGATACCATCCTTGGTAATAGCGTGCATGTGGACACCGAGCTTGCGACTGAGAAATTCCATATCCAGATAATCCTCATAAGTCAAGGATTCGCTGATAATCTCATGTCCAGTAGCAGTTTCTTGGACAAGGCCACCGTTGAAGGTTACTACATAGTCACCCTCGTCTCTCAACTGCAAGTCGTCCAGAAGTTTGGCAACACCTGCGATAGGGCGGCCAGTTGCAATGACGACTTTGACGCCAGCTTGTTTGGCATCTTGGATGGCAGAAAAGACTTCAGGAGTGATTTCCTTCTTACTGTTGACTAAGGTACCATCAATATCGACGGCGATTAGTTTAATACTCATATAGTTCCTCTATTCGTTCTTATTTGGGGTAAAATGATCGTTCTCAATCAAGTGTAAAAATTGCTGGGTGATACTTGCGAAGATGCTGTTTTGATCTAACATTTCTTTTGGGAAATAGAAACGATTATCTCCGTGGCGGCTACCAGCAAGGGATTGGACGATAGGAGACAGGCTAGAGAGTTCTGCCAGCTCCCCATTTTTTTGTATAATCTCAATCTGAGTCCGTGGATTTTCAGATTCGGGACGATAGATATCATAAGGGAGGTCAAAGTTCTTATGAATAGCAGTGTAGTAGTCTGGATCAAAACCGATTTCTTCAACCAGTTGTCTCATGCTTGCGAGTTGGTCTTGGTCTTCTTGGGAAAAGGTGATGGATTTAAAGACCTTGCGGTTGACAAAGCGTTGCGACAAGTCAGCGAGAATCTTGTCAGGACTGGTCATCCAGAGCTGGAAGTAGGTATTCATCACGCCATCATCAAGAGCCAGATAGTCAGCGAGAGTGACTTTCTTCTCGAAAAAAGGGAGGAGATGTGGAGAGGTGCGTGCAAAGAAGTCCTTGTCCTTAGGGTAGAGTTCCTTGGCACGTTTGAGGAGATTTTGAAGGAGAACTTCCATAGCACGTGTTGCTGAGTGGAAATAAACCTGCATATACATCTGGTAACGACTGAGTACGTAGTCTTCGATGGCATGCATGCCATTGCGCTGAAAGGCGATACCATTTTCGATAGGACGAATGACTCGGAGGATTCGAGTCAGGTCAAATTCCCCATAAGATGCTCCTGTAAAATAAGAGTCGCGCAAGAGATAGTCCATGCGGTCTGCATCAATTTGACTAGAAATGAGCTGAACGACCTGCTTGTTAGGATAGGTATGGTCGATGACACTGGCTACCTTTTCTGGGAAATCTGGCGCCACTTGTAGCAAGACTTGGTGAATCTCTGTCTCAGGACTTTGGATAATTTCCTGAGTGATGGCTTCGTGGTCTGTATCAAAGAGATGTTCAAAGGTATGTGAATAGGCACCGTGTCCTAGGTCATGTAGGAGAGCAGCGGTCATGGTCAAAAGAGACTCAGTAGGATCCCATTCTTCAGGATATTTTTCTTCAAAAATCTCCGTGATACGACGTGCAATCTCATAGACCCCGAGGCAGTGGGAAAAGCGGCTGTGCTCCCCACCGTGGAAGGTATAACTGGAAGTTCCCAGTTGCTTGATACGGCGCAAACGCTGAAATTCTTTTGTATTGATCAAGTCATAGATGACCTGATTATTAACATGGATATAGTTGTGAACTGGGTCACGGAATACTTTTTCGTTCATATGACCATTATAGCAAAATCCTGCTCTTTTTGGTAAAATAGTAGGACAAGAGACAAGAAAGAGGACTTGATGTGAAAATTCGGATGCGAAATACGATTCAGTTTGATGAACAGTTGGAAGTCATTGATCAACTCTATGACGTGGAAGTACATGAAAAAGGAGATTATGGCTATTTACTCTTTTATAATGAGGAAAAAGAAAAAGTGGTACTCAAGTTTCATCAAGAAGAACTGGTGATGACCCGTTTCTCGAGTCCCAAGACCATTATGAGATTTCTAAAGGATACTGATAGTTTAGCCTATATTCCCACACCTATGGGGATGCAGGAGTTTATCATTCAAACGAGTCACTACAAACTAGATGGTCAAAAGATTGAACTAGCCTATCAACTACAAAACCAAGAGGGACATCCCTTTGCTAGCTATCAACTGGAAATTACTTGGGGATAAGAAAAAGGTTGGCGAGGGCCAACCTTATTTGATATAGAGTTCTTGGTTTTTTAGGACAATTTCACGTACACTTGCGAATTTCTTGAGTTTTTTAAGTTCTTCAGGATGGGTTACGAGAGTGATAACATAGCCCTCTTTGCCCATGCGACCTGTACGGCCAGCTCGGTGAGTGTAAGTTTCGATATCTCTAGGAATATCAAAGTTTACGACACATTCTAGACTATCGATATCAATTCCACGAGCCAGAAGGTCAGTTGCAAGGAGCAAGGTTAGCTGCTTGTCCTTAAACTTTTCCAAGATAACTTTTCTAAACTTGACATTGACATCGCTAGCGAGAGAAACAGCTAAGATATCCCGATACTGTAGTTTTTCCTCTGCGTTTCCAAGGTCTGAGAGGCTGTTAAAGAAGACCAGACCACGGAAATCCTCTACATGAGCTAGCTTTCGTAGCATATCCACTCGATGACGTTTGTCTACCTGCATGTAGAAGTGTTGAATGTTGTCTAACTTTTGGTCAGAAAGGTCGATGGTGCGCGTGTTTGGAGCAATCTTTTCTTGGTCAAACTTGGTCGTCGCACTCATGTAGATGAGTTGGTGGTCATGAGGTGCGTAGTGAGTGATTTTCTCTACAAAGTGAATCTGAGAATCATCGAGCAATTGGTCAAATTCATCCAGAATGATGGTTTCTACATTCATCATCTTGATTTTTTTCAATTTAATCAACTCAAAGATACGGCCAGGAGTTCCAATCAGAATTTCTGGCCCTTTTTTTAGGCGTTCAATCTGGCGTTTCTGACTCGAACCTGATAAGAAGAGCTGAGCAGTCAAGCCGATAGCCTCTGACCACGTTTTACATACATCAAAAATCTGTCCAGCAAGTTCTGTATTTGGTGCTAGAATCAAGAGTTGCTGGGCTTTTTTCTTTTGTAGTCTGAGAAGACTCGGTAGGAGGTAAGCTAGGGTCTTACCAGTTCCTGTTGGGCTCACTCCTAGAAGGTTTTCTCCAGCAAGAATGGGCTCAAATAGTTGAGTTTGAATGGGTGTGAATTCTTGGAAACCAAGTCGGTTACTTAGTTCTTGCCATTCAGTAGGTAGTTTGGTTTTCATTTTTCTCCCTCAAATCTAATGCCAGCAGTCTGGCGCATGGTATACAATAGGTCATGAACAGAACCTGCATCATCCAGCCAGTTCTGGTAAAGTGTCTGGTCTGGTTGCTGGATCATGTGTGCAAATGCAACTGCTTCCTCAGCCATCGTATGAGGAGCTTGTTGGATAGGGAGCTGGACTTGATTTCCTTGGTGGTCGGTAAAAATAGCTGAGCGGACATGCTCAATCGTGTTGAGAGTCAAGGTTCCATCTGTTGTGTAGATTTCGCAAGGAAGATTGGAAGTAATGTTTTTTCCTGCCTTGATATGAACTTGAAAGTCAGGGTAGAAGAGGGTACCGTCTCCATTTAGGTCAATGCTATTGTCAAGCTGTTGAGCCTGATAGGTCGCGTCTTGAGCCTTTCCAAAAAGGCGAACGGCAGCGTAGAGAGGATAAATCCCCAAGTCCATAAGAGCTCCACCAGCAAAACGGTCTGAAAAGACATTGGGTGTCTGTCCAGCCAACAAGTCAGGCATTTTGGAAGAATACTTGGCATAGTTGAAATCTGCTCCCAGCACTTGCTTGTCTGCTAAAAAGTTTTTGATAGTGGTAAAAGCTTCTTCGTGGTAATTACGAGCTGCTTCAAAGATAAAACAGTGATTTTTCTCAGCTGTTTGCCTCAAATCCAGCCATTCTTGTGGCTGAGTGACAGCTGGCTTTTCAAGAATGACGTGCTTACCAAAAGACAAGGCAGCCTTGGCTTGTACAAAATGAAAGGAGTTTGGACTGGCGATATAGACTACATCAAAGGAAGACTTAAAGAAGTCTTCTAATTGATCAAAGAGTTGGACATTTTGATAGCGGGAAGCAAAGACTGCGGCAGTTTCTAGTTTTCTAGAATAGATTGCGACCAGCTGGTATTCTCCGCTAGCATGGGCTGCTTCTATGAAATGATGGCTGATAGCTCCTGTTCCGATGACACCTAATTTAAGCATAGATACTCCTTTTCCGACTTTAAATTCTTCCTTCATTATAACATAGAAAAGAAGGACTATCCAACAGAGGGTAAAAATTTTCAAATGGACTACGCATTTCTTGGAGAAAGTGGTACAATATTTAGATAAGTAGATGAAATGAAAAGGGGGAGAAAATGAGATTATTGCCAATAAGAAAAATATCACGTCAGTCTAAGAGGCTAGCGCTTTTTTTGACTTTTTGTGCAGGATATGTAGATGCCTATACCTTTATCGTGCGAGGGAATACCCTAGTAGCAGGCCAAACTGGGAATGTGGTTTTTCTATCAGTAGGACTCATTCAACACAATGTGTCAGATGCCAGTGCCAAAGTAATGACCTTGCTAGCCTTTATGATGGGGGTCCTTTTATTAACTGTTTATAAGGAAAAATTGAGAATTGTTAAAAAGCCAATTTTGTCCGTAATTCCACTTGCAGTCCTGTCCCTAATTATAGGGTTTGTGCCGCAAACGGTTGAGAATATCTATCTAGTACCGCCATTGGCCTTCTGTATGGGACTGGTGACAACTGCTTTTGGAGAAGTATCAGGGATTGCCTATAATAATGCTTTTATGACCGGGAATATCAAACGAACCATGTTGGCTTTTGGAGATTATTTTCGGACCAAGCATACGCCTTTCCTACGAGAGGGCTTGATTTTTGTTAGCTTGCTTAGCAGTTTTGTCTTCGGAGTTGTTTTTTCAGCTTATTTGACGATTTACTATCAGGAGAGGACAATTCTAGGTGTTCCTCTTATGATGAGTATCTTTTACTTCAGTATGCTTTTTGCTTCTTGGAGAAAAAAAGGAGAGAAAAAACTTAATTTTAATTGATTTTACTTGTAAGAAAAAAGAAGATATGCTATAATTGAAGAGTTGACTATGCACAGTCCTGTGCAACCGCACGAACATCGTTGCTCATCGTATACAAAATTTAAACTTTGTTATACTTAGAGCTCTTCTTTTAAGTGGTTCGTCCCACGATGCTAGGCGAGTCTTCACAAAATACGGGGAAACCCTAAAAATCATAGGAGGTGCATAATGAGCACATACGCAATTATCAAAACTGGCGGAAAACAAGTTAAAGTTGAAGTTGGTCAAGCAGTTTACGTTGAAAAATTGAACGTTGAAGCTGGTCAAGAAGTTACTTTTAACGAAGTTGTTCTTGTTGGTGGTGAAAACACTGTTGTCGGAACTCCACTTGTTGCTGGAGCTACTGTAGTTGGAACTGTTGAAAAACAAGGAAAACAAAAGAAAGTTGTTACTTACAAGTACAAACCTAAAAAAGGTAGCCACCGCAAACAAGGTCACCGTCAACCATATACAAAAGTTGTCATCAACGCGATCAACGCTTAATTTTTAAGGAGAACACATGATACAAGCAGTCTTTGAGAGAGCCGAAGATGGCGAGCTGAGGAGTGCGGAAATTACTGGACACGCCGAAAGTGGCGAATACGGCTTAGATGTCGTGTGTGCATCGGTTTCTACGCTTGCCATTAACTTTATCAATTCCATTGAGAAATTTGCAGGCTATGAACCAATCTTAGAATTAAACGAAGATGAAGGTGGCTATCTAAAGGTTGAAATACCAGCGGATCTTCCTTCGCACCAGAGAGAAATGACCCAGTTATTCTTCGAATCATTTTTCTTAGGTATGGCAAACTTATCGGAGAACTCTTCTGAGTTCGTCCAAACCAGAGTTATCACAGAAAACTAACACGGAGGAAAACATTATGTTAAAAATGACTCTTAACAACTTGCAACTTTTCGCCCACAAAAAAGGTGGAGGTTCTACATCAAACGGACGCGATTCACAAGCAAAACGTCTTGGAGCTAAAGCAGCTGACGGACAAACTGTAACAGGTGGATCAATCCTTTACCGTCAACGTGGTACGCACATCTATCCAGGTGTAAACGTTGGACGTGGTGGAGACGATACTTTGTTCGCTAAAGTTGAAGGCGTAGTACGCTTTGAACGTAAAGGACGCGATAAAAAACAAGTTTCTGTTTACCCAATCGCAAAATAAAAAGGTCCAGTGAACCTTTTTATCCCGAGCCTTAAAATGAAAAGGCGAGGAAGCTAGAAGTAGCATTAAATAAGGCTTTCCGAGTTTTCGGAGAGCCTTTTTTTGTTTTGATACCCATTTTGAATTTAATAGAGAATAGTTAGATTTAAACTTGCGATGGACACTTTTTTCTTTTTTGGAAAAATTCTGAAATATGGTATAATGAACAGATAGAGAAGTTGGGGGTAAAAGATGAACATTCAACAATTACGCTATGTTGTGGCTATTGCCAATAGTGGTACTTTCCGTGAAGCTGCTGAAAAGATGTATGTTAGTCAGCCAAGTCTATCTATTTCTGTGCGCGATTTGGAAAAAGAGTTAGGCTTTAAGATTTTCCGTCGGACGAGTTCGGGGACTTTCTTGACCCGTCGAGGTATGGAATTTTATGAGAAAGCGCAGGAATTGGTCAAGGGATTTGATGTTTTTCAAAATCAGTATGCCAATCCTGAAGAAGAAAAGGATGAATTCTCTATTGCTAGCCAGCACTATGACTTCTTGCCACCGACGATTACGGCTTTTTCAGAGCGCTATCCTGACTACAAAAACTTCCGTATTTTTGAGTCCACTACAGTTCAAATCCTAGATGAAGTAGCTCAGGGGCACAGTGAGATTGGGATTATCTACCTCAACAATCAAAATAAAAAAGGTATTATGCAACGGATTGAAAAGTTAGGTCTCGAAGTCATTGAGTTGATTCGTTTTCATACTCACATCTATCTGCGTGAAGGACATTCCTTGGCGAAAAAAGAAGAACTGGTCATGGAGGATTTAGCTGATTTACCAACAGTTCGCTTTACTCAGGAAAAGGACGAGTACCTTTACTATTCAGAGAACTTTGTCGATACCAGTGCGAGCTCCCAGATGTTCAATGTGACGGACCGTGCTACTTTAAACGGTATTTTAGAGCGAACGGATGCCTATGCGACTGGGTCTGGATTTTTGGATAGTGATAGTGTTAATGGCATTACAGTTATTCGTCTCAAGGATAATTTAGATAATCGCATGGTTTATGTCAAACGAGAAGAAGTGGAGCTTAGTCAAGCTGGGACACTATTCGTTGAGGTTATGCAAGAATATTTTGATCAGAAGAGGAAATCATGAAAAAAAGAGGAATAGTGGCAGTGATTGTACTGCTCTTGATTGCACTGGATCAGTGGGTTAAAGCCTATGTTGTCCAACAGATACCTTTGGGAGAGTTCCGGTCTTGGATACCCAATCTCGTTAGCTTGACCTACCTGCAAAATAGAGGGGCAGCCTTCTCCATGCTGCAAGACCAGCAGTGGTTATTTGCTGTCATTACACTGGTCGTCATGGTAGGTGCCATTTGGTATCTACATAAACACATGGAAGATTCTCTCTGTTTAGTTTTTGGACTGACCCTGATAATCGCGGGAGGACTGGGCAACTTTATCGACAGAATGAGTCAAGGTTTTGTGGTGGATATGTTTCACCTAGACTTTATCAACTTTGCGATTTTCAATGTGGCTGATAGTTATTTGACAGTTGGTGTCATTGTTTTATTGATTGCAATGCTTAAAGAGGAAGTAAATGGAAATAAAAATTGAAACTGGTGGGCAACGTCTAGACAAGGCTCTGTCGGATCTGACAGAATTGTCACGCAGTCTCGCGAATGAACAAATCAAAGCAGGACAAGTTTTGGTCAATGGCCAAATCAAGAAAGCAAAATATACGGTCCAAGAGGGGGATGTGATCACTTACCATGTGCCAGAACCAGAGGTTTTAGAGTATGTGGCTGAAAATCTTCCACTAGATATTATCTACCAAGATGAGGATGTAGCCGTTGTTAACAAACCTCAAGGGATGGTGGTTCATCCCAGCGCTGGCCATACCAGTGGAACCTTGGTCAATGCCCTCATGTACCATATCAAGGACTTGTCAGGTATCAATGGGATTCTTCGCCCAGGCATCGTCCACCGCATTGACAAGGACACGTCTGGTCTGCTCATGATTGCTAAAAATGATGAGGCCCACTTGGCACTTGCCCAAGAACTCAAGGACAAGAAGTCTCTCCGCAAATACTGGGCGATTGTTCATGGCAATCTTCCCAATGATCGTGGTGTGATTGAAGCGCCAATTGGCCGTAGTGAAAAAGACCGTAAGAAACAGGCTGTGACTGCTAAAGGAAAGCCGGCAGTGACGCGTTTCCACGTTTTGGAACGCTTTGGAGATTATAGCTTAGTGGAGTTGCAACTGGAAACAGGACGTACCCACCAAATCCGTGTTCATATGGCTTATATTGGCCATCCAGTCGCTGGTGATGAAGTCTATGGTCCTCGTAAGACACTTAAGGGACATGGGCAATTTCTCCATGCTAAAACTCTAGGTTTTACCCATCCGAGAACAGGTGAAACCTTGGAGTTCACAGCAGATATTCCAGAGATTTTTAAAGAAACGCTGGAAAGATTGCGTAAAACTGAGAATAGATAAAAGAGTTGAGATGCCTTGTCTCAACCTTTTTCATTTCAAGTCTTTTCTATTTTAAAGTATTCATGTTATAATGGATAAATATGAAGAATCGGAGTGAGAATATGAAGTACAAACGAATCGTCTTTAAGGTGGGGACCTCCTCCTTGACAAATGAAGACGGGAGTTTATCAAGAAGTAAAGTAAAGGCAATTACCCAGCAATTGGCTATGCTGCATGAGGCTGGACATGAGTTGATGTTGGTGTCATCTGGGGCAGTTGCCGCTGGATTTGGAGCTTTGGGTTTTAAAAAGCGTCCGACCAAGATTGCAGATAAACAAGCTTCGGCTGCAGTTGGTCAGGGACTTTTGTTGGAGGAATACACAACCAACCTCCTCATGCGCCAAATCGTTTCTGCGCAAATTTTGCTGACCCAGGATGATTTTGTAGATAAACGTCGCTATAAGAATGCCCATCAGGCCTTGTCTGTATTGCTTCATCGTGGTGCAATTCCCATCATCAACGAGAATGACAGTGTCGTCATTGACGAACTCAAGGTTGGGGATAATGACACTCTGAGTGCCCAGGTAGCGGCGATGGTTCAGGCGGATCTCTTGGTCCTCTTGACGGATGTGGACGGTCTCTATACTGGCAATCCTAATTCGGATCCAACAGCTAAGCGTTTGGAGAGAATTGAGACCATCAATCATGAGATTATTGATATGGCTGATGGAGCAGGTTCGTCAAACGGTACTGGGGGTATGCTGACCAAAATCAAGGCGGCTACGATTGCGACGGAGTCAGGTGTGCCAGTCTATATTTGCTCCTCCATGAAATCAGATGCCTTGATCGAGGCAGCGGAGGAGACCAAGGATGGTTCCTTCTTTGTTGCGCAAGAGAAGGGACTTCGTACCCAGAAACAATGGCTGGCCTTCTATGCTCAAAGTCAGGGAACGATTTGGGTAGATGGTGGAGCTGCAGAGGCACTTTCAAAAAACGGGAAAAGTCTCCTTTTATCGGGTGTTGTAGAAGTGGAAGGAAACTTCTCTTACCACGATATTGTCACAGTAGCAGATAAAGAAACAGGTCAATCTCTTGGAAAGGGACGTGTCCAATTTGGTGTCTCAGCCCTAGAAGATATGCTCCGTTCTCAAAAAGCTAAGGGAGTCTTGATTCACCGTGATGACTGGATTTCCATCACTCCTGAAATCCAGCTACTCTTTACAGAATTTTAGAGGTGAACGATGGTAAGTACACAAGAACAATTTGAACAGGTACAGGCTGTTAAAAAATCAATCAATACTGCCAGTGAAGCAGTAAAAAACCAAGCCTTGCTAGCCATGGCTGATTATTTATTGGCAGCTACTGAGGAGATTTTAGCGGCCAATGCCCTTGATATGGCAGCGGCCAAAGGTAAAATCTCAGATGTTATGCTAGACCGTCTTTATTTGGATGCGGGACGTATAGAAGCGATGGCAAGAGGGATTCGTGAAGTGGTTGCTTTACCAGATCCTATTGGTGAAGTCCTAGAAACAAGTCAGCTTGAAAATGGCTTGGTTATTACCAAGAAACGTGTGGCCATGGGGGTTATTGGGATTATCTATGAAAGTCGACCAAATGTGACGTCTGATGCAGCTGCTTTGGCTCTCAAGAGTGGGAATGCGGTCGTTCTTCGTAGTGGGAAGGATGCCTATCAAACTGCCCATGCTATTGTCACAGCCTTGAAGAAAGGTTTGGAGACGACTACCATTCATCCAGAGGTGATTCAACTAGTGGAAGACACCAGCCGTGAAAGTAGCTATGCCATGATGAAGGCCAAAGGCTATCTAGACCTTCTCATTCCTCGTGGAGGGGCTGGCTTGATTAATGCCGTGGTTGAAAATGCTATCGTACCTGTTATCGAGACAGGAACAGGCATTGTCCATGTCTATGTAGATAAGGATGCAGACGAAGACAAGGCTCTATCGATCATCAACAATGCTAAAACTAGTCGTCCTTCTGTCTGCAATGCCATGGAGGTTTTGCTGGTTCATGAAGACAAGGCAGCGGATTTCCTTCCTCGCTTGGAACAAGTTCTGGTTGCAGAGCGTAAGGAAGCTGGACTGGAACCAATTCAATTCCGTTTGGATAGCACAGCAAGTCAGTTTGTTTCAGGTCGATTAGCCGAGGCCCAAGACTTTGATACAGAGTTTTTAGACTATATCCTAGCAGTTAAGGTTGTGAGCAGTTTAGAAGAAGCAGTTTCCCATATTGAAGCTCACAGTACCCATCATTCGGATGCCATTGTGACGGAAAATGCTGAAGCTGCAGCTTACTTTACAGATCAAGTGGACTCTGCCGCGGTTTATGTCAATGCCTCGACTCGTTTTACTGATGGTGGGCAATTTGGTCTTGGATGTGAGATGGGGATTTCTACTCAGAAACTGCACGCGCGTGGTCCAATGGGCTTGAAGGAATTAACCAGCTACAAGTATGTAGTTACTGGTGGCGGACAGATAAGGGAGTAAGAGATGAAGATTGGATTTATCGGCTTGGGGAATATGGGAGCTAGCTTGGCCAAGACTGTCTGGCAGGCCAAGACGGGTCAACAGATTCTCCTTGCCAATCGTAGTCAAGCAAAAGTAGATGCTTTCATCGCCAACTTTGGCGGTCAGGCTTCCAGCAATGAAGAAATTTTTGCAGAAGCAGATGTGATTTTTCTAGGAGTTAAGCCTGCTCAGTTCTCAGACTTGCTTTCTCAATACCAGACCATCCTTGAAAAAAGAGAGAGTCTTCTTTTGATTTCTATGGCGGCTGGATTGACTTTGGAAAAACTGGCAAGTCTTCTGCCAAGTCAACACCGGATTATTCGCATCATGCCCAATACACCAGTGGCTATCGGCCAAGGAGTGATTAGTTATTCCATGTCAGCAAACTGTCGTGCTGAGGACAGGGAACTCTTTTGTCAGTTATTAGCCAAGGCTGGCCTCTTGGTTGAACTTGGGGATGGCTTAATCGATGCTGCGACAGGTCTTGCAGGTTGTGGACCAGCCTTTGTCTACCTTTTTATCGAGGCTTTAGCAGATGCGGGTGTGCAGACAGGATTGCCCCGAGAAAGGGCTTTGAAAATGGCAGCCCAAACAGTAGTCGGCGCTGGACAAATGGTTCTCGAAAGCCAGCAACATCCTGGAGTTTTGAAAGACCAAGTTTGCAGCCCAGGAGGTTCGACTATTGCTGGTGTAGCGAGTCTGGAAGAACATGCCTTTAGAGGTATAGTCATGGATGCAGTTGGTCAAGCCTATAAACGAACACAAGAACTAGGTAAATAAGAGGTGGCTTTGCCTGCCTCTTTTATGGTGCATGGAATGAGAAGATAAAAAGATTGTCACAAACCTCTATTTTTTTGATAGAATAGAAGGTAGAAAAAAAGAAATGAGTTAGACATGTCAAAAGGATTTTTAGTTTCTCTTGAGGGACCGGAGGGAGCAGGGAAGACCAGCGTTTTAGAGGCTCTTCTCCCAATTTTAGAGGAAAAAGGAATAGAGGTGTTGACGACCCGTGAGCCAGGTGGAGTCTTGATTGGGGAGAAGATTCGTCAAGTGATTTTGGATCCAAGTCATACGCAGATGGATCCTAAAACGGAACTCCTTCTCTATATCGCCAGTCGTAGGCAGCATTTGGTAGAAAAAGTTCTTCCAGCCCTTGAAGCTGGCAAGTTGGTCATTATGGACCGCTTCATCGATAGTTCTGTTGCTTATCAGGGATTTGGTCGTGGCTTGGATATTGATGCCATTGATTGGCTCAATCACTTTGCGACAGATGGCCTCAAACCCGATTTGACCCTTTATTTTGACATTGAGGTGGAAGAAGGGCTGGCTCGCATTGCTGCTAATAGTGATCGCGAGGTCAATCGTTTGGATTTGGAAGGCTTAGACTTGCACAAAAAAGTCCGCCAAGGCTACCTTTCTCTTCTGGACAAAGAAGGAAATCGTATTGTTAAGATTGATGCCAGTCTTCCCTTGGACCAAGTTGTGGAAACTACCAAGGCAGTCTTATTTGACAGAATGGGCTTGGCTAAATGAAACAAGATCAACTAAAGGCTTGGCAACCAGACCAGTTTGACCGCTTTGTCCGTATCCTAGAACAAGATCAGCTCAATCACGCCTATCTCTTTTCAGGTTTCTTTGGAAGCTTGGAAATGGCGCAGTTTTTGGCTAAGAGCCTCTTTTGTACGGATAAAGTAGGCGTTCTACCATGTGAGAAATGCCGAAACTGTAAGCTGATTGAGCAGGAAGAATTTCCAGATGTCACCTTGATTAAGCCTGTTAATCAGGTCATCAAGACAGAACGCATTCGGGAATTGGTGGGTCAGTTTTCTCAAGCAGGGATTGAAAGTCAGCAGCAGGTTTTTATTATCGAGCAGGCGGAGAAAATGCATCCTAACGCGGCTAATTCTCTGCTCAAGGTCATCGAAGAACCCCAGAGTGAAGTTTACATTTTCTTCTTAACTAGTGATGAGGAAAAGGTGTTGCCGACTATCCGTAGTCGGACCCAGATTTTCCACTTTAAAAAGCAAGAAGAAAAGCTCATCTTGCTCTTAGAACAAATGGGACTGGTTAAGAAAAAGGCGACTCTTTTAGCCCAGTTTTGTCAGTCACGAGCTGAAGCAGAAAAGTTGGTCAATCAAGCAAGTTTTTGGACCTTGGTGGATGAAAGTGAGCGCATGCTGACTTGGTTATTAGCCAAGAAAAAAGAAAGTTATCTTCAGGTTGCTAAATTAGCTAGCTTGGCAGATGACAAGGAAAAACAGGATCAGGTTTTGCGAATCCTCGAAGTGCTATGTGGACAGGACCTCTTACAAGCAAGGATTCGACAGATTTTACAAGATTTGCTAGAAGCTAGAAAAATGTGGCAAGCCAATGTTAACTTTCAAAACGCCATGGAATACCTGGTCTTGAAAGAAATATAAACTCATACTCTTTGAAAATCAAATTCAAACCACGTCAACGTCGCCTTGCCGTACTCAAGTACAGCCTGCAGCTAGTTTCCTAGTTTGCTCTTTGATTTTCATTGAGTATTAAAAATGAACGATATAGAAAGGAAAGGGCTGGTTTATGGACAAAAAAGAATTATTTGACGCGCTGGATGATTTTTCCCAACAGTTATTGGTGACCTTGGCCGATGTGGAAGCCATCAAGAAAAATCTCAAGAGCCTGGTAGAGGAAAATACAGCTCTTCGTTTGGAAAATTCTAAGTTGCGCGAACGCTTGGGCGAGGTGGAAGCAGATACACCTGTTAAGGCCAAGCATGTTCGTGAAAGCGTCCGCCGAATCTATAAAGATGGGTTTCACGTATGTAATGATTTTTATGGACAACGCCGCGAGCAGGATGAGGAATGTATGTTCTGCGACGAGTTGTTATACAGGGAGTAGGCATGCAGATTCAAAAAAGTTTTAAGGGACAATCCCCCTATGGCAAGCTTTACCTAGTAGCAACGCCGATTGGCAATCTAGATGACATGACCTTTCGTGCTATCCAGACTTTGAAAGAGGTGGACTGGATTGCGGCTGAGGACACGCGCAATACAGGACTTTTGCTCAAGCATTTTGATATTTCGACCAAGCAGATTAGTTTTCATGAGCACAATGCTAAGGAAAAAATTCCTGATTTGATTGGTTTCTTGAAATCAGGGCAAAGTATTGCTCAGGTTTCTGACGCGGGTCTGCCTAGTATCTCGGACCCTGGGCATGATTTGGTCAAGGCAGCTATTGAGGAAGAGATTGCAGTTGTCACAGTTCCGGGTGCCTCTGCAGGGATTTCTGCCCTGATTGCCAGTGGTTTAGCGCCACAACCACATATTTTTTACGGATTCTTACCGAGAAAATCAGGCCAGCAGAAGCAATTTTTCGACTCAAAAAAAGACTATCCAGAAACTCAGGTTTTCTATGAATCGCCCCACCGTGTAGCGGATACGTTAGAAAATATGCTAGAAGTCTACGGCGATCGCTCGGTGGTCTTGGTCAGAGAATTGACCAAAATCTATGAAGAATACCAACGAGGTACCATTTCTGAGTTATTAGAAAGCATCGCTGAAAATCCACTCAAGGGTGAATGCCTTCTCATCGTTGAAGGTGCCAGTCAGGATGTGGAAGAAAAGGACGAGAAGGACTTGTTCTTAGAAATCCAATCTCGTATCCAGCAAGGTTTGAAGAAAAATCAAGCCATTAAGGAAGTTGCGAAACTCTACCAGTCGAATAAAAGCCAGCTCTACGCTGCCTACCACGACTGGGAAGAAAATCAAGAAAATGACTAAACAGGGAAGTTTGCCTTCTTCCCTTTTTTTGTTATACTAGTAAAAGAAAAATTAGAAAGATTTGTGGGTGTCAAATAGTCTAGTAGCTTGTTTTGATATGAACTTAGGTTCCACCCAAAGAGGTATTAGTGTCGTGTCTCAATCTTATATCAATGTTATCGGAGCAGGTTTGGCAGGGTCTGAAGCAGCTTACCAAATCGCAGAACGTGGTATTCCAGTTAAACTCTATGAAATGCGTGGTGTTAAGTCAACACCTCAGCACAAAACAGACAATTTTGCAGAGTTGGTTTGTTCCAATTCCTTGCGTGGAGATGCTTTGACCAATGCTGTAGGTCTTCTCAAGGAAGAAATGCGTCGCTTGGGTTCTGTCATATTGGAATCTGCTGAAGCTACACGTGTTCCTGCAGGCGGTGCCCTTGCGGTGGACCGCGATGGTTTCTCTCAAATGGTGACCGAAAAAGTAGCCAATCATCCTTTGATTGAAGTGGTTCGTGATGAAATTACAGAATTACCGACTGATGTTATTACGGTTGTAGCGACTGGTCCTTTGACCAGCGATGCCCTAGCTGAAAAGATTCATGCCCTTAATGATGGGGATGGATTCTATTTCTATGACGCGGCGGCGCCGATTATTGACGTTAACACCATCGATATGAGCAAGGTCTATCTCAAGTCTCGTTATGACAAGGGAGAAGCAGCCTACCTCAATGCCCCTATGACCAAACAAGAATTTATGGATTTCCATGAAGCCTTGGTCAATGCGGAAGAAGCACCGCTCAATTCCTTTGAAAAAGAAAAGTACTTTGAAGGTTGTATGCCTATCGAAGTCATGGCTAAGCGTGGCATTAAAACCATGCTTTATGGTCCGATGAAGCCAGTCGGTTTGGAGTATCCAGACGACTACACAGGACCTCGTGACGGGGAGTTCAAAACACCGTATGCAGTTGTCCAGCTTCGTCAGGACAATGCGGCTGGTAGCCTCTACAATATCGTCGGTTTCCAAACCCACCTCAAATGGGGGGAGCAAAAGCGTGTTTTCCAAATGATTCCAGGTCTTGAAAATGCTGAGTTTGTCCGTTATGGGGTCATGCACCGCAATTCTTACATGGATTCACCAAATCTTCTCGAGCAAACCTATCGTTCTAAGAAACAAACCAACCTTTTCTTTGCTGGTCAAATGACGGGTGTGGAAGGCTATGTTGAGTCAGCAGCCTCAGGCTTGGTTGCAGGTATTAACGCGGCTCGTCTCTTCAAGGGTGAAAGTGAAGCTATCTTCCCAGAGACCACAGCGATCGGAAGTCTAGCTCATTACATCACCCATGCTGACAGCAAACATTTCCAACCGATGAATGTCAATTTCGGAATTATCAAGGAATTGGAAGGCGAGCGTATCCGTGATAAGAAGGCTCGTTATGAAAAAATTGCAGAGCGTGCTCTTACCGACTTAGAGGAATTTTTAACGGTTTAATTTTTTTCAAAGAATTGCTCATGATACTATAAAAATCTTAGAAATTGTGATAAAATAGGTAGGATAAAAAAAGGAGAGTAAAAATGGCGAATCCCAAGTATAAACGTATTTTAATCAAGTTATCAGGTGAAGCCCTTGCCGGTGAACGTGGCGTAGGGATTGATATCCAGACAGTTCAAACAATCGCAAAAGAGATTCAAGAAGTTCATAGCTTAGGTATCGAAATTGCCCTTGTTATTGGTGGAGGAAATCTCTGGCGTGGGGAACCTGCTGCAGAAGCAGGAATGGACCGTGTTCAGGCAGATTACACTGGAATGCTTGGGACCGTGATGAATGCTCTTGTGATGGCAGATTCATTGCAACAAGTTGGTGTCGATACGCGTGTGCAAACTGCCATTGCGATGCAACAAGTGGCAGAACCTTATGTACGTGGACGTGCCCTTCGCCACCTTGAAAAGGGTCGTATCGTTATCTTTGGTGCTGGGATTGGTTCACCTTACTTCTCAACAGATACAACAGCAGCCCTTCGTGCAGCTGAAATTGAAGCAGATGCCATCCTTATGGCTAAAAATGGCGTAGACGGTGTTTACAATGCCGATCCTAAGAAAGACAAGACTGCCGTTAAGTTTGAAGAATTGACCCACCGTGACGTTATCAATAAAGGTCTTCGTATCATGGACTCAACTGCTTCAACTCTCTCTATGGACAACGACATTGACTTGGTTGTCTTTAACATGAACCAACCAGGCAACATCAAACGTGTTGTATTTGGTGAAAATATCGGAACAACAGTTTCAAATAATATCGAAGAAAAGGAATAAGAAAATTATGGCTAATGCAATTGTAGAAAAAGCTAAAGAGAGAATGACCCAGTCTCACCAATCACTTGCTCGTGAATTTGGTGGTATCCGCGCCGGTCGTGCCAACGCAAGCTTACTAGACCGTATCCACGTAGAATACTATGGAGTCGAAACTCCTCTTAACCAAATCGCTTCAATTACCATTCCAGAAGCGCGTGTCTTGTTGGTAACACCATTTGACAAGTCTTCATTGAAAGACATCGAACGTGCCTTGAACGCTTCTGATCTTGGTATTACACCAGCTAATGACGGTTCTGTGATCCGCTTGGTTATCCCTGCTCTTACAGAAGAGACTCGTCGTGACCTTGCCAAAGAAGTGAAGAAGGTCGGTGAAAATGCTAAAGTAGCTGTCCGCAATATTCGCCGTGATGCTATGGATGAAGCTAAAAAGCAAGAAAAAGCAAAAGAAATCACTGAAGACGAATTGAAGACTCTTGAAAAAGATATTCAAAAAGTAACAGACGATGCTGTGAAACACATCGACGACATGACTGCCAATAAAGAAAAAGAAATCTTGGAAGTCTAAAAATAAACAGAAAAACTCAGTTGGCATTGCTGGCTGAGTTTTATTCGAAAGAAGGAAATATGAATACAAATCTTGCAAGTTTTATCGTTGGACTCATCATCGATGAAAATGACCGTTTTTACTTTGTGCAAAAGGATGGTCAGACTTACGCCCTTGCCAAGGAAGAAGGCCAACATACAGTAGGGGATACGGTCAAAGGTTTTGCCTACACGGATATGAAGCAAAAACTCCGTCTGACAACCTTAGAAGTGACTGCCACTCAGGACCAATTTGGCTGGGGAACCGTAACAGAAGTTCGTAAAGACTTGGGTGTCTTTGTCGATACCGGTCTACCTGACAAGGAGATTGTAGTGTCACTCGATATTCTCCCTGAGCTCAAGGAACTCTGGCCTAAGAAAGGTGACAAACTCTACATCCGTCTTGAAGTGGACAAGAAAGACCGAATCTGGGGACTCTTGGCTTATCAGGAAGACTTCCAACGTCTGGCTCGTCCTGCCTACAACAACATGCAGAACCAAAACTGGCCAGCCATTGTTTATCGTCTCAAGCTGTCAGGAACATTTGTTTACCTACCAGAGAATAACATGCTTGGTTTCATTCACCCAAGTGAGCGCTACGCAGAGCCACGTTTGGGGCAAGTGCTAGATGCGCGTGTCATCGGTTTCCGTGAGGTGGATCGTACCTTGAACCTCTCCCTCAAACCACGTTCTTTTGAGATGTTGGAAAATGATGCTCAGATGATTTTGACCTACTTGGAAAGCAATGGCGGTTTTATGACCTTAAATGATAAGTCATCTCCTGAGGATATCAAGGCAACCTTTGGCATTTCTAAAGGTCAGTTCAAGAAAGCACTCGGAGGCTTGATGAAGGCTGGCAAAATCAAGCAGGACCAGTTTGGGACAGAGTTGATTTAGGTCTTATAGACATGAAAAAGAAACTTGAAGAAATGAGTTTAGAGGAACTCTGGCAACTTTTTCCTATTTTTTTAGTAGAGCCCAAGTCAGAGTGGAAAGACTGGTATGAATCGGAAAAAACAAGCCTGAAAAAAATATTGGGTGCAAATGTTATTAAAAGAATAGAACATATTGGTAGCACTGCTATCCCTAATATTTGGGCCAAAAATATCGTTGATATTCTGCTAGAAGTAGGTAAAATAGAGGATTTAGCAAGAGTTAGGGATTTATTGGTGAAGAATGGGTGGCTAGTGATGTCGGAGAGTCCTAACAGGATTTCGCTAAATAAAGGATATACAGAGCAGGGATTTGCTGAGAAAGTTTTTCATTTACATTTGCGAATGACGGGAGATCATGATGAGATTTATTTTAGAGATTATCTCTGCCAGCATCCAGATATTGCCCAAGCGTATCAGGAATTAAAACTCAGTTTGTGGAAACAATTTGAACACAATCGAGACGCCTATACAGATGCGAAAACGGATTTTATAAACCACTACGTATCAAAGGCTAAGTCCAGTAATTTTCAAGAATCAGAAAAGTGTCATCAAAAAACTCTTGATAGGAGAAAGAATTGAGAAAATCATTTTACACTTGGCTCATGACCGAGCGCAATCCTAAAAGTAATAGCCCAAAAGCCATCTTGGCAGATCTCGCTTTTGAAGAGTTGGCTTTTCCAAAACACACGGATGATTTTGATGAGGTGAGTCGCTTTTTGGAGGAGCATGCCAGCTTCTCTTTTAACCTAGGAGACTTTGACGCCATCTGGCAAGAATACTTAGAACACTAGAGACAATGAGATGAGGCTAGTATTTTATTGTTCTCTTTGCTATAATAAAAAGAAATAAACGGATTAGAGAGGTTCTTTATTTGAAGGAACATTCAATAGACATTCAACTGAGTCATCCAGATGACTTGTTCCATCTTTTTGGTTCCAATGAGCGCCATCTTCGTTTGATGGAAGAAGAGCTCGATGTGGTGATTCATGCCCGTACGGAGATTGTCCAGGTTTTGGGAGAAGAAGCTGCATGTGAGGAAACCCGTCAGGTTATCCAAGCCTTGATGGTTTTGGTGAATCGTGGAATGACGGTTGGTACACCAGATGTGGTGACTGCGATTAGCATGGTCAAAAACGATGAAATCGACAAGTTTGTCGCCCTTTACGAAGAAGAAATTATCAAAGACAATACTGGGAAACCGATTCGTGTCAAAACCTTGGGTCAAAAGCTTTATGTGGACAGTGTCAAACAGCATGATGTGACCTTTGGAATTGGGCCAGCAGGGACAGGGAAGACCTTTCTTGCAGTGACCTTGGCAGTGACTGCTCTTAAACGTGGGCAAGTCAAGCGGATTATCCTCACTCGACCAGCAGTGGAAGCTGGCGAGAGTCTAGGATTTCTTCCAGGTGATCTCAAGGAGAAGGTGGATCCTTATCTTCGACCAGTTTATGATGCCTTGTATCAGATTCTCGGGAAAGACCAAACGACCCGTCTCATGGAGCGTGAAATTATCGAAATCGCGCCCCTTGCCTATATGCGTGGTCGGACCTTGGATGATGCCTTTGTCATTCTCGATGAAGCACAAAATACGACAATCATGCAGATGAAGATGTTCTTGACTCGTTTAGGCTTTAATTCTAAGATGATTGTCAATGGGGATATCAGTCAGATTGACCTGCCACGTAATGTTAAGTCCGGTTTGATTGATGCTCAAGAAAAGCTCAAGAATATTCACCAAATCGACTTTGTTCATTTTTCAGCCAAGGATGTGGTTCGCCATCCGGTTGTCGCTCAGATTATTCGAGCTTATGAACCAGCTCCAGTTAAGGTTGAAGAAAAGAACCAAGAGACAGAATAGCAAAAAAGAGCAGTTCAGATGCGAACTGCTTTTAAGTTACCCTGTATAAAAAGTTGTATGGCTAATTTATTATAGACAGAATAATGATGATTTTAATCTGAAGTTGGTAAAAATCTAGAAATATTAGTGCTGAAACCACCACATTTAAGTTAACTTATTATAAATTTTATTTTTTCTTAATTTTCTTAGCAATTAATAGGAAAAATTACGATAAATTTTATTGAAATAAAGATTTCAAAATGATAAAATGATATTTGGGTTAGAGTGGGCTTATGTCCAAAATTTGAAAGTACCTAACTCGCTTTCACATCTTAATAGAAAGGAGATATTATAAAAAAAGACAAGTGGTGGCTTCCATTTTTAGCAGTAGGAGTCATCATAGCTTTAGCGGTGGGTTTAATTTATTTCACTAGACCCACTAAGGATGGAGATATAGGCGCATCGTCAGTTTCGCAATCAACTTCAAGTGCTGAGAACAATACTGCCTTGAGTCTAAAAGGTCAACAACTTCCAGAATTTAAAATGACCTCTCAAGATGGCAAATTGATTGCTATCTCGGAACTGTATGATAAACCTATGTTAGTTGTCGAATGGGCTAGTTGGTGTCCACATTGTCAGAAACAACTGCCTATTGTTCAACAGATGTATGAAAAGTATGGAGATCAGATTCATTTTGTTCTACTCAATATGAGCGATCCGAATAGAGAGACAAAGGAGAAGGCTGATCAGTATATCAAAGAAAAAGGATATACTTTCCCGTATTATTATGATGAGGATCAAGGGGCAGCCGATCTCTTACAGGTTCAAACCATACCTAGTATGTATCTTGTAACCAAACAGCAACAGGTAAAGAATGTATTGGTAAACCACACTACTGCTGAAAATTTCTCGAAAGAGTTACAAGAGCTACTGAATTAATATATCTGCAATAGAAAAAAGGAGGAATAAGGAATCAAATAGGATTTCAGAGAAAATTATGAGAGATTTCATTAAAAAGGTCTCCATTCTGTTTACGATTCTGTTTCTCTCTGTGCCATTAGGATTAGCTAGTTTACGTTTCGGTCGTGGTGCGGCTGATGAAACTGAGGTAATTCGAGTAGGAGAGAATACGGAAATTATCCAGAATGGATGTTATCGTAAGATAAAGAAAACGGACAAAACAAAGTGGACAATTCCACGTAAACCAATCGACTTGGTTATCTTGCAGGATGCAAGTGGATCTTTTGCTAACACTATTCCTAGTGTTAAAAAAGCCCTCAAAACGTTGACAACTTTTGTCACAGAAGAACAGTACGACGAGAACAACCCTCGTTTGGTTAAGACTGACAACCCAGATACATCTGACCGTGTTATGGTGGCTAGCTTCCAAGGGGTGGACGGCTACAACTATTACAACAACGATACCTTTACAGGTAAACCAACTGTATATCCTGGTTGGGGTAAGAAGTATGACTATCAGTACAAGTCTTCTAACTTGACATCAGATGAAAGCACTATCCATAACTTCATTGACAACATCAGCGTAGCAGGAGGAACTCCAACAGTTCCAGCCATCGAAGACGCTATCGCACAGTATAACGCTAATAAAGGTAGCATGAAGAACGAGCGTAAGACCGTCTTCCTTTTGATTACCGATGGTGTTGCCAATGGTAAACGTGATGCTGATGGTAAGGTTCGAATTGACTATAGTGGCACTCGAAATCAAAAACTTCAACGAGCATGGAATTACAACCAACTTTCTGAGGCTTCCCAAGACATCATTGGTCGTGTAAACGAAGTAAAAGATGCTGGGGACACTCTTAAAGGAGTGGTTGGGCCAAACGGAACTGTAGTTGTAGGTTTCTGGGAAGACTTACCACTGTTTAACAATGATAAGGCTCAGTACTATGATGTCTACACAAATGGTTTCGGCAAATACTTCGACATCGGAGACAATCGTCCCCTTCAGGAAATCTTCCACGAAGCATTGGAAGGCATGGCTTCTCCAAACAAAACCATCAATGGTAAGGAAGTTTCCTTCTACGTTAATGAGCAGAACGACATCGATAAATTCTCATCTCGTGTATTGGAATCTGTAGGTGCCGCTCTCGTTAAGGAAGACATCAAGGGACAATTTACTGTTACTCCCGGTTACAAGGTCGATGCTGTTCGTATCAACGGTAAGACAATTGTGTCTGAAGTGAAAGATCCTGCCAAGGAAATCCGTGGTAAGATTGAACAGGATGGTGACAATGTTACGATCTCTGTACCAGAAAGTGTCTTCAATCCAGGTAATAACAGTTTCGACTATGATTTGAGTAAGGAAGCACGTGCTCCTGAAACGAATGAAGAGGATGAAGTTGATCCGCCAGCTGATTATAAACCTGTAAAAGAAGAAGTCACAGTTCCTGAGTTGACTGGTGTCTTCAAGACGGGTGAGTTTACAACTCAAAAAATCGGTGGACGTAATGAAAAAGTTGAAGTTCAAAAACTCGAGTACTGTTACCCAAGTGTCACTAAGAAAATTACCGACGCAGATAAGAGTAATGACTTGGGAGAAATTGATGACCCGCTTGGTTTGACAAAGAAAAAAGCCTATTCTGCACAATTGTCAGACAAGGCAGAGGAGTTCACCTATACTCTTGATTACAACTTCAATAACGTAGCCTACGAATTTGAAAAGAACGTTATGTTGACAGACCCACTTGACTACCGTTTGGAAGTAGTTGAAAGTTCAGCTACTGGACCAAATGGAGAAAAATGGGCCACTCGTGTAGTTAGTCAAGATGATTCAGAAGGCAACCCTCAAAGTGTCGTGGTTGCGGATGTTCCTGCTAAAGAATCCAACTATAATTACTTGGTATTGAAGAAAGCTCAAATGACCATCAAGGTTCGTTTGAAAGAACAATACCGCAATAATCAAGCAAGCAAAGAATTCATGGCTCTCCTTCAGGAAAGTAATGGATTTGGTCTCCTAAACCAAGGGAACATCATGTGGAATGGTGATGACAATCAACCAAACCAAGATGCGCATGCCAAGACAGATACCAAACCAAGTACCATTCGCCGTTCAAATCCTGTTTATGTGAAACCACCAGTTGTAACAGAAATTACGAAGAAGGTTAATGATAAAGAACATGAAGATTTGAAGGCAGAAGACCAAGTCTTCAAGTACAAGGTATCTGTTCCATGGCCAGGTATTGCTGACAGCTTTAGCATTACCGATACAGTAGTACCTGAATTGGAAATCCAAGCAGGTACTGTAAACGTAACTGTAGGTGGAAAAGAAAACAGTGATTTGACAGCTGGAATCAAAGTTGAAGATCAGACTGTTTCACTTACATTAGACAAAGATGCTCTTAATAAAATTTCTCGTCGCGTAACTCGTGGTAAGAAGAAAGACATCCAATATGTTGAATTGACTTTCGATGCTAAAATCCGTCCGGGTGCTGACCTTTCTAAATATAAGGAAGATGGTCAAATTAAAGTACCTAACACGGCAGATGTTGCCTTGAATGATATCAAGAAAACATCGAATAAAGTAACGGTTACACCACCAAAACCAAAAGAACCTTCTATTGATAAGAAGATTAATGAAAACTTGGATACATTCCAAACATTTGATGGACAACCATACAACTACAACATTACTACAGCTGTGCCAAGTGATGTTGCTAATTACAAGAAATTTGTGATTCGTGATACACTGGATGCTAATTTGGAACTTGCAGGTGCCGTAAGTATTAAAGGTTCTGCAGCGTCCCTCTTTGATATCCAGACCAATGGTCAAGAGATTACGGCAACAGTGAAGGATGGTCAATTTGGTGAACTTGCAAAATACTCAACTGTTGAACTAGTAATTCCTGCAAAAGTTAAAAATGGTGTGACAGGTACAACCATTGAAAACAAGGCTTCTATTTCCTTTACAAATGAGAAAAATGTAGAGAAAGAAGTTAAATCGAAACCTGTCACCGTAACGCCACCTCCTGTAACGAAGAAGATCAATGAAACCCTTGATCACTTAGATATCGCAACAGGTCAAGCGTATAACTACAACATCAAGACAAAACTTCCAACAGATATTACAGATTACAAGAAATTTGTGATTACAGATACACTTGAAGGAGATTTGTCAGTTATCAATGAAACTTCAAGCAAACCAGTTATCAAAGGAGCAGCTGCAGCCTTCTTCGATGTAACAGTTGAGGGTCAAACTGTGACTGCAACGATGAAGGACTTTGCGAACGCTACAGCTCTTGCTGGTCAAGAAGTGGAATTGATTATTCCGGCTAAGATCAATGATGGAGTGACTCGTATCAACATTCCAAATACTGCGAAGTTCAGCTTCACAGATAAGAACGATCATAGCGGAGAAAAAGAAACGAAACCTGTCACCGTAACTCCTCCATCAGAACCAGGTGTTGATAAGAAAATCAACGAAACACTGACAGAGGCAACAATCGGTGCGGAAACCGACTTTACTTATAATATCAAAGCGAAATTGCCAAATGATATTACAACGTACAAGTCCTTCGTTGTAACGGATACCTTGGATGAGAACTTGACTCCAGGTCAAGCTGAAATCAAGGGAGCGGCAGCGAAATTCTTCGATGTAACAGTTCAAGGTCAAACCGTGACTGCAACGATGAAGGATTTTGCGAATGCGGGTGACTACGGTAACCAAGAAGTAGAGCTCGTGATTCATGCCAAAGTGAAGAAAGGCTCAACTGTTCCATCTATTGAGAACAAAGCTAAGATTACATACACTAACAAGAATGACCAACAAGGTGAGAAAGAAACCAAGCCGGTTACAGTTACTCCACCACCAATCACTAAGAAAGTGAATGGTCAGGAACACGCAGATCTTGGTAAGTTATCAGAAGTCTTCACGTATACGATTGACTCAACGGTTCCACATGTGGCAGATACATTCACCATTTCAGATGATATCGTCAAAGAATTGGCATTTGAAGGAGAAGCAACGGTCACTGTTGATGGCCAAGCTGTTCAAGACCTCACTGTAACAACAGAAGGTCAACGTTTGATGGTCACATTTGGAAAAGATCAAGTGAAACAATATGCTGGTAAAGCTGTACAAGTTTCATTTAAGGCTAAGGTGAAGGAAGGCATTACCTTTGATGCACTCTTAGCGGCTTATCCAAATGAATCAAAAGACAAGCCGGTAGTACCAAATACTGCTAGCTACATCATTAATGATAATCCTGATTCTAAGAAAGAATCAAAACCAGTTACAGTTACACCACCACCAACCACTACTCCAGAGCTTAAGAAGGAAGTAAACGGAGCAGAACGTTACGATCTTGCAAAACGTAATGAAGAATTTACTTATACTTTGAAAACAACAATGCCTGCCAGCGCAACTGTGTTTGAGATGACAGACGAGTTGAAAGAAGTTTTAGAATTTGTTGGTGAGAATGCTTCAGCTACTGTTAAACTTGATGGTGAGGATGCAGGATCGAAGGCGACAGTGACACTTTCTGGTCAAGTGATCAAAGTTGCCTTTACAGAAGCTTCTGTAAAAGCAGATGCTGGTAAGTCTATTGAAGTGAATTTCAAGGCTAAGATTAGAGATAATGCCAACTTATCCGCTTATGTGAATAAAGATGGTAAGACAGAGATTCCGAATAAGGCTTCTTATGATATTGATCATAATCCAAAATACCACAAGGATTCGAACGAAGTTCCAGTAACGCCACCAACACCAGACGAGCCAGAAATCAAGAAAGATGTGAACGGCAAAGAATCTGAAACTCTTGACAAACGCGACCAAGTCTTCACTTACAACGTGAAAACAACAGTAGCGCAAGATGCGACAGCCTTCTCAGTCACAGATACACTAGTAGACGTTCTTGAGTTCGCAGGAACTTCAAGTGCTAAATTGAATGGTCAAGCCCTTGACGCTAGCCAAATCAAGGTAGAAGGTCAAACCATTACCTTGACGCTTACAGAAGAACAAGTGAAAGCCAATGGCGGTCAAGCCGTTGAATTAACTTTCGACGCTAAGATCAAAGCTGGCGCAAACTTGTCCGCATATGTGAAGGAAGACGGCCGTACACAGATTCCGAATAAGGCTTCTTACGACGCAAGCTTCCCACACAAACCAGGTGTGCACAAGGACTCTAACGAAGTCCCAGTAACGCCACCAACACCAGACGAGCCAGAAATCAAGAAAGATGTGAACGGCAAGGCAGAAGAAACCCTCGCAAAACGTGATGAAGTCTTCACATACAATGTGAAAACAACAGTAGCGCAAGATGCGACAGCCTTCTCAGTCACAGATACCCTAGTGGACGTTCTTGAATTCGCAGGAACTTCAAGTGCGACCTTGAATGGTCAAGCTCTTGATGCTAGCCAAATCAAGGTAGAAGGTCAAACCATTACCTTGACCCTTACAGAAGACCAAGTGAAAGCCAATGGCGGTCAAGCAGTTGAATTAACATTCGACGCGAAGATCAAAGCTGGTGCGAACTTGTCTGCTTATGTAACAGAAGATAAGTCAATCAAGGTTCCGAACAAGGCAGCTTACAGGGCAGATCTTCCAAACAAACCAGGCTTTACGAAAGACTCTAATGAAGTCCCAGTAACGCCACCAACACCAGAAGAACCAGAAATCAAGAAAGATGTGAACGGCAAAGAAGCTGAAACTCTTGACAAACGTGACCAAGTCTTCACTTATAACGTGAAAACAACAGTAGCGCAAGATGCGACAGCCTTCGCAGTCACAGATACACTAGTGGACGTTCTTGAATTCGCAGGAACTTCAAGTGCTAAATTGAATGGTCAAGCTCTTGATGCTAGTCAAATCAAGGTAGAAGGTCAAACGATTACCTTGACCCTTACAGAGGACCAAGTGAAAGCCAATGGCGGTCAAGCAGTTGAATTAACATTCGACGCGAAGATCAAAGCGGGTGCTAACTTGTCTGATTATGTAACAGAAGATAAGTCAATCAAGGTTCCGAACAAGGCGGCTTACAAGGCAGATCTTCCAAACAAACCAGGCTTTACGAAAGACTCCAATGAAGTCCCAGTAACGCCACCGACACCAGACGAGCCAGAGATCAAGAAAGATGTGAACGGCAAGGCAGAAGAAACTCTCGCAAAACGTGATGAAGTCTTCACATACAACGTGAAAACAAGTGTAGCGCAAGATGCGACAGCCTTCTCAGTCACAGATACCCTAGTGGACGTTCTTGAGTTCGCAGGCACTTCAAGTGCTAAATTGAATGGTCAAGCTCTTGATGCAAGCCAAATCAAGGTAGAAGGTCAAACGATTACCTTGACCCTTACAGAAGACCAAGTGAAAGCCAATGGCGGTCAAGCAGTTGAATTAACATTCGACGCGAAGATCAAAGCTGGCGCGAACTTGTCCGCATATGTGAAGGAAGACGGCCGTACACAGATTCCGAATAAGGCTTCTTATGACGCAAGCTTCCCACACAAACCAGGTGTGCACAAAGACTCTAACGAAGTCCCAGTAACGCCACCAACACCAGACGAGCCAGAGATCAAGAAAGATGTCAATACTAAAGCTGAAGAAACACTTGCTGATCGTGACCAAATTTTCACATACAACGTGAAAACAAGTGTCCCAACAGATGTATCATCCTTCAGTGTAAGTGATACACTTGAGTCTGTTCTTGATTATGCAGGTTCAGCAAGTGCAATCTTGAATGGTCAAGCTCTTGATGCCAGTCAAATCAAGGTAGAAGGTCAAACGATTACCTTGACCCTTACAAAGGAACAAGTGAAAGCCAATGGCGGTCAAGCTGTTGAATTGAGCTTCACTGCTAAGATTAAAGCGGGAGCTGATTTGACTCCATATCTAACAGATCGTGGATTCACTGTTCCAAATACGGCTTCTTATGATGCAAACATTCCAAATAGACCAGGGCTACACAAAGATTCGAATAAAGTTCCGGTTATCGTTCCAAAAGAACCAGAACCAGAAATTACGAAGAAAATCAACCGTACCTTGGACCACTTGGATGTCGAATACGATGCACCTTACATGTACAATGTCAATACAGCTTTACCAAAAGATATTGATAAGTACAAAGAGTTCACCGTAACAGATACACTTGAATCTGTTTTGGCAATCGCTGATACACCAGTAGCCTATGTGGACGGTCGTGATGCAAATGGAGCTCTTGAAACAAGTGTTGAAGGAAACACTGTCACTGTAAAAGTGAAAGATTTCGCTCGACTAAAAGGCTTCAAAGAGATTCAATTGTACATCCCAGCTAAACTCAAAGCGCATAGCGATTTGACTCCTTATAAGGATCAATTGGTACCAAACAAAGCAAGTGTTAACTTCAAGGATGCCAATGGTCAATCTGGCAGCAAGGAATCAAAACCGGTAACGGTGAAACCACGTGACCCAGAAAAACCAACAGATCCAACACCAGGTGAACCAGTTAAGTCTGTTGGGCCAGAAGATGGATCTAAACCTGATAAAAAATACCACTTGCCAAACGCTTTAGATACCTTCCGCTTCGACATTTCAACGCTCGTTCCTGCAGATCCTAAGGATGAAAATGGAAATGCCTTGAAAGATGAGTACGGTCGCATCAAGAAGACGGAATTGACGAACTTCACGATCAGTGATAAAATCAATCAAGTCCTCAAAGTGAACCTTGACCGCATCGCCCTCAAAGTTGAAAACGCTCAATTTGACAAGATCAAAGCAACTCTTCAAGCCCAACTTGAACAGTCTGAGAAAGAACTCAAAGCTTTGACAGGTAAGTCAACTGATGAGACTTCAACAGAGGCTAACAAGAAGGAAGATTTGAAAGTGGCGGAAGCGAAAGTGGCTGAATTGAAAGCGAAGTTGGAAGCAGCTAAGGCAGCGCAGCCAGCTACTCCAGCAACAGCTGCTGAAGGGACAACACCAGCTACATCTGATTCTTCTGCAACAGAAGATAAGAAACCTGCAACTAGCGAATCAAGTCAAGATCTTGCAAGCTTGGAAGCAGAGTTGAAAGCAGCTGAAGAAAACTTAGCTAAACTTCAAGCACCAGCAGAGAAAGAAGCAGAATTAGCACCAGCTGATAAGAAACAACAACAAGAGAAACTTGAAAATGAAATCAAGAAACTAAAAGAAGCTCAAACTAAGCTTCAAGCAGCTATTGATAAATTGAGTAAGTCTTCAAATGATCGTGGTGAATTAGTAGGTAAAGAATTGGAAGCAATTGCTACTGTTACTTACGATGAAACTGAAAATCTTGTGACTCTTGAAATCAGCGACAAGGATGTTCTTGAAGCCTTGAAGGGAAGTAAAGTAACTCTCGTTCTTTACACAAACTTCAAAGAAGGAACAGACTTCGCTAAGTATCAGGACGGTGTACCAAATACAGCTACAGTAAGCTTCAATCACACCCCACAATCTACCAACACAGTTGTGGTGTTCCCACCAACACCGGTAACACCACCGGCTCCAAATATTCCACCTTCTGAGGGGGAAGTTCCACCAAAAGATTCAGGCAAAAACTTGCCAAATACAGGTTCTGAAGCATCTTCAATCTTTGGAGTACTTGCTGCCCTAGCTCTAGGACTTGCTGGACTTCTAGTTTGGAAAAACACAGCTGAACAATAGGATTGCATAGTAAGAGGAGGGTAGAAATATTTACTCTCCTCCTTACTATATATTAAATGAATTAAGGGAAAAAGAATGAGTAGAAAAAAATTATTAAAGTTAGGGATTTCAATACTTGCTTTAAACGCTCTTGGAGTAGCAACGTATCATGTAGCTCCAGATCTATATCAAATTCCAACAGTGCATGCAGAAGAAACACCGGCGGAAGATGAAGAAATTCCAGATGGCCAAGAGAGAGTCGTGGCATTCCGATTTAGAGATAAACTGAATGATCTAGACGCTGCCATTGCTGACTATAAAGCTAATCCGGATGATGAAGACAACAAAGCAGGATTAGAATATAGTTTGGCGGAAGCTACTAAGTACCTTCCTACCGCAAAGAAGGCAATGAAGAGTCCAGAAGCTCAAAAAGGTTTTGTGGCATATGAAGCTCGCTACAATGAATTGAAAGCCAAGGCTGAAGCTTTGTTGGCCGGTAAGACGGAACAACCAGCTGAACCAAAAGTTGAGCATCAAGAAATCGCTACAACAGAAGAGATTCCTTATGCATCTCGTACCGAAAACAATGCCGATCTTGCAGAAGGTACTCGCAACGTGAAACAAGCGGGTGTTAAAGGTACTAAGACCATTACTTGGGATATCACACTGACAGATGGTAAAGAAACAGCTCGTACTAAGAAAAGCGAGTAAGTTACCAAAGAACCAGTAGAAGAAATCATCGAAGTTGGAACTAAGAAAACAGGTGTAGAAACCAAAGAAACAGTGACTGTAGAGGAAAAAGTTGCTTTCAAAGAAGAAACGAAAGTAGACCCAGCACTGGATAAAGGTCAAACGCGTGTTGAAGAAGGTGAAGAAGGTATCGATGAAGTCACTTATGAAGTGACAAAAGTGGATGGTGTTGAAAAATCTCGTAAAGAAGTTTCACGCAAGACCAAGAAAGCAGCCAAAAACAAGATTACTTATACCGGTTCAAAAGCTGTTGTAACGACTAAGGAAGTAACCAAAACTGAAGAAGTTGCCTTCCAGACTCGTGAGGTTGAAAATGCACTCTTAGCTGAAGGTGTTCGCCGAGTGAAGACAGCTGGTCAAAAAGGTGTTCGTACCATTGTTGAAACAGTGACTTACACAGACGAAAAAGAGACAGGCCGCGAGGTGAAATCAAACACAATCACCACTCCAGCAGTAGACGAAGTTGTCGAAGTTGGAACTAAGAAAGCAGCGGTTGTAACGACTAAGGAAGAGACCAAGACAGAAGAAGTTGCTTTCCAAACTAAGGAAGTAACAAATCCAGATCTTCCAGAAGGAACTCGCCGAGTGAAAACAGCTGGCCAAAAAGGTGTTCGTACCATTGTTTACACAGTCACTTACACAGACGGAAAAGAGACAGGTCGTGAGGTGAAATCAAACACAATCACTACTCCAGCAGTAGACGAAGTTGTCGAAGTTGGAACTAAGAAAGTAGTAGCCCCAGTTGTAACGACTAAGGAAGAAACGAAGACAGAAGATGTTGCTTTCCAAGTCAAAGAAGTGAAGAACGCAGACCTTCCAGAAGGAAGTCGTCAAGTGAAAGCTGCTGGTAAGAAGGGTGTTCGCACCATTGTTTATACAGTGACATACACAGACGGCGTTGAAACAGGTCGCGAAGTGAAATCAAACACAATCACCACTCCAGCAGTAGATGAGATTGTTGAAGTTGGAACTAAGAAAGTAGTAGCCCCAGTTGTAACGACTAAGGAAGAGTCCAAGACAGAAGAAGTTGCTTTCCAAACTAAGGAAGTAACAAATCCAAATCTTCCAGAAGGAAGTCGTCAAGTGACGACAGCTGGTAAGAAGGGTGTTCGCACCATTGTTTATACAGTGACTTACACAGATGGCGTTGAAACTGGTCGTGTTGAGAAATCAAGCAAAATCACCACTCCAGCAGTAGATGAGATTGTCGAAGTTGGAACTAAGAAAGATACTGTAACAACAGGGAACCAAGCTGAAAGCACTAAGAAAGAAGAAACTGCAAGCCAAGATAAGAAAGTTCTACCAAGCACAGGTACAGCTTCTACCAGTCTTCTTTCAATGATTGGTTTATTTATCGCCGGTCTAGTCGGCTTTGTCGTTCGTAAGAGGGACTAAGGCTCTCTAATTGTACAAAAGCATCTTTTGTACCAGAAATACTAAAAAGAACCCAGAATTTATTCTTGGGTTCTTTCTTTATAAATTAAAACGAATTACTATGGATAAGTTGTTAGAAACAATATCTTGTTATGGAATTTGTAGAGTAGTATGAGTCTATTCTAGCTTGAAAGAATGGTTAACCAATTTTAAACTAGTTCATTGATAGAAGTAAAATCTCTACCCAGGCCTTGAGCAACTGGGAGGCTAGTTAAGTAACCTTGATAAGTGGTCACACCTTGACGCAAGCCCTCATCTTCAGCAATTGCTTGTGCGAATCCTTTGCCAGCAAGAGCTTCGATATAAGGAAGAGTGACATTGGTTAGGGCGATGGTTGAAGTACGGGCAACCGCACCAGGGATATTGGCAACGGCATAGTGGAGAACACCGTGTTTTTCATAAACAGGCTCATCGTGCGTGGTCACACGGTCAGCTGTCTCGATAACGCCACCTTGGTCAACGGCTACGTCAACGATGACAGAGCCTGGACGCATTTGTTTGACCATCTCATCTGTCACCAATTTCGGTGCTTTGGCACCAGGGATGAGAACTGCACCAATCACCACATCAGCATCTCTCACACTTGCTTCAATGTTGAATGAATTGGACATAAGAGTTTGAATTTGGTTTCCAAAGACTTCTTCTAGAACTGAGAGACGTTTGGCACTGATATCTAAAATAGTCACTTGAGCACCAAGTCCAAGGGCGATGCGGGCAGCATGTGTCCCGACGACACCACCACCGATAATGGTTACTTTTCCTTTTGGAACACCTGGTACACCACCAAGTAGTACACCAGAGCCACCAGCTTGTTTGGTAAGGAAGTGAGCTCCGATTTGAACCGCCATACGACCAGCAACCTCACTCATAGGAACGAGGAGTGGTAGTTGTCCTTGATTATCACGAACAGTTTCATAGGCAATTCCTGTTGTTTTTGCTGCTAACATAGCATCTGCTAATTCTGGTGCAGCGGCCATGTGCAAGTAGGTGAAGAGAAGAAGATCGTTGCGCAAATAACCATATTCAGAAGCTAGTGGTTCTTTTACTTTCACGACCAACTCGGCAGCCCAGGCTTCAGCAGCAGTTGCGACAATCTCAGCTCCTTGCTTTTGATAGTCTGCATCAGTAAATCCTGAACCGAGACCAGCATTTGTTTCGATGAGAACACGATGTCCACGGCTGACTAAACTATGGACGCCAGCAGGAGTTAGGGCAACGCGGTTTTCGTTATTTTTAATTTCTTTTGGGATTCCGATTAACATAGAGATAACCTACCTTTCAATTGACGGTCTTGTTTTAGTTGTCACATTTCAGTTCATAAATCAAAAATGTGATGGTTTTATTGTATATGAAACCGCTTCAAAAATCAAGAAAAACTTGTCATCCAAATTTATTTATGCTACACTAGTGAGAATCAAACTCTAATGGAGGGAAAAGTATGGAATCAATCTTTTTAAAACTAGCCCAGTATCCATCAATAGAAACGGAACGTTTATTTCTCCGACCTGTAACCTTGGACGATGCAGAAGCTATGTTTGAGTATGCCTCAGATAGAGAGAATACACGCTACACTTTTCCAACAAATCAAAGCTTAGAAGAAACCAAGAACAACATCGCTCAGTTTTACTTGGCTAGTCCCTTGGGACGGTGGGGAATCGAACTAAAAAGCACTGGCCAGTTTATTGGAACCATTGACTTGCACAAGATTGACCACATTCTCAAAAAAGCAGCTATTGGCTACATTATCAATAAAAAGTATTGGAATCAAGGATTGACGACAGAAGCCAATCGGGCCGTGATTGAGCTGGCTTTTGAGAAGATTGGAATGAACAAGTTGACCGCCCTTCATGACAAAAACAATCCCGCATCAGGAAAGGTCATGGAGAAATCAGGTATGCGCTTTTCCCACGAAGAACCCTATGCCAGAATGGATAATAAAGAACCAGGTCGAATGATCACAAGAGTTCATTATGTCTTGACTAAGGAAGATTATTTTGCAAATAAATAAGCAGTTGAAAAGATTTTTCAGCTGTTTTTTTCTTTCACTTACGAATAACTTAAGAGAGGAGAAAATATGGAAGCAATTATCGAGAAAATCAAAGAGTATAAAATCATTGTCATTTGTGCTGGTTTGGGTTTGGCCTTGGGCGGATTTTTCCTACTAAAGCCAACTTCACAAACATCTGTGAAAGAAACAAACTTGCAGGCTGAAGTTGCAGCTGTTTCAAAGGATTCATCATCTGAAAAGGAAATCAAGAAGGAAGAAAAGGAAGAATCTCCTGAACAAGATCTAATCACAGTAGATGTTAAGGGGGCTGTTAAATCGCCAGGGATTTATGATTTGCCAGTAGGGAGTCGGGTTCATGATGCCGTTCAGAAAGCTGGTGGATTGACAGAGGAAGCAGATAGTAAATCGCTCAATCTCGCTCAGAAAGTCAGTGACGAGGCTCTTGTCTATGTTCCAACTAAGGGAGAAGAAGCAGCTAGCCAGCAGGCTGCCTCTGGAACGACTCCTTCGACAAGTAAAGAAAAGAAGGTCAACCTCAATAAAGCTAGTCTGGAAGAACTAAAGCAGGTCAAAGGCTTGGGAGGAAAACGAGCTCAGGATATTATCGACCATCGTGAGGCAAATGGCAAATTCAAGTCGGTTGATGAATTAAAGAAGGTCTCTGGCATTGGCGCTAAGACCATAGAAAAGCTAAAAGATTATGTTACCGTGGATTAAGAATTTCCCTATCCCCCTAATCTATCTGAGTTTTCTGTTACTCTGGCTTTACTATGCCATTTTCTCAGTATCTTATTTTGCTTTACTAGGCTTTGTTTTTCTACTCATCTGTCTCTTTTTCCAATTTCCTTGGAAATCGGCCGGTAAAGTTCTAGCGTTTTGTGGAGTTTTTGGTTTTTGGTTTTTGTTTCAAAACTGGCAACAGACACAAGCTAGTCAAAACCTAGCGGATTCTGTTGAGAGGGTACGGATTTTGCCTGACACTATTAAGGTCAATGGAGACAGTCTGTCCTTTCGTGGCAAGGCTGAGGGTCGCACCTTCCAAGTTTACTATAAACTCCAGTCTGAGGAAGAGAAAGAGCTCTTTCAGGCCTTAACAGATCTTCACGAGATAGAGCTAGAAGGAAAACTTTCTGAGCCTGAAGGGCAGAGAAATTTTGGTGGCTTTAACTACCAAACCTATCTAAAGACTCAAGGGATTTACCAAACTTTGACTATCAAGAGTATCCAGTCAATGAAACAGGTTAGCAGTTGGGATATAGGAGAAAATCTGTCTGGTTTACGTCGGAAGGCTGTAGTTTGGATCAAGATGCACTTTCCAGATCCTATGCGCAATTATATGACAGGTCTTCTTTTAGGACATTTGGACACGGACTTTGAGGAGATGAATGAGCTCTATTCCAGTCTTGGAATTATCCATCTCTTTGCCTTGTCGGGTATGCAGGTGGGCTTTTTCATGGATGCCTTTAAGAAACTCCTCTTACGATTGGGCTTGGCCCAAGAAAAGTTGAGGTGGCTAACTTATCCCTTTTCTCTTATCTATGCAGGTCTGACAGGGTTCTCAGCTTCGGTTATTCGCAGTCTCTTGCAAAAGTTACTGGCCCAACATGGCTACAAGGGATTGGATAATTTTGCCTTGACGGTTCTTGTCCTCTTTGTCATCATGCCCAATTTTTTCCTGACGGCAGGAGGTGTCTTGTCCTGTGCCTACGCTTTTATCTTGACCATGACCAGCAAAGAAGGGGAGGGGATTAAGGCTGTTGCCAGAGAAAGTCTAGTCATTTCCTTGGGAATATTGCCCATTCTTTCCTTTTATTTTGCAGAATTTCAGCCTTGGTCAATTCTTTTAACCTTTGTCTTTTCCTTTCTTTTTGACTTGGTTTTCTTACCACTTTTGTCTATCTTATTCATTCTGTCTTTTGTTTACCCAATCACCCAGCTTAACCTTGTCTTTGAATGGTTGGAGGGCATCATTCGCTTGGTTTCGCAGATGGCAAGTAGGCCCTTGGTCTTTGGGCAACCAAACGCATGGCTTTTGATTCTCCTTTTAGTTTCATTGGCCTTGGTCTATGACATGAGGAAAAACATCAAAAGACTAGCAGGATTCAGTCTCTTTATTGTAGGGCTCTTTTTCCTGATCAAGCATCCAATGGAAAATGAAATTACCATGCTGGATGTAGGGCAGGGAGAAAGTATTTTTCTACGGGATGTGACTGGTAAAACCATTCTCATAGATGTGGGCGGAAAGGCAGAGCCTGATAAGAAAGTTGAGAATTGGCAAGAAAAGTCGACGACCAGCAATGCCCAGCGAACCTTGATTCCCTATCTTAAAAGTCGCGGAGTAGATAAGATTGACCAGCTAATTTTGACCAATACAGAGAAGGAACATGTCGGAGATTTGTTGGAGGTGACCAAGGCTTTACATGTCGGGGAGATTTTAGTATCAAAAGGAAGTTTGACACAGAAAGAATTTGTGGTAGAACTACAAGCGACTCAAACCAAGGTACGCAGTGTGACAGTAGGGGAGAATTTACCGATTTTTGGCAGTTATTTAGAAGTATTATCGCCAAGTAAAATGGGAGATGGAAGTCATGATGATACTCTTCTTCTTTATGGGAAACTTTTGGATAAGCACTTTCTCTTCACTGGAAACTTGAGAGAGAAGGGAGAGAAAGAACTTTTAAAGCAATACCCTACCTTAGAGGTGGATGTTTTGAAAGGTGCTCAGCATGGTGCTAAAACATCATCAAATCCAGTTTTCTTAGAAAAACTTAAACCAGAAATTACACTCATCTCAGTTGGAAAGAACAATCGTGCCAAACTCCCCCATCAGGAAACATTGACACGACTGGAAGCCATCAAGAGTAAGATTTACCGAACCGATCAGCAAGGAGCCATTCGCTTTAAAGGATGGAAGAGTTGGCGAATGGAAACGGTGAGATAAAATAGATAAAGTTTTTTTAAAAATTGACTTTTTATCTTGACAAGGGATAGAAAACTTGGTATCATATAAAAGTTGAGAAAAGCAGAAGTGAGAGCTTCTCGCCTTGTGACATCAAGTTGCCTGGCCCTACGGATGAAAAGTTTCTAAGAAACGCTATCATAACGTGCGGGCTTGTATTATTACGAGTCCGCTCTTGTTTTTCTCTAATAATAAAAAAGAGGTGAAAACCATAGCAAAGCAAGACTTATTCATCAATGATGAAATTCGTGTACGTGAAGTTCGCTTGATCGGTCTTGAGGGAGAACAGCTAGGCATCAAGCCACTCAGCGAAGCGCAAGCATTGGCTGATAGTGCAAATGTTGACTTAGTATTGATTCAACCCCAAGCAAAACCGCCTGTTGCTAAAATTATGGACTACGGTAAGTTCAAATTTGAGTACCAGAAGAAACAAAAAGAGCAACGCAAAAAGCAAAGCGTTGTGACCGTGAAAGAAGTTCGTTTGAGCCCAGTTATCGATAAGGGTGATTTCGAAACGAAACTTCGCAATGCTCGCAAGTTCCTTGAAAAAGGGAACAAAGTTAAGGTATCCATTCGCTTTAAAGGGCGTATGATCACCCATAAAGAGATTGGTGCAAAAGTTTTAGCCGAGTTTGCTGAAGCAACACAAGATATTGCGATCATCGAACAACGAGCTAAGATGGATGGACGCCAAATGTTCATGCAGTTGGCGCCAGCAACTGACAAAAAATAATTGTCAGAAAGTTAAATAAAGGAGAAAAAATCATGCCAAAACAAAAAACACACCGCGCATCAGCTAAACGTTTCAAACGTACAGGTTCTGGTGGACTTAAACGTTTCCGTGCTTACACTTCTCACCGTTTCCACGGAAAAACTAAGAAACAACGTCGTCATCTTCGTAAAGCATCTATGGTGCATTCAGGAGATTTCAAACGTATCAAAGCAATGCTTACTCGCTTGAAATAATAGCCTGACAGTAAGTAAACAATTCTAGGAAATATTTGGAGGAAATAAAACATGGCACGTGTTAAAGGTGGCGTTGTATCACGCAAACGTCGTAAACGTATTCTTAAATTAGCAAAAGGTTACTATGGAGCTAAACACATCTTGTTCCGTACTGCAAAAGAACAAGTAATGAACTCTTACTACTATGCATACCGTGACCGTCGTCAGAAAAAACGTGACTTCCGCAAATTGTGGATCACTCGTATCAACGCGGCAGCTCGTATGAACGGACTTTCATACTCACAATTGATGCATGGTTTGAAATTGGCTGAGATTGAAGTAAACCGTAAAATGCTTGCTGACTTGGCTGTTAACGATGCAGCAGCTTTCACAGCTCTTGCAGATGCAGCGAAAGCAAAACTTGGTAAATAATAACAAACTGTTTCATTCTTACTCTTGTGGTTTTTACCGCTTGAGTAAGGTGAAACTTTTTTGTTTTCCTTAAATGATTTTCTATTTTATAGAGTAAATCACAGATTTTTTCAAAGAAAATAGGATATTTCTTGTATAATAGGAATAACTAAAAAGATTTGGAGTTAGAAGAAGATGATAGTAGGTATTGATTTAGGAACGACGAATTCTTTGGTAGGAGTTTATCAAGATGGTCAAGTCAAGCTGATCCCCAACGCTTTTAGTGAGTATTTGACGCCTTCTGTTGTGGCCTTGGATGACAATGATGAGATTATAGTTGGGAAAATTGCCAAGGAACGTTTGGTGACTCATCCAGACAAGACGGTTTCTCAGTTCAAGCGTTTTATGGGGACTAAACATGAATTGACCCTAGGAAATCGAGCATATAAGGCTGAAGAATTAAGCTCTTTTATCATTCGAAAGTTGGTAGATGATGCAGAGACCTATCTTGGAGAAAAGGTCGAGGAAGTGATTGTCAGTGTACCAGCCTATTTCAACGATGCTCAACGCTATGCGACCAAACTAGCAGGGAAATTTGCTGGAGTTCAGATTGATCGGATTATCAATGAACCCTCTGCAGCTGCACTTGCTAAAAGATCTATGGCCAATCAAGAAGATCAATCTTTTATTGTAGTCGATTTTGGTGGTGGCACTCTGGATATTTCAGTTGTAGAGCTATTTGATAACATCGTTGAAATCGTGTCAATCGCAGGGGACAATCGCTTGGGGGGAGAAGACTTTACTGCGGCTATTGCAGAGGAATTTTTAGCCTCCAATCAATTAACCAAGGATACTATTTCCCGTGAATTTTATAGCAAAATTTTGGTACAGGCTGAAAAGACAAAGCTGGAACTGAATGATAAAGAAGAAGTGAAGATGACAGTGATGGACCAAGATCAGGAATACTTTTTAGACTTGAGCTACCAGCGCTTTTACGAGCTTTGTCAACCGCTGCTGGCTCGTGTTAAGGCTGTTTTGGACCGTGCCTTGATGGATGCACGCTATAGCTATGTGTCATCTGATAATTTTGTTCTTGTTGGTGGGACTTCTAAACTCCGCTTGGTTCAGGACTTTTTATCCTACTGTATCAATCAAACGGTTCAGGTATCTGATGATCCTGATCGGATGATTGCGAGAGGTTGTGCCCTTTTAGCAGGAATAAAAGAACGGAAGGGTGAGATACGTGATTTGTTGCTGTCTGATATTTGTCCTTTTACACTGGGGATTGAGATAGTTGGAGACCGTTTTTCGCCGATTATTGAGCGAAATTCTACCCTACCTGCTTCACGCATCGAACAGTACTATACGGCTGAATTGGGACAGAGCCAAGTCAAAATAAAGGTCTATCAAGGTGAGATGATGAAGGCATCACAAAATCTGTTCCTAGGAGAATTAGAAGTTCCTGTCCCTGTGAATACTCGAGTAAATGAAAGTTTCACAGTTCGGTTTACCTATGATTTAAATGGGATTTTGGATGTCGAAGTGAAAATTGATTCAACACAGGAAGTCTTTAGCAATGTTATTCTCCAAGATAGTGTTACTCTGACAGAAAAGGAAATCAAGGCTAAGCAAGCAGAGTTGACTCGCTATAAGATTAATGCTCAAGAAACAGAGGTTTATCGTTTCTTGATTGAAAAAGCGAATCGCGTGTACAGTATGCTCTTGGGGAGAAGAAGAGATGAGCTAATGGCTGAAACTAGACGATTTGAAGAAGAGGTCAGTCAAGCATCTGTGTATCATTTGCCAAAACTTTATCAATCATTTTCAAACTATTTAGACTTCCTAGAGCGAGGACTGTAAAAGAGGAGACCTTATGAATATATGGGAAACTTTAGGGATAGAGCCAACGACTGACGTCAAGCTTATTAGAAGGCGTTATGCTGAACTGGTTCGGCTCTATCACCCAGAAGACCAACCAGAAATTTACCAAGAAATTGTTGAAGCTTATCAAAAAGCCTTGACTTATGCGAGATCTAGAAATACAAAACCAGAAAATAGTCTAAGAAAAGCGAGTGACTCTCAAGAAGCTGCTGAACTTGAAGAAGAGGCGAATGAAAAGCCTAACTCTAGTCTCAACTTTGAAAACTTGACTGAAGAAACGAATACTGAGAACGAAGAGTCTGAAAGATCAAGTCTTGATTTCAGTGATTATCAGAAATCAACTGATAAAACAAGCAATTCCTTTAACTTTGAAACCTTTAAAGCAGAAGAGGATGAGCAAAAGTCAACCCTTGACTTTGGTGACTATGATGAGGAAGTTCAGCTAAATGGAGATTCTGAAGCAAGAGCTAAGAATACCCTCAACTTTGAAACGTTTGGTGACGAAGAGAACCGTGGGCAAGAAGAAACAACAAGATCTACTCTTGACTTTAGTGGTTATAATGAAGGAACCTATCTGATCCGAAATGCGATTGAAAGTATTGTAGGTAATCCTGACTATACCATAGAAGAACAAGAACATCTTTGGAAACAGTTTTTTAGTCAGTATCGATATGATATGAGCACTGTTCAGTCTGTTTTAGAAGAAATGGATGTTTATATTTTTAATAAACCGGAGCAATTTTCTATCCTCATTCCCTTGCTGGAAGACTATATACCTGACTTCCGATACTGGGGCTATTACTATAAACTGAAGCATTGGAAGGTTAAAAGAGCTACCGCCTACAAAAATGGAGAGTCTCTTGAAGATGCAAAAAAAGAAATTTCGAATTTGTATGCTTCTTATCGTTTATGTCAAGCAATCCTTGAAGATTCCCAAAGAGCTAATCAGATTGGAACTTGGATAAAATTTTTCAGTCAATCATTTTCTCCTAGTACTGTCCTTTTTCTCTTGAATAACAGTAAACAAATGATTACTTGCATTCCAGTTTTGGCTTATATCTTGGAGAAGATTAAACCAGAGATTGGAGAAGAGGAACAAAAAGCCTATGATGAACTTCTAGCTTACTTTGAGGAATTACAAGCAGATTCAGAAGAACCATTCGATATCCATTCTTATAATTTGCTAAATCCATCGGAGGTTGAGGAAAAACTATATCTTTTACTCTATAGTCCATATCAAGACGAGTATAAACTGTTACGTGATTGGCAATACCTTTTTGAATCAGTCAAAGATCACACGCTCCTACTTGATTTGTTAGAAAAAGTGGACGTCTATCCTTTAACCAATGCGAAAGTGTTAGCTCTCGTTCTCCAATTTGTAGAACGTTATAGTGATGAGGAATCAAATCCTTACCTGAAGAAACTCAATTTCTGGAAGAGTATCCATTCTTATCCTTCAGTGGTAGAGGAGTATGCACTTAACAAAAAAGAAAATTTTGATTACTGGTACAATGAAGGTTATCTTTATATAGATAAGCTTACTAATAGCGATGAAGATATCAATGATTGGGAGAAGTGGAGAAGCTACTTTAAAGGAAGACCACGCATTCTAACGATTTTACTTCAACAGATCTATAAGGAGTACCATCGGTTTACAGATGGCAAGCTCTTGAGATATGTTTTGGCTCCTTTTCCTACTTCTAAAATGGCTCCCCAAATGATGACGGAGGAGACAGACCAGAAACTAGAAGAGATGACAGTTTATGCTTATGAACTTAGTCATCCAAAGGCCAAGCTCTCTTATTTGGATTGGAAAAAAAGACAAGTCTTTAAAAATAAGTTTCTTCAGCTTTTCTCTGGTCTCTTTACGATTGTATGTTTGCTACTTAGTATTCTAGAGAGACCTGGTTATAATTCATGGGTTCATGCTGGTATGTTTTCTCTCTTTTACGTCTATATGCTAAAATTAAGGAAAACACCGATTGAGGAAGGAGTGACTGCTAGGGGAGAAAAACGAAAATTCTACTACAGTCCTCATCCATGGTTCCTGCTAATCTTGTTATTAACCCTCGTCATTCCATCCTTACCGTTTGGTCTCATTGGTGCCCTTATGTTCATTACATTTTTCAGCTTCATCGATGGTTTCCAAGTGAGTCAGGGGCTGAAGTGGGATTATTCTTTGGATAAGCTGATTCCTATCGGTATCTTTCTTTCTGCTGGCTTTCTTTCTGCTTTGGTAAATCAAAGCCAGACTATTTCAGGAGTTGCCATAGCTTACTTCCATATTTTTGCAATCCTTGTGATTTGCTTGTCTTTTACAAGATTTAGTCCTGGATTTCCACCATCTCTGAAGAAAATTTTCATACCAGCAATCTTGGGAATCTTACTCTTTCAAACGTTGCCCTACATTCACAGCCGTTTAGACATCTTTGATCCAGATATTCTACGAGATGAAACTCTAACCATAACAGTTCTCCTTTTGTTAAATGGAATTGCCTTATCTTATTTTACAAAGGAACAAGGTTTCACGATTGGTGTAAAGAAGGTCTTTATGATTTATGGATTGCAAATCTTTATTTTCCTAAGAAGACTGTTCCGGATCCTATTTGCACCAAATTCAGTTTTCGATAACAAATATTTTAACAGAGATTTACTAATCTTGAATAGCGAATTTGCTTTCTACTTCCTCGAGGGACTCTTTGTCCTTATCATGCTTTTCCTTATTCGAAATATACGCAAGGAAAATCGTAAAAGTGCTGCTTAGAATGAAAGCGTAGAGAAGAGGACTCTAGTTCAAGTTTCTAGTAAATTTTCCTGAATAAAGGTATAATAGAACTATTAAAATGAAAGAGGTAATGAAAATGGCTTCAAAAATGCTACACACTTGCTTGCGAGTAGAAAACCTTGAAAAATCAATCGCTTTTTATCAAGATGCTTTTGGTTTTAAAGAATTGCGTCGCAGAGATTTTCCAGATCATGCTTTCACCATTGTCTATCTAGGACTTGAGGGGGATGACTACGAGTTGGAGTTAACCTATAATTATGATCACGGTCCTTATGTGGTAGGAGATGGCTTCGCCCATATCGCCCTCAGTACACCTGACCTTGAGGCCCTACATCAAGAACATAGCGCTAAAGGCTATGAGGTGACAGCCCCTAATGGACTTCCAGGAACTCAACCAAACTATTACTTTGTCAAAGATCCTGACGGTTACAAGGTCGAAGTCATTCGTGAAAAATAATCCAGTAAGGTCAAGTAGAATGTTCGTTTTCTACTTGACTTTTTTTCTTTGAAAGAGTATACTAATACAAATTTAACCTTTAAGGGGAGTCCAGAGAGACTCACAAGGTGTCAGATAAAAGGGATAGGGGACTCTGTGGAGACTTTTTAAGTGTGCGCATGAGTTCTAGCCTAACCCAACTGAGGCCTTGCATTAGCAAGGTCTTTTCTTTATCTGGTCCCCTTAAAATTTAAGGAGGAAAATCATGAATCCCACATGTAAGAAGCGTTTAGGTGCGATTCGTTTAGAAACCATGAAGGTGGTTGCACAAGAGGAAATTGCGCCAGCAATCTTTGAATTAGTCCTAGAAGGAGAAATGGTTGAAGTCATGCGAGCAGGCCAATTTCTTCATCTGCGTGTGCCTGATGATGCCCATCTCTTACGCCGTCCTATTTCAATTTCGTCTATCGATAAGGCAAACAAGCAGTGTCATCTCATTTATCGGATTGAGGGGGCTGGGACCGCTATTTTTTCAACATTAAGTCAGGGTGATATTCTTGATGTGATGGGACCTCAGGGGAATGGTTTTGACTTGTCTGATCTGGACGACCAGAGCCAAGTTCTCCTCGTTGGTGGGGGGATTGGTGTTCCGCCCTTGCTTGAGGTCGCCAAGGAATTGCATGCGCGTGGGGTGAAAGTAGTGACAGTTCTCGGTTTTGCTAACAAGGATGCTGTTATTCTCGAAAAGGAATTGGCCCAATATGGTCGGGTCTTTGTAACAACAGATGATGGTTCATATGGCATCAAGGGAAATGTATCTGTTGTCATCAATGATTTAGACAGTCAATTTGATGCTGTTTACTCATGTGGGGCTCCGGGAATGATGAAGTACATTAATCAAGCCTTTTATGACCACCCAAGAGCCTATCTATCTCTGGAATCTCGTATGGCTTGTGGAATGGGGGCTTGCTACGCCTGCGTTCTAAAGGTCCCAGATAGTGAGACCGTCAGCCAACGCGTCTGTGAAGATGGTCCTGTTTTCCGCACAGGAACAGTTGTATTATAAGGAGAAAGTCATGACTACAAATCGCTTACAAGTTTCTCTACCAGGCTTGGACTTGAAAAACCCCATCATACCAGCATCAGGCTGTTTTGGTTTTGGTCAGGAATATTCCAAGTACTATGATTTGGACCTTTTAGGCTCCATTATGATCAAGGCGACGACACTTGAACCACGTTTTGGGAATCCAACTCCAAGAGTCGCAGAGACACCTGCTGGCATGCTCAATGCAATCGGCCTTCAAAATCCTGGTTTAGAAGCTGTTTTAGCTGAAAAACTGCCTTGGCTGGAGAGAGAGTATCCAAATCTTCCCATTATCGCCAATGTTGCTGGTTTTTCAAAACAAGAGTATGCTGCCGTTTCTAGTGGAATTTCCAAGGCAGCTAATGTGAAGGCTATTGAACTTAATATTTCTTGCCCCAATGTTGACCACTGTAATCACGGACTTTTGATTGGTCAAGATCCAGATCTGGCTTATGATGTGGTGAAAGCAGCTGTGGAAGCGTCTGATGTACCAGTTTATGTCAAATTAACCCCTAGTGTGACCGATATCGTTACTGTCGCAAAAGCTGCAGAAGATGCGGGAGCAAGTGGCTTAACCATGATTAATACTCTAGTTGGAATGCGCTTTGACCTCAAAACCAGAAAACCAATCTTGGCCAATGGAACAGGTGGGATGTCTGGTCCAGCAGTCTTTCCAGTCGCCCTCAAACTCATCCGACAAGTAGCTCAAACAACCGACCTTCCCATCATTGGAATGGGGGGAGTGGATTCTGCTGAAGCAGCGCTAGAAATGTATCTGGCTGGTGCCTCTGCTATCGGAGTTGGAACAGCCAACTTTACCAATCCTTATGCCTGTCCTGATATCATCGAACATCTACCAAAAGTCATGGACAAATATGGCATTAGCAGTTTGGAAGATCTCCGTCAGGAAGTCAAAGCCAGTCTGAGATAAGCTAGGTCCTCCTTATCGTCAACAAGAAATAGAATCTTCATCAATTTGTAATATTTCCGTCGGTTAACTATGTTACAATAGGGTTTAGAAAACGTTATTGGAGCATTTAAATGAAACGATGGAAAGTGGCCCTAGTAAGTGCTGGCTTATTGGGGTGTTTTTTTACTGTAGTGGAGACAGCAAAAGCAGAAGAGGGAACTTGGCAAGGAAAGACCTACCTCAAAGCAGACAGGAAACCAGCAACCAACCAATGGATCTATGACCAAACGCAACAGGCCTGGTTTTATTTAACAGCTGATGGAAATCGTGCTGAGAACGGCTGGTTGACTGTTGGTGGTAAGGATTACTATTTTAACGAGACCGGAAAATTAGCCACAAAAACGTGGGTTGGCCAGTACTATGTGACTGAAAGTGGTACTAAAGCCAAGGAACAGTGGGTATTTAATCAGGAACAAGAATCCTGGTATTATCTCAAGTCTGATGGTCAGAAAGCTCAAAACGAATGGATTCAACAAGGTCAGGAAAAATATTACCTTAAAGCAGACGGGAAAATGGCCAAAGATGAGTGGATCACTCAAGGGGAGAACCAGTACTACATCAATTCACAAGGTAAAATGCTGAAAAATGCTTGGCTTGGTAAGAACTATATATCAGAAAATGGTCATAAGGTTAAACAAACTTGGATTTATGATGACAACTATAGCAGTTGGTTCTACCTTCAACAAGACGGTACCTATGCTGAAAATGGCTGGTTAACCATAGATGGGAAGGACTACCATTTTAAATCAGGCGGTTATCTATCTACTGAGCGTTGGATTGACCGCTTCTATGTTGCCAAGAGTGGAGCTAAATTGAAATCGGAATGGCTCTTTGATAAGAATTATGATGCTTGGTTTTACTTGAAAGCTGACGGAACCTATGCCGAAAAAGGCTGGGAAACGATTAAAGAAAAAGATTACCATTTCAAATCAGGGGGCTATCTTTCAACTGAGCGCTGGATAGATCGTTTCTATGTTGCGAAGAGTGGAGCCAAACTGAAATCGGAATGGCTCTTTGACAAGAATTATAACTCTTGGTTTTACTTGAAAGCTGACGGAACCTATGCTGAAAAAGGTTGGCAAACCATCAAAGGCAAGGATTACCATTTCAAATCAGGCGGCTACCTCTCTACGGAAACTTGGATTGACCGCAGTTATGTGACGAGTAGTGGAGCAAAAGCTGGCAAAGGGTGGCTCTTTGACAAGAATTATAACTCTTGGTTCTATATCAACTCTGATGGAAATTATGCTGATAAAGAATGGCTCTGGGATAATGGTTACTACTATCTCAAATCTGGTGGTTATATGGCTGCGAGTGAGTGGGTATGGTACAAGAACAATTGGTTCTACCTCAAGTCAAATGGAAAGATGGCTGAGAAAGAATTAATCTACGATTCATCCGACCAATCATGGTATTACCTTAAATCCGGCGGTTATATGGCAAAAAATGAAACTGTGGATGGTCATACCTTGGATGCTTCTGGTAGATGGCATGTTGCGGATAAAACCAAGTATTACAAAGTTAAACCAATCACAGCCTATGTCTATAGTGCATCTGGAGAAATCTTAAGTTACATTAACCAAGGAAGCATTGTTTCACTGGATAGCTCGACGCGAAAAGGCGGCCGACTTGCAGTTTCGATTTCTGGCTTGTCTGGCTATATGAATCAAAGTGATTTGACAGCAGTAGATGAAGGTAGCGAGTTTATCCCTCATTATACTAGTGATGGGAAATTCCTCTACCATGAACTCTCTCCTTATACGAGTATCAAAGTAGCTCCACACACATCTGCTATGGTTATTGGTAAGAAGTACTACTCAACTGATGGAGAGCACTTTGATGGCTTTACCATTAAAAATCCTTTCCTCTATAAAAACTTGAGAGAACCAAGTAATTATAGTGCAGCTGAGTTGGATAAACTGTATTCGATGATGAACTTGCAGGATAGTCCTCTCGCAGGTAAAGGAGCGACTTTCAAAGAAGCTGAAGAACGCTACGGTGTCAATGCCCTTTACTTGATGGCACATAGTGCCCTTGAAAGTGCTTGGGGACGCAGTCAAATTGCCAGAGATAAGAACAACTTCTTTGGTATTGCTGCTTATGATACTAGCCCATATCTCTCAGCCAAGAACTTTGATAATGTGGACAAAGGAATTCTCGGAGCGGCCAAGTGGATCCGTGAGAATTACATTGACTATGGCAGAGACCACCTTGGAAATAAAGCAACCGGAATGAATGTTCGCTATGCTTCTGATCCATACTGGGGTGAGAAGATTGCCAGCATCATGATGACTATCAACAGCAAACTTGGTTGGAAAGACTAATCAAAAGAAATCAGCGGTAACTACTGAAAAGTGGTTATCGTTTTTGTTTTGGATATTGGAGCAGAAATAGTATAATAACAGTCTCTTTATTCTTGAACAATTAACAAAATGATAGTAAAATGTAAGAGGAGATATTAATCTAATTACTATATAAAAAGGAGAATTTTATGAAAAAGTTACTATCCTTCTCAATTGCCTTACTTTCCATCACAACACTAGTTGCTTGTTCTGGACATAAGGCGGAATCAAAGGTCCCAGAAGAAAAAATTGAACAGAAGCAACTCAAGTTTGATGAGAAGTTGTTTAAAGAAGCTGGACTTTTGCCTTTTAAAAATGAGAAACAACTAGAACTTGGGGAATTGGATTCTAAATCACGCGCAACGGGTGCTCATATTCAACTTAAGGACAGCGATGAGCCAACTGAGAAGAGAGAGCCTAAGATAAGTTATAACCCAGTTGGTTGGCATAACTATAATTTTTACTATGGAGATGGTTCTAAAAAGGCTTGGTTAATGAATCGAGGCCATTTGATTGTGTACCAATTTAGTGGTTTGAATGATGAAAAGAAAAACTTGGTCCCTATGACTAACTGGCTCAATGCTGGAACTTATTATGGTACAGATAATACTAATCAAGAAAGTATGCTTTATTATGAAAATCGATTGGACTCTTGGTTGGCCAATCATCCGAACTACTATCTTGACTACAAGGTGACCCCAATCTATCAAAAGGACGAATTGATTCCGAGACAGATTGAATTGCAGTATGTGGGAATTGATGAAAATGGCAAACTATTGGAGATCAAGTTGGGTGGTAGTAAAGAAAAGGTTGATCAGTATTCAGTGACGCATGTCGTTTTAGACAATGTTTCAGCTAATGCGGAAATCAATTACTTGGATGGTACGGCTAAAAATATAGTTGAAAACAAAGAAGAAAAAGCTAAAAAAGAAGCTGAAGAAAAGGCTAAGAAGGAAGCTGAGGAAAAAGCAAAGAAAGAGGCTGAAGAAAAAGAAGCAGCTGAAAAGAAAGCAAAAGAAGAAGAACAGGAAAAAGCTCGCCAAGCCGCACAAGAACAGGAAGAAAGCCAGGAATCAAACTCGCAATCAACAAATTCAGGTGGTTACTTTAGAGATAGAAACGGAAGATGGCACAGACCAAATGGTAAATTCGCTTCTAAGAAAGAAATTAGAGAAGCCGGATTGCAGTGGTAGTATGAATTTAGTAGATATACAGTCAAAAAGCCGTTGGGAAACGGTTTTTTTGTTGCTTGTTTTGGTGTATTATAGTAAAATTGTAAAGATATTAAATACTTTTTGGAGATTGAAATGAAGAAAAAAATAATGATATTGTCAATGTGTCTCATCATAGGAATTTCTGGTCTGGGATACTATTTCTTATCCTATGCGCCTTATCAAGCTGCTGTAACTAAGTTTGAAGATGTAGTAAAGGATTTAAATGAAAAGAATAAAGAAGTTGAAAATCAAATAGCTGAGGCTGAAAAGGTTGTTGATAATGATGAAGAACCTCTTGATTCTAAGACATTGGAAGAATTGAAATCAACTATAAAGGATAGCAAAGATTCACTTCGTAAAGTACCAGAAATGGAGAAAGTGACTGCTAAGATTGAGAAGCAAATTGAAGAATTAAGTCAACCATTAGATTATAGTGAAACAAAAAAGAATTTGTCTGAAAAATTGACTCACTATCAAAATAGCATTCTTCAATTAAAACAAATTACAAATCCTTCTAGTTCTTTTATTGAAGAAAGACTCAAAGAAATTGAATCAATTACTGGAGTACAATCTGTTACGGAGGATAATGACCCTAATAAAAAATTAAATAAACAAGGAGGATATACAGCGTCTGTATATTTCGTTGACAAGCAAGTGAATGAATCTGTAGAAGGCTCAGATATTGTTCAAAAAGGTAATGATGCTGGTGGAAATATAGAAGTTTATAAGACAAAAGAAGATGCAGAGAAACGCAATACTTATATTAGTGCTTTTGATGGAACTGCTTTGAATCCGGGATCACACTATGTTTATGGAACTGTATTAATTCGCACTTCGCACCATTTAACAGGAACGCAACAGAAAGAACTGACTGAGAAAATCTACAATAAATTAATTGAACTAAAATAATAAAAAAATTGGATAGCTATTTGTTTTATTGAACTGAGACACAGTCAAAAAGCCGTTGAAAAACGGTTTTTTGTTATAATTAATTGAAGAATGTAGAATTGAAGGAGAACATCATGACTTTTGAAGAAATCCTGCCTGGGTTAAAGGCTAAGAAAAAATATGTACGAACTGGTTGGGGAGGAGCTGAAAACTATGTCCAACTCTTTGACACTATCGAACAAAATGGGGTTGCACTTGAAGTGACGCCTTATTTCCTAATCAACGTGTCTGGAGAAGGGGAAGGTTTTTCGATGTGGAGCCCGACACCTTGTGATGTTTTGGCGACGGATTGGGTAGAAGTACATGACTAGACGTGTATTGATTACAGGAGTGAGTTCAGGGATTGGTCTGACTCAAGCTCGTCTATTTTTAGAAAAAGGTTATCAAGTTTACGGGGTGGATCAGGGTGAAAAGCCTGACTTGCAAGGTGACTTTCACTTTTTACAACGTGATTTAACCTTGGACTTGGTGCCTATTTTTGACTGGTGTCCTTATGTGGATGTTTTGTGCAATACTGCAGGAGTTTTGGATGATTACAAGCCACTTTTGGAACAATCAGCCCAGGAAATTCAAGAGATTTTTGAAATCAACTATGTGACTCCTGTTGAGTTGACTCGCTATTATTTGATGCAAATGCTGGAAAATAAAAAAGGAATCATCATCAATATGTGTTCGATTGCTTCAAGTCTAGCTGGCGGAGGTGGTCACGCCTATACCTCGTCTAAGCACGCCTTAGCTGGCTTTACCAAGCAGTTGGCTCTAGACTATGCCGAGGCTGGTATTCAGGTTTTTGGAATTGCTCCAGGGGCAGTCAAGACAGCCATGACTGCTGCCGACTTTGAACCAGGTGGATTGGCTGACTGGGTGGCTAGTGAAACGCCAATCAAGCGCTGGATTGAGCCAGAGGAAGTAGCAGAGATTAGCCTTTTCTTAGCAAGCGGAAAAGCGAGCGCCATGCAAGGGCAAATCCTCACGATTGATGGTGGTTGGTCTTTGAAGTAGGAGGAGTTAGATGGAAATCAAAAAACACTTTGGAGTCTATGCTGTTTGCTTTGAAAACGGGAAGTTACTCTGCATTGAAAAAACGAGAGGCCCTTATCAACATCGTTATGATCTACCTGGTGGTAGTCAGCAACTTGGTGAAGGACTGACGGAAACGCTGATTAGAGAAGTTATGGAAGAGACAGGATTTACTGTTAGAAGCTACTCCAATCCTCGAATCTACGATGTTTTCGTCAGGGAAGAGTTAAAAAATTTTATGGTTCACCATGTCATGGCCTTGTATGATGTTGAAATGAATGAGAGTGCACCTCAGGTTACGATTTCGGAAGCTGTCTCTGATGGTGCGAATGATTCACTCGGATATATTTGGATGGATATTCAGAAAATCACAGAAGAAAATGCATCGCCATTAGTTTTGAAGGCTAAGACAGAGTTACTAGGATTTCCAGAGCTGGACAAGACCTTGTATATGAATTGGAAGGTGAGAGATGAAAAATTATTCAATGGATGAAAGTATATTTCAGTATCCTGAATCATTTAAAAAATGGTAGAACTCAATTTAGTTGATTTTGATATTTGGTATTTTTTAGATTCAGAATGGGCGTTATCTCTGTACAAGGGCTTGCAGGAAAGGTACCCAACAAGAAAGGTACCCAACAAGAAAGTTGATTCCATTCGCTAAAAGAGGAGATTGTGATGATACAGCTTGTTTTGAAATAGGAAAGAGCAATAGGGTTCAACTCATTCATGACTTTGCTGCAGAAGGCTGGGAGCAACGGGAAGAGTTTAATGACTTTTGGGAATGGGGAGAATATGCAGTCAACTGCATGATAGAATATAATAAAGATGATGGGATAGAGTAAAGGCTTATTGTAAGTATTAAAAGGAGTAGATACATGAATGTTAAAGAACTAATCGAAGAGGTTGAAAATGATGCTGAGTTAGTATCGTATTTAAACCTGGTCCCCAAAAAGAATAAGAAAACTCAGATGGATGCTATGCATGTTCTCAATCGCTTAAGTTATATCTTGTATCTGTCCGATAATACTGCTTTAGCTCAGTCAATGATTGATAAAATGGTTCAAGTTGACTTTGACGGTGATTATCGCTATGGGGAACCTGTGCAAAATTCTGCTTTACTGGCTATTCTGATAGATGAAGAAAAATATCTAACACAAGTAAGAGATAGGATTCTCTATGCATTAAATTATGGTGATGAAGCGAGTGTATTTGGGAAAAGAAAGGTACACAAACGTTTTTTGATAGGTTTTAGATTAAACTCTCTACAAACAGATTTAGAGAAAGTCAAGGATGAAGTTTCGCAAATGAATAAAAGAATGGGAATCTTATTTCATTTATTGTATTTAAAAGCTTTTTCCAATGAATTGGAAATCGAGCGGGACTTAGTTAATAATGAGATTCAAAGCACGATTTTAATTCTTCGTGACTATATCTTAATAAATGGATTTAAGCAACTCTATCCCTTTAAATAAAAAAGTAAATGAAAAGGAGTACCCATGACACCGCAAGAAATGTGGAATGCATACAAGCAAATTAACCCCTCGATTGGAGATGAGATAGATGCCTGGGCTTTTGGAGTGGAAGCCGATACCTTGGCAGATTTGGTACTAAGAGGCGAAAAGACAGCAACTGCCTCAGCCTACGATCTTTACGCAGTAGAGGACGAATCTCTTCCACAAGAAGGGACCTTCGATGTCATTTTAGACAGTCAAAATCAGGCTGTCTGTATTGTCGAAATTACCAAGGTTTCCGTTCAGCCTTTCAATCAAGTTTCTGCAGACCATGCCTACAAGGAAGGTGAGGGAGACAAATCTTTAGCCTATTGGCGCCAGGTTCATGAGGACTTTTTCACTGAGTGGATGAGGGAGGCTGGACTGACTTTTACACCTGACAGCAAGGCCGTTTTGGAAGAATTTCGCAAGGTCTACCCACTGTAGACTGTAGAAGGAAGAAAGTTTTGGAAATTACCGTCCAATCCTTTTTTCTAAAGCAAAACATGATATAATATGTTTGTTTGAAGAAGAGTAAAACTCTTAAACTTAGAATAGGAGAAAACTATGCAAGCAGTTGAACATTTTATTACGCAATTTGTTCCTGAACACTATGATTTATTTTTAGACTTGAGTCGTGAGACCAAGACGTTTTCTGGGAAGGTGACCATTACTGGTCAAGCACAGAGTGATCGTATTTCCCTTCACCAAAAAGACTTGGAAATCGCTTCTGTAGAAGTTGCGGGTCAAGCTCGTCCGTTTACAGTTGACCATGACAATGAAGCCCTTCATATCGAATTGGCTGAGGCTGGTCAAGTTGAATTGGTCGTCGCCTTTTCTGGTAAAATCACAGATAACATGACAGGGATTTACCCTTCATACTACACAGTTGATGGTGTCAAGAAGGAGGTCTTGTCTACCCAGTTCGAGAGTCATTTCGCGCGCGAAGCCTTCCCATGTGTGGATGAGCCTGAAGCCAAAGCAACTTTTGACCTTTCTCTACGTTTTGACCAAGCAGAAGGTGAATTGGCCTTGTCAAACATGCCAGAAATTGATGTTGAAAACCGTAAGGAAACAGGCATCTGGAAGTTTGAGACAACACCTCGCATGTCTTCTTACTTGTTGGCCTTTGTTGCTGGTGACTTGCAAGGGGTAACCGCTAAAACTAAAAACGGTACCCTCGTTGGTGTCTACTCAACAAAAGCCCACCCACTATCTAACCTTGATTTCTCACTGGACATCGCCGTTCGCTCAATTGAGTTCTACGAAGATTACTACGGAGTTAAGTATCCAATTCCTCAATCGCTCCACATCGCCCTTCCTGACTTCTCAGCTGGTGCTATGGAAAACTGGGGTCTTGTGACTTACCGTGAAGTTTACTTGGTTGTGGATGAGAACTCAACCTTTGCTAGCCGACAACAAGTTGCCCTTGTTGTGGCACATGAGCTTTCCCATCAATGGTTTGGGAACCTCGTGACTATGAAATGGTGGGATGATCTTTGGCTCAATGAAAGCTTCGCTAACATGATGGAATACGTCTGTGTGGATGCCATCGAGCCAAGTTGGAATATCTTTGAAGACTTCCAAACAGGCGGTGTTCCAGCGGCGCTTAAACGAGATGCGACGGATGGCGTTCAGTCTGTTCACGTTGAAGTTAAACACCCAGATGAAATCAACACGCTCTTTGATGGCGCTATCGTCTATGCTAAAGGAAGCCGTCTCATGCATATGCTTCGCCGTTGGCTCGGTGATGCGGATTTCGCTAAAGGCTTGCATGCTTACTTTGAAAAGCACCAGTACAGCAACACCATTGGTCGTGACCTTTGGAATGCCCTTGGTCAGGCATCAGGACGTGATGTTGCAGCCTTCATGGATTCTTGGTTGGAACAACCTGGATATCCAGTTCTCACTGTCAAAGTTGAAAATGATGTCTTGAAGATTTCGCAAAAACAATTCTTCATCGGTGAGCACGAAGACAAGAACCGTCTCTGGGTGGTGCCACTCAACAGCAACTGGAAAGGTTTGCCAGACACACTCGAAACTGAAAGTATCGAAATCCCTGGCTACGCAGCCCTTCTTGCTGAAAATAAAACAGCTCTTCGTCTTAACACTGAAAATACTGCCCACTACATTACAGACTATCAAGGAGACTTGTTAGATGCCGTTCTTGCTGAGCTAGAGACACTTGATAATACAAGCAAACTGCAAATCGTTCAAGAACGTCGTCTGCTTGCTGAAGCAGGGCACATTTCTTATGCAGACTTGCTCCCAGTCCTTGATAAACTTGCTAAGGAAGAATCTTACCTTGTCGTTTCAGCTGTTTCTCAAGTGATTTCTGCCCTTGAGCGCTTTATCGATGAAGGAACAGAAGCAGAAACAGCCTTCAAAGCACTGGTTGCTAAATTAGCTCGCCACAACTATGACCGTCTTGGCTTTGAAGCCAAAGATGGAGAATCAGATGAGGATGAATTGGTTCGTCAGTTGGCCGTTTCTATGATGATTCGCTCCAATGATGCAGAAGCTAGTCAAGTCGCTAGCCAAATCTTTGCAGCTCATAAGGAAAACCTTGCAGGACTTCCAGCAGCCATCCGTGCACAAGTTCTCATCAATGAAATGAAGCATCATGAGACCAAGGACTTGGCCGCAACTTATCTGGACCTCTACACTCATGCCACTGATGCGGTCTTTAAACGCCAGTTGGCAGCTGCTCTAGCATATAGTACAGATGCTGACAATATCCAAACCTTGATTAGTTCATGGAAGGACAAATTTGTGGTGAAACCACAAGACCTTTCTTCATGGTACCTTCAATTCCTCGGACACCAAGCTACACAAGAAACTGTTTGGGTTTGGGCGCGTGAAAACTGGGATTGGATTAAGGCAGCCCTTGGTGGTGACATGAGTTTTGATAGCTTTGTCATCTTCCCATCACACATCTTTAAAACTGAGCAACGCTTGGCAGAGTACAAGGAATTCTTTGAACCGCAACTTTCTGACCTAGCTCTTAGCCGTAACATCCGTATGGGTATCAAGGATATCGCAGCGCGTGTTGACTTGATTAAGCGTGAGAAAGCAGCAGTCGAAGCTGTTGTAGCCCAATATGGCAAGGCTTAATTCGTTCAAAATGTAAACAAAAACTCAACTTTCTATCTGAAAAGAAGAGAGAGTTGAGTTTTTTTTAAGGCAATTTTGGTATAATAATCATAACAAGGAGGAGTTTCTGATGATAAAAATCTTATTAGTAGAAGATGACCTAGGCCTGTCAAACTCAGTATTTGACTTTTTAGATGATTTTGCAGATGTCATGCAGGTTTTTGATGGAGAAGAAGGTCTCTACGAAGCAGAAAGTGGCGTCTATGACTTGATTTTGCTTGACCTGATGTTGCCGGAAAAAAATGGCTTCCAAGTTCTGAAAGAATTGCGTGAAAAAGGAATTACGACACCAGTCCTTATCATGACCGCTAAGGAAAGTTTGGATGACAAGGGACATGGTTTTGAGTTGGGAGCAGATGATTATCTGACCAAACCTTTCTACCTAGAAGAACTCAAAATGCGGATCCAAGCCCTTCTCAAACGTTCAGGCAAGTTTAACGAAAACACCTTGACCTATGGAGATATTGTCGTCAACCTTTCAACGAATGAAGTGAAGGTGGAAGATACTCCTGTGGAACTACTCGGAAAAGAGTTTGAGTTATTGGTTTACTTCCTTCAAAATCAAAATGTTATTCTTCCTAAGACGCAAATTTTTGACCGTCTATGGGGGTTTGATAGCGATACGACGATTTCTGTTGTAGAAGTCTATGTCTCAAAAGTTCGTAAGAAATTGAAGGGAACAGCATTTGCTGAAAATCTTCAAACCTTGCGTAGTGTCGGGTATATTTTAAAAGATGTTCAATAAACTAAAAAAAACATGGTATGCAGATGATTTCAGCTATTTCATTCGAAACTTTGGAGTGTTCACACTGATCTTCTCTGCTATGACCTTGATTATCCTCCAGGTCATGCACTCGAGTCTCTACACTTCTGTAGATGAAAAACTCCAAGCCCTTAGTAGCAGTCCCCAAGCTGTCATCCAGTTAGCCCTGAATCGGGCAACTGAAGAGGTCAAGGATATTCAACCAGCAACAGCGGATGCCAACAAGGCTGAAATCAAGCCCAATGTCAGCTCCAATACGGAAGTCTTGCTCTTTGACAAGGATTTTAACCAACTCTTACTGGGCAATCGTTTTTTAGGTTTGGACAAGATCAAGCTGGACAAAAAGGAGTTGAATCACATTCGCCAAATCCAAGTTGTCAATAGCTACGGTCAGGAAGAAACCTATCGGATGATTTTGATGGAAACAAATTCGTCCACTGTTTCAAGCAATGTCAAATATGCGGCGGTTTTAATCAATACCAGCCAGCTCGAGCAAATCAGCCAAAACCACGAGCATTTAATTGTTGTAGTCATGGCTAGTTTCTGGCTCCTGTCTTTAATTGCCAGTGTTTACTTGGCACGCGTCAGTGTCAAACCCTTGCTGGAAAGCATGCAAAAGCAGAAGTCCTTTGTTGAAAATGCGAGTCACGAACTGAGAACGCCTTTGGCCGTTTTACAAAATCGTTTGGAAAATCTCTTTCGAAAACCAGAGGCAACGATTATGGAATCCAGCGAAAGTATCGCTTCCAGTCTTGAAGAAGTTCGCAACATGCGCTTCCTCACGACCAATCTTCTCAACCTTGCACGTCGCGATGATGGAATCAAACCAGAAATAGCAGAAGTTTCTCCGCAATTCTTTAAAACAGCCTTTTCTAACTATGAGTTGATTGCTTCTGAAAATGATCGAGTTTTTAACTACGAAAATCGGATTTATCGTCCCTTCATGACCGATCAGTTACTCCTAAAACAGCTCATGACCATCTTATTTGACAATGCCATCAAGTATACCGAAGAAGATGGGAAAATTGAGTTTGTAGTTCATGCTACAGATCGCCACCTCTATCTTACAGTAACGGATAATGGAATTGGAATCTCAGCTACTGACAAGAAGAAAATCTTTGACCGTTTTTATCGTGTAGACAAGGCAAGAACTCGTCAGAAAGGTGGCTTTGGTCTTGGACTATCCTTGGCCAAGCAAATCGTAGATGCCTTACGAGGAACGATTAGCGTAAAAGATAACAAACCTAGAGGAACAATTTTTGAAGTTAAAATCGCTATTCAATCTCCTTCAAAACGTAAGAATAAATAAAAAAGACAGTTATATAACTGTCTTTTTTGATAACTAGAAAAGAGGTTGGTAGAAGTACCAACCTTTATTTTGAAAATTTTCGTTTCATTATCTTTCGTTGAAGTTGTAAAAGTGCGAAGCTTGTTGCCATAGCAGCGATAAAGGACAAAGCTGTATTTAATTTTAAGGCTAAAAAGATAAAACTAAAAAACACCATAAAAATACAAAAACAAGCAATATTTACAAAAAATAAAATCTCTTTTAAATTGGAGCTAACAGGAGCTTCCAGTGTATAGTCTTGATAAAGCGGAGTTTGATTCGATTCGGGAGTTTGTTCAAACTCATAAGCTTCTAATTTTCTTGCGGGCATGATTCTCTCCTTAACAGTACATAACTATTTTATCATTTTTTATGTAGAGAATTATTACAGAATTGTTACAAAACTACTAAACTCTCTTATCATCTTCTAAGTCGCTCTTCTTGACACCCACTAGGGAAAATGGTAGCATGGACGTTACACTTAAAACAGATGACCTGACCTTCTCTATTATAAATATACTGAGTAAGGAAGGGATAACTTATATAAATTGATAGCAAGCTGAGGCTTTTTCCTAAGATGATTTGTTGAGTTGCTACCTGGATACTTTTGAAGAGTATTGGTAGGAGTTGTTTTGAATGGATGGAAGGACAGAGATTCTGTCTATTGGACTGGGTAGCCTTCTTGCTACCTCTGGGGAGAGTTAAAGGAGATAAGCATGTATCTTGCTATCAAAGAAATAGTACGAAACAAACTGCGATATAGTTTGATTCTAACTACCATTTTTCTTATCGCTTTTATGGTCTTTTTTATGACCAGTCTAGCTCTTGGTCTTGTGCGGAACAACCGGGCCGCTATTGATAATTGGCAAGCGACGGGTGTCGTTTTATCCGACTACGCAAATGATAATTTGACAGCATCCTTTATTCCTGAAAAGGACTACAAGGATAAGAGTTCTAAAGAGGTTGCTCCACTGGGCTATATGTTCGCTGTGACCAATCTAGTCGATGGTAGTGAAAAGGTCAATGTTTCCATTTTTGCTCAAGACTGGGACGCTTTTATCTCACCTAGTTTGACGGAGGGTCGTTATCCTGAAGGAGATGATGAGGTTGTCGTGGATCAGTCTTTTGAGAACTATGGGATGAAGCTAGGTGATGCCATTCAGCTCAATGGAAGCGAGGCAAGTTACAAGATTGTAGGCCTGACTCAAGGAAATAAATTTTTCACAGAGCCTGTTGTCTTTACGAGTCTGACAACTTATTGGACCTTACAAGGAACCTTGAAGGCCAATCGTTCCATCTCTGCCTTGGTATCGAAAAATGACATAGAAGTGGTCGGCGATGGACTGAAACAGATTTCCATTCCAAAAATGATTTCGAAAATTCCTGGTTACACACCTCAGGTTAATGTATTTTCAGGGATGATTCTTGCTATGATTGTTATCACAGGCTTAATTGTGGGGATTTTTGTTTATATCATTACCATCCAAAAACTAGGTCTTTATGGAATAATGCGAGCTCAGGGAATACAAATCAAAACCATTGTATGGTCTCTATTCTGTCAAATCTTCCTCCTAGCTGGTATGGGGATTGCTTTAGCCTTGCTGGCAATCGGAGGAGTGATTTTAGTCTTACCAGCTACCTTCTTTTTCTATCCAAGTTGGATAGCCTACTCTATCCTAAGCTTGGTAATTTCCTTGATGGCCCTTCTAGGTGGTGTCATTTCACTTCCACGCTTGCTAAAGGTGGACCCGATTACTGCGATTGCAGAGTGATAAGGAGAATAGTATGACAGCATTGATTGAAATGACTCAAGTGACAAAAACCTACGGGGAAGGAAAGATGAAAGTCGTTGCCCTGCATGAGACGAATTTTCAGCTAAATGCGGGAGAGTTCGTAGCTATTGTTGGGCCTTCTGGCTCTGGAAAGACGACCTTTCTAACAACTCTAGGACAACTTCAGGAAGCATCGAGTGGAAAGATTCTAGTCAAGGGGAAGGAAACAGGTAGTTTGACGGAGAAGGAGAAAACAGACCTCCGTTTTAGAGAGTTTGGTTTCATTCTCCAGGCTTCAAACCTAATTCCTTTTCTAACGGTCAAGGAACAGCTGGATTTGATTGACAGACTAGATAAGGGAAAAAATAGCAAAAGTGACCGAAAAGAGCTGTTTGACTTGTTGGATTTGGAAAAGGTCCAAGATCATTATCCCAAGGCTCTATCTGGCGGCGAACGTCAACGTGCGGCCATTGCTAGGGCGCTCTATAACAATCCAAGCATCGTGCTTGCAGATGAGCCAACGGCCAGTCTGGATACCCAGCGTGCCTACCAAGTAACGGAAATGTTGGCTACTATTGCCCACGAACAAGGTAGAGGAGTTGTTATGATTACTCATGATACACGTCTTCTTGATAAGGTTGACCGTATTTATGTTATGAATGATGGCCACCTAGTTGAAAAAACACAAGTATAAAAAAGAAAGTGGACGGTTCTGGTTACTGTTCACTTTTTGATTGCAAACTTCAAAAATGACTTTGACTTTTTATAAAACTCTTAGTATTCATAGCTGATTTTCCAGAAATGTGGTATAATTTTCCTTATGGAAAAGATTATCATTACAGCAACTGCTGAAAGTATTGAACAAGTTAAACAACTGCTCGAAGCTGGCGTAGATCGTATCTATGTCGGTGAGAAAGATTTTGGCCTTCGTCTGCCAACGACCTTTAGTTATGACCAATTGCGTGAAATCTCTAAGTTGGTTCATGAAGCTGGTAAGGAATTGATTGTTGCAGTCAATGCCCTCATGCATCAAGACATGATGGATCGTATCAAGCCTTTCCTCGATTTCTTGGAAGAAATCAAGACAGACTACATTACGATTGGGGATGCAGGTGTCTTTTACGTAGTCAACCGCGATGGTTATTCCTTTAAGACCATCTATGATGCTTCAACTATGGTGACAAGCAGTCGTCAGATTAACTTCTGGGGACAAAAAGCTGGCGCATCTGAGGCTGTTTTGGCGCGTGAAATTCCATCTGCTGAACTTTTCAAAATGCCAGAGATTTTGGAAATTCCTGCTGAAGTTTTGGTTTACGGAGCTAGCGTTATCCATCATTCTAAACGTCCGCTCTTGCAAAATTACTATAACTTTACGCACATCGATGATGAAAAGACGCGCAAGCGTGATCTCTTCTTGGCTGAGCCAAGTGACCCAGAGAGTCACTATTCCATTTTTGAAGATAATCATGGAACCCACATTTTTGCCAACAATGACCTTGATTTGATGACAAAATTGACAGAATTGGTAGAGCATGGTTTTACTCACTGGAAATTAGAAGGTCTCTATACACCTGGTCAGAACTTTGTTGAGATTGCAAAACTCTTTATCCAGGCACGTAGCTTGATTCAAGAGGGCAGCTTTAGCCATGACCAAGCTTTCTTGCTGGATGAGGAAGTACGCAAGTTACACCCTAAAAACCGTTTCCTTGACACAGGATTTTATGACTACGATCCCGATATGGTTAAATAGGACACCAAAACCCGAAATAAAAATGTTCGGGTTTTTCAAGTGTATTCATGAAATAAAAACGGATACATGTTATAATAAAAGTAGCTCTTTAATGGAGGTGTTTAAGTGGAGAATCTGAAAAAGATGGCAGGTATCAAGGCTGCTGAGTTTGTCAAGGATGGTATGGTAGTCGGTCTGGGAACTGGCTCTACTGCCTATTATTTTGTCGAAGAAATTGGTCGTCAGATTAAGGAAGAAGGTTTGCAGATTACTGCTGTGACAACTTCCAGTGTGACCAGTAAACAGGCTGAAGAACTAAACATCCCGCTCAAGTCGATTGATCAAGTGGATTTTGTCGATGTGACGGTTGACGGGGCGGATGAAGTAGATAGCCAGTTTAACGGAATCAAAGGCGGTGGTGGTGCCCTTCTGATGGAGAAGGTTGTCGCAACGCCCTCAAAAGAATATATTTGGGTGGTGGATGAAAGCAAACTGGTAGAGAAACTAGGTGCTTTTAAATTGCCAGTAGAAGTGGTTCAGTATGGTGCGGAACAGGTCTTTCGTCGGTTTGAGCGAGCTGGCTACAAACCAAGTTTCCGTGAAAAAGACGGTCAACGTTTTGTGACCGATATGCAGAACTTTATCATTGACCTAGCCTTGGATGTCATCGAAGATCCAATTGCTTTTGGGCAAGAATTGGACCATGTCGTTGGTGTCGTAGAGCATGGCTTGTTCAACCAAATGGTGGATAAGGTCATTGTTGCTGGACGAGACGGGGTTCAGATTTTAACTTCAACAAAAGGAAAATAGAAAATAAAAGGAGACACACTATGTCAAAATTTAATCGTATTCACTTGGTAGTACTCGATTCTGTGGGAATCGGTGCTGCACCAGATGCCAATAACTTTGTCAATGCAGGGGTGCCAGACGGTGCTTCTGACACACTAGGACACATTTCAAAAACAGTTGGTTTGAATGTGCCAAACATGGCTAAAATTGGTCTTGGAAATATTCCTCGCGAAACGCCTCTTAAGACTGTACCAGCTGAAAGCAATCCAACAGGTTATGCAACAAAATTGGAAGAAGTTTCCCTTGGTAAGGATACCATGACTGGTCACTGGGAAATCATGGGACTCAACATTACCGAGCCTTTCGATACTTTCTGGAACGGATTCCCAGAAGAAATCCTGACAAAAATCGAAGAATTTTCAGGACGCAAGGTCATTCGTGAAGCCAACAAACCTTACTCAGGTACGGCTGTTATCGATGATTTCGGACCACGTCAAATGGAAACTGGAGAGTTGATTATCTATACTTCAGCTGACCCTGTTTTGCAGATTGCTGCCCACGAAGATATCATTCCTTTAGATGAACTTTATCGTATTTGTGAATACGCTCGTTCGATTACCCTTGAGCGTCCTGCCCTTCTAGGTCGTATCATTGCTCGTCCATATATTGGTGAACCAGGTAACTTCACTCGTACGGCAAATCGTCGTGACTTGGCAGTTTCACCATTTGCTCCAACTGTTCTCGATAAACTCAATGAAGCAGGTATCGATACTTATGCTGTTGGTAAAATCAACGATATCTTTAATGGGGCAGGAATCAATCATGACATGGGACACAACAAGTCAAATAGCCATGGAATTGATACACTATTGAAGACTATGGGGCTTGCTGAGTTTGAAAAAGGATTCTCCTTCACAAACTTGGTTGACTTTGATGCCCTTTACGGCCACCGTCGCAATGCTCATGGTTACCGTGATTGCTTGCATGAGTTCGATGAACGCTTGCCTGAAATTATCGCAGCCATGAGAGAGAATGACCTTCTCTTGATTACTGCGGACCATGGAAATGACCCAACCTATGCTGGAACTGACCACACTCGTGAATATATCCCACTTTTGGCTTACAGTCCTGCCTTTAAAGGAAATGGTGTCATTCCAGTTGGACATTTCGCAGATATCTCAGCGACTGTTGCCGATAACTTTGGTGTGGAAACTGCTATGATTGGGGAAAGTTTCTTAGATAAATTGGTATAAGATGACGCGGTATGCTTTACTGGTACGAGGCATTAATGTCGGTGGGAAAAATAAGGTTGTCATGGCGCAACTTCGTCAAGAACTGACAGAGTTGGGACTGGAAAAGGTTGAAACCTACATCAACAGTGGCAACATTTTCTTTACTTCTATAGTTCCCAAAGCCCGATTGGTTGAAAAGTTAGAGGTTTTCTTTGCAGTCCATTATCCATTTATTCAGAGCTTTTCTTTGCTGAGTCAGGAAGATTATGAAGAAGAGCTGAAGAAACTGCCAGATTGGTGGACCAAAGCCCTGGCTCGAAAGGATGTGCTCTTCTACACGGAAGGCTTGGATGTGGCTCAAGTCATTGAGAAAGTGGATAGCTTGGTACTGGAAGATGAAGTCGTTCATTTTGGAAGACTTGGGATTTTCTGGGGGAAATTCTCTGAGGAATCCTACTATGCAACTGCCTATCATAAGTACTTGCTCAAGATGCCTTTTTATAGCAATATCACCATTCGCAATGCCAAAACCTTTGACAAAATCGGTCAAATGCTAAAAAATAATAAAGGAGACACACAATGACATTTTTAGATAAGATCAAGGAAACAGCTGCTTTCCTGAAAGACAAGGGAATCCAAGCGCCTGAGTTCGGTCTAATCCTTGGATCAGGTCTGGGAGAACTTGCAGAAGAAATCGAAAATCCAGTTGTAGTAGACTATGCAGATATCCCAAACTGGGGCCGTTCGACAGTAGTCGGTCACGCTGGTAAATTGGTATATGGTGAACTTTCAGGGCGCAAGGTCTTAGCTCTTCAAGGTCGCTTCCATTTCTACGAAGGCAATCCTCTTGAGGTCGTGACTTTCCCAGTTCGTGTGATGAAAGTCCTCGGTTGTGAAGGTGTCATTGTAACCAATGCAGCTGGCGGTATTGGATTTGGTCCTGGTACATTGATGGCTATCTCAGACCATATCAATATGACGGGGCAAAACCCATTGATGGGTGAAAACTTGGATGATTTTGGTCCACGTTTTCCGGATATGTCTAAAGCCTACACTCCAGAATACCGTGCTACTGCCCATGAAGTGGCTAAAAAACTCGGTATCAAGCTTGATGAAGGTGTCTATATCGGTGTAACCGGTCCGACTTATGAAACCCCAGCAGAAATTCGTGCCTATAAGACATTGGGAGCAGATGCAGTTGGTATGTCTACTGTTCCTGAAGTTATTGTGGCAGCCCACTCAGGTTTGAAAGTTCTCGGTATTTCATGTATTACTAACCATGCTGCAGGCTTCCAAGAAGAACTCAATCATGAAGAGGTTGTAGAAGTGACTGAACGTGTTAAAGGCGACTTCAAAGGCTTGCTTAAAGCGATTCTTGCTGAACTCTAATCCTATGAAAGCACGACTCCGAAGCCTTCCCTACGGACTGAGGCTACTTCTAGCCACTCTATCATTGGGAATAGGGACGGGTCTGGTCGGAATTGCTTGCCATTATTTACTAGAAAGTGTGCAATGGCTGGCCTTTGCCCAAACTAGTTCGGATTTGCTCCAGCAATTTCAAGAAGCTGGGGGTCTCCGTAGATTCCTCGTTCTGTGTGTGACAGGGGTCTTGGCAGCTGGCTTCTGGTATGTCCTACAAAGGCGCCATAAGATTTTGTCTATTCGTCAGCAAATTATATTAGCTGGAGACAGGGAGCCAGCGCTCTTAGCCCACCTCTTTCATGCAGGTATGCAGGTTGCGATTGTCGGAGCAGGCGCATCGGTCGGAAAAGAGGGAGCACCACGTGAGGTCGGGGCTCTTCTAGCTGGTCGCTTGTCGAAGGGATTCTCTCTAACTCTCAAAGAGCGAAAGGTGTTGGTTGCCTGTGGAGCAGGAGCTGGTCTAGCTGCGGTCTATCAGGTTCCCTTTGCTAGTAGCTTGTTTGTCTTTGAGACCTTAGGACTTGCCTATAGTTGGCAGAACTTTCTGCTGGTTTTGATCAGTACTTATCTGGCAACTTGGATGGCTGAGTCCATTGTTGGTCATGATGTCATGTATCACTTGGCTCTAGTTTCTTGGTCGTCTAGCAGTTTCTTGCAGGCGATTCTGATTGCTTCATTGGTTACTCCACTTGCACTGGTTTTTCGATCTTTAGCCAAGCAAGCTAATCGCAAACGGCGCAAGGATGAGACGATCCTTTGGGTTCTTCCTCTAGCCTTTCTAGTGTTGGCGAGCCTTGTATCCTTTTTCCCTATCTTTATGGGAAATGGTCAGGTACTAGCGCAAGCCTTGTTATCTCGCCAGCCGGTTCCCTATCTTCTACTGGCTCTTGTAATGAAGGGGCTTCTGGTTTATCTCCTCTTACGCAATGGTGCCTATGGGGGAACCTTGACACCATCATTTGCCTTAGGGATTGGGTCTGGTTACTTAGTGACCTTGCTTTTGACAGTAGTTGGCGTCCATCTGGATCCAGCTCTAGGAATGCTACTAGGAGCAACAGTCTTTTTAGGGACGACCTTACACGCTCCTCTGACGGCTATTGCCCTAAGTCTTGGATTTACAGGTCAGGATTGGAGTTTGACAATACCGCTTGTACTAGCGGCAGGAATGTCCTACGTGATTCGAAAGAGATGGGAGAAGAAACAATGAAGGTACATTTTGTACTGCATGAAACATTTGAGGTTCCGGGCGCTTATCTAAAATGGGCTCTGGCACGAGGGCATCACATTACATCAACAAAGGTTTACGAAAAAGAACCTCTTCCTGAAACAATTGACGGAATTGATTTTCTGATTGTCATGGGTGGTCCCCAATCTCCTGATGAGGATAGAGAAAACTTCCCATACTATGACCCTAAGGCTGAGCTTGCTTTTATGAAAGAAGCGATTGCTGCAGATATCTATATTGTTGGTGTCTGTCTTGGTGCGCAGCTCCTGTCTGTTGCCTATGGTGCGAAGTATGAACATAGTCCAGAGCGCGAGATAGGCGTTTATCCTGTGACATTGACGATGCAAGGCCTAACAGATCCTCATGTCAGCTTGTTCGGAGAAACCTTAGAAACCGGCCACTGGCACGGTGATATGCCAGGGCTGACAGAGGATGCTGTTGTTCTTGCGACGAGTCAAGGTTGTCCACGCCAAATTATTCGCTTTAGTCCGAAGCATTATGCATTTCAGGCCCATTTGGAATTTGATCCCAAAGTAGTAGAACTCTTAATTACTGCGGATGGTGAGGAGCAATTAAGAGAGCAAAGTGAAAAGTTACCTTTTGTTCAAACACCAGAAGAATTACGTGGAAACGATTACTCTGAAATGAATGTAAAACTGTATGCATTTTTAGATTCGTTGGTAAACTAGGAACTACAGAAAGGCAGGATTCCAGCTTTGGAAGAGAACTTGGAATCATCTTACTATGAAATCAAAAGGTGTAGTAAGTATTTAATACTACCCCTCTTTAAACTTTATATAATATATAAAAAGAAAGGTAGAGCGTGTGTTCCGATTTGAACACGAGCGGAAAACTTTTCATAACAATAAAAGAAAGGATGGGTAAACCGTATTTGCTGAACTGAATACGGGCGGAGAACTGTGTAAAAAAGATAAACTGTCTAACATCTGCGATGCTTCGTCAGTTTCCTATTTTTACTTTGTTCTCTGTCGCTATCCTAAATATACAATAAAGAAAGGTAGAGCAAGGTGTTCTAATTTGAACACGAGCGGAAAACTTGGAAAATAGATAATCTTACTCAGAAATCAGGATTTCTGATCAGATTCCTAATTTTCAGTCGTTTTCTTCTCGCTCTTTGTATCATAAATTATGTCTATCCATATTGCTGCTCAGCAGGGTGAAATTGCTGATAAAATTCTTCTTCCGGGGGATCCTCTTCGTGCGAAATTTATTGCGGAGAACTTCCTTGAAGATGCTGTTTGTTTTAACGAAGTGCGTAACATGTTTGGTTACACTGGTACTTATAAGGGTCACCGTGTATCTGTCATGGGAACTGGGATGGGAATGCCATCTATTTCGATTTATGCGCGTGAGTTGATTGTAGACTACGGAGTGAAAAAATTGATCCGTGTCGGAACTGCTGGTTCCTTGAATGAGGATGTTCACGTTCGTGAATTGGTCTTGGCGCAAGCAGCTGCGACTAACTCAAACATCATCCGCAACGACTGGCCACAGTATGATTTTCCACAAATCGCTAGCTTTGATTTACTAGATAAGGCCTACCATATCGCCAAAGAACTCGGAATGACTACCCACGTTGGGAACGTTTTGTCGTCAGATGTCTTTTACTCAAACTACTTTGAAAAGAACATCGAGCTTGGTAAATGGGGAGTCAAGGCTGTAGAAATGGAAGCAGCAGCCCTTTACTATCTTGCTGCCCAACACCACGTTGATGCACTTGCTATCATGACCATTTCTGATAGTTTGGTCAATCCAGAAGAAGACACAACAGCTGAAGAACGCCAAAATACCTTCACCGATATGATGAAGGTCGGCTTGGAAACCTTGATTGCAGAGTAATCAGAGAATAGATTTTCAATTACATTAGTTACAAGAACTGTTGTAAGTGATTTATTTTCAATATCTTAGAAATGATAAAGAAAGAGTTGAAAATCCAACTATTGATTTTCAACTTTTTTAGAACTCAGCTTAAGGAGAGATGTGATGGATAAAATAGAACTATTACAAGATTTGATTGATAAAAGCCACAGAATAGTCTTTTTCGGAGGGGCAGGAGTGTCAACCGAGTCCAATATCCCAGATTTTCGTAGTTCAGATGGTGTTTATAGTCATCAGTTAGGCCGTCATTTTACGGCAGAGCAACTCGTTTCTCGGACCATGTTTGAGCGCTATCCAGAAGATTTTTTTGACTTTTATAAGAAATACCTGATTTATCCAGAAGCCAAGCCTAATGCTGCTCATCACTACCTAGCTGCTTTGGAAAAAATTGGCAAACTAAAGGCTGTTGTGACACAAAATATCGATAGTCTTCATGAAATGGCTGGCTCCCAGAAGGTCTTTAAATTGCATGGGAGTGCGGACCGAAATTACTGCCTAGGTTGTCATCGTTTCTATGACTTAACTGCCTTTCTGGCCCTCGAGGGACCTGTTCCCCACTGCTTAGACTGTGGTAAGGTGGTCAAGCCTGACGTGACCTTGTATGAAGAATCACTTGACATGGATGTTTTTAGTCAAGCTGCACAAGCTATTCGGCAAGCAGACTTGCTGATTATTGGTGGGACTTCCTTGGTTGTTTATCCTGCAGCTAGCCTAGTAAACTATTTTTCTGGGACAAATCTGGTCCTTATCAATAAAACCAGTATTCCACAAGACAGCCAAGCTACATTGGTCATTGAAGGCAAGATTGGGGAAGTCTTTTCGAAATTGAGACAATAAAAGAATTTTAGAAGATAGCAACAAAACCTTGTTACTTGAAAGAGAAAACTATCTCATTTATTGACAAAAATCTCGCTCTTTGAGAGTTATTAAAAACTGGCTGAGAAAATCAAAACACCTTCACTGATATGATGAAGGTCGGCTTGGAAAACTTGATTGCAGAGTAAATTTGTAATAGATAATCCTGATTTCATTTGAAATCAGGATTTTTTCATGGATGCGATTTTTTCTGGGTCTGGTGTAACACGGAGGGTTTTTTGTCCTGTGTAGGTCACAAAACCAGGTTTTCCACCAGTTGGTTTGTTGAGTTTTTTAACTTCTATCATATCAACCTGCACGAGATTTGACAAGCGCCCTTTGGAAAAGTAGGCAGCTAGTTCGGCCGCATCTGTCTTGACTTCGTCAGAAGGATTAAGATTTCCTGAGATGACGACATGGCTTCCTGGAATGTCTTTGGCATGGAACCAAAGTTCCTCCTTGCGAGCCATTTTAAAGGTTAGCTCTTCATTTTGCAAGTTGTTTCTACCGACATAAATGATGGTTTTGCCATCGCTTGCTAGATACTGCTCTGGTTTTTTGCGCTTGTGAATTTTCTCCCGCTGTCTTCTACGGATAAAGCCTGTTTGGATTAATTCTTCACGGATTTCAGCGATTTCTTCTAGCCCTGCTTGATTGAGCACAGTCTCGACACTTTCTAGATAAAGAATGGTTGCCTTGGTTTCTTCAATCAGTTCAGTCAGGTATTTGACAGCTTCTTTGAGCTTCTGATAGCGTTTAAAGTAGCGCTGGGCATTCTGGCTGGGAGTCAAGGCCTTATCAAGCGTGATGGTGATAGGCTGGTTGGTGTAGTAATTGTCCAAAACAACCTGATCTTGGTCATTGGGAACCTGGTGGAGGAAAGTTGTCAGCAACTCTCCTTTTTGGCGAAACTCCTCAGCATTGTCTGTCGCCAGTAATTCTTTTTCTTGTTTTTTGAGTTTGTGGCGATTTTTCTGAAGCTCGTTTTCAACGCGGCGAATGAGTTCGCTGGCCTGCTGTTTGACGCGATCGCGCTCTGCCTTGTCTTTGTAGTAGGTATCCAGAAGATCAGAAAGACTGGCAAAAGGCTCTCCTACACGATTCGCAAAAGGAACTGGACTGAAGGAAGTCTCCGTTAGGTAGGGCTTGGTTACTTGATCGAAGAAGTTTCGAAAAATGGATAGTTTGTCACTGACCAAGAGCCTTTCCAATTCGTTTGCCGTATCGCGTCCTAGACCTTGAAAGAGGCTTTGAAGATTTTTTGCTGTTAGCTCTTGGGTTTGAAGGATTTCAAAGAGCTTTTCATCCTTGACAGTAAAAGGATTGAGAGATTCCGTGCTTGGTGGAGCGATATAGCTTGACCCTGGGAGCAAGGTGCGGTAGCTGTTTTGTGAAAAACCAACGTGTTTGATGACTTCGAGGATTTTATGGCTACTTTTATCTACGAGGAGAATATTGCTGTGTTTGCCCATAATCTCGATAATCAGGGTAGCCTGAATATGATCCCCAATTTCGTTTTTATTGGAAACGGTGATCTCTACGATACGGTCATTTTCGACTTGCTCAATTGACTCAATCATAGCACCCTGCAAATACTTTCTCAAAACCATGATAAAAGTAGAAGGTTGGGCTGGATTTTCAAAGGTCGTTTGGGTCAGCTGAATGCGTCCAAAAACGGGATGAGCAGAGAGGAGCAGGCGATGGCTTTGGCGATTGCTGCGGATTTGCAAGACCAACTCTTGTTCAAAAGGTTGATTGATCTTCTGAATGCGACCATTGACCAACTCGCTTCGCAATTCCTCAACCATGTGGTGTAAAAAAAATCCGTCAAATGACATCGTTCTCTCCTTGTGATTGTATTCCATAGTATTATATCAAAAAGGTAGAATAAAATCATGGAAATATGGTATAATAAAGCCAAGTAAAGAGAATCGAGAAGCACATGTATATTGAAATGGTAGATGAAACTGGTCAAGTTTCACAAGAAATCTTGCAACAAACCCAAGAGATTTTGGAATTTGCAGCCCAAAAAATAGGAAAAGAAGACAAGGAAATGGCAGTCACTTTTGTGACCAATGAGCGTAGCCACGAACTCAACCTCGAGTACCGTGATACAGATCGTCCGACAGATGTCATTAGCCTTGAGTATAAACCAGAGTTGGATATCTCCTTTGATGAAGAAGATTTGCTTGAAAATCCTGAATTGGCAGAGATGATGTCTGAGTTTGATGCCTACATTGGGGAACTGTTCATCTCTATCGATAAAGCGCATGAGCAGGCTGAGGAATACGGTCACAGCTTTGAGCGTGAGATGGGCTTCTTGGCAGTACACGGCTTTTTACATATCAACGGCTACGATCACTACACTCCGGAAGAAGAAGCGGAGATGTTCGGTTTACAAGAAGAAATTTTAACAGCCTATGGACTCACAAGACAATAAACGAAAATGGAAAAATCGTGACCTGGTATCTAGTTTAGAATTTGCTCTCACAGGAATTCTGACAGCTTTCAAGGAAGAACGCAATATGCGAAAACATGCAGTGACGGCTCTAGTGGTCATCCTTGCAGGTTTTGTTTTTCAGGTGTCACGCATTGAATGGCTCTTTCTCCTAATGAGCATTTTCTTGGTAGTAGCATTTGAAATTATTAACTCTGCTATTGAAAATGTGGTGGATCTGGCCAGTCACTATCACTTTTCTATGTTGGCGAAGAAAGCCAAGGACATGGCAGCAGGTGCCGTGCTGGTGGTCTCTCTTTTTGCTGCGGTAACAGGTGCACTTATCTTTCTCCCACGCATTTGGGATATACTATTTTAAACAGTAAGAGGAAATTATGACATTTAAATCAGGCTTTGTAGCCATTTTAGGACGTCCCAATGTTGGGAAGTCAACCTTTTTGAATCACGTCATGGGGCAAAAGATTGCCATTATGAGTGACAAGGCGCAGACAACGCGCAATAAAATCATGGGGATTTACACCACGGATAAGGAGCAAATCGTCTTTATTGACACACCAGGAATTCACAAGCCTAAAACAGCTCTTGGGGATTTCATGGTGGAATCAGCCTACAGCACCCTTCGTGAAGTAGACACTGTTCTCTTCATGGTGCCAGCTGATGAGCCACGTGGTAAGGGGGACGATATGATTATCGAGCGTCTCAAGGCTGCCAAGGTTCCTGTGATTCTGGTGGTGAATAAGATTGACAAGGTGCACCCAGATCAGCTCTTGGCTCAGATTGATGACTTCCGTAATCAGATGGACTTTAAGGAAATTGTTCCGATCTCAGCCCTTCAAGGAAATAACGTTTCTCATCTAATCGATATTCTGAGTGAAAATTTAGAGGAAGGTTTCCAGTATTTCCCAGCTGATCAAATCACTGACCACCCTGAGCGTTTCTTGGTTTCAGAAATGATTCGTGAGAAAGTCTTGCACCTAACTCGAGAAGAGATTCCTCATTCAGTTGCTGTAGTGGTTGACTCTATGAAGCGGGACGAAGAGACAGACAAGGTTCATATCCGTGCAACCATCATGGTCGAGCGTGATAGTCAAAAAGGGATTATCATTGGTAAAGGTGGCGCTATGCTCAAGAAAATTGGGACCATGGCCCGTCGTGATATCGAACTCATGCTAGGGGACAAGGTTTTCCTAGAAACTTGGGTCAAGGTCAAGAAAAACTGGCGTGATAAAAAGCTAGATTTGGCTGACTTTGGCTATAATGAAAAAGAATATTAAGTAGAGGTGGGCACATGCCTGCTTCTTGTTTTTACAGAAGGAGGAACTATGCCTGAATTACCAGAGGTTGAAACGGTTCGTCGTGGCTTAGGAAAATTGATTCTGGGTAAGAGGATTTCGAGTGTAGAAATTCGCTATCCCAAGATGATTAAGACGGATTTGGAAGAGTTTCAAAGGGAATTACCTGGTCAGATTATCGAGTCAATGGGACGTCGTGGAAAATATCTACTTTTTTATCTAACAGACAAGGTATTGATTTCCCATCTGCGGATGGAGGGAAAGTATTATTATTATCCTGACCAGGTTCCTGAACGCAAGCACGCCCATGTTTTCTTCCAGTTTGAGGACGGTGGAACGCTTGTTTATGAGGATGTACGCAAGTTTGGTACTATGGAACTCTTGGCTCCTGACCTTTTGGATGCCTACTTTATTTCTAAGAAACTAGGGCCTGAACCAAGAGAGCAGGACTTCGATTTGCAGGTCTTTCAAGCTGCCCTAGCCAGGTCTAAAAAGCCTATCAAATCCCATCTACTAGACCAGACCTTGGTAGCTGGCCTTGGCAATATCTATGTGGATGAGGTCCTCTGGCGAGCTCAGGTTCATCCAGCTAGACCTTCCCAAACTTTGACGGCAGAAGAAGCGTCAGCTATTCATGACCAGACCATTGCTGTTTTGGGACAGGCAGTTGAAAAGGGCGGTTCTACCATTCGGACCTATACCAATGCTTTTGGGGAAGACGGAACCATGCAGGACTTCCATCAGGTCTATGATAAGACTGGACAAGCATGTTCGCGCTGTGGTACAGTGATTGAGAAATTCCAGCTCGGTGGACGTGGAACTCATTTTTGTCCTCAGTGTCAAAGGAGGGGCTGATGGGAAAAATTATCGGAATCACAGGAGGAATTGCCTCAGGTAAGTCAACTGTGACAAATTTCCTAAGAGAGAAAGGCTTTCAAGTGGTGGATGCTGACGCAGTCGTCCACCAGCTACAAAAACCTGGAGGGCGCCTTTATCAGGTCTTAGTTCAGCACTTTGGACAAAAAATAATCCTTGAAAATGGAGAACTCAATCGCCCTCTCCTAGCTAGTCTCATCTTTTCAAACCCTGAAGAGCAGGAATGGTCTAAGCAAACCCAAGGAGAAATTATTCGTGAGGAACTGGCTGCTTTAAGAGACCAGTTAGCCCAGACAGAAGCGATTTTTTTCATGGATATTCCCCTACTTTTTGAACAGGACTACAGTGCCTGGTTTGATGAAACATGGCTGGTCTATGTGAACCGTGATGTTCAGGTGGAACGTTTCATGAAACGGGATTATCTTTCTAAGGAAGTAGCAGAGTCCCGTCTGGCAACCCAGTGGTCTTTAGAAGAAAAGAAAAAATTGGCGAGCCATATATTAGATAATAATGGCAGTCGTGATCAGCTTGTGACTCAAGTAGTGAAGTTACTTGAAGGAGGCGATAGCTGTGCAAGAGATTAGTTGGAAAGAGAATCTTCGTGTCGCCTGGTTCGGTAGTTTTCTAACGGGCGCCAGCATTTCCTTGGTCGTTCCTTTCATGCCTATCTTTGTAGAGCAGTTGGGAATTGAAGGGGACCAAGTTGCTTTTTATGCTGGATTAGCCATCTCAGTTTCGGCTGTTTCAGCAGCTCTAGTTTCTCCTATCTGGGGTATTCTTGCTGACAAGTACGGTCGAAAGCCCATGATGATTCGAGCTGGGCTTGCCATGACCATCACTATGGGAGGTTTGGCCTTCGTGCCGAATATCTATTGGCTACTCTTTCTGCGCTTGCTTAATGGTGTATTTACTGGTTTTGTCCCCAATGCAACGGCCTTAATTGCTAGTCAGGTACCCAAAGATAAGTCTGGAGCGGCTCTGGGGACTTTATCTACAGGTGTTGTTGCAGGAACACTGACGGGTCCCTTTGTTGGAGGCTTGGTTGCTGAAATTTTTGGTATTCGTAATGTCTTTTTATTGGTAGGTACTTTCTTATTTTTAGCTGCAATCCTAACCATTTTCTTTATCAAGGAAGATTTTCAGCCAGTGGCTAAGGAGAAGGCTATCCCAACGAAAGAAGTATTTTCTTCTTTCAAGTATCCTAGGCTTTTAGCGAACCTATTTTTGACGAGCTTTGTCATTCAATTTTCAGCTCAATCAATTGGTCCCATTCTAGCTCTCTATGTGCGGGACTTAGGGCAATCTGAGAATCTCCTATTTGTATCTGGATTAATCGTATCCAGCATGGGATTTTCTAGCATGATGAGTGCTGGAATTCTAGGAAAACTTGGCGATAAGCTAGGGAATCATAGATTGTTGGTCGCGGCGCAGATTTATTCCGTCATCATTTACCTTCTTTGTGCCCATGCAACCAGCCCCCTTCAACTTGGCTTGTATCGTTTTCTCTTTGGTTTGGGAACGGGAGCTCTCATACCGGGAGTCAATGCCCTTCTCAGCAAAATGACTCCAAAATCAGGTATTTCAAGGATTTTCGCCTTCAACCAAGTCTTTTTTTACCTTGGTGGAGTGATCGGACCTATGGCGGGATCCGCAGTTGCAGGATATTTGGGCTACCATGCTGTCTTTTATGCGACAGCAGCCTGTGTAGCTTTCAGTTGTTTATGTAACTTAGTGCAATTTAGATCATTATTAAAAGTAAAGGAAATCTAGTGCGAGTAAAAATCAATCTCAAGTGCTCCTCTTGTGGCAGCATAAATTATCTAACCAGTAAGAACTCCAAAACTCATCCTGACAAGATTGAGGTTTTAAAGTATTGTCCCAAGGAAAGAAAAGTAACCCTACATCTTGAATCTAAGTAGATTTTATGGTAAAATAATAGGGATTTTAAGGAGTTTGATATGTATAACCTATTGTTAACCATTTTATTAGTATTATCTGTTGTGATTGTGATTGCGATTTTCATGCAACCGACTAAGAACCAATCCAGCAATGTATTTGATGCCAGCTCAGGTGATTTGTTTGAACGTAGTAAAGCGCGTGGTTTTGAAGCTGTGATGCAACGTTTGACAGGTATTTTAGTCTTTTTCTGGCTAGCCATTGCCTTAGCATTGACGGTATTATCAAGTAGATAAGAAATGGGCGAGACTAGGTCTTAGCCTATTTTTATTTTTAATGACACTTCTAAAGTTATCAATCAAAAAGAAATTATAAAAATCTAGAAAGAAAACATGAAAGATAAAATTAAAGAATATTTGCAAGAGAAGGGGCGAGTGACGGTAAATGACCTTGCTCAGGCTCTCGGAAAGGATGGGTCCAAGGATTTCCGTGAGTTGATTAAAACCCTGTCTCTGATGGAAAGAAAGCACCAGATTCGCTTTGAAGATGATGGCAGTTTATGTCTGGACCAAAAGAAGAAACATGAAATCACCCTCAAAGGGATTTTTCATGCCCATAAAAACGGCTTTGGCTTTGTCAGTCTAGAAGACGAAGAGGACGACCTTTTTGTAGGAAAAAACGATGTCAACTATGCCATTGATGGTGATACCGTTGAGATCGTGATTAAGAAAGTCGCTGACCGTAACAAGGGAACTGCTGCAGAAGCAAAAATTATCGATATCCTAGAGCATAGCCTGACGACAGTTGTCGGGCAAATCGTTCTGGATCAGGAAAAGCCCAAGTATGCGGGCTACATTCGTTCAAAGAATCAGAAAATCAGCCAACCGATTTATGTGAAGAAACCGGCTATCAAGTTGGAAGGTACTGAAGTTCTCAAGGTCTTTATCGACAAATACCCAAGTAAGAAACATGATTTCTTTGTTGCGAGTGTACTAGATGTGGTTGGGCATTCAACGGATGTCGGAATTGATGTTCTTGAGGTTTTGGAGTCTATGGACATTGTCTCAGAATTTCCAGAAGCCGTTGTCAAGGAAGCAGAAAGTGTGCCGGATGCTCCGTCTCAAAAGGATATGGAAGGGCGTCTTGATTTAAGAGATGAGCTTACTTTTACCATTGACGGCGCGGATGCCAAGGACTTGGACGATGCAGTTCACATCAAGCCTTTGAAAAATGGCAATATGGAACTCGGAGTTCACATCGCGGATGTTTCCTACTATGTGACTGAGGGCTCTGCCCTTGACAAGGAAGCCCTTAACCGCGCAACTTCTGTCTATGTGACAGACCGTGTAGTTCCAATGCTTCCAGAACGACTGTCAAATGGTATCTGCTCTCTCAATCCACAAGTTGACCGCCTGACCCAGTCTGCCATTATGGAAATTGATAAACATGGTCGTGTAGTCAACTACACCATCACACAAACGGTTATCAAGACTAGTTTTCGTATGACCTATAGCGCTGTCAATGACATCCTAGCTGGCGATGAGGAAAAGAGACAAGAGTATAAGAAAATTGTTCCTAGTATCGAGCTCATGGTCAAGCTTCATGAAAGGCTAGAAAACATGCGTGAGAAGCGTGGAGCTCTCAATTTTGATACCAGTGAAGCTAAGATCTTAGTGGATAAAAAAGGCAAGCCTGTGGATATTGTCCTCCGTCAACGCGGCGTTGCTGAGCGGATGATTGAGTCCTTCATGTTGATAGCCAACGAAACAGTTGCCGAACACTTCAGCAAGCTGGACCTACCTTTTATCTATCGGATTCACGAGGAGCCCAAGGCTGAAAAAGTTCAGAAGTTTATTGATTACGCTTCGAGCTTTGGCTTGCGAATTTATGGGACTGCTAGTGAGATTAGCCAGGAGGCCCTTCAAGACATCATGCGTGCTGTTGAGGGAGAACCTTATGCGGATGTATTATCCATGATGCTTCTCCGTTCTATGCAACAGGCTCGCTATTCAGAGCACAATCATGGTCATTATGGTCTTGCTGCAGACTATTACACTCACTTCACCAGCCCCATTCGTCGTTATCCTGACCTTCTAGTCCATCGGATGATTCGCGACTATGGGCGTTCTAAGGAAATAGCAGAGCATTTTGAACAAGTGATTCCAGAGATTGCGACCCAGTCTTCCAACCGTGAGCGCCGTGCCATCGAGGCAGAGCGTGAAGTCGAAGCCATGAAAAAGGCTGAGTACATGGAAGAATATGTGGGTGAAGAGTATGATGCGGTTGTATCCAGCATTGTCAAGTTTGGTCTCTTTGTTGAATTGTCAAACACGGTTGAAGGCTTGATTCATATCACTAATTTACCTGAATTTTATCATTTTAATGAACGTGATTTGACTCTTCGTGGGGAAAAATCAGGAATAACTTTCCGTGTAGGACAGCAAATTCGCATTCGGGTTGAAAGAGCCGATAAGATGACAGGTGAGATTGACTTCTCTTATATCCCAAGTGAGTTTGATGTCATTGAAAAAGGATTGAAACAAGCTGGTCGCAAAGAAAGAGGGCGTGGTTCAAGTCGTCGTTCAGATAAGAAGGAAGACAAGAGAAAATCAGGGCACTCAAATGATAAGCACAAGCATTCACAAAAAGATAAAAAGAAAAAAGGCAAGAAACCTTTTTACAAGGAAGTAGCTAAGAAAGGAGCCAAGCATGGCAAAGGGCGAGGGAAAGGTCGTCGCACAAAATAAAAAGGCGCACCACGACTATACAATCGTAGATACGCTAGAGGCAGGGATGGTCCTGACTGGAACTGAAATTAAGAGCGTTCGAGCAGCTCGAATCAATCTCAAGGACGGCTTTGCCCAAGTAAAAAATGGGGAAGTCTGGCTGAGCAATGTCCATATCGCCCCTTACGAAGAGGGCAATATCTGGAACCAGGAACCTGAACGTCGTCGTAAACTCCTGCTCCATAAGAAGCAAATTCAAAAATTGGAACAAGAGACCAAAGGGACAGGAATGACCCTTGTTCCCCTTAAAGTCTATATTAAAGATGGCTACGCCAAACTCCTTTTAGGACTTGCTAAAGGGAAACATGACTATGACAAACGGGAGTCGATCAAGCGACGTGAACAAAACCGCGACATCGCGCGTGTGATGAAAGCTGTCAACCAGCGTTAAGAAGAGGAAGTAAAATGGAAAAACTAATTGCCTATAAACGGATGCCCTTGTGGAATAAACAGACCATGCCTGAAGCAGTTCAGCAAAAGCACAATACCAAGGTCGGCACTTGGGGAAAAATTACTGTCTTGAAAGGGGTACTCAAGTTTATTGAATTAACCGAAGATGGTGAGGTTCTAGCTGAGCACCTCTTTGAGGCAGGAGCAGACAACCCTATGGCACAACCGCAAGCCTGGCACCGAGTAGAGGCTGCAACAGACGATGTAGAGTGGTATTTGGAATTTTATTGTAAACCTGAGGATTATTTCCCTAAGAAATACAATACCAATCCAGTCCATTCAGAGGTCCTAGAGGCTATGCAGACAGTGAAACCAGGAAGAGCCTTGGATTTGGGTTGTGGTCAGGGGCGTAACTCTCTCTTTCTCGCACAGAATGGTTTTGATGTGACAGCTGTGGATCAGAATGAATTGTCCCTTGAAATCTTGCAAAGCATTGTGGAACAAGAGGATCTAGACATGCCTGTAGGACTATACGATATCAATTCGGCCAGCATTAGCCAAGACTATGATTTCATCGTATCGACAGTTGTTCTGATGTTCCTACAAGCGGACCGCATTCCAGCTATTATCCAAAATATGCAGGAGCACACCACGGTCGGTGGCTATAACCTTATCGTCTGTGCTATGGATACAGAGGATTATCCTTGCTCAGTCAATTTCCCATTCACCTTTAAAGAAGGGGAGTTGGCGGACTACTACAAGGATTGGGAATTAATTAAGTACAATGAAAATCCAGGACATTTGCACCGTCGTGATGAAAATGGCAATCGTATTCAACTACGCTTTGCGACTATGTTAGCTAAAAAAATCAAGTAAATCAAACATATACAAGCGAATAGTAACCGATTTGCAAGGTTTCTATTCGTTTTTGTTTGCGTTGGTTGATTGGGGCGAGCAGGATTTTATGCTATACTAGAAGTAGGAAATCTGAGTAGTAGAACTGTATTGCTGATACTCTCAGCGCAAGAAAGTCTTTATGATGGAGGTGGTCGAATGACGAGTCTTTTGGTGGAATTGTATGATCGGCATGTATTGGAAAAGAATGTCTACCAAGCCTTTATCAGTGATTGTGACGAGATTCTCTTTCTTTCTTTGACAAAAATAAGCAATGAAGAGAAAGTCTCCCTCCGTCAGTTTATTCTTGATGAGGTGCACCATATCCAACGAGTGACCTTTCGTCAGCTAACTTTAGAACAATTAACAGATCAGTTAGATTATTGCCTAGCAGGTTACGACCAAGTCCTTCTCGATGTTTTTGGCGGGGATTCACTACTAGCCTTATCTCTCTATCAATATGGCTTGGATCGGCAGCTCCCCATCGTTGCCATGGATGTCGAGCGGGGAAAACAATACAAGTGGGTAGCCGGTCAGTTAGAAAAAGAAGACTTGGACATTCCAACCCTAAGCATCCAACAGCTGATAGCCTTGCGTGGTGGAAAAATGCTCAAATCAAAACGCCCTATCCACTCAGATCAGCAAATTGCAGCCATTAAAAAGCTAGCCAGCTCTGCTATTTCCAATCCTGCTCACTGGTATCAAGTGACCCAATTTTTCTCTCTAGCTAAGACCAATGACCTGCATGCTGAGACAGAAAAGATACTGGAAAACAATGGCAGGTATTATCACTATCCAAAATCCCTTATTCCTTTACTTGTGGAAGCAGGAATGCTTTGTATTGAAAGCGAAGACAAGAAACGAGTAGCATACAGCTTTCCAAGTCAAGAAGCTCAAGTTTTTTGCCGCAACAAGGGGCATATTTTAGAGGTGTATCTTTATCTCTTGGCGCTGGAATCGCAGCTGTTTGATGAGTGTATGATAGGCGGTGAGATTGATTGGAATGGCATCTTTCCAGAGGCGGACAATGTTCAAAATGAGATTGATGTCATTCTGAGAAAGGGACGCTCGATTACCTTTATCTCTTGCAAGATGACAGATTTATCAGTTGAAGCCATTAACGAACTAGAAGTCTACGCCAATCATTTTGCTGGGGAGAGTTGCCTCAAGTTGATTGTTTGTACGGGAAAAATCAATCCAGCTTATGCCAATCGTTGTCAGGAATACGGCGTGCTGGTCATTAGAAGTGAGCAGATTCCTAATCTCATTCCCATGCTAAAAAAATATTCTAAGAGACAAAAAAGATAAGAAATAGTATTATGAAAGGCTGGAATTCCAGTCTTTTTTAGTTCTTTTTCGAATAAATGAGAAAAGGAGGTAGACCATGTTTGTAGCCAGAGATGCCAAGGGAAAATTGGTAAATGCCCTCGAAAAAGATGTGACCAAGCAAGCTTATACTTGTCCAGCCTGTGGAGGCGGACTACGGTTACGCCAAGGACAGAGCATTCGAACGCACTTTGCCCATGAAAGGTTAAGAGATTGCATCGCTATATTCGAGAATGAAAGTCCAGAACACTTGGGAAATAAAGAGGCTCTTTATCATTGGGTCAAGAAGGACAATCAAGTCGCCTTAGAATATAGTCTGCCCGAGATTCAGCAGGTTGCGGATGTTCTCGTCAATGGGAAACTAGCACTGGAGGTTCAGTGCAGTCCCTTGTCTCAAAAGCTTTTAGGCAATAGAAGTCAAGGATACCGTAGTCAGGGCTACAAAGTTATCTGGCTACTGGGAGAGAAACTCTGGTTAAAGGATCGATTAACACAACTGCAAAGGGGATTTCTCTATTTTAGTCAAAATATGGGTTTCTATGTTTGGGAACTGGATCTCAAAAAGCAAGTTTTGAGACTTAAATATCTTCTGCATCAGGACCTACGTGGCAAGCTTCATTTTCAGGTCAAAGAATTTCCCTATGGTCAAGGAAATCTCTTGGAAATTCTACGATTTCCTTATCAAAAACAAAAACTGCCTCGTTTTGTAGTTAAGCAAGATTCATCTATCTGTCACTACATTCGTCAGCAGTTGTACTATCAAACGCCCTACTGGATGAAGAAGCAGGAGGAGGCTTATCATCAAGGAGACAATCTATTAAACCGTCAACTAGACGACTGGTATCCTCAAGTCAAGCCGATAGAACCAGGAGATTTTTTGCAGATTGAAACGGATTTGACTAGCTATTATAGAAATTTTCAGGCCTACTATCAAAAAAATCCGAAAAATAATCGCCAAAAGCTCTACCCACCAGCCTTTTATCACTTATATTTCTCAAAAAATATGGTAAAATAGAAAGGATGGAGGAAACTTATGGTATTACAACGACATGAAATAATTGAAAAAGATACATGGGATCTTTCGACAATCTACCCAACAGACCAGGCTTGGGAAGAAGCCTTGAAAGATTTAACTGAAAAAGTACAAACAGCATCTCAGTATGAGGGACATCTCTTGGATAGCGCAGACAGTCTACTTGAGATTACAGAATTTTCACTTGATTTGGAACGCCAAGTTGAAAAGCTTTATGTCTATGCACATATGAAAAATGACCAGGACACGCGTGAAGCCAAGTATCAAGAGTACTATGCTAAGGCAATGACCCTATACAGTCAGTTAGAACAAGCCTTTTCATTCTATGAACCTGAGTTTATGGAGATTAGCGAAGAGCAGTATGCGGCCTTCCTAGAAGCTCAACCAAAACTCCAAGTTTACAAACACTTTTTTGACAAGCTCTTGCAAAAGAAAGACCATGTTCTTTCGCAACGTGAGGAAGAATTGTTGGCTGGAGCAGGAGAAATTTTTGGCGCAGCTAGTGAAACTTTCGCCATCTTGGATAATGCAGATATCACCTTCCCATATGTCCTTGATGACGAAGGCAAGGAAGTGCAACTCTCACACGGTACTTACATCCGTTTGATGGAGTCTAAAAACCGTGAAGTGCGTCGTGGTGCCTATGAAGCCCTTTATGCGACATATGAGCAATTCCAACACACTTATGCTAAGACTTTGCAGACAAATGTTAAGGTGCAAAACTACCGAGCAAAAGTTCGCAACTATAAGAGTGCTCGCCATGCGGCCCTCGCAGCAAATTTTGTTCCAGAAAGTGTCTATGACAATCTAGTAGCAGCAGTTCGCAAGCATTTGCCACTCTTGCATCGTTACCTTAACCTTCGTTCTAAAATCTTGGGGATTTCCGACCTCAAGATGTACGATGTCTACACACCGCTTTCGTCAGTAGATTATAGCTTTACCTACGAAGAAGCCTTGAAAAAGGCAGAAGAAGCCTTGGCAGTTTTAGGTGACGACTACTTGAGCCGTGTTAAACGTGCCTTCAGTGAGCGTTGGATTGATGTCTATGAAAATCAAGGCAAGCGTTCTGGTGCCTACTCTGGTGGTTCTTATGATACAAATGCCTTCATGCTTTTAAACTGGCAGGACAATCTAGACAATCTCTTTACCCTTGTCCATGAAACAGGTCACAGTATGCACTCTAGCTATACTCGTGAAACCCAACCTTATGTTTACGGAGATTATTCTATCTTCTTGGCTGAGATTGCCTCAACGACTAACGAAAATATCTTGACAGAGAAATTGTTGGAAGAAGTAGAAGACGATGCAACTCGCTTTGCTATTCTCAATAACTTTTTGGATGGTTTCCGTGGAACGGTCTTCCGTCAAACTCAATTCGCTGAGTTTGAGCACGCCATCCATCAAGCAGACCAAAATGGAGAAGTCTTGACCAGTGATTTCCTTAATAAACTCTACGCTGACTTGAACCAAGAGTACTATGGACTCAGCAAGGAAGACAATCCTCAGATCCAATACGAATGGGCACGCATTCCACACTTCTACTATAACTACTATGTTTATCAGTATTCAACTGGTTTTGCAGCAGCTTCAGCCTTGGCTGAGAAGATTGTCCATGGTAGTCAAGAAGACCGTGACCGCTATATCGACTACCTCAAGGCAGGTAAGTCTGACTATCCGCTCAATGTCATGAGAAAAGCGGGAGTGGATATGGAAAAAGAAGACTATCTCAACGATGCCTTTGCAGTCTTTGAACGCCGCTTGAACGAGTTTGAAGCCCTTGTTGAAAAATTGGGACTATCTTAAGATGGTAGAGTCTTATAGTAAAAATGCCAATCACAATATGCGTCGGCCTGTCGTCAAGGAAGAAATCGTTGAACTCATGCGCCAGCGTCAAAAGCAGGTGACAGGTTCCTTGAAAGAATTGGAGACCTTCGCTCGCAAGGAAAACATTCCCATTATTCCCCATGAAACGGTCGCGTATTTTCGATTTCTCATGGAGACTATACAGCCCAAGAACATTTTGGAAATTGGGACGGCTATCGGTTTTTCAGCACTCTTGATGGCGGAACATGCGCTAGATGCCAAGATTACAACTATTGACCGTAATCCAGAAATGATAGGCTTTGCCAAGGAAAACTTTGCCCAGTTTGACAGTCGTAAGCAAATCACCTTACTTGAAGGTGATGCTGTTGATGTTTTATCTACTTTGACAGAAACATATGATTTTGTCTTTATGGATTCGGCCAAGTCAAAGTATATCGTCTTTCTGCCTGAAATCCTCAATCACTTGGAAGTTGGTGGAGTAGTCGTCTTGGATGATATTTTCCAAGGAGGAGATGTTGCCAAGGACATCATGGAAGTCCGCCGTGGTCAACGAACCATTTACCGTGGTTTGCAAAGACTTTTCGACGCAACTTTGAACAATCCAGGTCTAACAGCGACTCTAGTTCCACTTGGAGACGGCATTCTCATGCTAAGAAAAAATCTAGCAGAAGTAGAGCTTCCTGAGAGCGAATGATTTTCAGGTAAATTTAAGAAATTATAGTAAAATAGATAAGGTAACACTTATCGTAAAAGGAGTAAAAATGAAGAAAAAACTTATGGCAGGAGCCATCACACTTTTATCAGTAGCAACACTTGCAGCTTGTTCAAACAGTTCTGAAGGAAAAGATTTGATCAGCATGAAGGGCGATGTGATTACAGAGCATCAATTCTTTGAAGAAGTAAAGAACAATCCAACTGCACAACAAGTCTTGCTCAATATGACCATCCAAAAAGTATTTGAACAACAATATGGGTCAGAGGTAACAGATAAAGATGTGGATGACGCCGTTGCTGAGGAACAAAAGAAATACGGCGATAGCTACAACAGCGTGCTTCAACGTGCAGGTATGACACCTGAGACTCGTAAAGCTCAAATCCGTACCAGCAAATTGGTTGAATTAGCGGTTAAAAAGGCTGCTGAGAGTGAGTTGACAGACGAAGCCTACCAAAAAGCTTTTGAGTCTTACACACCAGATGTAACAGCTCAAATCATCCGTTTGGATAATGAAGACAAGGCAAAAGAAGTACTTGAGAAAGCTAAAGCAGAAGGTGCGGATTTTGCTCAGTTGGCAAAAGACAACTCTAACGACGATAAAACAAAAGAAAATGGTGGAGAAATCACTTTTGACTCTGCTTCAACAGAACTTCCAGAACAAGTCAAGAAAGCAGCCTTTGCCTTGGATGTGAACGGGGTTTCTGATGTGATTACAGCTACTGGAACACAAGCCTACAGTAGTCAGTTCTACATCATCAAAGTAACGAAGAAAACAGAAAAATCTTCTAATATCGAGGATTATAAAGAAAAATTGAAGACCATCATCTTGACTCAAAAACAAAATGATTCAGCCTTTGTTCAAGGAGTAATTGGTAAAGAATTGCAAGCAGCAAACATCAAGGTTAAAGACCAATCATTCCAAAACATCTTCACCCAATACATCGGTGGTGGTGACTCAAGCTCAAGCAGCAGCACTTCATCTAACTAAGAAAGCAAAAAACAAATCTCAAAAGAGATTTGTTTTTTTATACCTGATACGAGAAAATGAGTAAAATTCGAAGGATTAAAGGATAAGAGTTTTTTTCTTTCTGAAAAAGTGGTATAATAGCAATCAAAACTAGAAAATAAAACGGAATTGGGAACAGAAGCGTCTGTTCCTATTAGAGTGGTGAAATATGAAAATTAGTAAAAGGCACCTACTAAACTATTCCATTTTGATTCCTTACTTCCTTTTATCGATTTTGGGACTGATTGTGGTGTACTCGACAACGAGTGCAACCTTGATCGAAGAAGGAAAAAGTGCCTTTCAATTGGTGCGTAACCAGGGGATCTTCTGGATAGCTAGTTTGATTCTGATTGCCTTAATCTATAAATTAAAATTAGGTTTCCTAAGAAACGGTCGTCTCATCTTTATCGTAATGATTGTGGAGATGGTTCTTTTAGCTCTGGCGCGACTGGTCGGAACACCTGTCAATGGAGCATACGGATGGATCTCTGTAGGACCTGTAACGATTCAGCCTGCGGAGTACCTTAAGATTATCATCATCTGGTACCTGGCACATCGATTTTCAAAACAACAAGATGAGATTGCGGTTTATGACTTCCAGGTTTTGACACAGAATCAGTGGCTACCTCGAGCTTTTAACGACTGGCGTTTTGTTCTGCTAGTTCTGATTGGTAGCCTGGGAATTTTTCCAGACTTGGGAAATGCGACCATCTTGGTCTTGGTGGCGCTCATCATGTATACGGTTAGTGGGATCGCCTATCGTTGGTTCTCGACCATTCTGGCTCTCTTGGCAGGGAGCTCAATGTTAGTCTTGTCTGTCATTCGCTTTGTTGGGGTTGAAAAGTTTTCTCAAATTCCTGTATTTGGTTACGTTGCTAAACGTTTTAGTGCCTTCTTTAATCCCTTTAATGACTTGGCGGGTGCAGGACACCAGCTCGCAAATTCCTACTATGCAATGGTAAATGGAGGCTGGTTCGGACTGGGACTAGGGAATTCTATCGAGAAGCGTGGTTATCTGCCAGAAGCCCATACGGATTTTGTCTTTTCGATTGTCATCGAGGAGTTTGGATTCGTAGGAGCCAGTATGATTTTGGCTTTACTCTTCTTCTTGATTTTGCGAATCATCTTGGTTGGTATTCGAGCAAAGGATCCCTTTAACTCCATGGTTGCTATTGGTGTCGGAGGGATGATCCTTGTTCAGGTCTTTGTCAATATCGGTGGGATTTCAGGATTGATTCCTTCTACAGGGGTAACCTTCCCCTTCCTTTCACAAGGTGGGAACAGTCTCCTGGTATTATCAGTAGCCATCGCGCTTGTACTAAACATTGATGCCAGCGAAAAACGTGCCAAACTTATCAGAGAATACGAGAATCAAACCGATGAAAGTCTGTAAGGATTGAATGGAAAGGAAAGTATATGTCTCTTCAAAAATTAGAAAACTATAGTAATAAAGCAGTTGTCCAAGAAGAAGTCTTGATTCTGACGGAGCTATTAGAAGATATCACAAAAAATATGCTAGCGCCAGAAACCTTTGAAAAGATTATCCAGTTGAAGGAATTATCAACTAGCGAGAATTATCAAGGGCTCAATAACCTAGTGACCAGTCTTTCGAATGAAGAAATGATTTACATTTCACGCTATTTCTCTATCCTTCCACTTTTGATTAATATCTCTGAGGATGTGGATTTGGCCTATGAAATCAATCACCAAAACAATGTGGACCAAGACTATCTAGGAAAACTATCTACAACGATTAAGATGGTAGCTGAAAAAGAAAATGCAGCCGAAATTTTAGAAAAGTTAAATGTCGTTCCTGTCTTGACCGCTCATCCAACGCAAGTACAACGCAAGAGTATGCTGGATTTAACCAACCACATCCATACGCTCTTGCGCAAGTACCGTGATGTCAAACTCGGCTTGATTAATAAAGAAAAATGGCACACAGATCTCCGCCGTTATATTGAAATTATCATGCAAACGGACATGATTCGTGAGAAGAAATTGAAAGTAACCAACGAAATCACCAACGTGATGGAGTATTACCAAAGTTCTTTCCTGAATGCTGTTCCGCGTTTGACAGCTGAGTATAAAAAATTGGCTAAAGAACAAGGTATCGAGCTTGAGCATCCAAAACCGATTACTATGGGGATGTGGATAGGAGGAGACCGTGATGGAAATCCTTTCGTAACAGCGGAAACTCTCAATAAATCAGCCTTGACTCAGTGTGAAGTCATCATGAACTACTATGATGAAAAGATTTATAATCTTTATCGTGAATTTTCACTGTCAACCAGTATTGTGAATGTCAGTGATAAAGTTCGTGAGATGGCGCTTAAGTCACAAGATAACTCCATTTATCGTGAAAAAGAACTCTATCGTCGTGCTCTTTTTGATATCCAAGCTAAGATGCAGGCAACTAAGGCTTATCTCATTGAAGACAAGGACCTTCAGCCTAGATATGCTACTGCAGATGAATTTTATCAAGACTTGTTGGCCATTCGAGATTCTCTCCTTGAGAATAAAGGAGAATACCTGATTTCAGGAGAATTTGTTGAACTGATGCAAGCCGTTGAAATCTTTGGCTTCTACCTTGCTTCTATCGATATGCGCCAAGACTCTAGTGTTCATGAAGCCTGTGTGGCTGAATTGTTAGCATCTGCTGGCATCAACGACCACTATAGCGATCTCTCTGAAGATGAAAAATGCGCCCTCCTCTTAAAAGAGTTGGAAGAAGATCCTCGTATCCTCTCAGCTACTCATGCTGAAAAGTCAGAACTGCTTGAGAAAGAATTGTCTATCTTCAAAACTGCTCGCAAGTTGAAGGATAAACTGGGGGAAAATGTCATTCGCCAAACCATCATCTCTCACGCGACAAGTGTATCTGATATGCTAGAATTAGCCATCATGCTCAAGGAAGTCGGCTTGGTGGATGCTCAAAAAGCGCGCGTTCAGATTGTTCCCCTCTTTGAAACGATTGAAGACTTGGATCACTCGGAAGAAACCATGAGAAGATATTTCTCTCTTCCATTGGCTAAAAAATGGATTGCTTCAAAAGACAACTACCAAGAAATCATGCTTGGTTACTCTGATAGTAACAAGGATGGTGGTTATCTATCATCGTGTTGGACACTCTACAAAGCTCAACAACAACTGACTGCTATCGGGGATGAATTTGGCGTTAAGGTCACCTTCTTCCATGGACGTGGTGGTACTGTTGGTCGAGGTGGCGGTCCAACTTATGAAGCCATCACATCTCAACCGCTCAAGTCTATCAAGGACCGTATCCGTCTGACTGAGCAAGGAGAAGTGATCGGAAACAAATACGGAAACAAAGACGCTGCCTATTATAACCTTGAAATGTTGGTTTCTGCAGCCATTAACCGTATGATTACCAAGAAGAAGAGCGATACTAACACGTCAAATCGTTATGAAGCTGTTATGGATCAAGTGGTAGACCGTAGCTACGATATCTACCGTGATTTGGTCTTTGGAAATGAACATTTCTATGACTATTTCTTCGAGTCAAGCCCAATCAAGGCTATTTCAAGCTTCAATATCGGTTCGCGTCCAGCAGCTCGTAAGACCATCACTGAAATCGGCGGTTTGCGTGCCATTCCTTGGGTCTTCTCATGGTCACAAAGTCGTGTCATGTTCCCTGGATGGTATGGTGTGGGATCCAGCTTTAAAGAGTTTATAGATCAAGATCCGAAGAATATCGAGTTTCTTCGTGACATGTACCAAAACTGGCCTTTCTTCCAATCTTTGCTTTCCAATGTAGACATGGTCTTATCTAAGTCTAACATGAACATTGCTTTTGAATATGCCAAGCTCTGTGAAGATGAAGAAGTGCAGGCTATCTACTACACTATTTTAGATGAATGGCAATTGACTAAGGACGTTATTCTAGCTATCGAAGGCTATGACGAACTGTTGGCAGAAAACTCTTACCTAAAAGACAGCCTAAACTATCGTATGCCTTACTTTAACATCCTTAACTACATCCAGTTGGAGTTGATCAAACGTCAACGTCGTGGTGAATTGTCAGTAGACGAAGAAAAACTGATCCATACAACTATCAACGGAATTGCAACTGGTTTGCGTAATTCAGGCTGATATTCTACAAACTTCCTCTTTTTTCAAGGGGAAGTTTTTGAATTGTTTAAAAAATTCTAAAAATAAGCTTGACAAGTAGTTGAAAAATGATATAATTTAAACATTCAGAAAGTAATCTTGCTCATTTTTTAGAGAGTCTGTGGTTGGTGAAAGCAGATAGATGAAAGTGATGAAATTGGGCTGAATGTACTTAAGAATTTGAAATCATAAAAATTCGGTGAGCACACCTTACAGTGCAACTCGTTATTGCGAGAAAGAGCGATAGGGATATTCCCTATAATTGAGGTGGTACCGCGCATCGACGTCCTCACACAAGTTTTTTGTGTGAGGATTTTTTTATGGGAGGAAAGATTATGAAATTTAAACGATGGCGTCGCTTGTTTTGAGTGAAAAGAGTATTATACAAGTGATTTAAAAGGAGAAAGAATATGAAAAATAAACGTTTAATTGGAATCATCGCTGGATTAGCAGTATTGGTGGTGGCTAGTTTGATTTATTCATCAATGAACAAGCCTGCAGCTAAGGAAGATCAAAAGGTTGCTAAGGTTGGGGTCCTTCAATTTGTTAGTCACCCATCCTTGGACTTGATTTACCAAGGGATTCAAGATGGACTAGCTGAAGAAGGCTATAAGGACGACCAAGTAAAAATCGACTTTATGAATTCAGAAGGTGATCAGAGCAAGGTTGCAACCATGAGTAAACAATTGGTAGCAAATGGAAACGATGTAGTTGTTGGGATTGCGACACCAGCAGCTCAAGGACTTGCTAGTGCTACAAAAGACCTACCTGTTATCATGGCTGCTATTACAGACCCAATCGGTGCTAACTTGGTCAAAGATTTGAAAAAACCAGGTGGCAACATCACAGGGGTGTCAGACCATAACCCCGCTGAACAGCAAGTGGAATTGATTAAAACTTTGACACCAAATGTCAAAACAATCGGCGCTCTCTACTCAAGTAGCGAAGATAACTCAAAAACACAGGTAGAAGAATTCAAGGCTTATGCTGAAAAAGCAGGTTTGACAGTCGAAACATTTGCCGTTCCTTCAACAAATGAAATTGCTTCAACAGTCAATGTTATGACAAGCAAGGTCGATGCGATTTGGGTTCCAATTGACAACACCATCGCATCCGCATTTTCAACAGTTGTTTCAAGCAACCAAACAGCTAAAAAGCCAATCTACCCAAGTGCCACTGCCATGGTAGAAGCAGGTGGATTAGCATCTGTAGTAGTTGACCAACACGATCTTGGAGTGGCTACTGGTAAAATGATTGCCAAAGTTTTGAAAGGTGAAAAACCAGCTGATACGCCAGTCAATGTCTTTTCAACTGGTAAGTCAGTGATTAACAAAAAACTAGCGCAGGAACTTGGTATCACCATTCCTGAGTCTGTTCTAAAAGAAGCAGGACAAGTGATAGAATAAAGATAAAGGAGGAGCTGGACACATCTCCTCCCATTTTTACTAAAGAAAGAAATGAGTGAAAGATTATGATAGTATCCATTATTTCTCAGGGGATGGTCTGGGCGATTCTAGGTTTGGGAATCTTTATGACTTTCCGAATTTTGAATTTTCCAGATATGACTACTGAGGGCTCTTTTCCTCTAGGGGGAGCAGTAGCTGTAACCTTGATAACGCAGGGAGCCAACCCATTTTTAGCAACCCTAGCTGCAGTAGGGGCGGGCTGTCTAGCTGGAATGGCGACGGGACTCTTATATACTAAAGGAAACATTCCAACCCTCTTATCAGGAATTTTAGTAATGACTTCTTGCCATTCCATCATGCTCATGATTATGGGACGTGCCAATCTGGGGCTTCTTGGAACCAAGCAAATTCAGGATGTCTTGCCTTTTGATTCAGACCTTAACCAACTCCTGACTGGATTAATCTTTGTAGCTCTTGTTATTGGCCTCATGCTCTTTTTCCTTGATACCAAACTAGGCCAAGCCTACATCGCTACAGGTGACAATCCTGATATGGCTCGTAGCTTTGGTATCAATACGGGACGTATGGAACTCATGGGCTTGGTTCTCTCAAATGGGATTATCGCGCTTGCAGGAGCCTTAATTGCTCAACAAGAAGGATATGCAGATGTTTCTCGAGGAATCGGTGTGATTGTCGTAGGGCTTGCCAGCTTGATTATTGGTGAGGTATTGTTCAAGAGTTTGACCTTGGCAGAGCGTCTCATGACCATTGTCGTAGGCTCTATCGCTTATCAGTTCCTCGTTTGGGGAGTGATTGCTCTTGGGTTTAATACAAGTTATCTTCGTTTGTACAGCGCCTTGATTTTGGCAGTTTGCCTTATGATTCCAACCTTCAAAAGCAAATACCTGAAAGGAGTCAAGTTTAGCAAATGACAGCAATTGTAGAATTAAAAAATGCTACCAAAGTCATCACGAATGGCTTTGATGAGGAAAAAATCATTCTGAATGATGTTTCTCTTGAAATTTTCGAACATGATTTCATTACTATTCTAGGTGGAAATGGAGCAGGGAAGTCAACGCTTTTTAACACGATTGCAGGTACCTTACCTTTAACAAGTGGAAGTATTCGTATCATGGGTGAGGACGTGACGCATTTTTCACCTGAAAAGCGGGCTAAGTATTTGTCTCGTGTCTTTCAGGATCCTAAGATGGGGACGGCTCCCCGTATGACAGTGGCGGAAAATCTCTTAATTGCCAAGTTTCGTGGTGAGAAGAGAGGACTCCTTCCTAGAAGACTTTCAAGCCATCGGGAAGAGTTTCAGACAACCATTGAAAAAGTGGGAAATGGCCTTGAAAAACATCTGGACACTCCGATTGAGTTTCTTTCAGGTGGACAACGTCAGGCCTTGAGTCTCTTGATGGCAACCTTGAAGCGACCAGAGTTGCTCTTGTTGGATGAACACACAGCAGCCCTTGACCCAAAAACGAGTGTAGCCTTGATGGAATTAACAGATGACTTTGTCAACAAGGATCATCTAACAGCTTTGATGATTACTCACCATATGGAAGATGCACTGAAGTATGGAAATCGTCTGATAGTCATGAAAGAAGGTCGAATCATCCAAGACCTCAATAAAGAAGAAAAAGCTAAGATGAAAATTTCAGACTACTATCAACTGTTTGAATAGGAGACGGCAGGAACTTCCTGAGACTATATAAAATCAAAACTTAGAAGCACGCAGATGTTTCTAGTTTTTTTAGTGACATAATTAGATCGATTGGTGCACTTGTCCAAGTTGCTTCATTTTATAGTATAATAAGTATCAACATGGAGTATAAATACAAGATTATTCCTAGCCTTTTAAGAAAATATCAAAATCAATGATATCTAGGATAATAATAAGTCATTCAAAGTGAAAAAAATTCAATAAAACATATTGTTTATGGAGGTAAAAAATGACTTACACACAAGAAGACTTTCAGGAATGGATTTTCCAGATTGAATTTACAATGGATTATTTTACTAAGGATTTTGCCCAAGAGCAAAATTTAATCTTGGACTATAGCATGCAGTCCTTGGATGATTTGGAGGCTTGGATTTTGGCTCATTATGAAAATCACCATGTCTTGATAGAGGATAAAAAACTCTTGGATTATTTAACAGTCTATATCGGAGAAACCTTCCGCAAGCACTTAGGTGGCAAGTGGTTCATTGACCTAAAGAATAAAAAGAATGCTTATTATTCCATGCCTGTGTTGGTTGATCCTTCCTATCGAGGAGAAGTATATATAGCACCCATGACTTTTGCAACGGCTTGTATCAGCAGAAAAGATGGACAATATATTAGCAGAATACTGAAAAATAATCTTCAAGAACAAGTAAAATAAAAGTAACTTATGAGCAATCTTACAAGAAAATAAAAGGATAAGTTGGAGGAGTTAAGGAGAAGATTCCCGATAACATGATAACAGTGAGTTTTTATGAAATATAAGTAGGGAAAGCGTATGAAATGGTTTACTTTTTTTCAGAAATAAGCTATACTAGTTAACGTAAAACTATGATAACATGGAGGTATTGTGTATGGTTGACAAGCAAGTTATTGAAGAAATCAAAAACAATACCAACATTGTGGAAGTCATAGGCGACGTGATTTCTTTACAAAAGGCTGGACGGAACTATTTAGGGCTCTGTCCTTTTCATGGTGAGAAGACCCCCTCTTTCAACGTTGTGGAAGACAAGCAGTTTTATCATTGCTTCGGCTGTGGTCGTTCAGGAGATGTTTTTAAGTTCATCGAAGAATACCAAGGTGTGTCCTTTATGGAAGCCGTTCAGCTCTTAGGGGAGCGCGTCGGTATTCAACTAGCCATGCCTGTCCAGTCTCGTCCTCAACAAGCTTCCCCTCATCAAGCTCTATATGATATGCATGGAGAAGCTGCCCGTTTTTACCATGCCATCCTCATGACGACAAAGATGGGAGAAGAAGCAAGGGCTTATCTCTACAAACGCGGATTGACAGACGATGTTCTGAAGCACTTCCAGATTGGACTAGCTCCAGCAGAGAGAACTTATCTCTATCAACGTTTGGCTGACAAGTTTGAGGAAAAGGATTTATTGGATTCGGGCTTGTTTTATCTGTCAGATGGTAATCAATTTTATGATACTTTTTTTGGACGGATCATCTTTCCATTGACCAATGACAAGGGGCAGGTTATTGCATTTTCAGGTCGTATCTGGCAAGAAACGGACAGTCAGACTGCCAAATATAAAAATAGTCGCTCGACTGCAATTTTTAACAAGAGTTACGAATTGTATCATTTGGACAAGGCAAAAAAGGGAACAGGTAAGATTACAGAGCTCTATCTGATGGAAGGCTTCATGGATGTGATCGCAGCCTATCGTGCTGGTATAGAAAATGCTGTAGCTTCCATGGGAACAGCCTTAAGCAAGGAGCATGTTGATCACCTCAAACGCTTTACCAAAAAGATAGTTCTCAGCTATGATGGTGACAAGGCAGGGCAGGCAGCAACAGCCAAGGCTCTAGAGGAATTAAAAGACTTCTCAGTGGAGGTTGTTCGAGTACCTGATGCCATGGACCCAGATGAGTATTTGCAAAAGAATTCTGCTGAAGACCTGGCTTACCTTTTAACCAAGACCCGGATTAGCCCTATAGAGTTCTATATTTACCAGCTCAAGCCAGAAAATAGTGATAACTTGCAGGCGCAAATCGAGTTCATTGAAAAGATTGCGCCCCTAATTGCCAAGGAAAAGTCTATCACTGCCCAGAATTCTTATATCCATATTCTGGCGGATAATCTACCTTCTTTTGATTACCAGCAGGTGGAACAGATAGTAAATGAAAGTCGCATTGTTCAAAGGCAGGAAAGAGTCAAAGAGGAGCAACCTCCAGCAGCGATTAGTTTACCTGTAACGCGGCAACTGACAGCAGTCATGAGAGCAGAGGCTCATCTCCTCTATAGGATGGCTGAGAACCCAGTTGTGTTAAATGACTACCGATTAAGAGAAGATTTTTTCTTTGATACCCCAGAATTTCAGATTCTTTACGAATTATTAAGTGAGCAGGGAGAAATCGGCTCAGAGGAGCTTTCTCATCAGACGCCTGAGGTTGAAAATGCTTGGTACCACGTGCTTAGTCTGGATTTGCCAGCTGAGATGTCGCCTCAAGAGCTAGTAGAAGTCGAAGCGACTCGGAACCGTGCTCTCCTCAGCAAGGACAACTTAAGAATTAAAAAGAAAGTGCAGGAAGCTAGTCATGTAGGAGATACAGACACAGCCTTGGAAGAATTGCAACGATTGATTTCCCAAAAGAGAAGAATGGAGTAATAATGGCAACAAAACAAAAAGAAGTAACCACATTTGATGTGCAAGTAGCAGACTTTATCCGTAACCACAAAAAAACAGGAACAGCAACAGACGACGAAATCAATTCAAGTCTGGTTATTCCTTTTACTTTGGATGCAGACGGCATTGAAGACCTTTTGCAACGGATTCAGGATGCTGGAATTTCTATCACAGATAATGAAGGAAATCCAAGTGCGCGTGTTCTTAGTACAGAAGAAGAACCAGAACTCAGTGATGAGGACTTGATTGGCTCAACTTCTGCCAAGGTTAATGACCCAGTCCGTATGTATTTGAAGGAAATCGGGGTCGTTCCTCTCTTGACCAACGAAGAGGAAAAAGAATTGGCCCTAGCTGTTGAGGCTGGTGATATCGAGGCCAAACAACGTCTTGCCGAAGCCAACCTTCGTTTGGTGGTTTCTATCGCTAAGCGCTACGTAGGGCGTGGCATGCAGTTTCTTGACTTGATCCAAGAAGGAAACATGGGCTTGATGAAGGCTGTTGACAAGTTTGACTATTCAAAAGGATTTAAGTTTTCAACTTACGCAACTTGGTGGATTCGTCAGGCAATCACTCGTGCCATCGCTGACCAGGCTCGTACCATTCGTATCCCTGTCCACATGGTAGAAACCATTAACAAGCTTGTCCGTGAACAGCGTAATCTCCTTCAAGAATTAGGGCAAGATCCAACTCCTGAACAAATTGCTGAGCGTATGGATATGACACCTGACAAGGTCCGTGAAATCCTAAAGATTGCCCAAGAACCAGTATCACTTGAAACACCGATCGGTGAAGAGGACGATAGTCATCTTGGGGACTTTATCGAAGACGAAGTGATTGAAAATCCAGTAGACTACACAACTCGAATCGTTTTGCGTGAGCAGTTGGATGAAGTATTGGATACACTTACAGATCGTGAAGAAAACGTTCTGCGCCTTCGTTTCGGTTTGGACGATGGAAAAATGCGTACTCTTGAAGATGTTGGGAAAGTCTTTAACGTGACTCGTGAGCGTATTCGTCAGATTGAAGCCAAGGCTTTGAGAAAATTGCGTCAACCAAGTCGTAGCAAACCCCTTCGTGATTTTATTGAAGACTAAGAGTGAGGAATAACATGGCTTATACAGAAGAGCAAATTGAAACGATTAAAACACGCATTTTAAATGCTTTGGAAGAAGTCATCGACCCTGAGTTGGGGATTGATATTGTCAACCTAGGGTTGATTTATGAAATTCGTTTTGATGGTGAAACAGGTCATACTGAAATTGATATGACCTTGACAACTATGGGCTGCCCACTGGCTGACCTTTTGACAGACCAGATACATGATGCGATGACAGATGTGCCTGAGGTAACCAATACCGAAGTTAAATTGGTCTGGTATCCAGCCTGGACGGTTGAAAAAATGAGTCGCTATGCGCGTATCGCCCTAGGAATTAAGTAATCGAATGGAAAATTGCGAGAGACGATTGGAAAAGAGAGGGGCTCCTCCATTTTCCTCTGGTCTCTTCTTTCTTTTACTGATTTTCTTGAAATAAAATGGTATAATGAGTAGTATGGAAAACAAAAAATTGCGTATTAATATGCTAAGTTCAAGTGAAAAAGTGGCTGGTCAAGGAGTGTCAGGAGCTTATCGAGAATTGGTGAGTCTCCTTCATCGTGATGCAAAAGACCAGTTGATTGTTACAGAGAATCTTCCTGTAGAGGCAGATGTAACCCACTTTCACACCATTGATTTCCCTTATTATTTATCCACATTTCAAAAGAAACGCTCTGGGAGAAAGGTTGGCTATGTGCATTTCTTACCTGAGACACTCGAGGGGAGTTTGAAGATTCCATTTTTCTTAAAAGGAATTGTCAAACGCTATGTTTTTTCCTTTTACAATCGGATGGAACACTTGGTGGTGGTCAATCCCATGTTTATCGAGGATCTAGTTGCTGCGGGTATTCCACGAGAAAAAATAACTTATATTCCAAATTTTGTAAGCAAAGAAAAATGGCATCCATTACCAGCTGAACAAGTTGCACAACTTCGTGAAGAAATGGAACTCGCCAAAGATCAGTTTGTCGTGGTTGGTGCGGGCCAGGTTCAGAAACGAAAAGGGATAGATGATTTTATCCGTCTTGCTGAAGAATTGCCAGAAATTACCTTTATCTGGGCTGGTGGTTTTTCATTTGGTGGAATAACAGATGGTTATGAACGCTATAAGAAGATTATGGACAATCCACCTAGAAATCTAATTTTCCCAGGTATTGTGTCACCGGAGAGGATGCGGGAACTGTATGCTTTAGCTGATTTGTTCTTACTACCTAGCTATAATGAACTATTCCCTATGACCATCTTAGAGGCAGCTAGTTGTGAGGCTCCTATTATGTTAAGGGATTTGGACCTGTATAAGGTCATTCTTGAGGGAGATTATCGTGCTACAAGTGATGTCTCTGAGATGAGAGAAGCAATCCTAGAATATAAAGAAAATCCTGAAGCGTTGAAAGAATTGAAAGAAAAAGCTAAAAGGATATCCAAGCAGTATTCAGAAGAGCGTTTACTGGGAATTTGGTTAAAATTTTATCGGGAACAGGCTGCTCTAGGTAAAAAGTGAGGTAATCTATGCGAATTGGTTTATTTACAGACACCTATTTTCCTCAGGTTTCCGGGGTTGCGACCAGTATTCGAACCTTGAAGACAGAGCTTGAGAAGCAAGGCCATGCAGTTTTTATCTTTACAACCACCGATAAAGATGTGAACCGCTACGAGGATTGGCAAATTATTCGAATTCCAAGTGTCCCTTTCTTTGCATTTAAAGATCGACGATTTGCCTATCGAGGTTTTACAAAGGCACTTGAAATCGCCAAGCAGTATCAACTCGATATCATTCATACCCAGACAGAATTTTCACTTGGATTATTAGGGATTTGGATCGCACGAGAATTGAGAATTCCTGTTATCCATACCTACCATACCCAGTACGAAGACTATGTGCATTATATTGCTAAGGGGATGTTGATTCGTCCAAGTATGGTAAAATATTTGGTACGTGGTTTCCTTCGTGATGTAGACGGAGTAATCTGTCCTAGCGAGATTGTTCGGGACCTTTTATCTAAATACAAAGTGAAGGTTGAAAAACGTGTCATTCCAACCGGAATTGAGCTAGCTAAGTTTGAACGACCTGAGATTAAAGAGGAAAACTTGCAAGAACTTCGTTCGAAGTTAGGTATTCAGGAAGACGAGAAAATGCTACTGAGCCTTTCGCGTATTTCTTATGAGAAGAATATCCAAGCAGTCCTAGATGCTTTTGCTGAAGTATTAAAAGAAGAAGATAAAGTGAAGCTGGTCGTTGCTGGAGACGGTCCTTATCTGGACAGTCTGAAAGAGCAAGCAGTGAAATTAAACCTGCAAAAACATGTGATTTTTACAGGTATGATTGCTCCAAGCGAGACAGCCTTATACTATAAGGCTGCAGATTTCTTCATCTCTGCCTCAACGAGTGAAACTCAGGGCTTAACCTATCTAGAAAGTCTAGCCAGTGGAACGCCTGTTATCGCTCATGGCAACCCCTATCTTGATAACCTGATCAGTGATAAAATGTTTGGTACCCTCTACTATGGAGAACGAGAGCTTGCAGGAGCTATCCTTGAAGCCTTGATTGCTACTCCTGATATGTCTGAACAAAAGTTGGCGGATAAGTTGTACGAAATTTCGGCTGAGAACTTTGGAAAACGAGTACATGAGTTTTACCTTGATGCTATTATCTCAAATAACTTTGAACATGAATTGCATGATGGAAAACCTGTCAGTCAGCGCTTTTTAAAAACGATTTTATATCTACCCCAACAGGCTGTTACAAGTCCAGTAAAAGAGTCTAAGCGTATTTTGCGGGCTTCTCGGAAGCAATTATCCAGCATCAGAGATTATTGGAAAGATGAATTCAAATAATAGAATAAGAGGAAAATATTATGAAAAAATTAATGCGAAGTGGAAAAAACCAAATAATTGGTGGAGTCTGTGCAGGAGTTGCCCATTATTTTGATATTGACCCAACAATTGTTCGTGTTGTTTGGGGTGTTCTTGCATTTTGTTATGGAGCAGGAATCCTTGCTTACATCATTTTATGGGTGGTTGCACCGGTTTCAACAGACTATTAAATTAGAATTATAAAGTGAAAAGGAGAAGTTATGGCTTTTGGAGATAATGGAAAACGTAAAAAAACATTGTTTGAGAAAGTGACACTTGTTGTCGTGCTCATCATGTTGTTTGTGACCCTTGCTGGTATCTTTGCGACAGCGCTTGGAGCGTTTAGCAGATTTTAAGCAAGCTGCGAGGATAGAAACAATAACTAATGACTGGGTTCTCCCCAGCCTTTTTAAAGCGAGAAGAAAATATGAGTATGTTTTTAGATACAGCCAAGATCAAGGTCAAGGCTGGTAATGGTGGCGATGGCATGGTTGCCTTTCGCCGTGAAAAATATGTCCCGAATGGTGGTCCTTGGGGCGGTGATGGTGGACGTGGGGGTAACGTTGTTTTCGTTGTAGACGAAGGCTTGCGTACCTTGATGGATTTCCGCTATAACCGTCATTTCAAGGCTGATTCTGGTGAAAAAGGAATGACCAAAGGAATGCACGGACGTGGTGCAGAAGACCTTCGTGTTCATGTGCCACAGGGAACTACTGTACGTGATGCAGAAACAGGTAAAGTCATTACAGACTTGATTGCACATGGTCAAGAATTTATCGTGGCCCATGGCGGTCGAGGTGGTCGTGGAAATATCCGTTTTGCAACACCAAAAAATCCTGCGCCTGAAATCTCTGAGAATGGAGAGCCAGGTCAAGAACGTGAGTTACAACTTGAATTGAAAATCTTAGCAGATGTTGGTCTAGTCGGTTTTCCATCTGTCGGCAAGTCAACATTGCTTAGTGTCATCACTTCAGCTAAACCAAAAATCGGTGCCTACCACTTTACGACAATTGTCCCTAATTTGGGCATGGTTCGTACGCAGTCAGGTGAATCTTTTGCAGTAGCAGACCTTCCAGGTTTGATTGAAGGTGCCAGTCAAGGTGTTGGTCTTGGAACCCAGTTCCTCCGTCATATCGAACGTACACGAGTTATCCTCCATGTCATCGATATGTCTGCTAGCGAAGGTCGTGATCCTTACGAGGATTACCTTGCTATCAATAAAGAATTGGAATCCTACAACCTTCGTCTCATGGAACGTCCGCAGATCATCGTAGCCAATAAGATGGATATGCCTGAAAGCCAGGAAAATCTTAAAACTTTCAAGGAAAAGTTGACAGCAAACTACGACGAGTTTGAGGAACTTCCAGCCATCTTCCCTATTTCTGGATTGACCAAGCAAGGTTTGGCAACTCTTTTGGATGCGACAGCTGAATTGTTGGACAAGACTCCAGAATTCCCAATCTATGATGAATCCGATATGGAAGAAGAGGCGTACTATGGCTTTGACGAGGAAGAAAAAGCCTTTGAGATTAGTCGTGATGATGATGCGACATGGGTACTTTCTGGTGAAAAACTTATGAAACTCTTTAACATGACCAACTTTGACCGTGACGAATCAGTTATGAAATTTGCCCGACAGCTTCGTGGTATGGGGGTTGATGAAGCCCTTCGTGCGCGTGGAGCCAAAGATGGTGATTTGGTTCGCATCGATAAATTTGAGTTTGAATTTGTAGACTAGGAGAGTGATATGGGAGATAAACCGATATCATTCCGAGATGCAGATGGAAATTTTGTTTCTGCAGCAGATGTGTGGAATGAAAAGAAACTAGAAGAATTGTTTAATCGTCTCAACCCTAAACGTGCTCTTCGATTAGCACGCACAAAGAAAGAAGAAACACAGTCAAAGAAATAAAAAATTCCCGTGATTTTTTGATCACGGGATTTGTGTTATTCGCCAAAGAAAAATGGTGGTGCGTATTTTTTAAGGCTTTCAAAACAAGCTTGCGCTTTTGTAGCATCTTCACAGATAATCATGCAGACATCATCTCCACAAAGCGTCGCAACGACATCTGGAAAGTCTAAGGAATCAATTACAGATCCAAATGATTGAGCTAAACCGGGTAAGGTTTTCAAAATAACTTGGTGTTGGACAGGACGCAACATAACAAGAGCATCTTCCATATAATTTTCGAGACGTTTTTCCCACTTGGAGATAGAGCCTGTATTTAACACGTAGTAAGAATTGTCTTCTTCTCGTACTTTTGAAAGGTTCATGGTTTTGATATCGCGTGATAAGGTAGCCTGTGTAACTTGGATATCGTTTTCGGCTAACAAGGCTTGCAATTCCGCTTGGGTATGGATTTTATTTTTTGAAACGAGGGCACGAATAAGTTGGTGTCTGTGTTCAGATTTGTTCATAAGTGTTAATAGCTCCTTTTATGAGGGAATAGTGATAGTAGACTGTGCTAAATCAACAGTCAAGTGATAGTCGGTATTATCTCGAATTGTAATCTCAAAGTCTGTTGTGTAGAGCACTAAGCGGAGAATGTCTCCTTCTTTAAGTTTGTAAATAGTTGGTTGAAGCTCTAGCTTGAAGTCCATCCATTCATTTGGTTGGATTTCTTCGATTGTCAAGAGATCATCTCGGTTTTGAAGATTGAGGTAGCCTTTAGTGATGACACGTTGGGCACTTGGGTTGAATGGCAGTTCACAGAGATTTTCTAACATGTGGTAACGACCATTGTCAATGGTTCGGACTGATTGAACCGCTGGATAGGGTTGAAGGTACTTCTGTTGTCCTAGTTGGAGGACTTGAGCAGACAATAATCCCTTATTCGTACTTGATTTGACACGAAGTTTCAGCTCCACTCGACCATTTAAGTGAATGTCTTGACTTACTGGAAGGTCAATGGTGATCTGATTAGCTTTTCCTTGGTAAAGTTCAGTGTTGAAGGTCTGGTAAGTCTTTCCATAACGTTCAAAATCTTTTTGATCATACTGGTTTTGAATCACTTTTTCTTCAGTTCCAAGTGGTAAAGTATGCAGTTTATTCTGTTTGCCAAAGTCGTCAAGGCTCTGCCATGTTTGCGGTGCAGTATTGTCCTGCCAGATGACAGTAGGAAGTTGATAGTCTGAGTCAAGTCCTAACAATTTCTTACTCAACAAGGCATTCATGGACTCGCGGAAGTCAATTGACTGCCAGTTGTTCATATAGACATGGGCACCATGATGGAAAAAGAGGTGCTTCTTGATATGAGTTGGAAGGGCATGAAACATCTGGTAAACATGAAGAGGTTTGACATTCCAATCCTGAGAACCATGCGTAAAGACGACCTCAGCTTGAACCTTGTGAGCATTGAGTAGATAGTTGCGGTCATGCCAAAACTGATTGTAGTCACCAGTCTTGCGATCGAGTTTCTCTTTAACCTTTTCTAAGTCTGCTTGATGAGCTTCATTGGCACGAATATAGTCACCGGCTTGGAGGTTGCGAGAGTAGGTCAATTCAGCAAGTGAGTCAAAATCCTCACCTGGATAGCCACCTGGGCTAGTCACCAAACCATTTTCTCGATAGTAGTTGTACCAAGAGGAAATACCTGCTTCAGCGATAATGACCTCTAAGCCATCAACACCAGTGGTGGCGAGACCATTGGACATGGTGCCTAGATAGGAAATTCCTGTTGTTGCAACTTTGCCGTTTGACCAATCAGCCTTGACTTGACGTTTGCGTGTGTGGTCTGTGAAAGCACGGCAACGACCATTAAGCCAGTCAATCACGTTTTTATATGCTTCAATTTGCTGGTAGTCCCCATTGGTCATGAGACCTTGAGAATCTTTAGTTCCAACACCCGATACATAGAGATTGGCAAATCCTCGTGGGAGGAAGTAGTCGTTGAGAGTGTATGAGCTATTGATATGAGCTAACTTTTCTTTAGCTTCAGAGACGAGTTCAGCTTGGCCGATAGGCTCGACTAAATTCAGCTTGGGCTCCTCAAGCTGAATGGTGTGGGCAGGTTTGACCTCAAACTCCCCTTCCATTTTGTAGAGAGCTTTATCGCTAGCTTTGACGTTGGTCCCTTGGTGATAAGGGCTGGCAGTCATAACTGAAGGAATTTGTCCATCATAACACGGGCGAATAATGCTGACCTTGACTAAGTCAGGGAGACCGTCTTTATCGGTATCCACACGGCTCTCGACATACACGACTTCACGAATGACATCATGAGTAGAGAAGGTTGCCAAGCTCTTACCGTTAAAGTAGTGGTAGTGATTGTCTTCTGAAATGAGTCCGTCACTAACAAATTGGTCGATGAGCGTATTTCCTTTTTTCGTTCGCGTATTGAGTAACTGATAAAGATTTTCGATGAGATCTCCATAAACAATAGGAAATCCAGTTTCTTTACGGAATTGTTCGGCGTCCTCAAAGTCAACAAGATAGTTAAACCCTAAAAGTTGAAAAACTACCGTGTAGAAAACATCAGCAGTTAAATCACGCTCTGATTGGAAAAAAGTTAATAGATCTGTTTCGTTATCCGCGGCCAAAGTGGATAAGGCATAATCCGTGTTAGAATAAGTGAAAAAACTCCAACGGATGAAGTCTTCAAATTGCTTTTTTAAGGGCAGTTGAGGGGACAATCCCAGACCAAGACTTGCTAATTCATCTAATTGTTGAGAACTAGAGGTCGGAAGATAGCTAAATTGATTAAAACGCATGGTTCTCTCCTTTGAAAACAGACTGAATTTATTATATCAAAAAATAAGGAAAAATGGAATAAATAAACTTTAATGCAAGAAATTTCGTGAAGCGGAATACCTATTTAGTAAGTTATTATAAAATAGTGAATAAATACTATAATAAAAAGCCTTTTCTTAGAATTTTTTATATGTGAAATTGCATATAGAGTCCGGCTTTATTATACTTTACTTAGTATAAAAATGTCTAAAATGACATTCAAATCCATCTTATAATATTAAAAATTAAAGGGAAGAAAGACGGAGAGGTTGTAAATGCTGATGTTGAAAAGAAAGCATCCGAGTTGCTTCAATATCCAACTTAAAATGGTATAATAGTAGTAAAACGAAAGCAAGGAGGAGAAGAAATGATTGCGCAGCTCGACACCAAGACTGTTTACAGTTTTATGGAAAGTGTGGTTTCGATTGAAAAATACGTTCAAACGGCTAAAGAGTATGGCTATTCTCACCTTGCTATTATGGATGTGGATAATCTCTATGGAGCCTATCATTTTCTAGAAGCGACTCGTAAGTATGGAATTCAACCTTTAGTCGGTCTAGAAATGACTTTGGTCAAAGATGAAGACAATATTTCTCTCCGTTTTCTAGCCCTATCCACTAAAGGTTACCAGGAGTTGATGAAGTTATCCACTTTAAAAATGACTGGACGGAAAAATTGGTCTGACTTCACCTCCCACCTCGAAGATGTGGCCATTATTGTTCCCTATTTTGATGGGGTCGAACAGTTGGATTTAGGGCATGATTATTTTATCGGTGTCAGTCCAGATACTCCTCAAGAAGCCTTTACTAGACCCATTCTTCCACTCTATCAAGTCAACTCTTTTGAAAAAGAAGACCTACAGGTTTTACAAATCTTGTCAGCAGTCAAGGACAATGTCAGCCTGAGAGAAGTGGATGTACATTCACAACAGGGGATTTTTTTACCTGCCTCAGACTTGGAAGCACGGTTTAAAAATCGCTTCCCTCAGGCACTTGCCAATCTCCAAGGTCTGATAGAGAATGTAAGCTATCAAATCGACCCAAGTTTAAAACTCCCTCGCTTTAATCCTGAAAGACCAGCAGTAGAAGAACTTCGAGAGAGGGCTGAACAAGGCTTGAGTGACAAGGGGCTAACCTCAGCTATCTATCGTGACCGACTGAATGAGGAATTAGCTGTGATTCATGATATGGGCTTTGACGACTATTTCCTTGTAGTTTGGGATTTGCTCCGTTTTGGACGTTCCCAAGGCTACTATATGGGTATGGGGCGTGGTTCTGCGGTTGGTAGTCTGGTAGCTTACTCACTGGATATTACAGGAATTGACCCGGTTGAAAAGAACCTGATTTTCGAACGCTTTTTAAATCGTGAGCGCTACACCATGCCCGATATCGATATCGACATCCCTGACCTTTATAGGCCGGAGTTCATTCGCTATGTTCGTGATCGGTATGGTAGTCAACATGTGGCACAGATTGTTACCTATTCGACTTTTGGAGCAAAACAGGCAATTCGTGATGTTTTCAAACGTTATGGTGTTCCAGAGTACGAATTAACCAATATTACGAAAAAAATCAGTTTTCGAGATACGCTAACGACAGCCTATGAAAAGAATTTACAGTTTAGGCAGGTCATCAATAGCAAAATGGAATATCAAAAAGCTTTTGAGATTGCTCGAAAGATTGAAGGTTATCCTCGTCAGACCTCTATCCATGCAGCTGGGGTCGTTATGAGTGACCAAGACTTGACGGACTACATTCCTCTCAAATACGGTGAGGATATGCTCATCACTCAGTATGATGCTCATGGTGTTGAAGCCAATGGACTTCTAAAAATGGATTTCCTCGGTTTACGTAACCTGACTTTTGTCCAAAAAATGCAGGAATTGCTTGCGGAGTCAAAGGGTGTTCATCTAAAAATCGAAGAGATTGATCTGGAAGACAGTGAAACTTTAGCTCTCTTTGCAGCTGGAAATACGAAAGGTATTTTCCAATTTGAACAACCTGGCGCCATTCGACTCTTGAAACGAGTTCAGCCACAAGTCTTTGAAGAGGTAGTAGCCACAACCTCCCTCAACAGACCAGGGGCTAGTGATTATATTGATAACTTTGTCGCTCGGAAGCACGGCAAAGAAAAGGTGACGGTGCTGGATCCTGTCTTGGAGGATATTCTGTCATCAACTTATGGTATTATGCTCTATCAAGAGCAGGTCATGCAGGTAGCTCAGCGATTTGGAGGCTTCAGCCTTGGTAAAGCTGATATTCTCAGACGAGCCATGGGTAAGAAAAATGCTAAAGAGATGCATTTAATGAAGGAAGATTTTATCTCTGGAGCTATGAAATTGGGGAATTCAGAAGAAAAAGCTAACCAAGTCTTTGCAGTGATGGAAAAGTTTGCGGGCTATGGATTTAACAGATCCCACGCTTATGCCTACTCAGCGCTGGCTTTCCAGCTTGCTTATTTCAAGACACACTATCCTGCTATTTTCTTCCAAGTCATGTTGAATTATTCCAGTAGCGATTACATTGTGGATGCGTTGCAGATGGGCTTTGAAGTAGCCCCGTTAGCAATCAATAGCATTCCCTATCACGATAAAATTGCTCAGAAGAAAATATATCTTGGTCTAAAAGCCATTAAGGGCATGCCAAGAGATTTGTCTTACTGGATTATTGAAAATCGTCCTTTCTCAAGCATTGAAGATTTTATCACACGTCTTCCCAAGAATTACAAGAAACTGTCGCTTCTGACTCCTTTGGTTGAACTAGGGCTTTTTGATGAATTTGACAAGAATCGTCAGAAAATTTTAGTGAATCTGCCAAACCTATTTGTTTTTGTTGAGGAGTTGGGAGGACTATTTGCAGATGCAAGCTATAGTTGGACTGAGGTAGATGATTTTACTGAAGCAGAGAAATTTTACAAGGAGCAGGAACTAATCGGGGTTGGTATCAGTGCCCATCCTTTACAAACACTTGCCAAACAAGCTCTTTATCCGACAACCCCCATTGCTACAATCACTGAGGGGAGTCATGTAACTCTTCTAGTTGAAGTGCAAAAAATAAAAGTCATTCGAACTAAGAAGGGCGAGAGTATGGCCTTTCTACAGGTTCATGACAGTAAGTCTCGACTGGATGTGACTGTATTTTCAGATCAGTATCGAAAATACGCTTCCATCTTATCTGAAGGAAAATTCTACTACATCAATGGCAAAGTTCAATCACGAGATGGTCGTCTGCAAATGATTGCACAAGATTTGAAAGAAGCAGTCGCTGAACGATTCTGGATTCAAGTTAAAAATCATAAATACGATAAAGAAATTTCAACTATTTTAGAACAACATAAAGGCTCTATTCCTGTAATTATCAGGTATGTTGAGGAAGAGAAAACCATTGTTTCCTCCCAACATTTTGTAAAAAAAGATCCCCTTTTACAGGAAAAATTAGAAGGAATTGTTATGAAAACGATTTATCGCTAAAAATACGGAAAATAGAAGAATTTTCCAATTAAATGTGGTATAATCAGTAAGAATGTTAAAAAAAAAGGAGCATAACCAAATGAAACGTATTGCTGTTTTGACCAGTGGTGGAGACGCCCCAGGTATGAATGCTGCCATCCGTGCAGTAGTTCGCCAAGCAATCTCAGAAGGAATGGAAGTTTTTGGTATCTATGATGGGTATGCAGGTATGGTTGCCGGCGAAATTTATCCACTTGATGCTGCTTCAGTAGGAGACATCATTTCCCGTGGTGGTACTTTCCTTCACTCTGCTCGTTACCCTGAGTTTGCACAACTCGAAGGTCAACTTAAAGGGATTGAGCAGTTGAAAAAACACGGTATCGAAGGTGTCGTTGTTATCGGTGGTGACGGTTCTTATCACGGAGCTATGCGCTTGACTGAGCATGGATTCCCTGCTATTGGTCTTCCAGGTACAATCGATAACGATATCGTAGGTACTGACTTCACAATCGGATTTGATACTGCAGTTACTACTGCAATGGATGCAATCGATAAGATTCGTGATACATCATCAAGTCACCGTCGTACTTTCGTTGTTGAAGTAATGGGACGTAATGCTGGTGATATCGCACTTTGGGCAGGTATTGCAACTGGTGCTGATGAAATCATTATCCCTGAAGAAGGCTTCAAGATGGAAGATATCGTAGCTGGTATCAAAGCTGGTTATGAATGCGGTAAAAAACACAACATCATCGTTTTGGCCGAGGGGGTTATGTCTGCCGATGAATTCGGTAAGAAACTCAAGGAAGCAGGAGATACTAGTGACCTTCGTGTGACTAAGCTTGGACATATCCAACGTGGTGGTTCACCAACCGCTCGTGACCGTGTATTAGCGTCACGTATGGGAGCGCACGCTGTTAAACTTCTCAAACAAGGAATCGGTGGTGTTGCTGTTGGTATCCGTAGCGAAAAAATGGTTGAGAACCCAATTCTTGGAACAGCAGAAGAAGGAGCTTTATTCAGCTTAACAGCTGATGGCAAAATCGTTGTTAACAACCCTCACAAAGCTGACCTTGGACTTGCTAGCTTGAACAAGAGCTTGTCATAATCAACTTTAACTAATCTGGTAAAATGACCATAAAAGGTCAAATTATATAAAGGAGTCACAAATCATGAATAAACGTGTAAAAATCGTTGCAACTTTGGGTCCTGCGGTTGAAATCCGTGGTGGAAAGAAATTCGGTGATGACGGATACTGGGGTGAAAAACTTGACGTTGAAGCTTCAGCAAAAAACATTGCTAAATTGATTGAAGCGGGAGCTAACACTTTCCGTTTCAACTTCTCACACGGTGACCACCAAGAACAAGGTGAACGTATGGCAACTGTTAAACTTGCAGAAAAACTTGCAGGTAAAAAAGTTGGTTTCCTTCTTGATACTAAAGGGCCAGAAATCCGTACTGAATTGTTCGAAGGTGAAGCTAAAGAGTACTCATACAAAACTGGTGAAAAAATCCGTGTTGCAACTAAACAAGGAATCAAATCAACTCGTGAAGTGATTGCTTTGAACGTTGCTGGTGCTCTTGACATCTATGATGACGTTGAAGTTGGTCGCCAAGTATTGGTTGACGATGGTAAATTGGGTCTTCGTGTTGTAGAAAAAGACGATGCAACTCGTGAATTTGTAGTTGAAGTGGAAAATGACGGTGTGATCGCTAAACAAAAAGGTGTAAACATCCCTAACACTAAAATTCCTTTCCCAGCTCTTGCTGAACGTGATAACGATGATATCCGCTTTGGTCTTGAACAAGGTATTAACTTCATCGCGATTTCATTCGTCCGTACCGCAAAAGACGTTAACGAAGTTCGTGCAATCTGTGAAGAAACTGGTAACGGTCACGTTCAATTGTTCGCGAAAATCGAAAACCAACAAGGTATCGACAACTTGGATGAAATCATCGAAGCTGCTGATGGTATCATGATCGCTCGTGGTGACATGGGTATCGAAGTACCATTCGAGATGGTTCCAGTTTACCAAAAAATGATTATCACTAAAGTTAACGCAGCTGGTAAAGTCGCCATCACAGCGACAAACATGCTTGAAACTATGACTGAAAAACCACGTGCAACGCGTTCAGAAGTATCAGACGTATTTAACGCTGTTATCGATGGAACTGACGCAACAATGCTTTCAGGTGAGTCTGCAAATGGTAAATACCCACTTGAGTCAGTTACAACAATGGCTACAATTGACAAGAACGCTCAAACTCTTCTTAATGAATACGGACGTTTGAACTCAGATTCATTTGAACGTAATTCTAAGACAGAAGTTATGGCTTCAGCAGTTAAAGATGCTACAAATTCAATGGACATCAAATTGGTTGTAACTCTTACTAAGACTGGTCACACAGCACGTTTGATTTCTAAATACCGTCCAAATGCTGATATCTTGGCATTGACATTTGACGAATTGACAGAACGTGGATTGATGTTGAACTGGGGTGTTATCCCAATGTTGACAGATGCTCCATCATCAACTGACGATATGTTCGAAATTGCTGAACGTAAAGCAGTTGAAGCAGGTCTTGTAGAATCTGGTGATGATATCGTTATCGTTGCAGGTGTACCAGTTGGAGAAGCTGTTCGTACAAACACAATGCGTATCCGCACTGTACGTTAATCTAACATTACAAAGCCTATCATATCAAGCTTTATTGCTTGTGTGATAGGTCTTTTTTTATCAAAATGGAATGTTTAATTAATAGGAATGGGAAAAAATTGAAAATTATGGTATAATAGAGTGAAAAGACCTTTTTAGTAAATTTTGAAAGAGTAAAACATGAGAAAAATTGTCATCAATGGTGGACGTCCATTGCAAGGTGAGATCACCATTAGTGGTGCTAAAAATAGTGTTGTAGCGCTTATTCCAGCCATTATCTTATCGGATGATATTGTCACTTTAGATTGTGTTCCAGATATTTCAGACGTTGCTAGTCTTGTCGAAATCATGGAGATCATGGGAGCATCTGTTAAGCGATGTGACGATGTCTTGGAGATTGATCCAAGAAGGGTTCAAAACATTCCGATGCCTTATGGCAAGATTAATAGCTTGCGTGCTTCTTATTATTTCTACGGAAGCCTTTTAGGTCGCTTTGGTGAAGCTACAGTTGGACTTCCTGGTGGATGTGATCTGGGGCCTCGTCCGATTGACCTTCACTTAAAAGCCTTTGAAGCTATGGGGGCTAAGGTGAGCTACGAGGGAGATAATATGAATTTATCTGCCCAAGGCAAGGGGCTTCACGGAGCAAGTATTTACATGGACACTGTTAGCGTTGGTGCAACGATTAACACCATGATTGCCGCGGTTAAAGCAAAGGGACGTACTGTCATTGAAAATGCGGCCCGTGAACCAGAAATCATCGATGTGGCTACCCTTTTGAACAACATGGGGGCCCATATTCGTGGTGCAGGGACTGATATTATCATTATTGATGGTGTTGAGAAACTTCATGGGACGCGTCACCAAGTCATTCCAGACCGTATCGAAGCTGGAACCTATATTTCACTTGCTGCAGCGGTAGGAAAAGGAATTCGCATTAACAACGTTCTCTATGAGCACTTAGAAGGTTTTATCGCCAAACTAGAAGAAATGGGCGTTCATATGACGGTCTCTGAGGATAGTATCTTCGTTGAAGAACAGTCTGATTTGAAGGCTATCAATATTAAAACAGCTCCCTATCCAGGGTTCGCAACCGATTTGCAACAGCCCATCACGCCACTTTTACTAACTGCGCAAGGTCGTGGAACGATTATTGATACGATTTATGAGAAACGTGTCAATCATGTCTTTGAGTTAGCAAAAATGGATGCGGATATTACGACTACAAATGATCACATTATCTACAACGGTGGTCGTAAGTTACACGGGGCAAGTGTAAAAGCTACAGACTTGCGAGCTGGTGCAGCACTTGTCATCGCTGGTTTGATGGCTCAAGGCCAGACTGAAATTACGAATATTGAGTTTATCCTTCGTGGCTACTCAGATATTATTGAAAAATTGCGTAGTCTTGGAGCAGATATTACACTCGTTGAAGACTAAACCGTTGAGGTGATTATGAATATTTGGACCAAATTAGCAATGTTTTCTTTTTTTGAAACGGAGCGCTTGTATTTGCGTCCTTTCTTTTTTAGTGACAGTCAAGCATTTTACGAGATTGCTTCCAATCCTGAAAATTTGCAGTTTATTTTTCCTAGTCAATCAAGTTTAGAAGAAAGTCAATACGCGCTTGCCAACTATTTTATGAAGGCTCCTCTAGGAGTTTGGGCAATTTGTCTCCAAGGAAATCAGGAAATGATTGGCTCTATTAAATTTGAAAAGATTGATGAAATCAAAAAAGAAGCAGAAATTGGTTATTTCTTAAAAAAAGATTCTTGGTCACAAGGTTATATGACAGAAGTGGTTACCAAGCTATGTCAGCTTTCATTTGAAGAATTTGGTTTAAAACAATTATCCATCATCACTCATCTGGAGAATCAAGCTAGTCAAAAAGTAGCCTTAAAATCGGGCTTTAGCCTCGTCCGACAGTTTAAGGGGAGCGATCGCTATACACGAAAAATGAGGGACTATCTTGAATTTCGATACATAAAAGGAGAATTCAATGAGTAAACACCAGGAAATTTTGTCCTATCTGGAAGAGTTGCCAATTGGGAAGAGAGTTAGTGTTCGCAGTATTTCCAATCACCTAGGTGTTAGTGACGGAACCGCCTACCGAGCTATCAAAGAAGCTGAAAATCGTGGGATCGTTGAAACTCGGCCACGTAGTGGAACCATACGGGTCAAGTCCCAGAAAGTGGCTATTGAGAGGCTAACCTATGCTGAGATTGCTGAAGTCACCTCCTCTGAAGTTTTAGCTGGTCAGGAAGGGCTGGAGAGAGAGTTTAGCAAATTCTCCATTGGGGCTATGACAGAGCAAAATATCCTGTCTTATCTCCATGATGGCGGTCTTTTGATTGTAGGTGACCGTACTCGTATTCAACTTTTAGCCTTGGAAAATGAAAATGCAGTCCTTGTAACTGGTGGTTTCCATGTCCAGGACGATGTTCTTGAGTTGGCTAATAAAAAAGGGATTCCAGTTCTGAGGAGTAAACATGACACTTTTACAGTAGCGACCATGATTAACAAAGCCCTCTCAAATGTTCAAATCAAAACCGATATTCTGACAGTCGAAAAGCTCTATCGTCCCAGTCATGAGTATGGTTTTTTGAGAGAAACGGATACAGTCAAAGACTATCTAGACTTGGTCCGTAAGAACAGAAGTAGTCGTTTCCCAGTCATTAATCAGCACCAAGTGGTTGTTGGGGTTGTTACTATGCGTGACGCAGGAGATAAATCCCCCAGCACGACGATTGACAAGGTGATGACTCGAAGTATCTTCGTAACAGGTTTAGCGACCAATATTGCCAATGTCAGTCAACGAATGATTGCAGAAGACTTTGAGATGGTTCCCGTTGTCAGAAGCAACCAAACCCTACTCGGTGTCGTAACACGACGAGATGTCATGGAAAAGATGAGCCGTTCTCAAGTTTCTGCTTTGCCGACTTTCTCAGAGCAAATCGGGCAAAAACTCTCTTATCATCATGATGAAGTCGTCATAACTGTTGAGCCCTTCATGCTGGAGAAAAATGGTGTCCTTGCTAATGGAGTCTTGGCTGAAATCCTCAACCATATGACCCAAGATCTCGTTGTCAATAGCGGACGTAATCTCATCATTGAGCAGATGTTGATTTATTTCTTGCAGGCTGTGCAGATAGATGATACTCTGCGGATTCTGGCTCGGATTATTCACCACACGAGACGCTCAGCTATTATTGATTATGATATTTATCATGGGCATCAGATTGTTTCAAAAGCAAATGTTACGGTTAAAATTAATTAGAATCTAGGAGAAAAAATGATAACTTTAAAATCAGCACGTGAAATCGAAGCCATGGACAAGGCTGGTGATTTCCTAGCAAGTATCCATATTGGCTTACGTGATTTGATTAAGCCAGGCGTGGATATGTGGGAAGTTGAAGAGTACGTTCGTCGACGTTGTAAAGAGGAGAATTTCCTTCCTTTACAGATTGGTGTGGATGGGGCAGTTATGGATTATCCCTATGCCACTTGTTGCTCTCTTAATGACGAAGTAGCTCACGCTTTCCCACGTCATTACATCTTGAAAGATGGCGATTTGCTCAAGGTTGACATGGTACTGGGTGGTCCGATTGCCAAATCCGACCTCAATGTCTCTAAACTTAACTTCAACAATGTTGAACAAATGAAAAAATACACCCAAAGTTATACTGGTGGTTTAGCTGACTCATGTTGGGCTTATGCGGTTGGTACACCGTCTGAAGAAGTGAAAAAACTGATGGACGTAACCAAGGAAGCTATGTATGTAGGAATTGAGCAAGCAGTTGTCGGCAATCGTATCGGTGATATTGGTGCAGCCATTCAAGAATATGCTGAAAGTCGCGGTTACGGTGTCGTACGTGATTTGGTTGGTCATGGTGTTGGTCCAACTATGCACGAAGAGCCAATGGTTCCTAACTACGGTATTGCAGGCCGTGGACTCCGTCTCCGTGAAGGAATGGTGCTGACTATTGAACCCATGATCAATACTGGTGACTGGGAAATCGATACAGATATGAAGACTGGCTGGGCTCATAAGACTATAGATGGCGGCCTGTCTTGCCAATATGAACATCAGTTTGTGATTACTAAAGACGGTCCTGTTATCTTGACTAGTCAAGGTGAAGAAGGAACGTATTAAAATGAAAGGAGCTTAGCTCCTTTTTTTGTGTCAATTTTAGTCAAAATAAATAAGCGTAGCAGACTTCTTACAAATTTATTCTTTTGTAGTAAAATAGGATTAGAATTTTGAGAAAGTAGGTAATTCGTTGGAGTCGATTATATTTCTAGTATCCGTTTTTTTAGCAGGTATCCTGTCCTTCTTTTCACCCTGCATCTTTCCTTTGCTACCTGTCTATGCTGGTATTTTACTGGATGATCAGGGAAATTCGAAAAGCTTTCGCTTTTTTGGAAGAGACGTTGCATGGTCTGGTTTAATTCGAACCTTGTGCTTTATTGCAGGAATCTCCCTCATTTTCTTTATTTTGGGATTTGGAGCTGGATTCCTAGGGCACATGCTCTATGCAGACTGGTTTCGTTATGCTATGGGAATAGTCATTATTCTTTTAGGGTTTCACCAGATGGAAATCTTGCATTTCAATAAACTGGAGATTCAAAAGACAGTCACCTTCAAACAATCAAAGTCGAATCACTATCTGTCAGCCTTTTTACTTGGGATAACCTTTAGTTTTGGTTGGACCCCTTGTATCGGACCCGTTTTAAGTTCGGTCTTGGCTCTGGCGGCTTCAGGTGGTAATGGTGCTTGGCAAGGAGCCGTGTTAACATTAGTATACACATTGGGAATGGCCCTTCCTTTCATTGTTTTGGCCTTGGCTTCGGGCTGGATTATGCCCTATTTTAGTAAATTAAAACCCCATATGATTCTACTAAAGAAAATCGGCGGAGCTTTGATTATTTTGATGGGATTGTTATTAATGCTAGGGCAGTTAAATGCCTTGTCAGGAATTCTTGGATAAAAGGAGAAGAAAATGAAAAAAGTTATTTTTGCTGGATTGAGCCTCATGTCTCTATTTTTGTTGATTGCTTGTGGTGAAAAAGAAACCAAACAGAAAAGCAGTCCCAAACAACCTGCTGTACAACAAATCGCAGTCGGTAAGGATGCGCCAGACTTTACCTTGCAGTCTATGGATGGCAAAGAAGTCAAGTTATCAGACTATAAAGGGAAAAAGATCTATTTAAAATTCTGGGCTTCTTGGTGTGGACCATGTAAAAAAAGCATGCCTGAGTTGATGGAACTAGCTGCCAAACAAGATCGAGACTTTGAAATCTTGAGTGTCATTGCACCTGGTCTACAAGGTGAAAAAACAGTTCAAGACTTTCCAAAATGGTACCAAGAACAAGGTTACAAGGATATTCCAGTTCTATATGATACGCAAGCAACTACCTTCCAAGCCTACCAAATTCGTAGTATTCCAACAGAATACTTGATTGACAGTCAAGGTAAAATCGGAAAAATCCAATTTGGTGCTATTAGCAATGCTGATGCAGAAGCGGCTTTTAAAGAAATGAAATAAAGAAAAAATCGCGATTTTTCGCGATTTTTTTATAGTTTTTCATTGATAAAGCGGATAAATTGATTCCACCAAACCTTCAAAAAGAAGGCTTTTTCAACTTTCTTTTCAGAAACCATTTCAAAAGATGGTTTGTCAGAAGTGAGATAGCCCTGGCCGACCAAATCCTGGTCATCATAGGTTAGAGTACCAACAACCTTGCCTTCTTCCAATGGAGCCATTTCTGATGTTGATTTCGGTGTGAATTGGAGAGCTGGTGTAGTACTGCTACCGATGCGTTGGACGATGGAAATGTCTGACTTAGCGACAGCTGTCACATTATCTTCTTTACCATCCAGAACTGTTACTTTACTATCGTTGTATGCTTCACCTTTCTGAACGACGGTTTTTAAGGCAAAGTTTGCAGAAATATAATCTAAAAGTGCAGAAGTAGCAGTAAAACGTGCATAAGGGTTGGTATCTTGTTGATCTGCATTCAAAACAACCGTAATAATACGCATCCCTTTCTCAACAGTTGTTCCAACGAACGAAGCACCAGCTTTATCAGTAGTACCTGTCTTTAGTCCATCAATACCACCACGATAGGCAGGCATTCCCTCCAACATATAGTTGGTTGAGTGGATTTCAAGCCCTGCAAAGGTAGAAGTTGGCTTTTTGGTGATTTCCAAAACTTGAGGATAATCTCGGATGAGGTTACGAGCGACGATTGCAACATCGTAGGCACTCAACTTGTTTTCATCGTCTTTCTTTGAACCAGGATAGATATTCTCGCCAAGGGTCTCATTATTTAAACCAGTAGTGTTTACAATAGTTGCATCTTGAATTCCCCATTCAAGAAGTTTAGCCCTCATCTTGTCTACAAAGTCTTTCTCAGAACCAGCAATCTTTTCTGCTAGCGCAATCGCAGCACTGTTTGCGCTGGATACCATTGTAGCCTCTAATAGTTGTTCAACAGTATAATTTCGAGCTTCCATAGGGACGTTACTCGCCTCAGAATTAGTTGTAAGTTTGTAAGGATAGTCCGAAATATCAACAGGTGTAGATAGGCTGATAGTTCCTTGTTCCAGAGCTTCATAGACCAGATAAACTGTAACTAGTTTTGTAATAGAAGCAATTTCTACAGGCTGATTTGCATCTTTTTCATAGAGGATTTTTCCAGTTGTAGCCTCGACAGCAATAGCATGTTTAGCAGCAACATCAAACTCCTGAGCAGAAACAGTAGAAGCTGTTCCAAAAACTAAAAGTGTCATAAAAGATAAAATTATTTTTTTCATATTAGCTTTATTTTATCATAAAGAAAAAAAATATTCTCGCTTTTTTACTAAAGCCATCTTATCTTTTTCAGAAATATGGTAAAATGGAGAGAAGGAGGATACCGATGTTCCGTAGAAACAAATTATTTTTTTGGACAGCTGAAATTTTATTATTAACACTGATTTTCTATCTTTGGAGAGAAATGGGAGCCATCATTACTCCCTTCGTGACGGTTGTGAATACCATTATGATTCCATTTTTGCTTGGTGGATTTTTTTACTACATTACAAATCCAATCGTTACTTTTTTAGAAAAGAGATGTAAAATCAATCGTCTAATTGGTGTCTTGGTCACTCTTTGTGCCTTGATTGGTGCTATCGTGGTTGGGGTCGTCTATCTCTTGCCGATTCTGATCAATCAGTTGACCAGCTTGATTATTTCTAGTCAAAATATCTATAGCAGATTGCAGGATTTGGTTATTGATTTGTCGATGAACCCTATTTTCCAGAATATCGATATTCAACAAACAATTCAACAGTTAAATCTCTCCTATGTGGATATCCTACAGAATATTCTTAATAGCGTCAGCAACAGTTTAGGAAGCGTCCTTTCAGCCTTGTTTAGTACAGTTCTGATTCTCATTATGACCCCTGTATTCTTGATTTATTTCTTGTTGGATGGTCATAAGTTGCTACCAATGTTGGAACGTACCGTCTTAAAGCATGACAAATTGAATCTTTCTAGCCTTTTAACCAATCTCAATACAACCATAGCGCGCTATATCAGTGGAATTGCGATTGATGCGGTTATTATTGGATGTTTAGCCTATATTGGTTATAGCGTTATCGGATTAAAGTACGCCCTAGTTTTTGCTATTTTCTCTGGAATTGCAAATTTGATTCCTTATGTTGGTCCTAGTATTGGCTTGATTCCGATGGTGATTGCGAATGTATTCACGGATCCTCATCGTATGCTGATTGCGGTTGCCTATATGCTTATTATTCAGCAGATCGATGGAAATGTTCTTTATCCACGTATCGTTGGAGGGGTTATGAAAGTGCATCCGATTACGATTTTGGTACTTCTCTTATTGTCAAGTAATATCTACGGTGTCATAGGGATGGTCGTAGCAGTACCAACCTACTCTATTCTCAAAGAAATCACTAAGTTCTTGGCAAAATTATATGAAAATCATAAGGAAGCTAAAGAACTGGAAAAATCAGAATCCATTTAGAATCAGGGGAAACCTGATTTTTTTTGTGAGCATAATACCGCTAGAATGAAATAAGCTTGAATTGTATAAAGAAGCAGAAGAACAGCACTTTGTAAGATTCAGATTAATTCACAAAATATGTGTAAAACACTTGCAATTTAGCAGAAATTTGATAAAATAGTAAGGAAAGTTAGACTGTATTGCCTACTGTCTATCTATAAAATATATTTTATTGGAGGCTTTTACTCAAATGGCAAAAGAAAAATACGATCGTAGTAAACCACACGTTAACATTGGTACTATCGGACACGTTGACCACGGTAAAACTACTTTGACTGCAGCTATCACAACTGTTTTGGCACGTCGCTTGCCTTCAGCAGTTAACCAACCTAAAGACTATGCGTCTATCGATGCTGCTCCAGAAGAACGCGAACGCGGTATCACTATCAACACTGCGCACGTTGAGTATGAAACTGCAAAACGTCACTATGCTCACATCGACGCTCCAGGACACGCGGACTACGTTAAAAACATGATCACTGGTGCCGCTCAAATGGACGGAGCTATCCTTGTAGTAGCTTCAACTGACGGACCAATGCCACAAACTCGTGAACACATCCTTCTTTCACGTCAAGTTGGTGTTAAACACCTTATCGTCTTCATGAACAAAGTTGACTTGGTAGACGACGAAGAATTGCTTGAATTGGTTGAAATGGAAATCCGTGACCTCTTGTCAGAATACGACTTCCCAGGTGACGATCTTCCAGTTATCCAAGGTTCAGCTCTTAAAGCACTTGAAGGTGATACTAAATACGAAGATATCATCATGGAATTGATGGATACTGTTGATGAGTACATCCCAGAACCAGAACGTGATACAGATAAACCATTGCTTCTCCCAGTCGAAGACGTATTCTCAATCACTGGACGTGGTACTGTTGCTTCAGGACGTATCGACCGTGGTACTGTTCGTGTCAACGACGAAATCGAAATCGTTGGTATCAAAGACGAAACTCAAAAAGCAGTTGTTACTGGTGTTGAAATGTTCCGTAAACAACTTGATGAAGGTCTTGCCGGAGATAACGTAGGTGTCCTTCTTCGTGGTATTCAACGTGACGAAATCGAACGTGGACAAGTTATCGCTAAACCAGGTTCAATCAACCCACACACTAAATTCAAAGGTGAAGTCTACATCCTTACTAAAGAAGAAGGTGGACGTCACACTCCATTCTTCAACAACTACCGTCCACAATTCTACTTCCGTACTACTGACGTTACAGGTTCAATCGAACTTCCAGCAGGTACTGAAATGGTAATGCCTGGTGATAACGTGACTATCGACGTTGAGTTGATCCACCCAATCGCCGTAGAACAAGGTACTACATTCTCTATCCGTGAGGGTGGACGTACTGTTGGTTCAGGTATGGTTACAGAAATCGAAGCTTAATTCGATTAAGTTCCCAGAAGAACAATTATTTAAGTCAGACACTAAAAGAATCTTGCCTTGCAAGGTTCTTTTTTTCTTCTTACTCTATTTGAAGTGCTTCTACTCTAGCAGTATAATCGTTTTTTTGGTATAATAAAAATTATGGAAATTGAAAAAACCAATCGTATGAATGCGCTTTTTGAATTTTATGCGGCGCTTTTGACAGACAAGCAGATGAACTATATTGAACTCTATTATGCTGATGACTACAGTCTTGCTGAGATTGCTGAAGAGTTCGGTGTTAGTCGCCAGGCTGTCTATGATAATATCAAGCGGACAGAAAAGATTCTAGAAGATTATGAGATGAAATTGCACATGTATTCGGACTACATTGTCCGCAGTCAGATTTTTGACCAGATCTTGGAGCGTTATCCCAAGGATGACTTTCTGCAGGAGCAGATAGAAGTCCTAACAAGCATTGATAATAGAGAATAAGAGGAAGAAAAATGGCATTTGAAAGTTTAACAGAACGTTTGCAGAACGTCTTTAAAAATCTACGTAAAAAGGGAAAAATTTCTGAGGCTGATGTCCAAGAGGCAACCAAAGAGATTCGCTTGGCCTTGCTGGAAGCCGACGTTGCCTTACCTGTTGTAAAGGACTTTATCAAGAAGGTTCGTGAACGTGCAGTCGGACACGAGGTCATTGATACCCTCAATCCTGCCCAACAGATTATTAAAATCGTTGATGAGGAACTGACGGCTGTTTTAGGTTCCGATACGGCAGAGATTATCAAGTCACCAAAAATTCCAACCATTATCATGATGGTCGGTTTGCAGGGGGCTGGTAAAACAACCTTTGCTGGTAAATTGGCTAACAAACTCAAGAAGGAAGAAAATGCCCGTCCATTGATGATTGCAGCAGATATTTATCGTCCAGCTGCCATCGATCAGTTGAAAACACTTGGACAACAGATAGATGTGCCTGTCTTCGCTCTTGGGACAGAGGTTCCAGCTGTTGAGATTGTTCGTCAAGGTTTGGAGCAAGCACAAGCCAATCACAACGACTATGTCTTGATCGATACGGCAGGTCGTTTACAGATTGATGAGCTCCTAATGAATGAGCTTCGTGACGTAAAAGCATTGGCCCAACCAAACGAAATTCTACTCGTAGTGGACGCCATGATTGGTCAGGAAGCGGCTAATGTTGCCCGTGAGTTCAATGCTCAGTTAGAAGTAACTGGGGTCATCCTTACTAAGATTGATGGGGACACACGTGGTGGTGCGGCTCTATCCGTTCGTCATATCACTGGTAAACCAATCAAGTTTACTGGTACGGGTGAAAAGATTACAGATATCGAAACCTTCCATCCAGACCGTATGTCTAGCCGTATCCTTGGTATGGGGGATATGCTGACATTGATTGAGAAAGCTTCTCAAGAATACGATGAGCAGAAAGCCCTTGAAATGGCTGAAAAGATGCGTGAAAACACCTTCGATTTCAATGATTTCATTGATCAATTGGATCAGGTACAAAACATGGGGCCAATGGAAGACTTGCTCAAGATGATCCCAGGTATGGCTAACAATCCAGCCCTTCAAAATATGAAGGTGGATGAGCGCCAGATTGCGCGAAAACGCGCCATTGTATCTTCCATGACGCCTGAAGAGCGCGAAAATCCTGATTTGTTAAATCCAAGTCGTCGCCGCCGTATCGCTGCTGGTTCTGGAAATACCTTTGTCGAAGTCAATAAATTTATCAAGGACTTTAACCAGGCTAAACAGCTCATGCAAGGTGTCATGTCTGGAGATATGAACAAAATGATGAAGCAAATGGGAATCAATCCAAACAACCTTCCAAAAAATATGCCAAATATGGGAGGAATGGATATGTCTGCCCTCGAAGGCATGATGGGACAAGGTGGAATGCCAGATATGTCAGGTCTCGGAGGCGCAGGCATGCCAGATATGAGCCAGATGTTTGGTGGAGGTCTCAAAGGTAAAATCGGTGAATTTGCCATGAAACAGTCTATGAAACGTATGGCCAACAAAATGAAAAAAGCGAAGAAAAAACGTAAATAAAAAAGGAAAGTAGAAGTGCTTACCTAAAAAAGAACTCTGAATCCGATTCAGAGTTCTTTTGTGTTTGATTGGTTTATTCCCACTCTACAGTTGCAGGTGGTTTACTTGTAATATCGTAGACGATACGGTTAACGTGATCCACTTCATTTACGATTCGTACGGAAATCTTTTGAAGGACTTCCCAAGGAATTTTGGCAAAGTCTGCTGTCATACCATCGATAGAAGTGATTGCACGAATGGCGATTGTGTAGTCATAAGTACGACCATCACCCATAACACCAACTGAACGAACGCCTGTGTTGACAGTGAAGTATTGCCAGATATCGCGGTCAAGACCAGCTTTAGCGATTTCTTCACGCAGGATAGCATCAGACTCACGAACAGTTTCTAGTTTTTCTTCAGTGATTTCACCCATGACACGGATAGCAAGTCCTGGTCCTGGGAATGGTTGGCGCCATACGATGTGGTCTGGCATACCAAGCTCTGTACCGAGGGCACGGACTTCGTCTTTATAAAGAGTGTTCAATGGTTCAATCAATTCAAATTGCATGTCTTCTGGAAGACCACCAACATTGTGGTGTGATTTGATGGTTTGAGCAGTATCTGTACCAGACTCAATCACGTCAGTGTAAAGCGTTCCCTGAGCAAGGAATTTTACATCTTTTAGCTTGCTAGCTTCGTCATCAAAGACATAAACAAATTCGTTACCAATAATTTTACGTTTTTGTTCAGGGTCAGAAACGCCAGCAAGTTTGTCAAGGAAACGTTTTGAAGCATCTGCTTTGACAATGTTCAAACCAAACTTACCACCAAGCATGTCCATAACTTGGTCAGCCTCTCCCTTACGGAGAAGACCATGGTCTACAAAGATACAGATCAATTGATCACCGATTGCTTTTTGAAGAAGAACTCCAACAACAGAAGAGTCAACACCACCTGATAGACCGAGAAGAACACGCTTGTCGCCTACAGTTTCACGGATTTTCTTGATCTGCATATCGATGAAGTTGTCCATTGACCAGTCACCCTTAGCTTTACAGATGTTAAGGGCAAAGTTGCGAAGGATATCATTCCCGTATACAGAATGGCGAACTTCTGGGTGGAATTGGATACCATAAATGTGCTTTCCTGGGTTTTCAATAGCTGCATAAGGACAGTCAGCAGAAGTACCAGTACGAACAAAATCAGCTGGAATCTCTGTAACAGCATCGCCATGGCTCATCAAAACAATCTGTTCTTCAGGAGTCCCTTCAAAGAGGGCAGAAGTGGTATGGGTAAGTGGTGATTGGCCATACTCACGGTTACCAGCATCACTAGCAGGGACAACTTTTCCTCCAAGTTTATGAGTTAAAAGTTGCATACCATAGCAGATTCCCAAAATTGGAATGCCAAGTTCAAAAATTTCTGGGTCAATATCAAATGAACCATCTTCGTATACAGAGTTTGGTCCACCAGAGAGGATGATCCCTACAGGGTTAATCGCACGAACCTCTGCAGCTGAGATTTTGTGACTTTTTAGCTCTGAAAAAACACCAATTTCACGAATACGGCGTGAAATCAGCTGGTTGTATTGGCTACCATAGTCCAGCACGATGATTTTTTCGACATCTTGCAAATCAGTTGAAATGTTGCTCATCTTTTTCCTTTCTCAAAAGAAATATCTTTTTCAATATTCTATCACAAATAGGGGCGAATTACCAACTAAACAAGGCAAAGTTTGACTTTTTCTAAGCAAATACGGTACAATGGAGAAAATAAAGAAAAGAAGTGAGAATCATGTTACCAGCTTATATGAAAATCCACGATAAAATCAAGAAGGATATAGATGAGCATCATTGGAAAATCGGAGAGAGACTTCCAAGTGAGCGAGATTTAGCTGAACAGTTTCAAGTTAGCCGGATGACATTACGCCAGGCTATCTCTCTCTTAGTTGAGGAAGGAGTTTTGGAGCGTCGTGTAGGAAGTGGGACCTTTGTCTCTAGCACTCGTGTTCAAGAAAAAATGCGGGGAACGACTAGTTTTACGGAGATTGTCAAATCTCAAGGGAAAGTCCCTTCTAGTCAACTCATTTCTTACAGAAGAACTATTCCAAATGAGCAAGAGATCGCAAAGCTGGGGATTACTCCAACAGAGAATATTATCCGCATGGAACGGGTGCGTTATGCTGACCAAGTTCCACTAGTCTATGAAGTCGCATCCATTCCTGAGAAATTTATTAAGGATTTCAAAAAAGAAGAAATCACCAGTCACTTCTTTCAAACCTTGCAGCAGTATGGCTACCGGATTGGCAAATCTCAACAGACCATTTATGCGAGATTGGCTAAGGAAAAGATTGCTGACTATCTAGAAGTCGAAAAGGGGCATGCGATTTTAGCATTGACTCAGGTTTCTTATCTTGAAGATGGGACAGCTTTCGAATATGTAAAGAGTCAATACGTGGGTGAACGCTTTGAATTTTATCTTGAAAATAACTAGTTTAGAAAGGCTAGTTTTTTGTTTTCTTAAAAGATTAGAATTGTCAAAACAATCTGTCTAGACTTGATTTTATCCTTTATTTACTATAAAATGAGAAGGAAAAACGTCAAACTTTTATATTGCAAATAGGAGAAAAAATGACAAAAATATTAAAACGTCCTGAGGTTTTATCGCCTGCAGGGACTTTAGAGAAGCTAAAAGTGGCTGTTCGGTATGGAGCTGATGCTGTTTTTATAGGTGGACAAGCTTATGGTCTTCGTAGCCGTGCAGGAAACTTCACCTTTGAACAGATGGAAGAAGGCGTGCAGTTCGCTGCCAAGTATGGTGCCAAAGTCTATGTAGCTGCCAACATGGTTATGCACGAAGGAAATGAAGCTGGGGCTGGTGAGTGGTTCCGTAAGTTGCGTGACATTGGGATTGCGGCAGTTATCGTGTCAGACCCGGCCTTGATTATGATTGCAGCAACAGAAGCACCAGGTCTTGAAATCCACCTCTCTACCCAAGCCAGTGCGACGAACTATGAAACGCTTGAATTTTGGAAAGAACTGGGCTTGACTCGTGTCGTTTTGGCGCGTGAGGTCTCAATGGAAGAATTGGCAGAGATTCGCAAACGCACAGACGTAGAGATTGAAGCCTTTGTCCACGGAGCGATGTGTATTTCCTACTCAGGTCGCTGTACGCTTTCAAATCATATGAGTATGCGTGATGCTAACCGTGGTGGTTGTTCGCAGTCTTGCCGTTGGAAATACGACCTTTACGATATGCCTTTTGGTCAAGAACGCAAGAGTCTTAAAGGTGAAATTCCAGAAGAATTTTCAATGTCAGCCGTTGATATGTCTATGATTGACCATATTCCAGATATGATTGAAAATGGTGTAGATAGTCTCAAGATTGAAGGTCGTATGAAGTCAATCCACTATGTTTCAACAGTAACTAACTGTTACAAGGCGGCTGTGGATGCTTACCTTGAAAGCCCAGAAAAATTTGAAGCTATTAAACAAGACCTGGTAGATGAGATGTGGAAGGTTGCCCAACGTGAATTGGCAACAGGTTTCTACTATAGCACACCTACAGAAAATGAACAGTTGTTTGGTGCACGTCGTAAAATCCCTGAATACAAGTTTGTTGCTGAAGTGGTAGCTTATGATGAAGCAACCCAGACAGCAACCATTCGTCAACGGAATGTTATCAATGAAGGCGATCAAGTTGAGTTTTATGGACCAGGTTTCCGTCATTTTGAAACCTATATCGAAAATCTTCACGATTCTAAAGGCAATAAAATCGACCGTGCTCCAAATCCAATGGAACTCTTGACCATTAAGGTTCCTCAACCTGTGCAAGCTGGGGATATGGTTCGAGCTCTCAAAGAAGGTCTTATCAATCTCTATAAGGAAGACGGGACAAGTGTCACAGTTCGTGCCTAGATAAGGAAAAGGGAATGATTCAAGTGCAAGGATTGTTGGTAGATAATGAAAGCAGATGTGTTCACTATCATGGTGAAAAAGATATTATTTCCCTCCAGTGCTATGAGTGTAAAAAATACTATGCTTGCTATCAGTGCCACAATGCTATAGAAACGCATTTGTTTTCACCCTACCCCTTGACGCTTTCGGAGGATCGACCGATTTTATGTGGGGCTTGTAAGAGGACAATAACATTTCAAGAATATCAAAAACAAATAGCCTGCCCTTATTGCAAATCTCCATTTAATCCAGGGTGTAAACGACACTATTCCTACTATTTCAAATAAAATGAATCTATCCAAGTTCTAAACTTGGATTTTTCAATTTATTTCGGAAAATATAGAAAAAGTGGAAACACATTTCATCATAAAATGAGAAACTTATCTATACAGTGGTATAAAAATAGCAAAAATAGAAATAAATCATCTGAAACGCTTCCAATGTAAGTAAAAAGTTGACAAAAACAAATTTTAGGACTAAACTAAGTAAGTAAATTTTAAATAAAAGGAGAATTCGTCATGAATTTAACATTTTTCGGACTTTGTCTTGCCTGTATGGGTGTATCTCTTGCAGAAGGATTTTTGATGAACGGTTTGTTCAAATCTGCAGCACGCCAACCAGATATCATCCCACAATTGCGTAGTTTGATGATTATGGGGATTGCCTTTATCGAAGGAACATTCTTTGTAACCTTGGCGATGTCATTTGTCATTAAATAGACAACTCTATTTAGAAATGGAGGTGTCAAACCATGGAAGAAAGTTTGAATCCAACCGTTAATATTGGACCAATATCCTTTGATTTGACCCTGCTTGCCATGTCTCTTGTAACTGTTTTGATGGTTTTTGCCTTTGTCTACTGGGCAAGTCGTAAAATGACCATCCGTCCAAAGGGCAAACAAAATGCTCTTGAGATGATTTACGACTTTGTGATTGGTTTTACCAAACCAAACATTGGAGAATCATACATCAAGGATTATTCCTTATTTCTGTTTTCTCTATTTCTGTTTATCTTGGTTGCCAATAATATCGGCTTAATGGCAAAAGTACAAACAACAAACGGTTATAACTTGTGGACTTCCCCAACAGCCAACCTTGGATACGATTTATCCCTATCATTCTTGATCACTTTGATCGCCCATGTAGAAGGAGTTCGTCGTAGAGGCGTTAAAGAATATTTGAGAGCATTTGTTACACCTGGCTTTATGACTCCGATGAACATTTTAGAAGAGTTCACCAATTTTGCTTCCTTGGCGATTCGGATCTACGGAAATATTTTTGCCGGTGAGGTCTTAGCTGGATTGCTATTAGCCTTGTCACAAAATGCTTTGTATTGGTATCCTTTTGCCTTTATCGCAAACATGTTATGGACAGCCTTTTCAATTTTCATTTCATGTATTCAGGCTTATGTATTTACCATGTTGTCATCTATGTACATTGGTAAAAAAATAAATGAAGGGGAAGAGTAAGTAGAGGAGGATTAGAAGATGGATTTAACTATTAGTACCATTATCGGTGACTTTATTCTTATCGCTGGTTCCTTCCTTTTATTGATCTTTTTAGTGAAAAAATATGCTTGGGGAAATCTTTCCAGCATCTTGGATGAACGTGCTGAAAAGATTTCTTCAGATATTGATGGTGCCGAGGAAGCCCGTAAAAAGGCTGAGGAACTAGCTAACAAACGTGAAGCTGAGTTAGCAGGTAGCCGTACCGAAGCTAAAACGATTATCGAGAATGCAAAGGGAACTGCTGAGAAAAGTAAAGCCGATATTTTAGCCGAAGCTAAACTTGAAGCAGGGCGCTTAAAAGAAAAAGCCAACCAAGAAATTGCTCAAAATAAAGCTGAAGCTTTACAAAGTGTTAAGGGCGAGGTGGCAGATTTGACAGTTAGTCTAGCTGGGAAAATCATCTCACAAAACCTTGACAGTCATGCCCATAAGGAACTCATTGATCAGTATATCGATCAGCTAGGAGAAGCCTAATGGACAAGAAAACAGCAAAGGTCATTGAAAAGTACAGCATGCCTTTTGTCCAATTAGTGATTGAAAAAGGAGAAGAGGACCGGATTTTTTCAGACTTGGATCAAATCAAGCAAGTCGCAGAAGAAACGGGTTTACCTTCTTTTTTAGCTCAGGTGGCAGTCGATGAGTCAGATAAGGAAAAAACAGTTCGTTTCTTTCAAGACTCTGTGTCACCTTTAATGCAAAACTTTATTCAAGTTCTGGTTTACAATCACAGAGCAAATCTTTTTTATGAAGTAATTGCAGATTGTTTGAATCGCCTTGAAAAAGAGACCAATCGTTTTGTAGTCACGATTTCTTCAGCTCATCCTTTAACAGATGAACAGAAGGAACGTCTGCTCCCATTGATAGAGAAAAAAATGTCTCTGAAAGTGCGGAGCGTCAAAGAACAAATTGATGAAGGACTCATTGGTGGTTTTGTCATTTTTGCTAATCACAAGACAATTGATGTGAGTATTAAACAACAACTTCGAGTTGTTAAAGAAAATTTGAAATAGAAAGTGGTGTTCTTTTGGCAATTAACGCACAAGAAATCAGCGCTTTAATTAAGCAACAAATTGAAAATTTCAAACCCAATTTTGATGTATCTGAAACAGGTGTTGTAACCTATATCGGGGACGGAATTGCGCGTGCTCACGGCCTTGAAAATGCCATGAGTGGGGAGCTGTTGATTTTTGAAAACGGCTCTTATGGGATGGCGCAGAACTTGGAGTCAACAGACGTTGGGATTATCATCCTAGGTGACTTTACAGATATTCGTGAAGGCGATACCATTCGCCGTACAGGTAAAATCATGGAAGTTCCTGTTGGTGAGAGCCTTATTGGACGTGTTGTGGATCCACTTGGTCGTCCAGTTGACGGTCTTGGAGAAATCCATACCGATAAGTCTCGTCCAGTAGAAGCGCCGGCTCCTGGCGTTATGCAACGTAAGTCTGTATCAGAACCATTGCAAACAGGTTTGAAAGCTATTGATGCCCTTGTTCCGATTGGTCGTGGTCAACGTGAGTTGATTATCGGTGACCGTCAGACAGGGAAAACAACCATCGCTATTGATGCTATTTTGAACCAAAAAGGTCAAGATATGATCTGTATCTATGTAGCGATTGGGCAAAAAGAGTCAACTGTTCGTACGCAAGTTGAAACACTTCGTCAGTACGGTGCCTTGGACTACACAATCGTTGTGACAGCTTCTGCTTCACAACCTTCTCCATTGCTCTTCCTAGCTCCTTATGCTGGGGTTGCTATGGCAGAAGAGTTTATGTACCAAGGGAAGCATGTTTTGATCGTTTATGATGATCTTTCAAAACAAGCGGTCGCTTATCGTGAACTTTCCCTCTTGCTTCGTCGTCCACCAGGTCGTGAAGCCTTCCCTGGGGATGTTTTCTACCTTCATAGCCGTTTGCTTGAGCGTTCAGCTAAGGTTTCTGATGAACTTGGTGGTGGTTCAATCACAGCTTTACCATTTATCGAGACACAAGCAGGAGATATCTCTGCTTATATCGCAACTAACGTGATTTCAATCACAGATGGTCAAATCTTCCTTGGCGATGGTCTCTTCAATGCGGGTATTCGTCCAGCTATCGATGCGGGTTCATCTGTATCTCGTGTAGGTGGTTCTGCACAAATCAAAGCTATGAAGAAGGTTGCTGGTACACTTCGTATCGACCTTGCTTCATATCGTGAGTTGGAAGCCTTCACTAAGTTTGGTTCTGATTTGGATGCGGCTACTCAAGCTAAGTTAAATCGTGGACGTCGTACCGTTGAAGTTCTGAAACAACCAGTTCATAAACCATTACCTGTTGAGAAACAAGTAATCATTCTTTATGCTTTGACACATGGTTTCTTGGATACGATTCCTGTAGATGACATTGTTCGTTTTGAGGAAGAGTTTCATGATTTCTTTGATGCACAACATCCAGAGATTTTGGAAACTATTCGTGAAACAAAAGACTTGCCAGAAGAGGCAGTCTTGGATGCTGCGATTACAGAGTTTCTCAATCAATCCAGCTTCCAATAAGAATAGAGGTGTCAAATGGCAGTATCTCTAAATGATATTAAAACAAAAATCGCCTCAACAAAAAATACTAGTCAAATCACCAATGCCATGCAAATGGTATCGGCTGCCAAGTTAGGTCGCTCTGAAGAAGCAGCACGTAACTTTCAAGTTTATGCTCAGAAGGTTCGTAAGCTTTTGACGGATATTCTGCATGGTAACGGATCTGGTGGTTCTACCAATCCGATGCTCATTAGTCGCCCAGTTAAGAAAACAGGCTATATCGTTATTACTTCAGACCGTGGCTTGGTTGGAGGTTATAATGCTTCCATCCTTAAAGCTGTGATGGAGCTGAAAGAAGAATACCATCCAGATGGTACAGGTTTTGAGATAATCTGTATTGGTGGTATGGGAGCTGATTTCTTTAAGGCTCGTGGCATTCAACCAATCTATGAACTACGTGGCTTGGCCGACCAACCAAGTTTTGATGAAGTTCGTAAAATTATTTCAAAAACGATTGAAATGTATCAAAATGAACTTTTTGATGAACTCTATGTTTGTTACAACCATCATGTCAATACTCTCACAAGTCAAATGCGTGTGGAACAAATGTTGCCGATTGTTGACTTAGATCCAAATGAAGCGGATGAAGAGTATAGCTTGACCTTTGAGTTGGAAACGAGTCGTGATGAGATTCTAGAGCAGTTGTTACCTCAGTTTGCAGAAAGCATGATATACGGGGCTATCATCGATGCCAAGACAGCTGAGAATGCTGCAGGTATGACAGCCATGCAAACGGCGACTGATAATGCTAAGAAAGTCATCAATGATTTGACAATCCAGTATAACCGTGCCAGACAGGCGGCGATTACACAAGAAATTACAGAAATTGTAGCGGGGGCTAGTGCCTTAGAATAAGGCTTTGCCTCCCTCGTATCAAAATGAACTTAGGACCTAGGTGAACTAGGAACCGACAGTATCTTATATAGAATAGGAGAAGGAGATGAGTTCAGGTAAAATTGCTCAGGTTATTGGACCCGTTGTCGACGTCTTGTTCGCAGCAGGGGAAACACTTCCTGAGATTAATAATGCACTTGTCGTCTACAAAAATGACGAAAGAAAAACAAAAATCGTCCTTGAAGTAGCCTTGGAGTTGGGTGATGGTATGGTTCGTACGATCGCCATGGAATCAACAGATGGTTTGACTCGTGGAATGGAAGTTTTGGACACAGGCCGTCCAATCTCTGTGCCAGTAGGTAAAGAAACTTTGGGACGTGTCTTCAACGTTTTGGGAGATACCATTGACTTGGATGCTCCTTTCGATGAAGACGCTGAGCGTCAGCCAATTCATAAGAAAGCTCCAACTTTTGATGAATTGTCTACCTCATCTGAAATCTTGGAAACAGGGATCAAGGTTATCGACCTTCTTGCCCCTTACCTTAAAGGTGGGAAAGTTGGACTCTTCGGTGGTGCCGGAGTTGGTAAAACTGTCTTGATCCAAGAATTGATTCACAACATTGCCCAAGAACACGGTGGTATTTCAGTATTTACTGGTGTTGGGGAACGTACTCGTGAAGGGAACGACCTTTACTGGGAAATGAAAGAATCAGGCGTTATCGAGAAAACAGCCATGGTATTTGGTCAGATGAATGAACCACCTGGAGCACGTATGCGTGTTGCCCTTACTGGTTTGACAATTGCTGAATACTTCCGTGATGTAGAAGGTCAAGATGTGCTTCTCTTTATCGATAATATCTTCCGTTTCACTCAAGCTGGTTCAGAAGTATCTGCCCTTTTGGGTCGTATGCCTTCAGCCGTTGGTTACCAACCAACACTTGCTACGGAAATGGGTCAATTGCAAGAACGTATCACATCAACCAAGAAGGGATCTGTAACCTCTATCCAGGCTATCTATGTGCCAGCGGATGACTATACTGACCCTGCGCCAGCAACAGCCTTCGCTCACTTGGATTCAACAACAAACTTGGAACGTAAGTTGGTACAGTTGGGTATCTACCCAGCCGTTGATCCACTGGCTTCAAGCTCTCGTGCCTTGGCACCTGAGATTGTTGGTGAGGAGCACTATGCAGTTGCTGCTGAGGTCAAACGTGTCCTTCAACGTTACCATGAATTGCAAGATATCATTGCTATCCTTGGTATGGATGAACTCTCTGATGAAGAAAAGACTTTGGTTGCTCGTGCCCGTCGTATCCAGTTCTTCTTGTCTCAAAACTTTAACGTTGCCGAACAATTTACTGGCCAACCTGGTTCTTATGTACCAGTGGCGGAAACAGTTCGCGGCTTTAAGGAAATCCTTGAAGGAAAACATGACCATCTACCAGAAGATGCTTTCCGTGGTGTCGGTTCAATCGAAGATGTGATTGCAAAAGCTGAGAAAATGGGATTTTAAGAGGTGATCTATGGCTCATTTAACTGTCCAGATCGTGACACCAGATGGCCTCGTCTATGATCACCATGCCAGCTTTGTATCGGTACGAACTCTGGATGGTGAGATGGGGATCTTGCCACGACATGAAAATATGATTGCGGTTTTAGCGGTTGATGAAGTAAAGGTAAAACGAATCGATGACGATACTCATGTGAACTGGATTGCAGTGAACGGAGGAATTATCGAGATTGCCAATGACATCATTACTATTGTAGCAGACTCAGCAGAACGTGCTCGTGATATCGATATTAGCCGTGCCCAACGTGCTAAACTTCGTGCTGAACGTGAGATTGAAGAAGCACAAGATAAACACTTGATTGACCAAGAACGGCGAGCTAAGGTTGCTTTACAACGTGCCATTAACCGTATCAATGTCGGAAATAAACTATAAAATAAAAATGAACTTGCTTAAGCGAGTTCATTTTTATTTTACATTAATGTTTAAATGTGATGCAAACAGCTTCGGGAACTTGGAAATCGTTAGAAAGCTCAGCTAATCGACCAGTTTCAGGATTACGTTTAAAGACGGTTGCATTATCTGAATCTTGGTGAACTGCAATTAGAAATTCTTGGTCAGGAGTAAGATTGAAATCGCGCGGATTTTGTCCGTGGCTGGGCACAATTTCTAATAACTCCAGACTACCATCAGCTAGGATGCTAAATACAGCAATGGAATCATGACCTCGGTTGGATGCATAGAGGTATTTGCCGTCTTTTGAAAGACGAATGGCAGCAGTAGCATTAAATTCCTCATATCCATCTGGCAAAGTCGAAATGACTTGCATGCGTTCAAATTCACCAACACCATCGTAAATCAAGACTTCAATGGTACTGTTGAGTTCACAGATGAGGTAGGCAATCTTATAATGATGATGGAAAACGATGTGGCGAGCACCTGCCCCAGCTTGGCTGTTATAAGTGTAGAGTTTACTTAGTTTTCCTTCTGGACTAACATCGTAGGTCGTTACTTCATCCGTACCTAGATCACATGTGACGAGATACTGGTCAGGTGTTAGATCTGCAAAGTGGACATGAGGAGAAGTTTGATTTTTATGAGGACCTTGTCCACTATGCTGATCTAGATCTGTTTGAATGAGGCTACCATCCGTTTGACGTTTATAAACCAGAACTTGCCCCTTATGATAGTTGGCCCCATAAACGAGACTACGTTTTTCATCCACTGCCACATAACAATGAGGAGCGCCTTCTTCCACCACATGATTTAATAAGGTGCCGTCGGTCTTGTAAGCAGCGATTCCACCCAAACCATCCTGGCTCCCTACGGTGTATAAATGTTGCTGTTGGTCAAAGGCAAGGTAGGTCGGACTTGGTTCAGCAGCAAAGAGTTCAAGATTTGCAAGCTGGCCTGTTTCTGTATTAAAATCAGCTTTGTAAATCCCTTTAGATAAGCGACGAGTGTAAGTTCCAAAATAAACAGTTTCTTTCATGTCCATACCTCTTAATAATGATAAATTTATTATACCACAAAATAAAATTCTTAACTGACTTTCATCATTTTTTGAAAATTACAGAAAACACCTTAGGGAGATTTATTTAGTTTTTACCTTGCTTTCAAAAATCAAAGTGATATAATAATCATATATTTGATTTAAAGGAGTGCCTTATGAAAAAACGTATTTTTCTAACGGCTGCAGTAGCAGTGTTGTCCTCAGCACTACTAGCAGCTTGTTCGTCTGGTGGTAAAAATGCCAACCAACCTGTGACTTATACTTATGTCTTCTCATCGGATCCCGCAACTTTGGACTACACAGTTTCTGGAAATTCCAGTACCAAACAGGTGACTGGGAATGTCATCGATGGTTTGCTTGAGAATGACCAATATGGAAATCTTGTACCGTCTGTAGCAGAGGACTGGAGTGTTTCTAAAGATGGTTTGACTTACACCTATAAAATCCGAAAAGGGATTAAGTAGTACACTAATGAAGGCGAAGAATATGGTGAAGTAAAGGCTCAGGATTTCGTGACAGGTTTGAAACATGCTGTCGCTAAGAAATCACAAGCCCTCTATCTCGTACAGGATTCAATCAAAGGGTTGGATGATTATATTAACGGGAAAACAAATGATTTTTCTACTGTTGGAATTAAGGCGACAGATGATTATACACTCGTTTATACGCTTAATAATCCTGAATCTTTCTGGAATTCCAAGACAACGATGGGTGTTTTAGCACCAATCAATGAAGACTTTTTAGCCTCTAAAGGGGATGATTTTGGTAAACCTACTGATGTTACAAGTATTCTATACAATGGTCCTTACCTTCTGAAAGGTCTCACATCGAAATCTTCAATCGAGATGACAAAAAACCAAAACTATTGGGATAAAGGAAATGTCTTCATTGATGATATAAAATTGACCTTCTTTGATGGTCAAGATGCAGACTCTCTTGGTCGTGGTTTTGATGAAGGCCACTACCCAGCAGCTCCGCTCTTTAAGAATTCTGCAAACTATGAGCGATTCAAAGAAAAATACAAAGACAACATTGTGTATGGTCAACAAAGAGGAGGTAGCTACTACATTTCAACTAATATTGACCGTGTAGCCTATAACCATACTTCTAAAACAACGGACGAAGAAAAGACATCTACTAAGAAAGCTTTGTTGAACAAAGATTTCCGCCAAGCCTTGGCTTTTGGAGCAGATCGTAAGGCTGCTGTCTCTCAAGTATTTGGTGATGAAGTTGCCCCTCGTAAATTACGTACTAGCTTTACACCTCCAACGTTTGTTCAAATTGGAGATCAATCTTTTGGTCAAGTAACAAAAGCAGAACTTGACAAGTTGGATACTGCTTGGAGCGATGTTAGCCTAGATGATGCACAAGATTCACTTCATAATGTAGATAAAGCTAAAACTAAACTTGAAGCGGCTAAGAAAACTCTTCAAGCTGACGGTGTTCAGTTCCCTGTTCATTTGGACTTGCCAGTTTCCTCTACTCAAACAGATTTTGTACGTCAAGCTCAATCGTATAAACAATCAATAGAGGAAGCTCTTGGAGTTGAAAATGTCGTGGTTGATATCCAACAAGTTTCTGATGATGAATTGGGAAGTATGACCGTTCTTGCAACTTCAAAAGACAATATCGACTGGGATATCAATCCAAACAGTGGATGGAGCCCAGACTATGCAGATCCATCAACCTATCTTGATGCATTTGATCCAACATCTGGACCAACTCTTCTTGGAGCACTTGGTATTGCACCAGGATCAGATAGTTCAGCCATTAAGGCAGTAGGATTGGATAAATACAAAGAATTACTTGATGATGCAAACAGTGAGAAAACAAATCTCGAAAAACGCTATTCAAAATATGCTAAAGCTCAAGCATGGTTGACAGATAGTGCTTTGATCATCCCTGTTAACTCTGACGGTGCCCAAATGCTTGTTACAAAGAAAGTCCCAGGAACAGGAGCAGATGGTTGGGTCGGTGATAAAACAGGTGAAAACAGTTATAAATATCTGAAGATTCAAGATAAGATTGTGACAAGTAAAGAAATGGAAGAATTCCGTAAGAAATTTGCTGAAGAAAAAGCAAAATCAAACGAAGAATACCAAAAACAACTATCAAGTCATATTAAAGATTAAATAAATCTCCTCAATAGAGGAGATTTTTCTTTTTGTCTATTCATGTAAGCACTTTAAAAAAGAGTTATTTTAGTCTAAAAATGGTATAATGAGAGAATGACAGAAAGGATGTATTTATGGAACATAAAGAGAAACATTTTAGCCTATCTTGGTTCTTCAAGTGGTTTTTAGATAACAAAGCTATTACTGTATTCTTGGTGACCTTGTTACTGGGCTTGAACCTTTTCATTCTAAGTAAGATTAGTTTTATTTTTTTACCAGTTTTAGATTTTCTAGGAGTTGTCATGTTGCCAGTTATTTTATCTGGTTTACTTTATTATCTCCTTAATCCGATTGTTGACTGGATGGAGAAACACAAAATCAATCGTGTTCTTGCCATTAGTATTCTTTTTGTTATAATTGGTTTCTTTATCATTTGGGGGCTGGCGGTTGCTATTCCAAATCTGCAACGTCAGGTCTTAAATTTTGCAAAGAATGTGCCGACATACCTGGAAGATGCTGATAAGGTTATCAATGATCTTGTAACCAAACGTTTACCAGATGATTTTAGACCGCAATTGGAGCAGGTTCTTGCGAATATTTCTACTGAAGCGACCATGTGGGCGAGCAAAATCTCTTCCCAAGCCGTTAACTGGGTGAGTGCCTTTGTCAGCAGTGTATCCCAGGTTATTGTAGCGGTCATTATCGTACCTTTCATGCTCTTTTATCTTTTACGCGATGGGAAAGGTTTGCGAGATTATTTGACCAAGTTTATTCCCACGAAGTTAAAGGAACCAGTAGGACAAGTTTTGTCAGATGTTAATAAACAGTTATCAAACTACGTTAGAGGACAGGTTACAGTTGCTATTATTGTGGCGATTATGTTTATTATCTTCTTTAAGATTATTGGTCTCAGATATGCTGTGACCCTGGGGATTACGGCTGGTATCCTCAATCTAGTACCTTACCTGGGTAGTTTTCTAGCGATGTTGCCTGCTTTGGTTTTGGGCTTAATAGCGGGGCCTGTCATGCTTTTAAAAGTAATTATTGTCTTTATTGTTGAGCAAACGATTGAGGGTCGCTTCGTTTCCCCACTTATTTTAGGTAGTCAGCTAAATATCCATCCGATCAATGTCCTCTTTGTTCTCCTAACTTCAGGGTCTATGTTTGGTATTTGGGGAGTTTTGCTGGGAATTCCTGTCTATGCCTCTGCTAAGGTCGTTATCTCAGCTATCTTTAACTGGTATAAAAAAGTCAGCGGTTTGTATGAAGAAGAAGGGGAGGAAATCAAGAGTGAACAATAGTCAACGCATGCTCCAAGCTTTGGATGACCAAGATTTAAGCAAAGCGGATCAGTATTTTCACAAAGCCCTTGAAACAGATTCAAGTGAGGTTCTCTATGAACTAGCAAGCTATCTAGAGGGAATTGGCTTTTATCCTCAAGCAAAAGAAATTTACCAAAATATCGTTACAGAATTTCCAGAAGTGAATCTGAACTTAGCTAGCATTGCTAGCGAGGATGGCAATGTTGAGGAAGCCTTTGCTTACCTTGAGGAAATCAAACCTGAAAGTGACTGGTATGTATCGGCCTTGGCCTTGAAGGCAGACCTCTATCAGTTGGAAGGATTGACAGATGTAGCACGAGAAAAGTTACTGGAAGCCTTAAATTACTCAGACGATCCCTTATTAGTTTTTGGTTTGGCTGAATTGGATAGCGAGTTAGGGAACTATCAGGAAGCCATTCAGGGTTATGCTCAATTAGACAATCGCTCTATCTATGAGCAAACGGGCGTCTCAACTTATCAGCGAATTGGCTATGCTTATGCCCAGTTAGGTAAGTTTGAAGCTGCAACAGAATTCTTAGAAAAAGCTTTAGAATTAGAATATGATGACCAAACTGCTTTTGAACTGGCTAGTCTTTACTTTGACCAAGAAGAGTATCAAAAATCTGTTCTTTACTTTAAGCAGATTGATACCATTTCACCAGATTTTGAAGGATATGAATATGGTTATAGTCAAGCCTTGCATAAGGAACATCAGGTGGAAGAGGCTCTTCGTATCGTTAAAAAAGGACTGGAGAAAAATCCATTTGAAACCCGTCTCTTACTAGCTGCTTCTCAGTTCTCGTACGAATTGCATGATCCTAGTGCTGCAGAGCAGTTTCTCCTTACTGCTAAGGATGATGCAGAGGATACAGAAGAAATTTTCCTTCGCCTTGCAACTATTTATATGGAACAAGAGCGGTACGAAGATATCATTGCTCTCCAAAGTCAAGAACCTGAAAATCTCTTGACTAGGTGGATGATTGCACGTTCTTACCAGGAAATCGAGGATTTAGATAAGGCCTATGAGCTCTATCAGGAACTATCGTCTGACCTCAAGGATAATCCTGAGTTTCTGGAGCAGTATAGCTATCTATTGCGTGAATTGGGATATTTTGAAGAGGCCAAGATACAAGTTGAAGCTTATTTAAAACTCGTTCCAGATGATGTTCAGATGCAAGAACTCTTAGAAACACTTTAAAAGTTATCTCTCGAAAAACGTATCCGTCAATTTGTCAGATACGTTTTTTTAGGAGAAATAGAATTTTTTTACAAAAACACTTGCTAAATTGTTTATTTATGCTATAATAGGAACAATAATTTTTAGGAGGTGCAGTATGTCTTATATGTTTGAGATATTACCAAGTTTGTTAAACGGTGCAAGTATGACACTTCAAGTCTTTGCTCTGGTTTTAATTTTTTCAATTCCCTTAGGTATTGTCGTTGCCTTTGCTTTGCAAGTCCGTTGGAAACCCCTCCATTATCTGATTGACCTTTATATTTGGGTAATGCGAGGAACTCCCTTGCTTTTGCAATTAATCTTTATTTACTATGTGCTCCCTAGTATTGGGATACGTTTAGATCGTTTGCCTGCTGCTGTGATTGCTTTTGTATTGAACTATGCAGCCTACTTTGCAGAAATCTTTCGTGGTGGGATCGAAACCATTCCAAAAGGGCAGTATGAAGCCGCAAAAGTGTTAAAATTTAGCTCCTTTGATACAGTTCGCTACATCATCCTTCCTCAGGTTACAAAAATTGTCTTACCGAGCGTCTTTAATGAAATTATGAGTTTGGTCAAGGATACTTCTCTGGTCTATGCCTTAGGAATTTCAGATTTGATTTTGGCTAGTCGGACTGCAGCCAATCGAGATGCTAGTCTTGTTCCTATGTTTTTAGCTGGAGCGATTTATTTGATCATGATTGGTCTTGTAACCATTGTAGCGAAAAAACTTGAGAAGAAGTACAGTTATTACAGATAGGAGGATTGCTATGTTAGAATTACGAAACATCAACAAGGCCTTTGGTGGCAAACAAATCTTAACCAACTTCAGCCTATCTATTCCTGAAAAGCAAATCCTCGCAATCGTAGGTCCATCAGGAGGCGGAAAAACAACCTTATTACGTATGTTAGCTGGATTGGAAACTATCGATTCTGGAGAAATCTACTATAACGGCGAATCGCTAGCTATAGACGAACTAGAAAAGCGCAACCTACTAGGATTTGTCTTCCAAGATTTTCAACTCTTTCCGCATTTGTCAGTTTTAGATAACTTAACTCTGTCGCCTATAAAAACAATGAATATGGAGAAGGAAATTGCTGAGAAGAAGGCGCGTGGTTTGTTAGAACAACTTGGATTAGCTGGGCATGCAGATGCCTTCCCTTTCTCACTTTCAGGTGGGCAAAAACAACGGGTGGCCTTAGCACGCGCCATGATGATAAACCCAGAAATTATTGGATATGATGAGCCTACATCAGCCTTAGACCCAGAATTGCGATTAGAAGTAGAAAAACTCATCCTTCAAAATAAAGAGCGTGGGATGACTCAGATTGTTGTTACCCACGACCTTCAGTTTGCAGAAAACATTGCTGATCAGATCCTTAAGGTTGATCCAAAGTAGGAGGTGCCTATGAAGAGAAAGAAAATTGCCCTTGTACTTGCTCTGTTCTTTAGCTTCTTCCTGACAGCTTGTACTCAGAAGGCAAGTGATCCAAATCAGGATAATTGGGCCAAATATCAAAAACAGGGTAGCATTACCATTGGCTTTGACAATACCTTTGTTCCCATGGGATTTGAGGAAAAGAATGGCCAGTACGCGGGCTTTGATATTGACCTAGCCCAAGCTGCCTCTGAAAAGCTAGGAATTCAGATTAAATTTCAACCCATCGACTGGGATATGAAAGAAACTGAATTACAAAATGGTACTATTGATGCCATCTGGAATGGCTATACAGCTACAGATGAACGGAAAGAGAAGGTCGCTTTTACCATTCCTTACATGGAAAATCAACAAGTTTTGGTCTCTAAAAAGTCTAAAAATATCCACTCAATTCAGGATATGACAGACAAAGTTTTAGGGGCTCAGGCTGGATCTTCTGGTTATTTGGATTTTGAAGCCCAGCCAGACTTATTGAAAAATCGTGTCAAAGACCAGAAGGCCAACCAATACCAAAGTTTTAATGAAGCCTTGATTGATTTGAAAAATGACCGAATTGATGCCTTGTTAATTGACCGGGTATATGCCAATTACTATCTCCAGTCCGAAGGAATATTAAATGACTACAATATCTTTTCAGCAGGGTTTGAAAGTGAAGCTTTTGCAGTGGGTGTTAGACCTGCTGATAAAACTTTGCTAGCTGCTCTGAATCAAGCCTTTGTATCACTATACCAAGAAGGAAAATTCCAGGAAATCAGCCAGAAATGGTTTGGGGAAGATGTAGCAACCAGTCAAGTTAAAAATCAAGAATAAGAAAAAGAGATTGAGTTTTTCCTCAGTCTCTTTTTGTATCGAAAAATCCTCTGGCAAGTACTAGAGGATAAGAGTTTATACTCAATGAAAATCAAAGAGCAAACTAGGAAGCTAGCCGCAGGCTGCTCAAAACACTGTTTTGAGGTTGTAGATAAGACTGACAAAGTCAGGAACATATATCTACGGCAAGGCAACGCTGACGTAGTTTGAAGAGATTTTCGAAGAGTATTATTTCATTGTTGGGAAGAGCAATACATCACGGATAGTGGTTGTATCAGTGAGGAGCATGCAAAGACGGTCGATACCGATACCCAAACCACCTGTTGGTGGCATACCGTATTCAAGAGCCTCGATGTAGTCGTAGTCGATACCTGTTGCTTCATCATCACCAAGTTCTTTGGCTTTTGCTTGGGCTTCAAAACGGCTAAGCTGGTCGATTGGGTCGTTCAACTCAGAATAGGCATTACCGTACTCCTTAGTCATGATAAAGAGCTCAAAACGGTCAGTAAAGCGCTCGTCTTCAGGGTTTTTCTTAGCAAGTGGAGAGACAGCTACTGGATGCCCATAAACGAAGGTTGGTTGGATCAAGGTTTCTTCGACAAATTCTTCAAAGAAGGCATTGATGATGTGACCAACTTCAGTGTAGTGTTTCTCAACTGGAACTTTCTTCTCAGCAGCGATAGCTTTGGCTTCCTCGAAAGTCATATCTTGCCAGAAGTCTACACCAGTAATTTCCTTGATAGCATCCACCATGTGAACACGTTTAAATGGTTCATTGATTTTGATTTCAGTACCTTGGTAGTTGACTGGACCATCACCTTTGACAGCCTTTGCAGCATGCTGGATAATACCTTCTGTCAAATCCATAATATCATGGAAATCGGCATAGGCTTGGTAAACCTCAATCATAGTAAATTCAGGATTATGAGTTGCATCCATTCCTTCGTTACGGAAGATACGGCCAATCTCATAGACGCGTTCCATACCACCGACAATTAGACGTTTGAGATGAAGTTCTAGAGCTATCCGAAGCACCATGTCAATATTTTGAGCATTGTGGTGTGTAATAAATGGTTTGGCAGCAGCACCACCGGCCTCGTTGTGAAGTACAGGTGTTTCCACTTCAAGAAAATCATGTCCATCTAGATAACGACGAATTTCAGAGATGATTTTTGAACGAGTGACAAAACGTTCAAAGCTTTCACGATTAGAAATCAAGTCAAGGTAACGTTTACGGTAAATTGTTTCAACGTCAGTCAAACCGTGGAATTTCTCAGGAAGAGGGCGAAGTGCTTTTGACAAGTGTGTGATGTGAGTTGCCTTGATAGAAAGTTCTCCCATATCTGTACGCATGACTTCACCTTCGACACCGAGGAAATCACCGAGATCAGCCTTCTTAAAGATTTCGTAGTTTTCTTCACCGACTTCGTCTTTACGAACGTAGATTTGGATTTGACCTTCTCGGTCTTGAAGATGGGCGAAGCCGACTTTTCCTTTACCACGTTTACTAACTAAACGTCCAGCGATAGTAGCAGTTTCGTTTAATTCATGTAATTGTTCTTTATCGAGTTCTGCAAATTTGTCTTTTAGTTCTTGAGAGTTAGCAGTACGTTCAAAACGTTTACCGAAAGGATCAATTCCTTGTTCACGGAGCGCAGCCATTTTTTCACGGCGAACGATCTGCTGGTCATTTAGTTCTTCCATATGTTCTGTAGACATGAAATCCTCCTAATTTTACTCAAAATTTGATACGATGAGTCTTTTTGCGATACTCCCATTTTATCATAAATAGTCAAGAAATTCACGGATATTCTTTGAAAACTAAAAAGAACTTGACCATTAAGATCAAGTTCCATTATTTTCCTTGATAGGAAGTGTCATTCCACCTTTCCAGAGTGAAAGTTTCAAAATCCTCGGTTTCTAAAATTGTTAGACTAGCATTTGCTAAACCACCATCTTTTCGAAGAAGGGGCTCTTTATAACCTAGAAGGGTACGAAGACTAGCAGTGAGATTTGCACCATGACCAACGATTAGAACTCTCTTAGCCTGACTCCCCTTCAGAGATTTGATAAATTGAATGGTACGTTGAGTTGTACTGTAGAGGGATTCCGCTTCAAACATTCTTGTATCGAACTTAGCTAAGTTTGTACGAAAAGCCTCGATTTGTTGTGGGTAGATGGCCTCTAATGTTGCAATTTTTAATCCCTCTAGTTTGCCAAGTTGCCATTCACGCAGGTCAGGAATAGTCTCTAAAGGACATTGCGTCTGGAGTTGACTTTGGATAATTTCAGCAGATTTGACCGCTCTTGGTAAATCACTTGAATAAATCTCATCGAAAGGAATGTTGCTGAGATATTGACCGAGCACCTTTAAGGTATCAATAGACTCAGGAAGAAGAGGTGAGTCCCCTCCAGCACCTTGGAAACGTCCTTCAAGATTCCAGATAGTTCGGCCGTGACGCACAAAATAGAGTTTCATCAGTTGTCTTCCTCCAAGATATCTGCAAAATCTGCTTTCACAAAGCTAGCCAAGTCTTGTGGAGCAATAATGATACTATGCCCGACTTCCCCAGCAGAGACGATCATTTTGTCTAAATCTAAAGCTGTTTTATCAATAAAAATAGGATAGTTGTGTTTTTGGCAAATGCCGACGGGGTTATTAGCTCCATGAATGTAGCCTGTCGTTTTTTCTAGGTCTTTTTGAGGAATCATGCTCACTTTTTTATTACTAGAAACCTTTGCTAATTTTTTTTCAGCGAGGTGTTCTGTTATGGGGACGATTCCGATAATTGGACCTGTCTTGTCCCCCAGCAGAGCCAAGGTTTTAAAGATATGTGTTCGATCATATTCCGAAGGAAGTTCTCCCTCAAGGGCATTGATTTGAATCCCTGTATGCTCAATTCCTGCTTTGGTTAAGATCTGCTCGACAAGAGTTTTTTTAATCTTTACTTTTTTTGCCATTATTTATACTTATCCTCCAATTGACTCATCCAGATACCAAGCCAAATGCCAAGTGCAAAGAAGAAGGCGATGAGAACATAGCTCACGATGGAAAGTCCAGTGTATTGGATACTTTCAGCACTTCCAGCATTCGGAATCAAAATCAAGAGGGTGCTTGATAGCACAATTCCAATAATAAAGTGATAAACATGGGAGTGGTAGTTGTTCAAGGCATGGTCCATTAATTTTGAAAAAACGATGAGAGTTGCACCTGCACCAATCCCGATAGGAAGGAAGGTACCAAATAAATCAAATGTCTTAAAGCCAGTTAGCATCGGAGCGTACAGTCCTAAAATCAAAAGTAGATTTGATGGACTTAAACCAGGCACCAAGACACCTAGAGCTAAAAGAACACCTGCCAAGATGAAACTAGCGAAACTGGCGTTGAGAGAACCAACAACAAAGTTTAGCGCGTAGAGCCCTAGACCTGAAAGGATAAAGGTAGTCCAGAACCAGACTAGATCAATCTTATCACGATCAGATTCTCGAGTAGATTCTTTAAGGAGGCTAGGAACTGTACCGATGATAGCTCCAGCAAAACTCCACAAAACATAGACTTGGTAATTTTCTAGCAAATACTCAATCGGATAAGAAAATAAACCAATACCTAGCAACATCCCGATGGCTACTGGGATAAAGTATAGGACATTCTCTTTAAAATCTTTAAAGGGATGAGCAAGAAAGCCAATAATTCGCTCATAAATTCCCAAAATGGCTGCTAAAACACCACCAGAAATTCCAGGTAGGATAAATCCTAAGGCGATGACGATTCCTTTAATAACTCTTGCAATCCATGAAAACATATTAGACTCCTCAATTTCATAAATTTCTTTCTCTGTCTTATCAATTATAACACAGACGGCAAAAAAATGAAAAAGCAAGTGAAAAAGTTGCGATTTTCACTTGCTTTATGGTCTTAAAAATAGCTTTCTGAAGGTTTCTTCTTTTTCCTTATCAGTAGAAATGAGATTGATATCTAGGTGATGTTCAAATCCTGCAATTTTTCCTTTGGAAGTATACTGATGGAGGTCATAGTCTAAATCAGTATTAGGCGTGGTTTCAAAGTAACCTGAATCCGTCCCATAAGATGGAATCCAGACAGCAGAGAACTTCTCTGTATTGATGCTATGTTCTTGCATGAAATAGACACCAATGTAAATCCCGATATTTTTGGCGCCCAGCGATTCAAGTTTAGCCCTAAAAGCTTCAACACCTTCGTTCATGTCGGCCATTGTTTTTTTCTCAACGTCAAGCCAGTAATAACTAGGATTGTATGGAGAAGCAGAATTGTAGAAAACTTCAGCCGCTTTCTCCATTTCTTCTTTGTTCGTACCAGCTAGATAAGCATAAACGGCTACGGGGACATTGCGCTTTTGAAATTCTGCAATGTGATTTTTATAGGCTTTATCGACCCCATTGATAAAGGCAGCATCATTTGTTTCAGTGTGCTGTGCCCCATTGTGCACGCGAACGATAACACCAGAAATGTTTTGAGATAAAATATCGTAGTTTATCTCCTCCGGTCTTTGCCAACCAGAAATGTCAATAATGGGTTTATCAAGATTATGCAAGGCCTGGTTTTCAACTTGAGCAGTGTTGCTTTTTGACTTGACCGAATGGTCTTCATAAGCTGGTTTATTAAAGATTAAAATAGCTATAACAATGGTGAATAGACTACAAATAATAGCTGGATGAATCTCTTTTCTCATATCTAATTAGTTTAACGTAAATAGATAAAAAAATCAAAGAAAACGTTGAAAAGATGAATGAACTAGCATGTTTTCCCCTATTTCTCTGTTTGTTTACTCCTAAGGAGGTAAATTATGGTATAATATAAGGGAATTTTCACAGAAAAGAGAATAGTATGTCAAATTATGCCATTATTTTAGCAGCGGGTAAGGGTACTCGCATGAAATCAGATCTTCCAAAGGTACTTCATAAAGTAGCAGGAATTTCGATGTTGGAACACGTTTTTCGTAGTGTTGAAGCTATTCAACCTGAAAAAACTGTTACTGTAGTGGGACACAAGGCAGAGTTAGTTGAGCAAGTCTTGGCTGGACAGACAGACTTTGTAACTCAGTCAGAACAATTAGGAACTGGGCATGCTGTCATGATGGCAGAGCCCATTCTCCAAAACCGCTCTGGCCACACCTTGGTTATCGCTGGGGATACTCCTCTGATTACAGGTGAAAGCTTGAAAAACCTCTTGGATTTCCATATTAATCACAAAAATGTGGCGACTATTTTAACGGCTGAAGCAGCGGATCCTTTTGGGTATGGTCGCATCGTCCGTAACGATAACGCTGAAGTTCTTCGTATTGTTGAGCAGAAAGATGCTACAGACTTTGAAAAGCAAATTAAGGAAATCAATACAGGAACTTATGTATTTGACAATGAACGTCTTTTTGAGGCTCTTAAAAACATCAACACCAACAATGCCCAAGGTGAGTATTATATTACTGATGTGATTGGTATTTTCCGTAATGCAGGTGAGAAGGTTGGCGCCTATACTCTCAAGGATTTTGATGAAAGTCTTGGGGTAAACGACCGTGTGGCTCTTGCCACTGCGGAAGCAGTGATGCGTCGCCGTATCAATCAAAAACATATGGTTAATGGTGTTAGTTTTGTCAATCCAGAAGCAACTTACATCGATGTTGATGTCGAGATTGCTCCTGAAGTCCAAATCGAAGCCAACGTTACCTTGAAAGGTCAAACGAAGATTGGGGCGGAAACTGTTTTAACAAATGGAACTTATATCGTGGATAGCGCTATCGGAGCTGGAGCTGTGATTACGAATTCCATGATTGAGGAAAGTACAGTTGCAGATGGTGTGACAGTCGGTCCGTATGCTCATATTCGTCCAGGCTCAAGTCTAGCTTCCCAAGTTCACATTGGAAACTTTGTTGAAGTAAAAGGATCTTCAATCGGTGAAAATACCAAGGCAGGTCATTTGACCTATATCGGAAACTGTGAAGTGGGTAGCCATGTTAACTTTGGTGCAGGTACGATTACAGTTAACTACGACGGGAAGAATAAGTACAAGACGGTCATTGGCAATAATGTCTTTGTTGGATCAAACTCAACTATCATTGCTCCAGTGGAACTTGGTGATAATTCACTAGTTGGAGCTGGTTCAACGATTACAAAAGATGTTCCAGCTGACGCCATTGCTATTGGACGTGGACGTCAAGTTAATAAAGATGAATATGCATTACGTTTGCCTCATCATCCTAAGAATCAGTAGGAGTCTATCATGGAATTTGAAGAAAAAACGATTAGCCGGAAGGAAATCTATCAAGGTCCTATTTTTAAGCTAGTGCAAGATCAGGTGGAACTACCAGAAGGGAAGGGAACTGCCCAACGTGATCTGATTTTTCACAATGGAGGAGTATGTGTTCTAGCTGTGACAGCTGAGGATAAAATCGTCCTTGTTAAGCAATACCGAAAAGCTATTGAAGCCATCTCTTATGAAATTCCTGCTGGTAAACTGGAACTTGGTGAAAATGCAGATCCCATGTCGGCGGCCCTTCGTGAATTGGAGGAGGAGGTTGCCTATACAGGTAAGTTAGAGCTTCTATATGATTTCTACTCTGCTATTGGTTTTTGTAATGAAAAATTAAAACTTTACCTCGCAAGAGATTTAACTAAGGTGGAAAATCCTCGTCCGCAAGATGATGATGAAACCTTGGAAGTTCTAGAGGTCAGCCTTGAGGAAGCAAAAAACTTAATTCAGTCTGGCCATATCTGTGATGCCAAGACGATTATGGCAATCCAGTACTGGGAATTGCAAAAGAAATAGAGGAGTAGCCCATGGGAAAACCTTTGTTAACAGATGAAATAATCGAACGTGCCAATCGTGGGGAGAAAATCTCCGGGCCACCTCTTCAAGATGATGAGGAAACTAAAATTTTATCAACTTCTTCACAAAACTTTGGTTATTCACGTTCTAGAGACTATAATTCTATTCAAGATACTTTAACAATTGAAGTAGAGCCAACGATTCATAAGAGCCGTCGCATTGAGAATACCAAGAGAAATGTTTTTAATTTAAAACTCAATCGTATCTTATTTGCAGTCATCCTACTCTTAATTTTGTTAGTGTTGGCAATGAAACTCTTGTAATCGAAAGGACATAAAATGAAAATTGGAATCATTGCTGCCATGTCAGAAGAGCTCGTACACCTGACTCAGAACTTGGCCAAAGCTCAAGAAGTTCAGGTTTTGGGAAATACTTACTACACTGGTACTGTTGGCAAGACAGAAGTTGTTCTGGTTCAGAGTGGGATTGGAAAGGTCATGTCAGCTATGAGTGTAGCGGTGTTAGCTGACCATTTCCAAGTGGATGCCGTTATCAATACAGGATCAGCAGGTGCAGTTGCAGAAGGGATTGCCGTTGGAGATGTAGTGATTGCGGATAAATTGGCTTACCATGATGTGGATGTAACTGCTTTTGGCTATGCTTATGGTCAGATGGCTGGTCAACCTCTTTACTTTGAATCCGATAAGAACTTTATCGCTAGGATTAAAGAGAATTTATCTCAATTAGAACAGACATGGCACCTAGGCTTGATTGCTACAGGGGATAGCTTTATAGCTGGAGATGATAAGATTGCTAGTATTAAGTCCCACTTTCCAGATGTTTTAGCAGTTGAAATGGAAGGAGCAGCGATTGCACAGGCGGCTCAGGCTCTTGGCCTACCTTTCCTAGTCATTCGTGCCATGAGCGACAATGCCAATCACGAAGCTTCTATCTCTTTTGATGAGTTTATCATTGAAGCTGGACGTCGTTCTGCCCAAGTTTTACTGGCCTTTTTAAAGACTATGGATTAAGCGGAAATTTGACAGTTTATCTAGCTTATGATAAGATTTAAGTAAAGAAAAGCTAGAAAACGTTTCAGAGGATATTATGAGTATTGAAATGACCGTCAGTGAGATTGCAGAGGTCTTAGGACTCTCTCGTCAAGCAATCAACAATCGTGTCAAAGAACTTCCAGAAGAGGACACGAAAAAAAATGACAAAGGTGTAACTGTAGTTACTCGAAGTGGCTTGATTAAGCTAGAAGAAATCTATAAAAAAACGATTTTTGAAGATGAACCAGTCAGTGATGATGTCAAACAACGCGAACTGATGGAAATCTTAGTCGATGAGAAAAACGCTGAAATTCTTCGTTTATATGAGCAGCTCAAGGCCAAAGACCAGCAGTTGACAGAAAAAGATGAACAGATGCGTGTTAAAGATCGACAGATTGCTGAAAAGGACAAACAATTGGACCAACAGCAACAATTAACTCTTCAAGCTATGAAGGATCAAGAAAGTTTGAAACTAGAGTTGGATCAAGCAAAAGAAGAAGTTCAAGCTACCAAAAAAGGCTTTTTTGCTCGCTTATTTGGAGGAAAATAAAGAAGCTGTTTGGGTTATTCACTAACCTGATAGCTTCTTTTATTATTTATGGTTTAAATTGAGTCGGAACTGAGGTAAAAGATGGAAAAATTAAGAGATTATATTGCCTTTGATTTGGAGTTCAATCAATACGAAGGGGTTACCCATTTAATTCAGGTATCGGCAGTTCGCTTTCAAAATGGTCAAGAAATAGGTGCCTTTGATTCTTATGTTCATACTACAGCGCCTTTGAAGAGTTTTATCAATGGCTTGACTGGAATCACAGCTGAAACCTTGAAAGATGCGCCAATGGTGGAACAAGTTTTAAGGGATTTTCAGATTTTTGTTGGCAATTTACCTATAGTTGGATACAATGCGGCTAAAAGTGATCTGCCTATTCTCTTGGAACATGGCTTGGACTATCATGACCAGTATAAGGTTGATTTATATGATGAGGCTTTTGAACGGCGTAGTTCTGACTTACACGGCATAGCCAATCTTAAATTGCAAACTGTAGCGAATTTTTTAGGTTTTCATGGGAAGTCTCATAATAGTTTAGAGGATGCCCGCATGACGGCGCGTGTTTACGAAGCATTTTTGGAATCGGATGAAGGAAAGCTATTATTAGAAGACCAGAGTAGTTTTTCTATGAATCCCTTTAATAGCTTAGACTTATCTCAATTTTTAGATTAGGAGTGCCTATGAAACCTGAAAAACCTAAAAAGCTAGGTTTTAGGAAAATTTACTATAACCTAGATAAAATACTATTTCTATTTTTCTTGATTTTCATGATGGTAGAGTTTGTTTGGTTACCATTGAATTCATGGATAGCTGGCATACTTTTAAGACAAACAGGTTACTTGTTTATCTCCTACAATAACTTTTGGGCGATTATACAAGGCTCGCCTTTTATCAGTTTAGCCTTTCTCATTTTAATAGTAATCAATCTTTTAGTGGCTTATTTTCAAATCTGTCTTTTGTTTATCGGGGCGCGTCACCTTCTCTACCATGAAAAGAGAACCCTGATTGAATATAGTCGAAAAGTCTTTCACCAGAGCTTTCTATTTGTCAAACGATTGAGCTTTTGTAAGATGGCCTTTGTCTTTTTTTACATTGCTTTGCTTTTCCCTTTTATTAGGAAAATTTTAAAAATCTACTATCTCAATAAGATTATTATCCCCGATTTTATCGTTACATATCTAGAAGATAAGAACTGGCTAGTAGGGCTGTTGATCATAGCATCCGCTTGGATTTTTCTCTACATTTCTGTTCGCTTCATGTTTGCCCTTCCTAAGATACTCTTTGAAAGAAAGACAGTAAGAGAAAGTGTGAAATATAGTCTCCAAAAGACGAAGAAAAACGTCCTTTTCTTCTCTTGGCATCTCCTACTCATTATCATTAAAACCTATCTCTTCTTCTTTGTCTTGTTAATTCCCTTGCTCTTTGCTCAGGCGGTAATGGATAATTTTACTCAAAAAGAATCCTTGATTCTTGGTGTGATTAATTTTATCTTGATTAAAAACCTCCATTACATGACTCTGACTTATTTCCTAGTGAAGTTTGTTTCCTTCCTGACGGGAGAAGAGTTGGAGATCATGCCAAGGCGAAAAAAAGATCATCTGATGAGATGGGGTGTCATGGGGTGTGCAAGTATCTTTTTTGCTTTAGAAGGTTATATCTATCTGGAGTCTCCGGACACCAATACACCTTTAGTGATTTCGCACAGAGGAGTAAGTAATAAAAATGGTGTTCAAAATACGGTACAGTCTTTAGAAAAGACAGCCCAACTAAAACCAGACCTCGTCGAGATGGATGTGCAAGAAACGAAAGACGGTCAGTTCGTGGTGATGCATGACGCTAACCTTAAATCGCTAGCAAGAATTAATGCTACACCGCAAGACTTAACTCTGGATGAATTAACAAATACAGATATTTACGAGAATGGCTATCAAACAAAGATTTCAAGTTTTGATGATTATTTAGAACGCGCAAATGCTTTAAACCAAAAATTGCTGATTGAGATTAAAACCAGTAAAAAAGATAGTCCACAAATGATGGACCATTTTCTCGAAAAGTATGGAGCGACTATTAAGAAATATGGCCACCAGATGCAGTCACTAGACTATCATGTGATTGATAAGGTCTTGGCTTATGATTCTGAAATTCCAGTATACTTCATTCTGCCATATAATAGTGTGTTTCCAAGAACCAAGGCGACTGGCTATACCATGGAGTATTCAACTTTGGATGAATACTTTGTCAATAAACTTTGGACAACAGATCAGAAACTATATGTTTGGACTGTGAATAGTTCTGAGTCCTTTGATAAGGCAGTCAGACTTGGAGCAGATGGCATGATAACGGATGATCTTGAAATGGTCCAGTCACAAGTCACAATGGCTCAAGACGATCCGGAATACACGGAATTACTCTTAAAGAAAGCAATGGAATTCTTTGATTTCTAAGAAAAAAAAAGAGAAACAGATGTTTCTCTTTTTTGTGGATTAGAAAGGCAATTTTCCAGCGAAAGCACCGAGTTTCTTCTTAGTCGTTTCATCAATTTGTTCAAGAGCAGCGTTAATCGCTTGAACAGTCATGTCAGAAAGGGTTTCGAGATCTTCTGGATCTACAACTGCTGGATTGAAGTCAATGCTGACAACTTTTTTGTCTCCAGTCAAAGTTGCTTGGACAAGGTCCTGAGCAGATTTTCCAACAAATTCCATGGCAGCAAGTTCTGCTTGGCTTTGTTCCATTTGTTTTTGAAGTTTTTGTGCTTGGCGCATCATGTTTTGCATGTTCATCATAGCGGTTTATAGTTTCCTTTTTCTATTATTTTCTTTTTATTTTACCAATTTTAGGAGCAAAAGTCTAACAATAGTTTAAAACATCGTACAGATTGCTTTCTTAAATTTACAAAAATGGATGCCATAATTTTCCTAGCTTTTTCTTGTATTTCAAAAAATATGTTTAAGTTTTCTTTAAGGTTTCTATTATATTCTAAATAACTCTATATTAACCGAACGTTGAATGAGGGAGATAGAGAATAACCTAAATTTATTTCTTAATTTGTTATGATTTTTCAGATTTTGTTGAATATTGTTCATTTTTCATCCCAAATAATGAGCCGATTCATATAGTGGCTCTTTATCTTTTCTTCATGATAGGCATATATTGTGATATAATAGATGGTAATGAGTTTTTTTTAGAATAAACTAAAGGAGAATATAAATGATCTATGCAGGAATCCTAGCCGGAGGAACTGGCACACGCATGGGAATCAGTAATTTACCAAAACAATTCTTGGAGTTGGGTGATCGACCTATTTTGATCCACACAATTGAAAAATTTGTTTTGGAACCAAGTATTGAAAAAATTGTAGTTGGAGTTCATGGAGATTGGGTATCTCATGCTGAGGACTTGGTTGACAAGTATCTTTCTCTTCACAAGGATCGCATCATCATTACCAAGGGTGGTGCTGATCGCAATACCAGTATCGAGAAGATTATAGAAGCTATTGATGCCTATCGTCCAATCACTTCAGAAGATATTGTGATTACCCACGACTCTGTTCGTCCTTTTATCACACTTCGCATGATTCAGGACAATATCAAACTGGCACAAAATCATGATGCGGTTGACACAGTAGTAGAAGCAGTTGATACCATTGTTGAAAGTACTAATGGTCAGTTTATCACGGATATTCCAAATCGTGCTCACCTCTATCAAGGTCAAACACCTCAGACATTCCGCTGCAAGGATTTCATGGATTTGTATGGTTCTCTATCTGACCAAGAAAAGGAAATCCTGACGGATGCATGTAAGATTTTTGTTATCAAAGGGAAAGACGTTGCCCTAGCTAAAGGGGAATATTCAAACCTTAAAATCACAACTGTAACAGATTTGAAAATCGCGAAAAGCATGATTGAGAAAGACTAAGGCTATGATTAATCAAATTTATCAACTGACAAAACCAAAGTTTATCAATGTAAAATACCAAGAAGAGGACATTGATCAGGAGAATCATATCCTTATTCGTCCAAATTATATGGCGGTTTGTCATGCAGATCAACGTTATTATCAAGGAAAACGCGATCCAAAGATATTGGCTAAAAAGCTTCCTATGGCTATGATTCACGAGTCTTGTGGAACTGTTATTTCCGATCCAACTGGGACTTATGAAATTGGTCAAAAGGTAGTTATGATTCCAAATCAACCGCCTATGCAGAGTGACAAGGAATTCTACGAGAACTACATGACAGGGACCTACTTCCTATCTAGTGGCTATGACGGTTTTATGAGAGAGTTCGTTTCTCTTCCTAAAGATCGTGTTGTGTCTTATAATGACATCGAGGACACAATTGCTGCCATTACTGAGTTTGTGAGTGTCGGTATGCATGCTATGGATCGATTCTTGCATCTTGCTCATAGCAAGAGAGAGCGCATTGCTGTTATCGGAGATGGTAGTTTGGCCTTTGTGGTTGCAAATATTATTAATTACACACTACCGGAAGCAGAGATTATCGTGATTGGACGCCATTGGGAAAAATTGGAGCTTTTCTCTTTTGCAAAAGAGTGCTATATCACGGATAATATCCCAGAGGATTTGACCTTTGATCATGGATTTGAGTGTTGCGGTGGTGATGGTACAGGACCAGCTATCAATGACTTGATTCGTTATATTCGCCCACAGGGAACGATTCTCATGATGGGAGTGAGCGAATACAAGGTTAATATCAATACACGAGATGCTTTGGAAAAAGGATTGTTATTAGTGGGATCGTCTCGCTCAGGACGCGTTGATTTTGAGAAGGCCATTCAAATGATGGAAGTCAAAAAGTTTGCGAATCGACTGAAGAATATCCTTTATGTTGAAGAACCTGTGAGAGAAATCAAGGACATTCACCGTGTCTTTGCTACAGACCTGAATACTGCTTTTAAAACAGTATTCAAGTGGGAAGTGTAGAAGATGGAGGTTAATTGTGGAGAAACTCATCAAAGAAAAAATTTCTTCTTTGCTATCTGAAGAAGAGGAAGTCCTCAGTGTTGAACAACTGGGAGGCATGACCAACCAAAACTATTTGGTCAAAACAACCAACAAACAGTATATTGTGAAATTTTTTGGTAAAGGGACTGAAAAACTCATTAATCGCCAAAATGAAAAGTACAATCTTGAACTTTTAGAGGATTTAGATTTAGATGTCAAAAATTACCTCTTTGATATTGAGTCAGGGATCAAAGTAAATGAGTACATCGAATCGGCAGTAACTCTTGATTCTACATCTATCAAGTCCAAGTTTGAAAAGATTGCACCAATTTTACAAACCATCCACGCTTCAGGGAAAGAATTAAGAGGAGAGTTTGCTCCTTTTGAGGAAATCAGAAAATATGAATCCTTGATTGAGGGACCTATCCCCTATGAAAACTATGAAGCTGTAAGAAAAGACGTATTTTCACTCGAAAAGAGATTGGCTGATTTGGGTGTTGATAGAAAGTCCTGTCATATCGATTTGGTACCAGAAAACTTTATCAAGTCACCACAAGGTCGATTGTATTTGATTGACTGGGAATACTCTTCTATGAATGACCCAATGTGGGATTTGGCAGCTCTTTTCTTAGAGTCTGAATTTACAAAGCAAGAGGAAGATGATTTCCTTTCCTACTATGAAAGTGACAAAACGCCTGTATCACGTGAGAAGATTCGTATCTATAAAATCTTGCAAGATACCATCTGGAGTTTGTGGACAGTGTATAAAGAAGCTCAAGGAGCTGATTTTGGAGATTACGGTATCAACCGTTACCAAAGAGCTGTCAAAGGTTTGACTTATTATGGAGGTTAGGATGAAGAATAAAAATGGTGTTTCTTTTGGCTTGCTCTCTGGTATCTTCTGGGGATTAGGTCTAACGATTAGTGCTTATATCTTTTCAATTTTTACCAATCTTTCACCTTTTGTGGTGGCTGCCGCTCACGATTTCTTGAGTATCTTTATCTTGTTAGCTTTTCTTTTGGTAAAAGAAGGAAAAGTTCGTCTCTCGATTTTCTTAAATATTCGAAATGTGAGTGTTATAATCGGTGCTTTACTAGCAGGACCTATAGGTATGCAAGCAAATCTTTACGCAGTTAAATATATCGGTAGTTCTCTAGCTTCATCTGTATCGGCTATTTACCCAGCAATTTCAGTTTTGCTTGCCTTCTTCATTTTGAAACACAAGGTTTCAAAGAATACAGTATTTGGTGTTTTCTTGATTATTGCAGCCATCATTGCTCAAACCTACAAGGTTGAACAAGTAAACTCGTTTTACATTGGAATTCTATGCGCCCTTATCTGTGCCATTGCCTGGGGGAGTGAAAGTGTTCTCAGCTCTTATGCTATGGAAAGTGAATTAAGTGAAATTGAAGCCTTGCTAATCCGACAAGTAACTTCATTCTTGTCCTATCTTGTGATTGTACTCTTTTCTCACCATTCATTTGCAGAAGTGGCAGACGGACAATTACTAGGCCTCTTGATTGTCTTTGCAGCCTTTGATATGATTTCCTACTTAGCTTATTATATCGCTATTAATCGTTTGCAACCTGCGAAAGCAACAGGTTTGAATGTGAGCTATGTAGTTTGGACTGTCTTGTTTGCAGCTGTTTTCTTAGGTGCACCGCTAGATATGCTGACAATTATCACTTCACTTATTGTTATGGCTGGTGTTTATATTATTATTAAAGAATAAAGGAGATTCATGTGAAAGCGATTATTTTAGCAGCGGGATTAGGAACTCGTCTGCGCCCTATGACTGAAAATACCCCAAAAGCTTTGGTTAAGGTTAATCAAAAACCCTTGGTAGAATACCAAATTGAGTTTTTGAAAGAGAGAGGAATTGATGAGATTATCATCGTTGTCGGTTACCTCAAAGAACAATTTGACTACCTAAAAGAAAAATATGGTGTCCGTTTAGTCTTTAACGACAAGTATGCTGATTACAATAACTTTTACTCACTTTATCTAGTAAAAGGAGATTTGGCTAACAGCTACGTCATCGATGCAGATAACTATCTTTTCAAAAATATGTTTCGAAACGATCTTAAACGTTCTACCTATTTTAGCGTTTATCGCGAAGACTGTACGAACGAGTGGTTCCTAGTTTATGGTGATGACTATAAGGTTCAAGACATCATTGTTGACAGTAAAGCAGGCCGTATTTTGAGTGGCGTATCATTCTGGGATGCTCCAACTGCAGAGAAGATTGTTTGCTTTATTGATAAAGCTTACGAAAGTGGAGAATTTGTGGATCTCTACTGGGACAACATGGTTAAGGACAACATCAAAGAATTAGATGTTTATGTTGAAGAGTTAGAAGGCAACAGCATCTATGAAATCGATAGTGTCAAAGACTATCAAAAACTAGAAGAGATTTTATCTTCTATTAAATAACCAATCCCCAAAAAGAAGGCTCAGCCTTCTTTTTTTGTTGTTGAAATCAAGGGATGTTTGATATTGATTGTATTTACCAAATAAAACACAATTTATAAAAAAATGAACAAAATAAAACAAAAATATATTGACAACGATTTCATATAGTGTTATACTTATAGCATAAAAGTTAATTGAAAGAAGGGAAATGTTATGGGATTAGATCATTTCTTTGACAAAAACCTGGTGTTTTGCTTAGAAGCGGATAATCAAGAACAACTCTTTGATCAGGTAGCAAGCTTGTTGGAAGAACGAGAAATTGTCACTCCAACTTATCGTGAAGCCTTGATCACGCGTGAAAAGTCATTTCCAACTGGTTTAGATATGGAATTTCTAGGAAAGGACTTGCCAAATGTAGCGATACCTCATACAGATATTGTTCATAATCTAGCAGAGAAAGTGGTGGTTGTTCGATTAGAAAAACCAGTAACTTTTCACAATATGATTGCTCCTGATAGAGAGGTTGAAGTTTCACTGCTCTTCTTTATCATTAACAACTCAAGTTCAAGTCAGACGAATATTCTGGCTCAGTTGATGGATTTCTTTACAGGGAAGGATCATCTGGAAGATTTATCAAAAATTTCTGAACCAGAAAAACTTTATGCTTATATTGCTGAAGCATCAGCTTAATCTTGTCTATTAAAATATAAAATCGGAGGAAATCCAAATGATTAAAATTCTTGCTGCCTGCGGTGCAGGTGTTAACTCAAGTCACCAAATTAAAAGTGCTCTAGAAGAAGAACTTTCAAACCGTGGTTATGACGTTCACTGTGATGCAGTCATGGTGAAAGATGTAAACGAAGACCTTATCAAGGGCTACGATATCTTTACACCAATCGCTGCAACTGACCTTGGTTTTGAACCAGGAATTCCAGTAATTGAAGCTGGACCAATCTTGTTCCGTATTCCTGCAATGAGCGCTCCAGTATTTGACAATATTGAAGCAGCTATCAAAGAACACGGACTAAGCTAATTTATTCTTTATCTTGTTAACATTCATATAACTAAAAAAACGGGAGGAACTATTATGGATGTCATTATCAATCTGGCCAACGATATCTTCAAACCTATCTTGGCTATGGGTGGCCCTATCATCATGCTGATCATTTTGACAGTATTGGCCCTACTTTTTGGAGTGAAATTCTCCAAAGCGCTTGAAGGTGGTATCAAACTTGCCATCGCCCTTACTGGTATAGGTGCTATCATCGGTATGCTCAACGGAGCTTTCTCAGCATCACTTGCGAAATTCGTTGAGAACACTGGTATTCAATTGAACATCACTGACGTTGGTTGGGCACCACTTGCTACGATCACTTGGGGATCTGCTTGGACACTTTATTTCTTGCTTGTAATGTTGATTGTCAACATTGTGATGCTTGCAATGAAGAAAACAGACACACTTGACGTTGATATCTTCGATATCTGGCACTTGTCAATCACTGGTCTTTTGATCAAATGGTACGCAGACAACAATGGAGTTAGCCAAGGGGTTTCACTTTTCATCGCAACTGCAGCAGTTGTCCTTGTAGGTATTTTGAAAATCATCAACTCTGACTTGATGAAACCAACATTCGACGACCTTCTTAACGCACCAAGTTCATCTCCAATGACTTCAACTCACATGAACTACATGATGAACCCAGTTATCATGGTCTTGGATAAGATCTTTGATAAAGTATTGCCTGGTCTTGATAAATACGACTTTGACGCTGCAAAATTGAACAAAAAAATCGGTTTCTGGGGATCTAAATTCTTCATTGGTTTCATCCTTGGTATTGTTATCGGTTTGATGGGAACTCCACATCCAGTTGCTGGAGTAGAAGAAGCAGCATCTTGGGAACTTGTTATTAAAGGTTGGTTGAGCCTTGGTTTGACTGCAGGTGTAAGCTTGGAGCTCTTCTCACTTATCGGATCTTGGTTCATCGCAGCCGTAGAACCACTTTCACAAGGTATTACAAACGTTGCTACTAAACGTCTTCAAGGACGTAAATTTAACATCGGTCTTGACTGGCCTTTTATCGCTGGTCGTGCTGAAATCTGGGCTTGTGCCAACGTACTTGCTCCAATCATGCTAGTAGAAGCTGTACTTCTTTCTAAAGTCGGAAATGGTATCTTGCCACTTGCAGGTATCATCGCAATGGGTGTAACTCCAGCTCTCTTGGTTGTTACTCGTGGTAAATTGCTCCGTATGATCATCTTCGGAACACTCTTGTTGCCACTCTTCCTTCTTTCAGGGACCCTTATCGCACCATTTGCAACAGAACTTGCTAAAGGTGTAGGTGCCTTTCCAGAAGGTGTGAGCCAAACTCAATTGATCACTCACTCAACTCTTGAAGGACCAATCGAAAAACTTCTTGGTTGGGCAATTGGTAATGCCACAACAGGTGATATTAAAGCAATCCTTGGCGCAGTAGTCTTCCTTGTATTCTATGTAGGTATCTTTGCTTGGTATAGAAAACAAATGATTAAACGTAATGAAGAATACGCAGCAAATGCTAAATAATTCACTCCTATAGAATGTAAATTGTGAAAACTAGGTTGTCAGTTTCCTAATGGGGAGTGACAGCCTAGTTTTTTTATAAACTATTAAGAAATCGGAGAAAATAATGGTAATTGAAATAAAATCAGAGCAATTGACGGTCCAATTTAAAACCTTAGGTGGCGCATTGTCATCAATTAAAGACCGAGATGGCATTGAATATTTGTGGCAAGGGGATGCAACTTATTGGAGTGGACAAGCTCCAGTACTTTTTCCAATCTGTGGCTCTTTAAGAGATGATACAGCCTTATACAGTCATGCAGATGGAACGGAGACGAAAGGAAACATTCCGCGTCATGGTTTAGTCCGTAAAAATGAATTTGACTTAGTTGAACAAACAGAAAACAGTGTGACCTTTGCTATCGAAGATGATGAGAATATTTATCAAAACTATCCTTATCATTTCCGCCTTGAAATCACTTATCTAGTGACTGGCAAGACTGTTCGTACTCAATACAAAGTTCTTAATAAAGAAACGAATAAAGTAATGCCATTCTTTATAGGAGGACATCCAGGATTTAATTGTCCTCTATTTGACGATGAAGCTTACGATGATTACTATTTAAAGTTTGAAAAAGAAGAGACTTGCTCTGTTCCCCGTCCTTTCCCGGAAACAGGACTCTTAGACTTCCAAGATAGGAGTCCATGGTTGGGTTCGCAAAAGGTAGTGGATCTCAGTTATGATCTTTTTAGTGTTGATGCAGTTACCTTAGATGAATTGCAATCTAGAACAATCGCGCTTCGTTCTCGTAAACATGAGAAGGGATTAAAAGTACATTTCCAAGAGTTCTCAAATCTCATCATCTGGTCAACTCTAAATAAAGGTCCTTTCATCGCGTTTGAACCATGGTCTGGCTTGTCAACATCTCTTGAAGAAGGAGATCATTTAGAAGATAAGAAAAATGTTCGTCTCTTAGAACCAGGTCAAGTTGATCAGATTGGTTTTGATATTGAAATATTTTAGATAAAAAACCACAAAAACAAACATTCACTGTTGACTTTTTCTATAAATAGGAGTATATTATGTTTGTAAGCAACAAATGATGTTTGTAACAAACAAATAATCACTTGTTATATTCTCTATCGCAGAGAAATTTTGTTTCCAGGAACTTGATTTCCTGGACTTGGATAAGATGTTATTCATCTCATTCAATCAAATTTGTCAATAAACTGCTAGAAAGTCTTTTGTAGGTAAACTGCTAGCTATAAAAGTCTTTACTAGCTTAGAAAAATAAAAAGGAGTAAATAATATGTCTATTGTTATCGGTGCAGATGCTGCAGGTTTGAGATTGAAAGAAGTTGTGAAAGACTTCTTGGAAAAAGAAAACTTCCACGTTGTGGATGTTACAGCTGAAGGTCAAGACTTTGTTGATGTGACTCTTGCTGTTGCTGCAGAAGTAAACAAAGAAGAACAAAACCTTGGTATCGTGATTGATGCCTATGGTGCTGGTCCATTCATGGTCGCAACTAAAATCAAAGGAATGGTTGCTGCAGAAGTTTCAGACGAACGTTCAGCTTATATGACTCGTGGACACAACAACTCACGTATGATCACTATGGGTGCAGAAATCGTTGGTGATGAATTGGCTAAGAATATTGCTAAAGGCTTTGTTAACGGTAAATACGACGGTGGTCGTCACCAAATTCGGGTCGATATGTTGAACAAAATGTGCTAATTAAATTACAGTAAGAAAGGTAAATTAAAAATGAGAATTGCAATTGGATGTGACCACATCGTAACAGATGAAAAAATGGCGGTTTCAGAATTTTTGAAATCAAAAGGATATGAAGTCATCGACTTTGGTACCTATGACCACACACGTACTCACTACCCAATCTTTGGTAAAAAAGTTGGTGAAGCTGTTACAAGCGGTCAAGCTGATCTTGGGGTATGTATCTGTGGTACTGGTGTTGGTATCAACAACGCTGTAAACAAAGTTCCAGGAGTTCGTTCTGCCTTGGTTCGTGATATGACAACAGCTCTTTATGCAAAAGAACAATTGAACGCTAACGTTATCGGTTTTGGTGGTAAAATCACTGGTGAATTGCTTATGTGCGATATCATTGAAGCTTTCATCAATGCTGAATACAAACCATCAGAAGAAAACAAAAAATTGATTGCGAAAATTGAGCACGTTGAAACTCACAATGCTCATCAAGCAGATGCAAACTTCTTTACAGAATTCCTTGAAAAATGGGATCGTGGTGAATACCACGACTAAGAGGTGACGCATGATTTTAACAGTCACAATGAATCCATCCATTGATATTTCTTATCCTTTGGATGAATTGAAAATTGACACTGTCAACCGTGTGGTGGACGTGACCAAGACAGCTGGTGGTAAAGGTCTCAATGTTACACGAGTTCTTTCAGAATTTGGTGATTCTGTTGCTGCTACTGGTTTGGTCGGTGGTAAACTTGGAGAGTTTTTAGTAGAGCATATCGACGATAAAGTAACGAAACGTTTCTTCTCCATTCAAGGAGAGACTCGTAACTGTATCGCTATTCTGCACGGAGACAACCAAACAGAAATTCTGGAGAAAGGTCCTGAAGTTTTAGAACAAGAAGGTCAAGATTTCTTGGCTCATTTCGAAAATCTTCTTGACACTGTGGAAGTAGTTGCTATCTCTGGTAGTTTGCCAGCAGGTCTTCCAGTTGACTACTATGCAAGCTTGGTAGAGCTTGCTAATCAAGCAGGAAAACCAGTTGTTTTGGATTGCTCAGGTGCAGCTCTTCAGGCGGTTCTTGAATCACCACACAAACCAACAGTTATTAAACCAAATAACGAAGAATTGTCTCAGCTTCTTGGGAAAGAAGTTTCTGAGGATTTGGATGAATTAAAAGAAGTTCTACAAGAGCCTCTATTTGCAGGGGTTGAGTGGATAATCGTTTCACTTGGTGCAAATGGTGCTTTTGCAAAACATGGTCACACTTTCTACAAAGTAGATATTCCTAGAATTCAAGTTGTCAATCCTGTCGGATCTGGAGATTCTACTGTTGCAGGTATTTCATCAGGTCTTCTTCATAAGGAATCGGATGCAGAACTCCTCATCAAGGCCAATGTCCTTGGTATGCTCAATGCTCAAGAAAAGATGACAGGTCATGTCAATATGGCCAACTATCAAGCTCTATATGATCAATTAACAGTAAAAGAGGTATAAAATGGCTTTAACAGAACAAAAACGTGCACGCTTAGAAAAACTTTCAGATGAAAATGGAATCATTTCAGCTCTTGCCTTTGACCAACGTGGTGCTTTAAAACGCCTCATGGCTCAATACCAAACAGAGGAACCAACTGTGGCTCAAATGGAAGAACTCAAAGTCTTGGTTGCAGATGAATTGACTAAATACGCTTCTTCTATGCTTCTTGACCCTGAATATGGTCTTCCAGCTACAAAAGCGCTTGATCCAAATGCTGGCCTTCTCCTCGCTTATGAGAAAACTGGCTACGACACAACTAGCACCAAACGCTTGCCAGACTGCTTGGATATTTGGTCTGCCAAACGCATCAAAGAACAAGGCGCAGACGCTGTTAAGTTCTTGCTTTACTATGACGTAGACAGTTCTGACGAACTCAACCAAGAAAAACAAGCCTACATCGAACGTATCGGCTCTGAGTGTGTGGCAGAAGACATTCCATTCTTCCTTGAAATCTTGGCTTACGATGAAAAAATCGCTGATGCTGGCTCTGCAGAATACGCAAAAGTGAAACCACACAAGGTTATTGGTGCCATGAAAGTCTTCTCAGACCCACGCTTTAACATCGATGTCTTGAAAGTAGAAGTTCCTGTTAACATTAAATATGTTGAAGGCTTCGCTGAAGGTGAAGTAGTATATACACGTGAAGAAGCTGCAGCCTTCTTCAAAGCACAAGATGAAGCGACTAACTTGCCATACATCTACTTGAGTGCTGGTGTATCAGCTAAACTTTTCCAAGATACTCTTGTATTTGCTCATGAATCAGGCGCAAACTTCAACGGAGTTCTTTGTGGCCGTGCTACATGGGCTGGATCAGTTGAAGCCTACATCAAAGACGGTGAAGCAGCAGCTCGTGAGTGGTTGCGTACAACTGGATTTGAGAACATTGACGAACTCAACAAGGTTCTTCAAACAACAGCGACTTCATGGAAAGAACGCGTGTAAAATCTTCCTCCTAGTTTAGGAACATGAATCTAAAAAATTTTTTAAAAAAAGTTACATGTAAAGGTTTACAAAATAACTTACTTGTGTTATACTTAAGTCACAAGTTAATACAAGGTGAGTGTTACTAAGTAATATTAGGCATGATCACAGGTGGATTAGAAATCAAAGGATTTTCTAGTTCATTTGTGGTCATTTTTTGTACTCATATACCTTTAAGATACAAAAGGAGGTTGCCATGTATCGAATTCTAAATCCAATGAATCACAATGTCTCGCTTGTCAGAAATGATAAAGGAGAAGAGGTGATTGTAATTGGTAAAGGGATTACATTTGGAAAGAAGAAGGGGGATTTGATTGCTGAACATCAGGTTGAGAAAATCTTTCGGATGAAGACCGAAGAGTCAAGAGAAAACTTTATAGCTCTCCTAAAAGATGTTCCGCTTGATTTTATCACAGTGACCTATGAAATCATTGATAAGCTATCAAAGAAATATCATTATCCGATTCAAGAGTATCTCTACGTAACCTTGACAGATCATATTTACTGTTCCTATCAAGCTCTAACACAAGGAAGGTACAAGGATAGCAATCTGCCAGATATTTCTGCCAAGTATCCTGTAGCTTTTCAAATCGCAAAGGAAGCCTTTGAAATCTATCGTCAGAAGTTGACAGATCATTTTCCTGAGGACGAAATTATTCGGATTGCTTATCATTTCATTAATGCCGAAGGTGAAAATGAAGTGGAACTTGTGGAGTCGATTGATAAGAGGAAAGAAATTCTCAGGAATGTCGAAGAAGTGCTAAAGGGTTATGCAATTCAACGAACCAAAGAGAATAATCATTTCTATGATCGTTTTATGATTCATTTGAATTATTTCTTGGATTATTTAGACAGATCTAGAGATGATAACCAATCACTTCTGGATATGGAAGATCATATTAAACAATCCTATTCAAAAGCGTTCGAGATTGGTTCCAAGATCTATGATGTGATTACGCAACATACGGGTCTTGATTTGTATAGAAGTGAACGAGTTTATCTAGTTCTACATATCCAACGTTTATTGTCATAAAAATTTAATTAAAAATACATAAGGAGAATTCTATCATGAATAGAGAAGAAGTAACATTGTTAGGTTTTGAAATCGTAGCCTATGCTGGCGATGCTCGTTCAAAACTATTGGAAGCCTTGAAAGCTGCTGAAGCTGGCGATTTTGCGAAAGCTGATACTCTCGTAGAGGAAGCTGGTGGTTGCATCGCTGAGGCACACCACGCGCAAACAAGCCTTTTGACTAAGGAGGCAGCTGGTGAAGATTTGGCCTATAGTGTAACCATGATGCATGGCCAAGACCACTTGATGACAACTATCTTGTTAAAAGATTTGATGCACCATTTAATCGAACTCTATAAGAGAGGAGTTAAGTAATGAATAAATTAATTGCATTTATTGAGAAAGGAAAGCCTTTCTTTGAAAAACTGTCTCGTAATATCTATCTTCGTGCTATTCGTGATGGTTTCATTGCAGGTATGCCTGTTATTCTCTTCTCAAGTATCTTTATCTTGATTGCTTTTGTACCAAACTCATGGGGCTTTAAATGGTCTGATGATGTTGTTAATCTCCTCATGAAACCTTATAGCTATTCAATGGGGATTCTAGCTCTCTTGGTAGCTGGTACAACAGCTAAGTCATTGACCGACTCAGTAAACCGTAGCATGGAGAAAACCAATCAAATCAACTATATGTCAACATTGTTGGCAGCAATTGTTGGTTTGTTGATGTTGGCAGCTGATCCTATCGAAAATGGCCTAGCTACTGGATTCTTGGGGACAAAAGGTTTGCTTTCAGCCTTCCTTGCTGCCTTTGTTACTGTAGCCATCTATAAGGTTTGTGTTAAGAACAACGTCACTATTCGTATGCCTGACGAAGTTCCACCAAATATTTCACAAGTCTTTAAAGATGTGATTCCATTCACTCTATCAGTTGTTTCTCTTTATGCTCTTGATTTACTAGCTCGTCATTTTGTGGGTGCAAGCGTAGCTGAATCAATCGGTAAATTCTTTGCACCATTATTCTCTGCTGCTGATGGTTATCTAGGTATTACGATTATATTTGGTGCCTTTGCCTTCTTCTGGTTTGTTGGTATCCATGGTCCATCTATCGTTGAACCAGCAATCGCAGCGATTACCTATGCAAATGCCGAGGTCAACTTGAACCTTCTCCAACAAGGGATGCATGCAGATAAGATCCTTACTTCTGGTACACAAATGTTTATCGTTACCATGGGTGGTACTGGTGCGACACTGGTTGTTCCATTCATGTTCATGTGGTTGACCAAATCAAAACGTAACCGTGCAATCGGGCGCGCGTCAGTAGTACCAACCTTCTTTGGTGTGAACGAACCAATTCTGTTTGGTGCACCGCTTGTCTTGAACCCAATCTTCTTTATTCCTTTCATCTTTGCGCCAATTGCCAACGTATGGATCTTTAAATTCTTCATTGAGACGCTTGGCATGAACTCATTTACTGCCAACCTTCCTTGGACAACACCAGGTCCGCTCGGTATTGTTCTCGGTACAAACTTCCAATTCTTGTCATTTGTACTTGCTGCTTTGTTAATCCTTGTTGACGTAGCCATTTACTATCCATTCCTCAAGGTTTATGATGAACAAATTCTTGAAGAAGAGCGTTCAGGTAAAGCCAATGATGAATTGAAAGAAAAAGTAGCAGCAAACTTCAATACTGCCAAAGCAGATGCTATTCTTGAAAAAGCAGGTGTAGAAGCAGCGCAAAACACAATCACAGAAGAAACAAATGTTCTCGTTCTCTGTGCAGGAGGAGGTACAAGTGGTCTCCTTGCAAATGCTCTAAACAAAGCAGCTGCAGAGTACAAAGTTCCTGTTAAAGCAGCAGCTGGTGGCTATGGTGCTCACCGTGAAATGTTGCCTGAGTTTGATCTGGTTATCCTTGCTCCTCAAGTTGCTTCAAACTTTGAAGACATGAAGGCCGAAACCGACAAACTTGGTATCAAACTTGCTAAGACAGAAGGTGGCCAATACATTAAACTGACTCGCGATGGAAAAGGCGCTCTTGCCTTTGTTCAAGCGCAGTTCGAAGAATAAAATGTAAATAGCGAAGAAGTGAGATGGAGGAACTCCTCCCAACTATATCCCCATCTCATTTCTATTTCTTGAAAGGTGAATCAAATGACAAAAACACTTCCAAAAGACTTTATTTTTGGCGGAGCAACAGCAGCCTACCAAGCAGAAGGTGCTACACATACTGATGGTAAAGGGCCAGTCGCCTGGGACAAATACCTCAAAGATAACTACTGGTACACTGCTGAACCAGCCAGTGATTTCTATCACAAATACCCAGTTGACCTCAAACTTGCAGAAGAATATGGTGTCAATGGTATCCGTATTTCAATCGCTTGGTCACGTATCTTTCCAACTGGTTATGGGAAGGTTAATGACAAGGGGGTTGAGTTCTATCATAATCTATTTGCAGAGTGCCACAAACGGCATGTTGAGCCCTTCGTGACCCTCCATCACTTTGATACACCAGAAGCACTTCATTCAAACGGAGATTTCCTGAATAGAGAAAACATTGATCACTTTGTGGATTATGCGGCCTTCTGTTTTGAAGAATTTCCTGAAGTTAACTTTTGGACAACCTTTAATGAAATTGGGCCGATAGGGGATGGCCAGTATTTGGTTGGGAAATTCCCTCCAGGTATTCAGTACGACCTTGCCAAAGTCTTCCAATCTCATCACAATATGATGGTGTCGCATGCGCGTGCAGTAAAACTTTTCAAGGATAAGGGATATAAGGGTGAAATTGGTGTGGTTCATGCACTGCCTACTAAGTATCCTCTGGATCCAGATAATCCAGCAGATGTTCGTGCAGCCGAGTTAGAAGATATCATTCACAATAAATTTATTTTGGATGCGACTTATCTAGGACGATATTCCGAAGAAACAATGGAAGGTGTCAACCATATCTTAGCAGTCAATGGTGGAAGTTTAGATCTGCGTGAAGAAGACTTCGCAGTCCTAGAAGCTGCAAAAGACTTGAATGACTTCCTTGGAATTAACTACTATATGAGTGATTGGATGCAAGCCTTTGATGGCGAAACAGAAATCATTCACAACGGTAAGGGTGAAAAAGGAAGTTCTAAATATCAGATTAAGGGAGTTGGACGTCGAGTAGCGCCTGACTATGTCCCACGTACGGACTGGGACTGGATTATCTATCCTCAAGGTTTGTATGATCAAATCATGCGCGTGAAGAAAGATTACCCAAATTACAAGAAAATCTACATCACAGAGAATGGTCTCGGATACAAAGATGAGTTTGTGGATGGGACAGTCTACGATGATGGACGGATTGATTATGTTAAGAAACATATGGAAGTGATTGCAGATGCAATCTCTGATGGAGCCAATGTCAAAGGCTACTTTATCTGGTCTCTGATGGATGTCTTTTCTTGGTCAAATGGTTACGAAAAGCGTTACGGCCTCTTCTATGTTGATTTTGAAACCCAGGAGCGCTATCCAAAGAAATCGGCTCACTGGTACAAGAAACTAGCTGAGACACAACTTATTGATTAAAATTCAACAAAAAATCCCCACCAATCGGTGGGGATAGTTTTATGGTTTTGATAAAAGAATGGTTGTTTGTTTCGACAGATCTTCAAATGTCTCCTGACTCAGTTTGGAATCTGAAACGATGATATCAATCTCTGAGATATTGTAGAAGGTGTAAAAATCAAACTTATTAAACTTGCTGTGGTCTGCCAGTAAGTATTTTTTATTGGCATTATTCAAGGCGATACGTTGTACCTCCCCCTCTTCCTCGCTGAAAGTAGCAATAGTCTTATCTTTGATACCATTACAGCTAACAAAAGCCTTAGAGAACTGAAGGTTGGTCAAATCCTGCAAGGTAAGTGTCCCCACAAAAGCACCAGTGATAGAGCGATAATTTCCGCCAATCAAGATCAAATCTGTTAGTTTTCGTTCGTTTAGGATGAGAAAAATAGGAAGACTGTTTGTTACAACACGAATATTATCAATTGGGAGCTCACGAGCAAAACACTCCAAGGTTGTTCCTGGGCCGATAAAAATGGTTTCACCCTCATCAATCAAATGACCTGCAAAACGACTAATTTCTTGTTTTTCAGCAATCTGCAATCCTTGTTTTTCAACGTTTGAGCGTTCGTTGTTTAAGAGAGAACCTGTACGAAGTTTTTCAGCCCCACCATGCACGCGTACCAGCAAATCCTTATCTGCTAGTTCTTGTAAGTAGCGGCGAGCTGTCATATCTGACACATCAAGACTCTCCATAATCTCTTTTACAGTAATAGTGCCTTTTGTGTTTACTGCTTCTAGAATACTATCTAGTTTTTCTTGCTTTAGCATCCTTATCACCTCGATTTCTACTATTATTATCTTACCATAAAACGCTCAATCAATCAAATAGAAAAAAACAAAAGAAAACAAAAACAAAAACAAAAATATCATGGTTATTTTAAACAAACCATGATATTTTGAATGATTGGTCAAATTAGTCCAAACCGTAGTTGTAATCCTCGTCTTGCATGGCTTCAACTTCACCAAGGAGGTATCCATTTCCGACTTGAGAGAAGAAGTCGTGGTTAGAAGTTCCTGTTGAGATTCCGTTCATGACGATAGGATTGACATCATCAGCTGAATCTGGGAAGAGCGGATCTTGTCCTAGGTTCATAAGCGCCTTATTGGCATTGTAACGAAGGAAGGTTTTAACTTCCTCAGTCCAGCCAACACCGTCATAGAGGCTTTCTGTATAGCCCTCTTCGTTCTCGTAGAGAGTGTAGAGCAGGTCGTACATCCATTCTTTGAGCTTTTCTTGCTCTTCTTCAGGTAATTCATTGAAACCAAGTTGGAATTTGTAACCAATGTAGGTTCCGTGAACAGACTCATCACGAATGATCAGTTTGATGATTTCCGCAACATTGGCCAGTTTGTTGTTACCGAGATAGTAAAGTGGTGTAAAGAAACCAGAGTAGAAGAGGAAGGTTTCAAGGAAAACGCTGGCAACTTTCTTTTCTAGTGGGCTACCATTGAGATAGATTTCATTGATAATTTCCGCTTTTCTTTGTAGGTAGGGATTAGTGTTGGTCCATTCAAAGATTTCTTCAATTTCAGCCTTGGTATTCAAGGTTGAAAAGATAGAAGAGTAAGATTTTGCGTGGACAGATTCCATAAATTGGATGTTGTTGAAAACAGCTTCCTCATGCGGTGTACGGATGTCTGCGCGAAGAGCTTGAACCCCTGTTTCAGATTGCATGGTATCCAAAAGTGTCAAACCACCAAAGACTTTTCCTACCAAGTCTTTTTCTTTGTTTGATAATTTTCTCCAGTCGTCTAGGTCATTTGACAAGGGGATACGCGTATCGAGCCAGAATTGCTCCGTCAGCTTTTCCCAAGTTGATTTGTCGATGACATCTTCGATGGCATTCCAGTTAATGGCTTTGTAGTAAGTTTCCATTTGAAATCTCTTTCTGTATGTAATAATGCGATTGTCGAATCATCTCTATTTTATCATAGTCTGAGAAGAGTATCGCACAAAAAGTCGGAAGACCGACTTTTTGGTTTTTCATAGTATTTAAGATACTTATCAAGTTTTGTCTGGCGGGTAACTTAATCAGTAATCTGAGAAAATGTGGTTGCCTTTGACTAAAATTAAATCACACAGCTTTCACATTGGTTAGCACCAACTTCCCCACCGTCGTCTGTAAAGGTACGGACGTAGTAGATAGACTTGATACCCTTGTTAAAGGCATAGTTACGAAGGATGGATAAGTCACGTGTCGTTTGTTTGTTTTCTTTCTTCCATTCGTAAAGACCTTTTGGAATGTCACTACGCATGAAGAGGGTGAGTGAAAGTCCTTGGTCCACGTGTTCAGTTGCAGCCGCGTATACATCGATTACCTTACGCATATCCATGTCGTAGGCAGAAGTGTAGTATGGAATGGTTTCTGTCGACAAACCAGCAGCTGGGTAGTAGATTTTACCAATTTTCTTTTCCTGACGTTCTTCGATACGTTGCGTAATCGGGTGGATAGAAGCAGAAACGTCGTTGATGTAGCTGATCGAACCATTTGGAGCTACAGCAAGGCGGTTTTGGTGGTAAAGACCATCTGCTTGAACCTTTTCGCGAAGTTCAGCCCAGTCAGCAGCGCTTGGAATAAAGACATCTTTAAAGAGTTCTTTAACACGGTCTGATTTTGGAACAAACTCGCCTGTCACATACTTGTCAAAGTAGCTTCCGTTAGCATAGTCTGATTTTTCAAAGTTGTGGAAGGTGATACCACGTTCGCGCGCTATATTGTTTGATTCCACCAAGGTCCAGTAGTTCATAAGCATAAAGTAGATGCTTGTAAATTCAATTGACTCAGCTGATCCGTACTCAATCAGTTGTTGGGCAAGGTAACTATGAAGTCCCATGGCACCAAGACCAAAGGTGTGAGCCAAACTGTTTCCGTGGTCGATAGTAGGGACAGCTACGATGTGTGAACTATCTGTAACGAAAGTCAAAGCACGAACCATCGCACGGATAGAACGACCAAAGTCAGGTGAAGTCATCATGTTGACCACGTTGGTTGATCCAAGGTTACATGAAACGTCTGTTCCCATTTGAAGGAATTCTTGAGCATCGTTGATCAAGCTTGGTTTTTGAACTTGAAGAATCTCAGAACACAAGTTACTCATGATAATCTTACCATCTACTGGATTAGCACGGTTGGCTGTATCAATGTTGACGATATAAGGGTAACCAGATTCTTGTTGCAATTTAGAGATTTCAGTTTCCAAGTCACGCGCCTTGATTTTTGTCTTGCGGATATTTGGATTTGCGACCAATTCATCATATTTTTCAGTGATGTCGATGTAGTTGAACGGCACCCCATATTCAAGCTCTACGGAGTAAGGGCTAAAGAGATACATTTCTTCATTTTTACGAGCCAATTCGTAGAATTTATCTGGTACTACAACACCAAGTGAAAGGGTCTTTACACGAACTTTTTCATCGGCATTTTCTTTCTTAGTTGAAAGGAAAGCGATGATATCTGGGTGAAAGACGTTAAGGTAGACTACACCAGCACCTTGACGTTGACCCAATTGGTTTGAGTAAGAGAAGCTGTCTTCGAAGAGTTTCATAACTGGTACGACACCAGAAGCTGCACCTTCATAACCTTTGATAGGAGCTCCGGCTTCACGAAGGTTGCTGAGGGAAATTCCCACACCACCACCGATACGTGAAAGTTGAAGGGCTGAGTTGATAGAACGTCCGATAGAGTTCATGTCATCAGTTACTTGGATCAAGAAACAAGATACCAATTCCCCACGACGAGCACGACCTGCGTTCAAAAAGGAAGGAGTAGCTGGTTGGTAGCGTTGGTGGATGATTTCATTGGCAATATCAGTCGCAATCGCTTCATCCCCGTCAGCAAAATAAAGTGCATTAAAGAAGACACGGTCTTCCATGCTTTCAAGGTAATATTCACCGTCATTAGTCTTCAAGGCATATTGATTGTAAAACTTATAGGCTGCCATAAACGACTTGAATTGGAAGTTTTGGTCCTTGATAAATTGATGCAATTCTTCCAAAAACTCTGGACGGTATTTCTTGAGAAATGCAGTTTCGATGTAGTTATGTTCAATAAGGTAGTTGATTTTATCAGTAATTGAATCAAAAACCATAGTGTTTGGAACTACATTTTCTTTAAAGAAAGCATCCAAGGCTTCCTTATCTTTATGAAGCATGATTTGTCCATTGACAGGACGGTTGATTTCGTTATTGAGACGGAAGTAAGTCACGTCTTCAAGATGTTTTAATCCCATAAAATTTTCCTTATCTAACCTGATTACAAAAGAAAGGCCTCTAAGTTAGCCCTAGAAGCGAGTTTCTTCTGGATGATTTACTAAGATTATGCTAATTGTTTCAGTTTTCCTGGTTGGAAACCTGAAAAGACTTCAGTTGGTGTTTGGATGACAGGAGCAGCGCTGAAACCGAGCTCTTTAACTTGATCGACGTACTCAGGTTGCTCGTCAAGATTGATCTCACGATAAGCCACGTTGTTGCTATCCAAGAAACGTTTGGTCATTTTACATTGTACACAATTATTTTTAGAATAAACCGTTACCATTTTCGTAACTCCTCTTTCAAAATAGATTACTTTATTAGTATATCAGAAAAAAAAACTTTGTCAAACTTTTTAAACTAAATCTTGTGCCAAAAAGTTACGGTTTTAAAATCAAAACACAAGATATAGTGTTTTCGAAAACATAAATTTTGATTTCCGTTGAACTGTCAAACTTTCTCAAAATAAAAAAACTACATACTGTATATTGGCAATATAAGTAGAAGATTTTCAGCAAGTTATCAGAAAGGAAAACGAAGAAAATAGCAAAAATCGTAAGAACAGTAATAAGTATAGCTGAGATAATACTTTAACAAAATAGAAACTGTAATATTTACGAAAAAAGAAATTTTCTACACAAGATGTCCCAATATTTGTATTAGAATATATAAAATATAACCAAAATGGAAATGACAGATTATGATGTATTCATAAAAATGGATCATTGGTTAATTTTATATAGGATACTTATGAGTTTCGTATCCTTTCATAAGGAGTATATAAATACAATGTTTGAAAAAGTTCATTTTATGTGATACACTATCTGTGATTATAAGATTAAAAAATGGATATCTGGATACTTTTGTTTGATAGAGAATGTTATCAGATTATAATTAGATTAAATGAATGAAAGAATACAGAATTAGGAGGCGCGTGGTGAAAGAAAATGATGTTATTTTAAAACGGCAATCGACTCAAATATTTTTTAAGAATGGTGATACGGATTTTTTCTTCAATTGGTTGTTAGGAATCGGTGAAATTTTTGGTTTCTCTCATGGAGAGCTTTATTATCTTGCTCAAAGATTGGGGAACTCACCAAAGCCTGATGACTGGAAAAATGTATTTTTATCGCATGTAAACTACCTTGAACAAGAAGCAAGTAATTCAGGGTTGAGTGAACAAACAAAGGCGCAGTATTATCTTGCACAGACCTACTCACTTCGCTCGGCAATCCAATTTACCGATCCATTTTCTGAAGAGTATTTACCGACCGTTCGTCAAATGGAGAAGGTGTTTTCTAGTGCAATTCATTCACTAGGTGCACCGATTGAAAAATTAACTATTACCTATCAGGGTTCTTACTTGCCTGGTTATTATCTTCATAGCGGCGATAATTGCCCAACGCTAATCATGATTGGTGGAGGTGATACTTATCGCGAAGATTTATTTTACTTTGCAGGATATCCTGGATGGATACGAAATTATAATGTTTTAATGGTTGACCTTCCCGGTCAAGGGAGCAATCCTAGTAGAGGGCTGGTCTTTGATGTGGATGCCTCTATTCCAATTTCATTATGCATAGACTGGTTGGAAAATAGAAATCCTAAACTAAATGATTTAGCCATTTATGGTGTCAGCGGAGGGGGATATTTTACCGCACAAGCTGTTGAAAAGGATCCAAGAATTCATGCTTGGATTGCTAGTACCCCTATTTACGACGTTGCAGAACTTTTCAGAAAAGAATTTGGATCAAGTTTGAAAGCACCTAGTTGGTTAATAAATGCCATTTTAAAATTCGCTGGAAATTTGAATGAATCAGCAAATTTGAATCTTAAAAAGTATGCATGGCAGTTTGGTACTTCTGATTTTAAGAGTGCTATTGATGATGTATTTAACCATGCAAAGATTGTGGATTATCAAAAAATTCAATGCCCATGCCTGTTTATCATGGGAAAGGGTGAGGGTGCTGAACTGCAGCATCAAACCAAGGTGATTTATGAATCACTTAAATCTAAAAATCAGCAAACTAAACTTCAAGTATTTGAGGCGGAAAGTGGTGCGGACGCTCATTGCCAAGTCAATAATTTAAGGCTCTCCCATAATGTCGTTTTTGATTGGTTGGATACTTTATTTGAATGGAATCAATCAAAGTTTTAGTTCTACTTATACCACTTAGATATATCTACCTTTTTACTGTTAGGTGCTACAAGCTTATTTTACTTTAAGTAGCAAATTGGATAAATTCTCTACTGTTGATGGTAAGAGTAGGTTTTAGAATCTCAGTATTTGATGAAGCCTTTTCAAATAATAGATTTGCTGAGTTATATCAATTATGACTAAATAGTATTATTTTTTCATTGTTTACTAGGATTATCTTCTGATTGATATTAAGAAAAAATAGCTTTGATAATTGGAATTTTGAGGGTAATATTCTTTTAATAATTAGTGCCTAAATTTCCCATAGTACCTGTACGATAGAAAAAGAAGCAATTTCATTTTCAGTAAAAGTCCATAAAACACTTGAAAAATTATCTAGAAGGTGATATAATACAGTCTTGTAAGGGTTATCACATATAATCCAAAAAAGAAATAACTAAAGGAGAGTCAAACTATGGCTTCTAAAGATTTCCACGTAGTGGCAGAAACAGGTATTCACGCACGTCCAGCAACATTGTTGGTTCAAACAGCTAGCAAATTTGCTTCAGATATCACTCTTGAATACAAAGGTAAATCAGTAAACCTTAAATCTATCATGGGTGTTATGAGTCTTGGTGTTGGCCAAGGTGCTGACGTTACAATTTCAGCTGAAGGTGCAGATGCTGACGACGCAATCGCTGCTATCACTGAAACTATGGAAAAAGAAGGATTGGCATAAGGAAAATGACAGAAATGCTTAAAGGAATCGCAGCATCTGACGGTGTTGCAGTTGCAAAAGCATATCTACTCGTTCAACCGGATTTGTCATTTGAGACTATTACAGTCGAAGATACAAACGCAGAAGAAGCTCGCCTTGATGCCGCTCTAAAAGCATCACAAGACGAGCTTTCTGTTATTCGTGAGAAAGCAGTAGGTACGCTTGGTGAAGAAGCTGCTCAAGTTTTTGACGCTCACTTAATGGTTCTTGCTGACCCAGAAATGATCAGCCAAATCAAGGAGACAATCCGTGCGAAGAAAGTGAATGCAGAAGCAGGTCTGAAAGAAGTGACAGACATGTTTATCACTATCTTTGAAGGCATGGAAGACAACCCATACATGAAAGAACGTGCAGCGGATATCCGCGACGTGACAAAACGTGTATTGGCAAATCTTCTTGGTAAAAAATTGCCAAACCCAGCTTCTATCAATGAAGAAGTAATCGTGATTGCGCATGACTTGACTCCTTCAGATACAGCTCAATTGGACAAAAACTTTGTAAAAGCTTTTGTAACCAACATTGGTGGACGTACAAGCCACTCAGCTATCATGGCGCGTACGCTTGAAATTGCAGCAGTATTGGGTACAAACAACATCACTGAAATTGTTAAAGATGGTGATATCCTTGCCGTTAACGGTATCACAGGTGAAGTGATTATCAACCCAACTGATGAGCAAGCGGCAGAATTCAAGGCTGCTGGTGAAGCTTATGCGAAGCAAAAAGCTGAATGGGCACTTTTGAAAGATGCTCAAACAGTGACTGCTGATGGTAAACACTTTGAATTGGCTGCTAATATCGGTACTCCAAAAGACGTGGAAGGTGTCAATGCCAACGGTGCCGAAGCTGTTGGTCTTTACCGTACAGAGTTCTTGTACATGGATTCTCAAGACTTCCCAACAGAAGACGAGCAGTATGAAGCATACAAGGCTGTTCTTGAGGGAATGAATGGTAAACCAGTAGTTGTTCGTACAATGGATATCGGTGGTGATAAGGAACTTCCTTACTTCGATATGCCACACGAAATGAACCCATTCCTTGGATTCCGTGCCATTCGTATCTCTATTTCTGAAACTGGAGATGCAATGTTCCGTACACAAATCCGTGCCCTTCTTCGTGCTTCTGTTCATGGTCAATTGCGTATCATGTTCCCAATGGTTGCGCTCTTGAAAGAATTCCGTGCAGCTAAAGCAGTTTATGAAGAAGAAAAAGCAAACCTTCTTGCTGAAGGTGTTGCAGTTGCGGATGATATCCAAGTTGGTATCATGATTGAAATCCCTGCAGCAGCTATGCTTGCAGACCAATTTGCAAAAGAAGTAGACTTCATGTCAATTGGTACAAACGACTTGATCCAATACTCAATGGCGGCAGACCGTATGAATGAGCAAGTTTCATACCTTTACCAACCATATAACCCATCAATCCTTCGCTTGATCAACAACGTTATCAAGGCAGCACACGCTGAAGGTAAATGGGCTGGTATGTGTGGTGAGATGGCTGGTGACCAAAAAGCTGTTCCACTTCTTGTCGGAATGGGCTTGGATGAATTCTCTATGTCAGCAACATCTGTACTTCGTACACGTAGCTTGATGAAGAAATTGGACACTGCTAAGATGGAAGAGTACGCTAACCGTGCCCTTACAGAATGCTCAACAATGGAAGAAGTTCTTGAACTTCAAAAAGAATACGTTGACTTTGATTAATTGAAAGGTCCTTGCAACTCAGTTGCAGGGATTTTTTGTTTTAAAAATTTGGTGATTGATTTTCAATATAGGATTCTCAAATCAGACTGTCCAGATAGAAGATAGTGTAGAAAACAAAAAAATCGTTAACTGGTTCATAAAATTCTTGACAAGTTCCAAATTTAGGAGTAAACTATTAACCAGTTAACTTTTAGAGAGGAGTTTCTGCAATTTAGAAATGAATTGCAACTAGAAATATCAAAAAGAAAGAGAGTTTCGATGAAAATTAATAAAAAATATCTAGCTGGTTCTGCGGCAGCTTTAATTTTAAGTGTTTGTTCTTATGAGTTGGGACTGTATCAAGCTAGAACGGTCAAAGAAAATAACCGTGTGTCTTACGTTGATGGAAAACAAGCAGCGCAAAAAACGGAGAATCTAACTCCTGATGAGGTTAGTAAAAAAGAAGGTATCAATGCTGAACAAATCGTCATCAAGATAACAGACCAGGGCTATGTCACTTCACATGGTGACCACTATCATTATTACAATGGCAAGGTTCCTTATGATGCCATCATCAGTGAAGAGTTGCTGATGAAGGATCCAAACTACCAGCTCAAGGACGAGGATATTGTCAGTGAAATCAAGGGCGGTTATGTTATCAAGGTAGATGGAAAATACTATGTTTACCTTAAGGATGCAGCCCATGCGGATAATGTCCGTACAAAAGAAGAAATCAATCGACAAAAACAAGAGCATAGTCAGCATCGTGAAGGAGGAACTTCAGCAAATGATGGTGCGGTAGCCTTGGCACGTTCACAAGGACGCTACACCACGGATGATGGCTACATCTTTAATGCCTCTGATATCATTGAAGATACTGGTGATGCTTACATCGTTCCTCATGGCGACCATTATCATTACATTCCTAAAAGTGAGTTATCAGCCAGCGAATTGGCTGCAGCAGAAGCCTTTCTATCTGGTAGAAGTGGTCAATCGAATACGCCTACTTATCGCCGTAGCAATAACAACAGTGCTAGCAGCGATGTAGATAGATGGACTCCATCCTATAATAATCAAAGCAACAGCTATACGAACACGAACACAGCTAACAACAGTAGCGACGATAACCAAGCAAGTCAGAGTGATGAGGATATTGATAGCCTTCTGAAACAACTTTACGCCTTGCCACTCAGCCAACGACATGTGGAATCTGATGGCCTCGTTTTCGACCCAGCACAGATTACAAGTCGAACAGCTAGAGGAGTTGCTGTGCCTCATGGGAATCATTACCATTTCATCCCTTATTCACAGATGTCTGAATTGGAAGAACGAATCGCTCGTATTATTCCTCTTCAGTACAGTTCGGACCATAGGGTGCCAGATTCAAGACCAGAACAACCAAGTCCACAACCGACTCCGGAACCTAGTCCAAGCCCGCAACCTGCACCAACTCCTCAACCAACTCCTCAACCAACTCCAAGCAATCCAATTGATGAAAAATTAGTTAAACAGGTGATTCGAAAAGTAGATGATGGTTATGTATTTGAGGAGAATGGAACATCTCGTTATATTCCTGCCAAGGAATTATCAGCTGAAACTACTGCAGCTATTGATAGTAAACTAGACAAGCAAGAAAGTTTGTCTCATAAGCTCGGAGCTAAGAAAACCAATCTCCCATCTGGTGATCGAGGATTTTACAATAAGGCTTATGATTTACTAGCAAGAATTCATCAGGACTTACTTGATAATAAAGGTCGACAAGTTGATTTTGAGGCTTTGGATAAACTGTTGGAACGTCTCAATGATGTCTCAAGTGATAAAGTCAAGTTAGTGGATGATATTCTTGCCTTCTTAGCACCGATTCGTCATCCAGAACGTTTAGGAAAACCAAATGCGCAACTTGCCTACACTGATGATGAGATTCAAGTAGCCAAGTTGGCGGGCAAGTATACAACAGAAGACGGTTATATCTTTGATCCTCGTGATATCACCAGTGATGAGGGGGATGCCTATGTAACTCCGCATATGACCCACAGTCATTGGATTAAGAAAGATAGTTTGTCTGAAGCTGAAAGAGCAGCAGCCAAGGCTTATGCTAAAGAGAAAGGTTTGACACCTCCTTCAACAGATCACCAAGGTTCAGGAAATACTGAGGCTAAGGGAGCAGAAGCTATCTACAATCGAGTAAAAGCAGCTAAGAAGGTGCCACTTGATCGTATGCCTTACAATCTCCAACATACTGTGGAAGTCAAAAATGGAAGTTTGATTATACCTCATTACGACCATTACCATAACATCAAATTTGAGTGGTTTGACGAAGGTCTTTATGAGGCTCCTAAGGGCTATACTTTAGAGGATCTCTTTGCGACTGTGAAGTACTATGTCGAACATCCAAACGAACGTCCGCATTCAGATAGTGGTTGGGGAAATGCAAGTGACCATGTTCAAAGAAACCAAAATGGTCAAGCTGATAACAATCATACGGAAAAACCATCAGTAGAGAAACCTCGGACAGAAAAACCTGAGGAAGAAAAACCTCGCGAAGAGAAACCTCAGAGTGAGAAACCAGAGTCTCCAAAACCAACTGAGGAGCCAGAAAAAGAATCGCCAGAGGAATCAGAAGAACCTCAGGTTGATACTGAAAAGGTTGAAGAAAAACTGAGAGAGGCTGAAGATTTACTTGGAAAAATCCAAGATCCAATTATCAAGTCTAATGCCAAAGAAACTCTCACGGGATTAAAGAATAACTTGCTATTTGGCGCCCAAGACAACAATACTATTATGGCAGAAGCTGAAAAATTATTGGCTTTGTTAAGGGAGAGTAAGTAGTCGTAGCAACATTTTCTAACTCCTAAAAACAGGATAGGAGAGCTAGAAAAGATAAAATCGAAAAATGAGAGCAGAATGTGAGTTCTAGTTCTCATTTTTTTCATGAAAATGTGCAAAATAACTTGACATATAATGTAAATAAAGATAAACTATTTACTAGTTAATTAAATGGTTAAATACTAGTTAAGGAGTAATGATGAAAAAAAGAACATTTCTATTATTAATGGCAGGTCTGTTGGTTCTTGTCTTAGGAGCATGTAGCCAAAAAGAAAAACAAGAAGCAAAAGGAATGAAGATTGTAACAAGTTTTTACCCAATCTATGCCATGGTCAAAGAGGTATCAGGTGACTTGAATGACGTACGGATGATTCAGTCAAGTAGTGGGATTCACTCCTTTGAACCGTCAGCAAATGACATTGCTGCCATTTATGATGCGGATGTTTTTGTCTACCATTCTCATACGCTCGAATCTTGGGCTGGAAGTCTAGATCCTAACTTGAAAAATTCAAAAGTTAAGGTTTTAGAAGCGTCTGAAGGGATGACCTTGGAGCGTGTACCAGGTTTGGAAGATGTAGAAGCTGGTGACGGTATTGATGAAAAAACACTTTACGACCCGCACACTTGGTTAGATCCTGAAAAAGCAGGCGAAGAAGCACAGATTATTGCGGACAAACTTTCAGAGGTTGATAGTGAGCACAAAGAAACTTACCAAAAAAATGCTCAAGCCTTTATCAAAAAAGCTCAGGAATTGACTAAGAAATTCCAGCCTATTTTTGAAAAAGCGAGTCAAAAGACCTTTGTTACGCAACACACAGCCTTTTCTTACATGGCTAAACGTTTTGGATTGAAACAACTTGGAATTGCTGGTATTTCTCCAGAACAAGAGCCGAGTCCGAGACAGTTGACAGAAATCCAAGAATTTGTAAAAACCTATAAGGTCAAAACCATCTTTACTGAGAGCAATGCTTCCTCTAAAGTTGCTGAAACCTTGATCAAATCAACAGGAGTTAGTCTGAAAACACTGAATCCTTTGGAAGCAGACCCCAAAAATGACAAAACTTACTTAGAAAATCTAGAAGAAAATATAAATGTTCTTGCAGAAGAATTGAAATGAGGAAATTATGAAAATTAAGAAAAAGTATCTTGCGGCGGGATCGGCTTTAGTCCTTTCCCTAAGTCTTTGCATCTATGCGCTGAATCAACACCAGGTAGAAGAAAAAAAAGATACAAATCGTGTATCTTATGTTGATGGTAAACAAGACTCTCAAAAAACAGAGACTCAGACACCAGATCAAGTTAGCAAAAAAGAAGATATTCAGGCAGAACAAATTGTCGTGAAAATTACAGATCAAGGTTATGTGACTTCACACGGTGATCATTTCCATTATTACAATGGGAAAGTTCCTTTTGATGCGATTTTCAGTGAAGAACTTTTGATGAAGGATCCAAACTACCAACTTAAGGATGGAGATATTGTCAATGAAGTCAAGGGAGGGTATATCATCAAGGTAGATGGAAAATATTATGTCTACCTGAAAGATGCAGCTCATGCTGATAATGTTCGAACTAAGGATGAAATCAACCGTCAAAAACAAGAACATGTCAAAGATAATGAGAAGGTCAACTCTAATGTTGCTGTAGCAAGGTCTCAGGGACGCTATACAACAGATGATGGTTATGTCTTTAACGCTTCAGATATCATTAAAGACACAGGTGATGGTTATATAGTACCACATGGTGGTCACTATCATTTCATTCCTAAGAGCGACTTGTCGGCAGGTGAATTAGCAGCTGCAAAAGCATATTTATCAGGGAATACTACAGCTCTCAGTCAACCTTTGTCAGTGACACCGAATAATGGTGTTACCGCAGCAGATGATGGTTATGTCTTTAATCCTAATGACATTGTCAGAGATACAGGTGATGCTTATATAGTAAGACATGGTGACCACTATCATTATATTCCTAAGTCATCTCTAAACAATCCTCCATCACACTCTAACACGGAAGAGGGAGGAAGTTCTTCTAGTTCTGTATTAAGTAATCCGTCACCACATGTCCACCACGAGGAAGAAGATGGTCATGGTTTCGATGCCAATCGAATTATAAGTGAAGATTCAGAAGGTTTTGTCATGACTCATGGCGACCACAATCATTACTTCTTTAAGAAAGATTTGACAGCTGAACAAATTAAGGCCGCACAAGATCATTTGAAAGGTGCAAGCTCAGCAACACCAAGTCCAGCCCATGATGACGATGATGATCATGATGAAGATGCACATGGTCATCACCATGAAGACCATGATCATGGTTTTGATGCCAATCGCGTTATCAGTGAGGATGCGGCAGGATTTATCATGAGTCACGGTGACCACAATCATTATTTCTTCAAGAAGGACTTGACAGCTGAACAAATTAAGGCCGCACAAGACCATCTGAAAAGTAAAACGCCATCAGTACCAAGTCCAGCCCGTGATGAACACGATAAAAATAATCATGGCCACAAACATGATGAAGACCATGGTCACGGTTTTGATGCCAATCGTGTCATCAGTGAGGATGAGCAAGGCTTTGTCATGAGTCATGGTGACCACAATCATTACTTCTTTAAGAAAGATTTGACAGCAGAGCAGATTAAGTCGGCCCAAGATCATTTGAAAAACCATCATGATGCAGAGCCTGTAAAACCTCTTGCTAAAACGGTAGAGTCTTTCTCAAGAGATGCTAGCGATGAAGAAAAAATTGCTTATATTTCTAAGACCTATGGAGTTCCACTTGAAGCTATTAGAATTTCAAACGGATTCTTTGTCTTTGGAAATCCAGACCAAGCCTACGATCCAACTCATATCCATCCATATGCTGTTCGTAAAGAACACGTTCGGATTCCTCTCCAAACTGGCAATCCAGAACTTGATTTCCTAAATGAACTCTATACCACTGCTTTGCGAGATGGGGTATCTCCTTATAGCTTGCAGGTAGAAAATGGTAGTTTTGTGATTCCTCATGGCGACCACAATCACTACATCAAGGTTCAAACGAAGGGATATGAAGTGGCTTTGAAAAACAAAATTCCAGCCCTACAATCCAACTATCAACCTGGAGCTTTTGATGAGAAAGCAGTCTTGGCGAAAGTAGATCAACTTCTAGCTGATAGCAGAAGTATCTACAAAGACAAGCCTATTGAACAAAGACAGATTGAGTTAGCTTTAGGTCAGTTTACTGAAAACATGAAGAAACTGGCAACTAACTCTACAGCAGGTTATCTTGCAACACTGGATCTCTTTGATAAGCAATATATCCATATTGATGAAAGTGTTAAACCAGTTGAAACAAGTGCTTTAGATAAGAAATATCAGGCCTTGATTGATAAAATCAATACCTTGGATACAGAGTCTTATGGCCTTCCTAAGAAAGACCTTCTCGTTCGACTCCAAGAAGCTAAATTGGCTAAAGATGAGGCTGCTTTAGTGGCGGTTGAATCACAACTTCAAGCTCTTCAAGACTTTAATGATCGAACAGGTGTTACAACAGTGGAATACATCAAGTATTTCTACGAACACGTAAATGATGGTCGTTTGAGTGATGAACTTCGAAACAAAGTCGCTCAGTTGACTTGGACCTTGTATCAATCTCAATCCTTCCTTAAGGCAGCGGAATTGAACAAATTATTCCCAAGCATCTATCAGGCAAAACAAGAAGTGGAAGAAGCTTTGAAAGCTCAACCAACTACTGCAAAATCAACGCAAACAGTTCTAGATACTGAAAAAGTCGATAATCAAAGTGCCAAAACAGCTATTTATGGCTTCTTGAAAGAATTGTACGGAGACTTTATGCCTGAAGAACATGTCAACCATGTTAGCAAGGAACAAGTAGAAAGTCTCCTGAGCAAGGCAAATCAACTCTTGGAGCAAATCCAAGAAGAAGGAATCAGACAATCCTTGGCAGAAGAAGTAGAAAATCTCAAAGCTGCTACAAACAAGGCTGATGCAGACTTGGATGAAGTAAATAGTCAGGTGAAAGATGTTTTGACTCGTATCGCTAGCGCTCTTCAACAAGAGAAGGAAAATGCTGAGCAAGACCCTCAGACACTTGTGCTCTATCAAAAACTTTACGATATTCTTATGTCACTTCACTCATATTTAGAAAATAATAAGGGTTCTGATGCAGAATTTGATAAGGTTGATGCTCTACTAGATCAGCTATCTGCTAAGAGTAAAGATAAAGCCGCTTTACTTGAATTGACAAAAGCTATTCTGGTCTTGAATGAAGAAATCAAGTCAAAATCAAGCGCAGGTGAAGAAGCAACCCCAGCAAGAAATGCTGAAGCAAATAGTAGTAAGACAAGTACCGAAACTGAAACATCAGCAACTGCAGAATCTAATAGCGAAACTGCCAGCGACGAAAACAAACCGAGTAATGCAACAGATTCTAAACCAGCTGAATCAACTTCAGAAAAGGAAACAACAGAATCTACAACAAGTACCGGAAATCAAGAAAAACCAGTAGAATAAAAAGAAAGGCGAAGTAGCTGAGCTACCTCGTCTTTTTTAGTCTTTATAAGATACAATGCCAATGATGGTATCCACCGCACGCTCCATAGTCTGAAGGCTAACGTATTCAAAACGTCCATGCATGTTTTCACCACCTGCAAAGATATTAGGAGTTGGGATTCCCATAAAGGAAATCTTAGAGCCGTCTGTCCCTCCACGGATTGGTTCAATAATAGGCGTGATACCTAAATCTTCCATAACGGCTTTAGCAATAGTAATAGGTGTCATATCTTTCTCAATGACTTCTTTCATATTGTAGTACTGGTCTGTCAGAGTTAAGGTCACGCGATCATTCCCAAGCTCTTGATTCATCATGTCAGCGATAGACTGCATAGCTTCCTTACGAGCTTCAAAGGCAGCTTTTTCAAAGTCGCGAATGATATAGCTTGCACGCGCCTCCTCGACACTACCTGAAACATCCATAAGATGATAGAAACCTTGGTAACCATCTGTCAGTTCTGGCCGGTCATTCTTAGGAAGTTGATTATGAAAATCAATCGCCAGCTGAAGGGCATTGACCATTTGGCCTTTGGCGGTACCAGGATGGACATTACGTCCTTGGAAATGAAGCTCAGCACCAGCTGCTGAGAAAGTCTCGTACTGCAGTTCCCCTAGTGGTCCACCATCAACAGTGTAGGCAAAGTCAACATCAAAGTCATCTGCATCAAACTGATTAGCACCGACACCGATTTCTTCATCTGGTCCAAAACCAACACGAATTTCACAATGCTTGATTTCAGGATGAGCAGTCAAGTATTCGATAGCGGTCATAATCTCAGCAATACCTGATTTGTCATCAGCGCCCAGCAAGGTCGTGCCGTCAGTTGTGATAAGCGTTTGGCCTAGATATTTTTCAAGACTCTTGAAGTCAGCAGGGTCTAGTCTAAAACCAGAAGTACCTAAGTCGATGACTCCGCCATCATAGTTTTCAATAACTTGCGGTTTTACGCCTTCAGCATTAAAATCAGCAGTATCCATGTGGGAGATGAAACCGATCTTGCGGGTCAAACTGGGATCATTGGCAGGCAGTGTTCCGATAGCAAAACCATTTGGAAGGTAGTAAACATTTTGCAGACCGACACGTTTCATTTCGGGAATAAGAACGTTGATCGCAAAATCTACCTGGCTTTGCGTACTTGGAGTAGTAGTAGAGTGTTCATCAGAACGCGTATTGACCTTAACGTAGGTCAAAAATCGCTCTAAAAGGTTCGGATAAGTCATAAAAACTCCTTTTGAATTCATTTTTTCCATTGTATCATAGAAAGAAGAGAAAAACAAAAGCCAGAAGTTAGGGGAATATACGATGACTTTCGGTTCGCCAGAAAGAGATTACTTTTGAAGGTGTGGCTGTTTTTTCACAAATATTCGTCGTGGAGTGAGACTTCGAGACCACAAAATTCAAACTCTCTACGATAATTATGTACGAATTGGTGGCACGCCTCCGCAAAAAATTACCCGTCAAGAGGTTGCATTGGTAGAAGCTAGGCTGGGGAATGAGTATAGTGTTTATTTTGCTAATAAGTTTTCCAAACCCTTTATTCCAGATGTGATTGGTCAGATGGAAGTAGACGGAATCGAGCAGTGTATTTGCTTGATTTTGGAGCCCCATTATTCTTTCTACTCTGTCATGGGTTATGAGAAATTTTTAGAAAGCAAGCAAATTAAGTTTTTGGTCATTAAGGACTGGTATCAGGAAGAAGCGCTCTTAAACTATTGGGCAGATGAAATTGCTAAGATTTTAAAAGAAGAAGTGAAGCAAGATAGTTTTAAAGTCATCTTTTCAGCCCACAGTGTACCCATTTTTGCCTTGGATTTTGGTGACCCATATATCGACCAAATTTTTGAAAATAGCAAGTTAGTTGCTGCAAAACTGAGTTTGAGTTCCGAGCAATATACCAACACTTGGCAGAGCGAAAGCGATATTGGAATTCCTTGGATCAAGCCAGATGTCTTAGAATATTTACGAGAACAAAAGCAACATCCAGAGCATTATATTTTTGTCCCGATTAGCTTTATCAGTGAGCATATCGAAGTCTTGTTTGATAATGATGTGAAATGTTATGATTTGTGTCAAGAAATAGGTGTCACCTACCATCGTCCACCTATGCCCAATACGGATAGCCGTTTAATTGACGCTTTAGTTGCTACTGTAAGAGCCAATGAAAACAAGGAATTTAAAGCTTTTCTCCCAGAAGAAGAAACCTTCGATGAGTTAGCGCCTTCAGCAACTACCAAGGACATTATGGAGGAGACAGACGACCTTCAGATGCCAGAATTTGTCAAAAAGCTCATTGAGAAAAAAGGCCGTGAAAATGTGAAGATGCCGTACTTAATTAAGAAAATGCTCGAAAAGGCTGGGAAGTTACCAAAAGAGTAAAGAAAAAAGGATTTAGCTTTGTGCTAGATCCTTTTAATCGATTATTTTTTCTCAAGAAGAGCTTTGATTTCTTGAAGAACTTCGAGTTCAGTTGGAGCGGCAGGTGCTTCCTCAACCACTTCCTCTTTCTTAGTAAGGTTTTGAGCTTTTTCAATACCTTTGATAACAAAGAAGAGAACTGTACCCACAACGAGGAAGTTGATAATCGCACTCAAGAATTTGCCATATGTAACACCATTCCATGCAAGCTCAGCGATGTTGTTAGCATTCGCAGCTTCCAAGGCTGGGTTCAATAGAAGAGGAGTGATGATATCATTAACAAATGAAGTTACGATAGCACCCAAAGCAGAGGCAATAATCACACCGACAGCAAGGTCAACAACATTACCGCGAAGCAAAAATGCTTTTAGGTCCTTTAACATTTTCATAAATTCCTTTCCTAATTTTCTAACTAATTATATCCTAAATTATGACAAAAAGCAACCTGGATGCTTAAGGAGATCAGTTGCTCCTTTTAAAAATATAGATTTTACTGAAAATATAATTAAGCAGAATAATCAAGATTTGTGCTAGGATAGTTTCAACCGTATTAACCCTATCTATATTATATTCGACAAACTGGCCAATAACATTAGGAAAGGTTGTAACGAAGATATAAGTTAAAAGAACGTCCAGTCCAAGTGTAGAGAGACGAGCTAAGAAAAATTTAGCCAAACGGATTGCCCAATTCTTTCTCTCTTGTTTAAAGACCAAAGTATCATTAGTGATAAAGGCAAAAAGAATACCGATAATATTAGCGACTGCGGTTGCTAGGATTTCCTGACGGCTGATGTAGTAGATAACCAAACGTGATAAAATAGATACTAAAGTAGTAGCACCACCAAAAAATAAGTAGGAGAGAAGCTCGTTATCAAAAAAAGCTTTTATTTGATTTTTCATGATTTTAGTATAGCATAAAGTCATATAATGTGCTATACTTGTAAGGTTGATTCACTCAACCCTTGGTGCTTAGCTTCTTTCACCAAGCATATTTTACGCGGGAAACCGCCAAAGGAGAAAACATGAAAAATTTAACTGTTCGTGACATGGCAGATATTGCTATTGTTGCTGCTATCTATGTGGTTTTGACCATTACCCCACCGCTAAATGCTATTAGCTACGGTGCTTATCAGTTCCGTATTTCTGAGATGATGAATTTTTTGGCTTTTTACAATCCTAAATATATCATCGGTGTGACAATTGGTTGTATGATTGCAAATTTCTTTAGTTTTGGTATGATTGATGTCTTTGTCGGAGGGGGTTCTACTCTAGTTTTCCTTAGTCTAGGTGTTTGGCTCTTTAGCAAGTATAAGAAAGACTATTTGTTCAATGGTTTGATTCGAAAAGACCATTTCTTCTTTTCAATCCTATTCTCTATTTCAATGATTACCATTGCAGCAGAACTTCATATCGTTGCTGAAGCTCCATTCTTCTTTACTTGGTTCTCTACGGGAATTGGTGAGTTTGCATCACTTATCGTAGGTGCTATTTTAATCGGAAAATTAGGACGCCGAATCGATCTAACAAGATAAGAAGTTTATAAGCTAGATTCTTGCTAAATCTAGCTTTTTTCATTCCATAAAATTAAAAGAGAGCGCTTGACAAGAACATAGAACTATAGTATACTTTTTAGGTAAGCTGATTTAGCTCAGTTGGCAGAGCGCATCCATGGTAAGGATGAGGTCGCCGGTTCAATCCCGGCAATTAGCATGATAGAGACGAAAAAGCCCTGATTTACAAGGGTTTTTGTTATGTCTGCCCCAAATCCGCCCCAAATTTTTTAAAGATATTTCTTATGTACTTGTATAAATGAAGCAAAGAGTTTTGTCTGTTGACAAAAGTGACTCTATCTAGTAGAATAGTAGTTGCGATGAGTCGATAGGTAGTCTTCGGACTGCTATTGAGCATAAGGAGGTCATAACGCAGGAGCGGACCTTGATGAGTTGTGTGAACCTGCTCATCACATGAAGATGCCTCTTAGTCCCTGGTCGAATGGCTAGGGATTTTTAGTTTTCAGAAAATATAGTCTAAAAATACTTTTCAATTTCTGTAAAAAGTAGTATAATACATCTATTATAGAAATTTTTAGAAAATTCCGAAAGAGGTTATTTATGGGATATACAGTTGCTGTAGTCGGCGCGACAGGTGCTGTCGGAGCTCAGATGATAAAAATGTTGGAAGAATCTACACTTCCAATTGATAAAATCCGTTTACTTGCTTCTGCACGTTCAGCAGGCAAGACTTTGAAATTTAAAGACCAAGATATTACGATTGAAGAAACGACTGAGACAGCTTTTGAAGGTGTTGATATTGCTCTCTTTTCAGCAGGTGGTTCGACATCAGCTAAGTATGCACCATACGCAGTTCAAGCTGGAGCGGTAGTAGTGGATAATACATCTTATTTCCGTCAAAACCCAGATGTACCCTTGGTTGTTCCAGAAGTAAACGCTCACGCACTTGATGCCCACAACGGAATCATTGCCTGCCCTAACTGTTCAACAATCCAAATGATGGTGGCTCTTGAACCGGTTCGTCAAAAATGGGGCTTGGACCGTATCATCGTTTCAACTTACCAAGCAGTCTCTGGTGCTGGTATGGGTGCGATTCTTGAAACACAACGTGAACTTCGTGAAGTCTTGAACGATGGTGTGAATCCTCGTGATTTGCATGCAGAAATCTTGCCTTCAGGTGGTGATAAGAAACACTATCCTATCGCCTTTAACGCTCTTCCACAAATCGATGTCTTTACTGACAATGATTACACTTACGAAGAGATGAAGATGACCAAGGAAACGAAGAAAATCATGGAAGATGACAGCATCGCAGTGTCTGCAACATGTGTGCGTATTCCCGTCTTGTCAGCTCACTCTGAGTCTGTTTACATTGAAACAAAAGAAGTGGCCCCAATCGAAGAAGTGAAAGCAGCTATCTCAGCCTTTCCAGGTGCAGTTCTTGAGGATGACGTAGCGCACCAAATCTATCCTCAAGCCGTCAATGCAGTGGGTTCGCGTGATACTTTTGTTGGTCGTATCCGTAAAGACTTGGATGCTGAAAAAGGAATCCACATGTGGGTTGTTTCAGATAACCTTCTCAAAGGTGCTGCTTGGAACTCAGTTCAGATTGCAGAAACGCTTCACGAACGTGGATTGGTTCGTCCAACAGCTGAATTGAAATTTGAATTAAAATAGTCATATCGTTTAGGAGTTCAGATGAACTCCTTCTTTGAATAGAGAGGTGTTTTCATGTCTTATCAAGATTTAAAAGAGTGTAAAATCATCACAGCCTTCATTACCCCTTTCCATGAGGATGGTTCCATCAACTTTGATGCCATTCCAGCCTTGATTGAGCATTTATTGGCCCATCACACAGACGGCATTCTCCTAGCTGGAACGACTGCTGAGAGTCCAACTTTGACTCACGATGAAGAGTTGGAACTCTTTGCAGCTGTACAAAAGATTGTCAATGGACGCGTTCCTTTGATTGCGGGTGTAGGTACCAACGATACGCGTGACTCCATCGAGTTTGTCAAAGAAGTCGCAGAATTTGGCGGTTTCGCAGCTGGACTTGCGATCGTACCATACTACAACAAACCTTCTCAAGAAGGAATGTACCAGCACTTTAAAGCGATTGCAGATGCTTCTGACTTACCTATTATCATCTATAACATTCCAGGGCGTGTGGTAGTGGAATTAACTCCAGAAACCATGCTTCGTTTGGCTGACCATCCAAATATCATCGGTGTTAAAGAATGTACCAGCTTGGCCAATATGGCTTACTTGATTGAGCACAAGCCAGAGGAATTTTTGATTTATACTGGTGAGGATGGAGATGCTTTCCATGCCATGAACCTTGGTGCAGATGGGGTTATCTCAGTTGCATCTCATACAAATGGGGATGAGATGCACGAGATGTTCACTGCCATTGCAGAAAGCGATATGAAAAAAGCGGCAGCTATTCAGCGTAAATTCATTCCTAAGGTCAACGCCCTCTTCTCTTATCCAAGTCCTGCTCCAGTTAAGGCAGTTTTGAACTACATGGGATTTGAAGCTGGACCAACTCGTCTACCTCTAGTTCCAGCGCCAGAAGAAGATGCCAAACGCATTATCAAAGTTGTCGTAGATGGCGACTACGAAGCAACTAAGGCAACCGTAACAGGTGTCCTTAGACCAGATTACTAATAAAGACAATAAAATCCATGACCGAATGAAGGATCATGGATTTTTCTTATTTTCCTAAACAGAATTGGCTAAAGAGTTGGGTGATAAGTTCATCAGGAGCCGCATCTCCAGTGATTTCTCCGAGAATTTCCCAAGTTCGTGTTAAATCAACTTGAAGCAAGTCAACTGGCATCCCCAGTTCCAGCCCTTCATTAACTGCTTGTAGGCTTTCAACGGCCTTTTCAATCAAGGAAATGTGACGGGCATTAGATAGGTAAGTAGCATCTTGCTCAACCAAACCAGCATTTTCAAAGAAGAGGTCGTTAATACGCTCTTCGATCTTATCGATATTTTGGTTTTTAAGAACTGAAATACGGATAACATCTTCAGGTAATTCCGAAGTTTCAATCGCTTCAGGCAGATCAGTTTTGTTAAGCAGAATAATGCGATTAGTATCTTGGCTGATTTCTAAGAGTTGTCTGTCTTGTGCTGTTAGTGGTTCACTAGCATTTAGCACTAGTAGTACCAAGTCAGCTTCCTTGAGGGCTTTTCTCGAACGCTCGACACCGATTTGTTCCACGATATCATCTGTTTCCCGGATACCGGCTGTATCAATCAATTTGAGAGGAACCCCGTTAATGTTGACGTATTCTTCGATAACATCTCGTGTCGTACCAGCGATATCTGTTACAATAGCCTTGTCTTCACGAAGGAGATTATTGAGAAGACTGGATTTCCCAACGTTGGGACGGCCGATAATGGCAGTTGAGATTCCCTCACGAAGGATTTTACCACGACGAGCTGTTCTAAGGAGATTGGTTAGCAATTGCTGAAACTCTATAGTCTTCTCACGGACAACAGCGGTAGTAGCTTCCTCAATATCGTCATACTCAGGATAGTCGATATTGACCTCAACTTGGGCAAGTGTATTGAGGATTTCTTGGCGAGTATTGTTAATCAGGTCAGAAAGAGAACCGTCCAATTGTTTGACTGCAATATTCATAGCCTTGTCAGTCTTGGCACGGATGATGTCCATCACCGCCTCAGCCTGTGTCAAATCCACACGACCGTTTAGAAAGGCGCGCTTGGTAAATTCACCAGGTTCTGCCAACCGTGCTCCTTCACGAATAGCTAGCTGGAGAATTTCATTGGTTACCGCAATCCCGCCGTGGGTGTTAATCTCGATAATATCCTCACGAGTGAAGGTCTTTGGAGACTTCATAGCCCCAACCATAACCTCGTCCATGACCTTACCAGTCAAAGGGTCAACGATGTGACCGTAGTTAAGGGTATGGCTAGCAACCTGACTCAAGTCTTTTCCTTTAAAAATCTTTTGCGCAATGGCAAAACTGTCAGTTCCGCTCAGGCGGACAATACCAATGGCCCCTTCACCTAGTGGAGTAGAGATAGCAGCGATGGTATCAAATTCACGTGTAATCATACTATTTCCTTTTGTATTTCTTTTCTTAGGATATGTATCCAAGCATCTCTTCAAATTGTAACAAAATTAGACTATTTCTTCAATGGATGCTACTTGGAGATTGAAAAAGCCTAAGCAATTCTGCTTAAGCTAGTTTATTTGGTGCGCATTTCCCCTTGAGGAAAGTAGGTTCCTTCTGGCATGTCGTTGATGATGACATGAACGGCTGATTGAGGGGCTCCAGTGTTACGGACAACAGCTTCCGTTACTTCCTTAGCAAGAGCTTTCTTTTGCTCGAGCGTGCGTCCTTCAAATAAATCGATGCGTACAAATGGCATAATAGCTTCCTCCACTAGTTTTTGATTTCTTCTATTTTACCACATTTTGCCGTTTAAAGCTTCAGAAAATTATGATATACTAGAATGTAGCAAAAATTTAGAAATGGACGTGAAATAATAGCATGGCACAGTTGTATTATCGTTATGGGACCATGAACTCTGGTAAGACGATTGAGATTCTCAAGGTGGCCTATAACTACGAGGAGCAAGGAAAGGGAGTTGTGATTATGACTTCGGCTCTGGATACGCGTGACGGTGTTGGCTATGTGTCGAGTCGAATCGGCATGAAACGCCCAGCCATTGCGATTGAGGAAACGACAGATATCTTCGGCTATATCCGAGACTTACCTGAGAAACCATACTGTGTGTTGGTCGATGAGGCCCAGTTTCTCAAGCGTCACCATGTTTACGACCTAGCTCGTGTTGTGGACGAGCTAGACATACCTGTCATGGCTTTTGGTTTGAAGAATGACTTTCGCAATGAATTGTTCGAAGGTTCCAAATACCTCTTGCTCTTAGCAGACAAGATTGACGAAATCAAGACCATCTGTCAGTACTGTAAGAAAAAGGCGACTATGGTGTTGCGTACGCAGGATGGTGTGCCAGTCTATGATGGCGAACAAATTCAAATCGGTGGCAATGAAACCTATATCTCAGTCTGCCGAAAACATTATTTTGCGCCAATGATAACATCTAACAAGGAGCACAACTATGACAATTGAACTAAGAGATGTTACAATGGAAAATTATTTTGATGTTTTGAATTTGGATGTCAAGGAATATCAAAAACAATTCATTGCGACCAACGCAATTAGTTTAGCTGAAGCATATGTCTACACTAAAAATGGAGATTTTGTAGCTCCATTGGCAGTTTATGATAATGATGCAATTATAGGTTTTGTGATGATAGCTTATGATAAAAAGATCGGAATTAGTAGTGGAAATTATTTACTATTTCGTTTTATGATTGATAAGAATTTTCAAAACCAAGGATATTTTAAACCAATTATGGATAAAGTGCTAGACTATGTTCGGACAGCGCCGGTAGGTTTAGGCAATAAACTTTGGTTGTCTTATGAACCAGAAAATGAACATGCAAGATCTTGTTACCTCAGTTATGGATTTAAAGAAACTGGGGAAATATTTGAGAACGAAGTAGTAGCAATCTATGATTTAACAATTGAGAAATGAGGAGAAAAAATGAACATCTATGATCAACTACAAGCTGTAGAAGACCGTTATGAAGAATTAGGAGAATTGCTTAGTGACCCAGATGTAGTGTCTGACACCAAACGTTTCATGGAGCTTTCAAAAGAAGAAGCTTCAAGTCGTGATACCGTAACGGCTTACCGAGAATATAAGCAAGTCCTTCAAAACATCGTTGATGCTGAAGAGATGATTAAGGAATCAGGCGGAGATGCGGATTTGGAAGAAATGGCTAAGCAAGAACTCAAAGACGCCAAGGCTGAAAAAGAAGAGTACGAAGAAAAACTAAAAATCTTGCTCCTTCCAAAGGATCCAAACGATGACAAGAACATCATCCTTGAAATCCGTGGAGCAGCTGGTGGAGACGAAGCAGCGCTCTTCGCTGGAGATTTGCTAACCATGTACCAAAAGTATGCTGAAGCCCAAGGTTGGCGCTTTGAAGTCATGGAAGCCTCTATGAACGGTGTCGGTGGTTTCAAAGAAGTGGTTGCCATAGTTTCTGGTCAGTCAGTTTACTCTAAGCTTAAGTATGAGTCTGGTGCCCACCGCGTCCAACGGGTCCCTGTGACAGAAAGCCAAGGTCGTGTTCACACCTCTACAGCGACTGTTCTTGTCATGCCAGAAGTCGAAGAAGTAGAGTACGATATTGATCCAAAAGACCTTCGTGTTGATATCTACCACGCATCAGGTGCTGGTGGACAGAACGTCAACAAGGTTGCGACTGCTGTTCGTATCGTTCACTTGCCAACCAATATCAAGGTTGAGATGCAGGAAGAACGTACCCAGCAGAAAAACCGTGAGAAGGCTATGAAGATTATCCGTGCGCGTGTTGCTGACCACTTTGCACAAATTGCACAAGATGAACAAGATGCCGAGCGTAAGTCAACAATCGGTACTGGGGATCGTTCTGAACGTATCCGTACGTATAACTTCCCACAAAACCGTGTCACAGACCACCGTATCGGTTTGACCCTCCAAAAACTAGATACGATTTTATCTGGTAAATTGGATGAAGTTGTGGATGCCTTGGTTCTTTATGACCAAACACAAAAATTAGAAGAATTAAACAAATAATGAAATTAGCTCAATTATTTTCAGATTTTGAAGAAGAGTTGATAAGACAAGGAGAGGAAGCAGAAAGCCTCTCTTTTGTCTACCGTAGCCTAAAAAATCTCTCTTTTACGGACTTTGTCTTTGCTCTTCAGCAGGAAGTGACAAAAGAGGAAGAAAATTTTGTAGAAGAAATTTACCAGCAGTTAGTGGCTCACAAACCGGCGCAGTACATCATCGGACAGGCAGATTTCTTTGGAATGCAGTTAAAAGTAGATGAGCGGGTTTTGATTCCTCGTCCAGAGACAGAAGAGTTGGTGGAGCTTATCTTGGCAGAAAATGCTGAGGAAAGTCTTAAGATTCTAGATATCGGGACTGGAAGTGGTGCCATAGCCCTTGCATTAGCTAAAAACAGACCAGATTGGTCAGTGACAGCAGCAGATATTTCCCAAGACGCCTTAGAGCTTGCATCAGAGAATGCTAGCAATCAAAATCTTAATATATTCTTAAAAAAATCTGATTGTTTTGCAGAAATTTCTGAAAAATATGATATAATTGTATCCAATCCACCCTATATCTCTCGTGAAGATGAGTCAGAGGTCGGTTTGAATGTTTTGCATTCAGAACCTCATCTAGCTCTCTTTGCGGATGAGAATGGCCTAGCTATTTACCGCAGAATTGCGGAAGATGCAAAAGATTATCTCACAGATGGTGGTAAGATTTACCTTGAAATTGGATACAAGCAAGGTCAAAGTGTTCCTGTGCTTTTTAGGAAATATCTTCCTGAAAAACGAGTACGAACACTCAAGGATCAATTTGGTCAAGATAGGATGGTTGTAGTTGATGATGGACAGGATTAGACAAGAGTTGGAAAAGGGCGGGGCAGTTGTTTTGCCTACAGAGACGGTTTACGGGCTATTTGCTAAGGCCTTAGATGAAAAAGCTGTTGACCATGTTTACCAACTCAAACGTCGTCCTAGAGACAAGGCGCTTAATCTCAATGTTGCTTCTATAGAGGACATCTTGCACTTTTCAAAGAATCAACCAGCTTATCTACAAAAACTTGTAGAGACTTTTTTACCGGGTCCCTTGACTATTATCCTCGAAGCCAATGACCAAGTTCCCTATTGGGTCAATTCTGGACTTGCAACGGTGGGATTTCGGATGCCGAATCACCCCATTACACTGGATTTGATTCGAGAGATAGGCCCTTTGATTGGGCCGTCTGCCAATATTTCAGGTCAGGCAAGTGGAGTGACCTTTGCTCAAATTCTAGAGGATTTTGACCAAGAGGTTTTGGGTCTGGAGGACGATGCTTTTCTAACTGGACAGGATTCGACGATTTTGGATTTGTCTGGAGACAAGGTGAAAATCCTACGCCAAGGAGCGATTAAGCGAGAAGATATTCTTGCACAGTTGTCAGAGATTTCTTTTGAGGAGGAATGAGATGCTAAGAGATTTGCAAGAAACAGATGTGAATGCTATATGTGAGATTAACCAAGAGGCTTTGGGCTATTCTTTTAGTCCAGAGGACACAGCTAGTCAACTAGCTAGACTGTCTCGGGATTCCCATCATTTCCTACTTGGTTATGAGGATGCAGCTAGTCATATCTTGCTTGGATATGTCCATGCCGAGGTTTATGAATCCCTCTATTCCAAAGCAGGATTTAATATCTTAGGCTTAGCAGTTTCACCTCAAGCACAAGGGCAAGGTATCGGTAAAAGCTTACTGCAAGGGTTGGAGGAAGAAGCAAAAAGACGTGGCTATGAGTTTATCCGCTTAAACTCTGCTGACCATCGTCTGGGAGCTCATGCATTTTATGAAAAAGTTGGTTATACTTGTGATAAAGTGCAGAAACGGTTTATTCGCATCTTTTAGTTTATTTTCTTAAACTAAAAGACCTGTCATATTATAAAGGAGAAGACCTATGATTTTTGACAAAGATGATTTTAAAGCATATGATGCTGATCTCTGGAATGCTATTGCCAAAGAAGAAGAACGCCAACAAAACAACATTGAGTTGATTGCTTCGGAAAACGTAGTTTCCAAGGCTGTTATGGCAGCTCAAGGGTCTATCTTGACGAATAAATATGCCGAAGGCTACCCAGGCCGCCGTTACTATGGTGGAACTGATGTGGTAGATGTGGTAGAAACTCTAGCCATTGAACGTGCAAAAGAAATTTTCGGTGCTAAATTCGCCAACGTCCAACCTCACTCAGGAAGCCAAGCCAACTGTGCTGCTTACATGGCCTTGATTGAGCCAGGTGATACCGTTATGGGGATGGATTTGGCAGCAGGTGGACACTTGACCCACGGAGCTCCAGTTAGCTTCTCTGGTCAAACCTACAACTTTGTTTCTTACAGTGTGGATCCTGAAACGGAACTCTTGGACTTTGATGCTATCTTGAAACAAGCCCAAGAAGTAAAACCAAAACTAATCGTAGCTGGTGCTTCAGCCTATTCTCAAATTATCGACTTCTCAAAATTCCGTGAAATCGCAGATGCTGTTGGGGCTAAGCTTATGGTCGATATGGCCCATATCGCTGGTTTGGTGGCAGCTGGTCTTCATCCAAGCCCAGTGCCATACGCTCATATCACTACAACAACGACCCACAAAACCCTTCGTGGACCTCGTGGTGGTTTGATCTTGACAAATGATGAAGAACTTGCTAAGAAAATCAACTCAGCTATTTTCCCTGGTATTCAGGGTGGTCCTTTGGAGCATGTTGTCGCTGCTAAGGCTGTTTCCTTCAAAGAAGTTTTGGACCCAGCTTTCAAGGAATATGCTGCTAATGTCATAAAAAACAGCAAGGCTATGGTTGAAGTCTTCTTGCAAGACCCTGATTTCCGTATCATTTCTGGAGGGACTGAAAATCACCTCTTCCTAGTGGATGTAACCAGGGTTGTAGAAAACGGAAAAGTTGCTCAGAACTTGCTGGATGAAGTTAATATTACCCTAAATAAAAACTCAATCCCTTACGAAACCTTGTCACCATTCAAGACAAGTGGGATTCGTATCGGATCTGCAGCCATTACTGCACGTGGATTTGGTGAAGAAGAAAGCCGTAAAGTGGCTGAACTTATCATTAAAACCCTTAAGAATACAGAAAATGAAGCTGTCTTAGAAGAAGTGAGAAGCGCGATCAAAGAATTGACAGATGCCTTCCCACTATACGAGGACTAATACTTTTATGGACATTTATATTAAGAAAGCTATTATCCATCAGTTCAGCCCAGACGATACCGAGCTGTTCCTAGCGGATAAATTTCTCAATATCACTCCAAAAATCGAGGAATATCTGCGTAAAAAGATTGAACGTGTATATTCAGATGAAGCAAAGATTGGGATTTTCGAAGAAGAAAATCCCTTCTTCAATCACATCACAGATGATTTGTTGGAGACATCAGTAACACTGGCTAATCTCTGGAAAGAGGAGTTTAGCATTTCTGAAAATCTCAAGACCAATGACTTGGTTTTTGTTCAGTTTTCTAAAGAAGGTGTAGAGCATTTCGCTTTCTTGCGAATCGCCCTGCGGGAAACCTTGACCCACCTCGGTGGAGAAGTTGATAATCCAATCAAGCTAACTCAGAATAACCTTCCTGGATTTGGAACGGGGGCTGATGAGGCTTTGGTGGTCAATCTTCAAAGTCGCAAGTACCATCTCATCGAAAAACGAATCAAGTACAATGGGACTTTCTTGAATTATTTTTCAGAAAATCTCCTAGCTGTTGCTCCCAAGATTTCACCAAAGAAATCGATCAAGGAATTGGAAAAAACGGCTCAGAGAATTGCAGAGTCCTTTAACACAGATGATTTTCAATTCCAATCCAAGGTCAAATCAGCGATTTTCAACAATCTGGAAGAAAGCAATGAACTGTCACCTGAAAAATTGGCTAACGACCTTTTTGATAACAATCTGACAGCTCGTTTGAGCTTTATCGACCAGGTCAAGGAAGCTGTACCAGAACCAGTCCAGTTTGATGAAATTGATGCCAGTCGCCAATTAAAGAAATTTGAAAACCAAAAACTTTCCTTGTCAAATGGAATTGAGCTCATCGTTCCCAATAACGTCTATCAAGATGCGGAATCGGTCGAGTTTATCCAAAATGACAATGGAACCTATTCTATCTTAATCAAAAATATCGAGGATATTCAAAGTAAATAATGTTTAAATTTATAAGAAGAGTGCTTGTGCTAGCAGTCTTCCTTTTCGCAGGATACAAAGCTTATCATATCCATCAGGATGTTAAACAAGTCATGACCTACCAACCCATGGTTCGAGAAATCTTGAGCGAAAGAGATACTCCAGCCAATGAAGAGTTGGTGCTCGCTATGATTTATACCGAAACGAAGGGAAAAGAGCGGGATGTCATGCAGTCTAGTGAGTCTGCTAGTGGCGCTACCAATACCATCAAAGACGATGCCTCTAGTATTCGCCAAGGGATACAGACACTAACAGATAACCTCTATTTGGCACAGAGCAAAGGAGTAGATGTCTGGACCGCTGTTCAAGCCTATAATTTTGGACCTGCCTATATCGACTTCATTGCTCAGAATGGTAAGGAAAATACTTTGGCCCTAGCCAAGCGTTACTCCCGAGAAACGGTCGCTCCAATCCTAGGTAATACTACAGGGAAGACCTACACCTACATCAACCCAATTTCTATCTTTCATGGTGCAGAACTCTATGAAAATGGTGGAAATTATTACTACTCGAGACAGGTTCGCTTTAATCTCTATATCATGAAATTCTTTAATTTCTTCTAAACATCTGGTTTGACCAGGTGTTTTTTCACTATAAGTTTTCTTTAAGATTGTTTTATTAACCTAGAAAGGTAAAGGAGGGAATATCCCATGAGAAAGAAATTCTTTCTAACAAGTGCTGCAATATTGTGGGCCGCAACAGCTATGACGAGTGTCCACGCAGCAACCGATGTTCAAAAAGTAATCGATGAAACCTATGTTCAACCAGAATACGTTCTAGGTTCTTCTCTATCTGAAGACCAAAAAAATCAAACTCTTAGCAAACTTGGCTATGACGCATCAAAAGACACCAAAGATATCAAAACTATGACACCTGATATCTATTCGAAAATTATGAATGTGGCTAATGATGCTAGTCTACAGCTCTATTCGTCAGCGAAGATTCAAAAGCTAGGTGACAAGTCACCTCTAGAAGTCAAGATTGAAACGCCTGAAAATATCACCAAGGTGACGCAGGATATGTACCGTAACGCAGCAGTGACGCTGGGAGTGGAGCATGCAAAAATCACAGTTGCAGCTCCTATACCAGTTACAGGTGAGAGCGCCCTAGCAGGGATTTACTACTCGTTAGAGGCCAATGGTGCTAAAGTACCGCAAGCCAATAAAGACTTGGCCCAAGAAGAGCTAAAAGCCTTATCAGATATCAATGCTGAAAACAAGGACAAGTCAGGTTACGACGCCAATAAGCTCAATGTGGCTTTGGCAGATATCAAGGCTGGAATTGCAAAGGCAAAAGAAGCCAAAGGAAATCTAACAGAAGAAGATGTCCGCAAAATCGTTGAAGACACGCTAAAAAACTACAAACTTGATCAGGTTATAACAGGAAACCAGGTCAATATCATCATCAATTTTGCACTTAACCTCTCGAAGAGTGACATCTTGAATAATGCTGATTTCACTAAAACCCTAAAAGACCTCAAGGATAGCATTGTTTCCCAAGCTGGAGATAGCTTTAAAAATATCAATCTCAACTTTGATGCCAATAAAGCGCTAGAAGACGGGGGCAACTTCTTTAGTTCTCTTTGGCAAGCCATTGTCAACTTCTTCAAGAGTTTTGGTGCTTAGGTCATTTCATGATATAATAGATGGTAACAGAAATGTTGCCGTCTTTTTTGTCGGCCGATAGAAAGTGAAAAATATGTTAAAGAAAAATGATATTGTAGAAGTTGAAATTATTGATTTGACCCATGAAGGGGCAGGGGTTGCTAAGGTAGATGGTTTAGTTTTCTTTGTAGAAAATGCTCTACCAACTGAGAAAATCCTCATGCGAGTCCTTAAGGTCAATAAAAAGATTGGCTTTGGGAAAGTTGAAGAATACTTTGTTCGGTCACCTCATCGTAACCAAGACCTTGACCTAGCTTATCTACGCTCAGGTATCGCTGATTTGGGGCATCTTGCTTATCCAGAGCAGCTTAAGTTCAAAACCAAGCAAGTTAAAGACAGTCTCTACAAGATTGCTGGTATTACGGATGTAGAGGTCGCTGAAACGTTCGGCATGGACCATCCAGTCCAGTATCGAAATAAGGCACAGGTGCCAGTTCGTCGAGTGAATGGTGTCTTGGAAACTGGTTTTTTCCGTAAGAATTCGCACGACCTCATGCCACTTGAAGATTTCTTTATCCAGGATCCTGTCATTGACCAAGTTGTGGTAGTTCTACGCGATTTGCTTCGTCGTTTTGATTTAAAACCTTATGACGAAAAGGAGCAGTCTGGCTTGATTCGGAACCTTGTGGTGCGTCGTGGTCACTATTCAGGACAAATCATGGTTATATTAGTGACTAAACGTCCTAAAGTTTTTCGAGTGGAGCAATTGATTGAACAAATTATCAAGCAGTTCCCAGAGATTGTGTCTGTCATGCAAAATATCAACGACCAGAATACCAATGCGATTTTTGGTAAGGAGTGGAAGACTCTTTATGGTCAAGACTATATTACGGACCAGATGTTGGGAAATGACTTCCAAATCGCTGGCCCAGCCTTTTATCAGGTCAATACTGAAATGGCAGAGAAACTTTATCAAACAGCTATTGACTTTGCAGAGTTAAAAGAAGACGATGTGGTTATTGATGCCTATTCAGGAATTGGAACGATTGGATTGTCCGTCGCCAAGCATGTTAAAGAAGTCTACGGTGTTGAAGTGATTCCAGAAGCAGTAGAGAATAGCCAGAAGAATGCTTCTTTGAACAAGATTACAAATGCCCACTATGTCTGTGACACGGCTGAAAATGCCATGAAGAACTGGCTCAAGGAAGGTATCCAACCAACCGTTATCTTGGTCGACCCACCACGCAAGGGTTTGACCGAAAGTTTTATCAAAGCAAGTGCTCAAACAGGAGCAGACCGCATTGCCTATATCTCTTGCAATGTCGCAACCATGGCACGTGATATCAAACTATATCAAGAATTGGGATATGAATTGAAGAAAGTACAGCCGGTGGATTTGTTTCCGCAGACGCACCATGTTGAGGCGGTAAGTTTGCTAGTCAAGGAGTAAAACGACGAAGATTAGCATTTACTTCCGCCCATGCGATAGCTGTCCGTGATTGACAAGTGCTAGCACGCAGACAGAACGGAGATAGCGAACCGCTGAGTGTGTCGCTCTGCTCGTAAAAGCTTAGAAACCTTTGAACGAAAGGGATAATGAAAGCCTTGATTGCAAGGCTTTTTGCTTTATGGTGGGTAAGTATCAGAGTGAGAAAATTTTTGGAATGAGTAGAAGTGATAGCTAGAAATTATCAGTTTCTATTTCCATTTACCCTGTGGGTACGTGTTTGTTTCCATTGACAAGGAGTTTGTGGGAATAGAAATGTACCCACCTTGTTTGAATCAAGTGAAGTGTAGTTGAAGGAAATCTGTTGAAAGCAATACTTCATTTTACCGAATAAGTAATAATTTAGGCAACTTCAAATCGATTAAAAAAAACTATTTTAAAGGTTAAGAGTAGACAAAAATTGTCCACTCTTTTTTGCAAACTCAATTTATCAATAAATGAAATGAGGGAATGTAAAATGAAATATTTTGAGGTTGAGTTAGAAAATCCTGATGAATTTTTAAAACTACAAACAGAAGATTTTGTGAAAGCTAATCGCTTGCTACTAAGGAAGATAATCCAGAGCGTTACAGTCTATGAAGAAAACTTCGTCATATCCTTTAAATCTGGCATCGAATTGGAAGTATGAGTCTCATTCCATAACTTTTATATTGAACATATCATCTTGTTGTGTTATACTATAAATTGATATAAACAAAGATGTAGGAGGAACCGAAACTATGACAGCCTCAATGCGTTTAAGATAAGCTGGCAATAAAAAAAGCAGAATCTATACCCGATGATAGGCTTTTTTGTTGTGCTTATTTATACGATATTGAGCATTCATTAGTTACGGTGAGGATATTGGTTATTTAACTATACCTTTATTTAACTATGTCTTTAATATGAATGTTTCCAAATTGTATGTATGCAGACCAAAAGCCACATTGTGGGGTTTGGCCTGCATTTTTTATTGCCTAGAATGCTATTCAAAATAGAAATTCAAGCAAAATAATATGCAGGAGATAATATAAATGGAAAAATACAACAATTGGAAACGAAAATTTTATGCAATATGGGCAGGGCAAGCAGTATCATTAATCACTAGTGCCATCCTGCAAATGGCGATTATTTTTTACCTTACAGAAAAAACAGGATCTGCGATGGTCTTGTCTATGGCTTCATTAGTAGGTTTTTTACCCTATGCGATTTTGGGACCTGCCATTGGTGTGCTAGTGGATCGTCATGATAGGAAGAAGATAATGATTGGTGCCGATTTAATTATCGCAGCAGCTGGTGCAGTGCTTGCTATTGTTGCATTCTGTATGGAGCTACCTGTCTGGATGATTATGATAGTATTGTTTATCCGTAGCATTGGAACAGCTTTTCATACCCCAGCACTCAATGCGGTTACACCACTTTTAGTACCAGAAGAACAGCTAACGAAATGCGCAGGCTATAGTCAGTCTTTGCAGTCTATAAGCTATATTGTTAGTCCGGCAGTTGCAGCACTCTTATACTCCGTTTGGGATTTAAATGCTATTATTGCCATCGACGTATTGGGTGCTGTGATTGCATCTATTACGGTAGCAATTGTACGTATACCTAAGCTGGGTAATCAAGTGCAAAGTTTAGAACCAAATTTCATAAGGGAGATGAAAGAAGGAGTTGTGGTTCTGAGACAAAACAAAGGATTGTTTGCCTTATTACTCTTAGGAACACTATATACTTTTGTTTATATGCCAATCAATGCACTATTTCCTTTAATAAGCATGGAACACTTTAATGGAACGCCTGTGCATATTTCTATTACGGAAATTTCCTTTGCATTTGGGATGCTAGCAGGAGGCTTATTATTAGGAAGATTAGGGGGCTTCGAAAAGCATGTATTACTAATAACAAGTTCATTTTTTATAATGGGGACCAGTTTAGCCGTTTCGGGAATACTTCCTCCAAATGGATTTGTAATATTCGTAGTTTGCTGTGCAATAATGGGGCTTTCGGTGCCATTTTATAGCGGTGTGCAAACAGCTCTTTTTCAGGAGAAAATTAAGCCTGAATATTTAGGACGTGTATTTTCTTTGATCGGAAGTATCATGTCACTTGCTATGCCAATTGGGTTAATTCTTTCTGGATTCTTTGCTGATAAAATCGGTGTAAATCATTGGTTTTTACTATCAGGTATTTTAATTATTGGCATTGCTATAGTTTGCCAAATGATAACTGAGGTTAGAAAATTAGATTTAAAATAAACAATATTGGAGGAATATTTATGTATCTTATTTTCATGTAACTCTTCCTGCTAAAATCGCAGGGTTTTCCCTGCATACAAGCAAATGAAAGCATGCGATTATAGACAGGAGGAAATGTTATGGAATTAATATTAAAAGCAAAAGACATTCGTGTGGAATTCAAAGGACGCGATGTTTTAGATATAAATGAATTAGAAGTATATGATTATGACCGTATTGGTTTAGTAGGAGCAAATGGTGCTGGAAAAAGCACTTTACTCAGGGTACTTTTAGGAGAATTAACTCCCCCAGGATGTAAAATGAATCGTCTGGGTGAACTTGCCTATATTCCCCAGTTGGACGAAGTAACTCTGCAGGAGGAAAAAGATTTTGCACTTGTAGGCAAGCTAGGTGTTGAGCAATTAAATATACAGACTATGAGCGGTGGTGAAGAAACAAGGCTTAAAATAGCACAGGCCTTATCGGCACAGGTTCATGGTATTTTAGCGGATGAACCTACGAGCCATTTAGACCGTGAAGGAATTGATTTTCTAATAGGACAGCTAAAATATTTTACAGGTGCACTGTTAGTTATTAGCCATGACCGCTATTTTCTTGATGAAATAGTAGATAAAATATGGGAACTGAAAGATGGCAAAATCACTGAGTATTGGGGAAACTATTCTGATTATCTTCGTCAGAAAGAGGAAGAACGTAAGAGCCAAGCTGCAGAATACGAACAATTTATTGCGGAACGTGCCCGATTGGAAAGGGCTGCGGAGGAAAAGCGAAAACAGGCTCGTAAAATAGAACAGAAGGCAAAAGGTTCTTCAAAGAAAAAAAGTACTGAAGACGGAGGGCGTTTAGCTCATCAAAAATCAATAGGAAGTAAGGAAAAAAAGATGTATAATGCTGCTAAAACCCTAGAGCACAGGATTGCGGCCTTAGGAAAAGTAGAAGCTCCGGAAGGCATTCGCAGAATTCGTTTCAGGCAAAGTAAAGCATTGGAGCTCCATAATCCATACCCTATAGTCGGTGCAGAAATTAATAAAGTATTTGGGGATAAGGCTCTGTTTGAAAATGCATCTTTTCAAATTCCGTTAGGAGCAAAAGTGGCGTTAACTGGTGGTAATGGAATCGGAAAAACAACTTTAATCCAAATGATCTTAAACCATGAAGAAGGAATTTCTATTTCGCCTAAGGCAAAAATAGGTTACTTTGCACAGAATGGTTACAAGTACAACAGTAATCAGAATGTTATGGAGTTTATGCAGAAGGATTGTGACTACAATATATCAGAAATTCGTTCAGTGCTAGCATCTATGGGGTTCAAACAGAACGATATTGGAAAAAGTTTATCTGTTTTAAGCGGTGGAGAAATTATAAAATTGTTGCTTGCTAAAATGCTCATGGGTAGATATAACATCCTAATAATGGATGAACCCAGTAACTTCCTTGACATACCAAGTTTAGAGGCTTTGGAAATACTAATGAAGGAGTACACCGGAACTATCGTGTTTATCACCCACGATAAACGATTACTCGAAAATGTAGCAGATGTAGTTTATGAAATTAGAGATAAGAAAATAAATCTGAAACATTAAATTTAAGGTAGTCGCTGGTCAGTATAGTCTGTTCTGGTTGGCGACTCCATTGTTAAAGAGTATAAAGACTTTAGATTTTATGAATATTAAAAATAGGAACAGTCAATTGAACTGCTCCTATTTTTCTGCTAAATATATTGTAGTTTTCTTATATGTATAATGATAGATTAGCGGATTCTCATCTACGGTACTTACTTCAAATATGAAGAAGTGATCGCGGTTATCTCTGGACTTTTCCTTATTGAGGACAAAGTAATTCTTACGTGAAGTCGCCATTGTTTTTAGGATATCATCAGTTAGGAAGGTCAATGGAATATTCATGTTAGAGTAGCGGTAGAAGTCACGTTCAAAATCTTGGTAGCTCTCGCTATAATAGTCCATTTGTAGGTGATTACGCTGAAACTCAAGCTGATTCATAGAGCACCTCCTCGACAAGTTCAATACTAATAATGTCTTTTAATTTCAAATTGATGTGACCTGTTGTAGTTTTTATCAAAATGAAATCTTTGGTCAGACTTGGTATTGTTCCAGTGTAGGAAACACGCTTGTTTTTTTCAATCACTTGAATGCGTGTGCGTAGCTGCCCGGCGTATACTTGACTGAGGAGTAATAATTTCTTCTCTAGTGATAAGTCAGACATGTACGTTACTTTGTTTGTATCATCAGAGAGTGCTGATGCATGTTCAGATAGGAAAAAGCCCATCCATTTTTGCATCTTTGTATCCTGGTACTCTCTTGCTGATTGAAATGGTAAATATGAACGGTCAATCATATCAAATCCTTTCTATGCAGAGGCAAGGGTATTTTTATCAAATTGAATCGTAAAACCTTGAATTCCCCCACCTGTGTAACATTCTTTAAAGCGATTGATTACCTCAGTATAGATTATCACAGATGAGCTTGTTGGCTTAATGCTAAATGTAAATTCCAATGGTAATCGGTTTTCAGATTTAGCATGTACTAGTCGTATCGATATTTCAGTTGTTTTGAGTTTTCTCTGACGAAGTTTTGAAGTTGCTGTTTCAACGATTCCATGTAAAAATCTTTCAAGCATTTCAATATCATTACATCCTTTGCTACGGATTTCTGAAAATTGTACTGTATTTTTTTCTTGTTTCATTTTAATCCCTCCAATCCACCCGCGGAATGACCACCGATAAGTTTACTGCGTTCAATATTTCTGGAACCTTCAGTTAGGACGGTTCCTTTTTGTATGGCTAAAAAACCAAACTGTTCTCTGACAACATCAATAGCTGTCTGAAGTCTATTTTCTTTTTCAATTTCTTCTACATCATGCAAAATGAGGACAACCCTTTTACTACCAAGGTGTTCTGTGCAGAATGCGGTTCAGCTTTTGGACGTAAGAACTGGACGACCAGTCGTGGCAAACGTAAAGTTTGGCAGTGTAACAACCGTTATAAGGTAAAGGGACAGATTGGTTGTCAGAATAACCATATCGATGAGGGAACACTAGAGAAAGCTGTAATGATGGCAGTTAAACTACTGAGTGAGAATATGGATTTGTTGCATGGAAAGTGGAATAAGATCTTGGAAGAAAACCAGTTATTAGAAAAGCATTACAGTGTGTTACTGGCTGAATTGATAAATAAGGAGTGTTGGGAATATGATTCCTTTGAGATGTGTCAGGTACTAGATAGTATTTTGATTTCGGAGGATGGACAGATAACCGTTAGATTTTTGGAAGGAACAGAAGTTGATTTATAAGGCTGTAGGCATAGTATAGTTCACTATGTTTGCAGCCTTTTTTCTTGTTTAGTGGTATAATTATATGTAGGATTTTTTTAATATCGGTTACTTTTTATGAATTAACCAAAAAACTAAAATGGAGTTGTTTTATAATGAGATATTCTGAAGAAGCATTACAATCATGGATTAAGCCGTTATCTGCCACTGAAGAAACACGGGTTGAAAATACTATTGGAATGATTAAAGATGCAATAGAAAGGAGTGGGCTCTCTTCAAAGTATGAATATGAAATTTTTGCCCAAGGTTCTTATGCAAATAATACGAATGTAAAGAAAAATAGCGACATTGATATCTGTATCATGGTGAAATCTTTATTTTATTGTGAGTATGTAGATGGGTTATCGGACCTAGACTATAATTACTCTAGTAGCAGCACCAATGCTAATGTATTTAAAAACGAAGTGATTAAAGCGTTAATTTCAAAATTTGGTGCAGAATCAGTTTCTATTGGCAATAAGTGTATCAATATTAATTCTAACTCATATCACGTAAATGCAGATGTAGTCCCATGTTTTCAATATCGAAATTATAGATATATTGGTAGCAGGTCATCTGAAAAATTTGTTGAAGGCATCAAATTTTTTACCTCAAACGGAAATTATGAAGTAATTAATTATCCTAAAGTTCATATACAAAATGGTATCTCTAAGAATAAATCTACTCACTATAAATATAAATATTTAGTTAGGATTATGAAGCATATTAAGAACGAGATGCAGGAGCTAGGATTGACAAACGAACGCATTTCTTCATATTTGATAGAATGTTTGGTCTGGAATATACCTGAACAGATGTTTTTCAATAGTAATAGCTACACAGGGTTGTTACAGCAAGCGTTATATTACATAGTGTCTCAAGTGAATTTAAATTGGGTTGAAGTAAGTGGAATGTATTACCTTTTTCGTTCAGAGCAGAAATGGAATTTACAGGATACAAAAACTTTTTTAGTTAGAATGATTGAATTTTTGGATTATAAATAAAACTTATGAATGAACAGCAGAAAAAATTTTTGAATATTACAATATGGGTTTTTGCAATTTGCTTGTTATTAAGATTGTTAATAAGTGGCCAAGAGATTGCAGTGAATCTTAAATCTGATATTTTGGCATTGGTATATTCAGCCATTGGGTATATTGGTGAAGCTATATCAGTTACAGCAATTATTATGGCTATTTTTGAAAAAACAGCATGGCGGTGGCCATTACTATCTAAGATTCATAATGTTCCAATTTTATTTGCGAATTATGTAGGTAGTTTCAAGACGGACTATGATCAGAATGAAAGAAATTGTGAACTTACTATTGAACAGTCATTTACGACTATTAAAGTTAAGTTTAAAACGGGTGAAAGTTCGAGCCATAGCATTACAGCATCAATTATCAATGATAATGGAACACAAAAATTAATTTATACATATTTAAATAGCCCAAGGGCTGAATTGCAAAGTCCTATACATTATGGGACGGTAATTCTTGATATTGATAATCCAAATCAACTAGAAGGAAATTATTATACTAATCGAGGAACCAAAGGTTCAATGAGTTTTGAGATAAACAACCCTTCTCGCTAGTTGGATTTGTAAAGATTTAAATAAAGAAAGAAGAACTAACTATCGGAAACTTGGCATAGATGTAACAATACTGTATATTAACGAAGCCGTAAATACTCGCATTAGTTACGTTTAATAGTTTAATACGGATATTCAGCAGCTTTGATTTCGTTTCACAGTATAGGTAGTAACCGTCAAGACATGTGGAGGCGGTAGTTTTGATGTCAAAAGTTGCAACCAGTGAATAAATGAAGTGTAGAAAATAAAGGCTTGTTCAATTCAATATATAATGAATTACCGGCACCCAAACCAAAGAAAAAGAAATAATTAAATTAGAAGTTGAAGGGGGGAAGAATGAGAATCGGAGTTATTCAAGCAAGTTCGCAAGCGACCAAAAATCAAATAATCTATGATGCTGTATTAAAGTATGCTCCAAAGAAATCTGAGGTTATAAATTTTGGCTGTACGATGGAAGAAAATGAAAAATACTCGTATATAGAAATTTCTATTCTTATAGGTATCTTGTTGGCAAGTAGGACAGTTGATTTCGTTGTTACGGGCTGTTCTTCCGGACAAGGAATGATGCTTGCTTGTAATAGTATGCCTGATGTCATTTGCGGATATGCACCTACACCGAATGATGCCTATTTATTTGCTCAGATTAATAATGGAAATGCGATATCATTACCATTAGGTGAAAATTATACATGGTCAGGTACTGAAAATCTTGAAAGAACAATAGAAGCTCTTTTCTCGAAGCCATTTGGACAAGGATACCCCAAAAGTGAGGCAGAGAGAAAGGTAAGAGATGCTGAGAAACTTAAAGAAATAAGAAGAATCGGGCAGGTTCAGTTTGAAGAATTCGCAAATGTACTAGATATATCATTGTTTGAATCAATCAAGAGGAAACAGAATGTAATTCAGAATGTAAAGGCGTATGGGAAGAAAGAAATAGCTGATTTAATGAAATGAGTAAATCACAGTTTGTCGGGGTAATACCTTTTAACGATAACCTTATGCTATCGTCAAAAGGTTTATAGACATGTTCCCACATACATGTTCACTTGGCATACATAGTGTTCACTCGTTTTATGTCGAGTGTGTGGTACTGCTTTTAAGAGCTGATTGAACAAGGAAAATTAGCTAGTGAAAGTCCTACAGTAAGGAGTTTAAACATGAAATTCCATGAATTTGGTGATAAGAATTTGCCTCCTATTTTACTGATACATGGTGGTGGCAGTTCTTGGTGGGATTATCTTCGTCAAGCACGAATCTTGTCAGCAGAATACCGTATAATTCTACCCACTTTGAATGGCCACGGCGAGGAATATCAACTTGATTATGTTTCTACTGAAGATTCTGCTTTGGAGATTCTAGACTATATCAAAGCAAACTGTGGTGGGAAATTGTTTGCAATCAGTGGTGTTTCACTTGGTGGTCAAATTGCCATGGAGCTTTTATCTTTAGATAGTGAAATTGCTGAGAAGGCCATCATAGACGGAAGCCTCTGTATTCCTCAACCAAGGTTAGCTAAAATCAGCATCTTTCTAGTGTCTCTATTTGGTAAACTGATGTTCAATAAATTCTCTTGCAAACTTCAGTTAAGCATGATGAACAAACTCTATCCTAAACTGGCTTATCCAGAGGAAATAAAAGCTTATTATTTGGAGGATTTGCCAAGAATGCCTATCAAAACATTAGTGACTATTTACAAAACCTATATGGGGTATTACAAGCCAAAGGATATGATTTCTGCTAGCAAGGCTCAGGTTCTGTATATCTATGGTGAAAAAGAATTGAACTGTGTGAAAGAATCAGCGAAATTATTTCATCAGCTACATTCAAATACAATTTTGTATGAAGCAAAGGGCTATAACCACAGCTATTTATCAGCTTACCTACCTTATGAGTGGATTGATTTGGTGGTGCCATTTTTAAAGAGTGATTCATTAGAAATGTGTAACGAATCTGATATGCCATAAGGAGGAAACGGATGCTAGGAGCAATTGTTGGAGTCATTGTAGGCTCTATTTACGAATGGAACAATATCAAAACGAAGGATTTTCCTTTATTTTGTGTGGATTGTTTTTTCACGGATGATACGGTAAGTCCGAACCGCTGAGTGTGTGTGTTTGTTAGTGAAACGTTGCTAATCCTCAAAATAAAGAAACTAAAACTCCATTATTTTGAGATGACAACCTAAACTGTTTTTAAGGAGGTGTTATATTGATAGAGAGCAGACCTGAGTTTGATAAAATCACATCCTTTGATGAATTTAATAAATACTATTGGTATCGTGATGAACTTTCACAGATATGCCAGTCATTAGGACTTGAATATAGAGGGACAAAACAGGAACTTAATGATATTATTGAGCAGTACTTTAAGGGAAATTTGATTAAAAAATCATCAGTAAAAAGGAAAAAGAAACGAGTAGAAGTCGTTACCTTAGATACGCCCTTGCTTGAATGCGGGTTCTCCTTTAATGCAGACTTTAGAGAATATTTCTCAACTTTAACAGATGTTTCACCCTTTAAATTTACTGCCGATATGGCGACAGCTTGGAGAAAAGTAAAAAGAGAAAATGATTTGAGTTTTACAATCCAAGATATGCTAAAAGTTTATTATGGAAATTCAGATTATGCCAAGTATGATCATTCGGTTTGTCAATGGAATCAATTTTTAAAGGATTTCTGTGCAGACGAAAATAGTGCCAACTACTCTAATAAACTAAAAGTAGCTTCTATTCTTTGGAAAGAAGTTAGAAATTCAAGTAATGAAAAAATTTATTCAAAAAAACTTTTGATTGAATATGCTGATAAAATAAAAGAGTATGGCGAGGTAGTTCAATAGAAGTGCCTTTGTTTTGAAAATCTGAATTTTTAACTAGCTATTATACATGTCTTGTTTTATAATTTAGAGGATTTAAAACCTTTTGATTTGATTGCTGTTCGCTTAGCTGAATTACAACAGTATCTAAGTTTAAAGTAAGCGACAATCATTTTAAGCAATTTTGAGCAAGTTAAGGATATTTTTTCTGAAGACGGAGTAAGTAGTGAGCTAGTGTAAATTTACACACATCTATTTGTCTTTTTAAACGGATTTATATAATAAAAAAATATGGAGGATATTTTATGATACAAGTAACTGATTTTATTAATAAAGTAGATATTACAGATAGTGATAATGTCAATTGCGAATTTGAAGTACGTAAAAAGGCAATGGATTTTTATAAGAAGTATCCTTATTATGAGAAAGATGATTGGGAGATTATTAAGTTTCAAAACTCAGTTGATAAATATAATAAATTAAAGAATAATAAAGAGATTGAAACATACAAAGAAAAATCAAAATCAGTATATAAGGGAGCTCATTTGCTTGTCAATAAATCGAAAGGTATTGCACTTACGGCTGACATCCTTACTTCAATCACTGTTCCGTATAAAAAAATTACCAATGTTGAACCTAGCTTGAAAGGTGGTAAAGAAATGAAAGATGGGATATTAAAAGGTGATTTAGAGATACCACATGATTTGAAACCTTATTTTAAAGCTTTTGCTATTGTTTACTATTGGTGTGGAAATATGATGCCAGTGGTGGAAAGTTTCCCCCCTGGAAGTGATGGAGCAGATAACTGGCTTTGGAAGATGAATATAATAATTAATTGTCATAAAGGTGGTCCCCATCAAAATTGGAGAGATTGGATTAAAGAAAGCTGGGGAGAAGCTCTAAACCAATTCATCACAGATTACTATTTTGAAGATTGTTTTGACAAGGATAGTTTAATCATAAAAAATATTATTTCATATCCTAATGGGGATAAGATTTATTCATTAAAAAAAAGTAATTTAGATATTCTCCAAGCAAATGAACATAAATTAGCTAAAGAATTTTTAATCAATCATGTAAAAGTGATTATTCAAAGAAGCTACCGAATCGAGAATGAATTTCATGGGGATTGGAAGAAAGAAGAGGAGGACGAGGTAAAAGAAATTTTTAAAGAAATTTTCGCGGTTTTTATAAATTAATCTTTAGTACGTCTGATTTCTTTTTTCTGAGGTTTCATTATATAATAGCATTATATGTAATGAAATATATAGCAACTCTAACATTTCTATTTAAAATTCAAGGAGAAAATCAATGAAAAAAGTAATGTTAATTATCAACCCTACCTCTGGAGGTGAAAAAGCTCTAGATTATAAGGTGAAGCTGGAGAATAAAGCTAGAGACTACTTTGATGATGTAGAGATTAAAATTACGGAAAAAGCGCAAGATGCAACAAACTTTGCAGAAGAAGCTGCTCGAGAGCAGTATGATGCAGTTCTTGTTTTTGGTGGAGATGGGACTGTCAATGAAGTAATCTCTGGTATTGCTGAGAAAGACTATATTCCTAAACTGGCGATTATCCCAGGGGGAACTGGAAATCTCATTACGAAACTATTAGAAATCTCTCAGGATATTGATAGTGCTATTGACGAGCTTGATTTCAGTTCTACCAACAAGATTGATATTGGAAAATCAAATGGAAATTATTTTGGTTATATCTTTAGTATTGGCTCTTTGCCAGAAGCTATCCACAACGTTGGGATAGAAGATAAAACAAAGTTTGGTATGCTCGCCTATGCGATTAATACCATGAAGTCTGTGGTTACAGATCAAGCATTTGACATTACAGTTGAGACTGATAATGGTAATTACATTGGCCCAGCCAGTCATGTTTTAGTTCTCCTCACAAATTATTTCGCTGACAAAAAAATCTTTGATGAAGACAAGGATGGTTATGCTAATATTTTGATTCTAAAAGATGCGTCAATTCTTACTAAATTGTCAGTTATCCCTGATTTATTAAAAGGGGATGTTGTCGTAAATGACAATATCGAGTATCTGAAAGCTCGACATATAAAAATCTCTTCAGATAGTGAATTGGAAACAGATGTTGATGGTGACAAATCCGATAATCTACCTGTAGAAATCAAGGTACTAGGTCAGCATATCGAAGTATATTCTCAACCGAAAGAATAAGAATTTTTTAATAGAGGGAAACATACACGTGAGTATCTAGATAAACCATTTTAGTGAATAGTTAGAATAGCTCTCATACAAAAAACAAGTTGTTGAAGATAAGGAGTAGATATATGGAATTAAAAGATTTTGCTGAGAAAGAACAAGAGATGATTAAGCAAGGATTGACAACATCTGAGATTAGCGATAAGGAAACCGCTGCGAAAATCCTTGCCCTAGTACCTCAGGAATGGATCAAACGCATTCCCTTTTTCGTGCGAAAACACGCAACAACTCGGACAATAAAGCGTATTTCTATCGAACATCCAGAGCTCTACGCAGTTGCCAAGAGAAGTGGTGAGATTCCTGAGAAGGAAAGAGAAGAATTGCGCCAAATTCTGACAGATATTTTCCAAGAAAAAATGAACAAGCATAGTATTAAGTAGAGGATGAAAATATATTTTATTGGTGGTTTGGGAAGCAATATTTATCATAGCAAGGATTTTCTTCAAGAGCTAGACTCGATTGCTTGTTTTATAAATCCATATGAAAAGTATTTTAGAGATGAAATAGAGTTGAAATCATGGTTTAAAAAGGAGATAGTTGGGGAAGAATCTATCTGTCTGATAGGCCATTCTCTCGGAGGAGATTTGGCTCGTTATTTCGCATCGGAATTTCAAGAAGTGAAAAAACTGATTCTTTTGGATGGTGGCTATTTAGATTTAGATAAGATTTTACCTTTAGATACAGAGTTAGAGGAAACCAAAAACTATATCAAGTCTCAAAACCTTTCTGACATAGATATTCTTATTTCTAAAGAAAAATCTGAAGCAAAGCATTGGTCAAAAAATATGGAGGAAGCTGTAAGACAGTCCTATCACTGGAATGCTGAGTATAATAGATATGAGTTAGCTATAAATTATGAAAATACAGAAGCGATACTCCGCCTACGGAGGAAAATACAATCTTTTAAGAGAGAAGTAGGAGATACCTTGTTTATTAGTCCTCGATATCCTAATGAAGCTAGATGGAGAGAAGAAGTCCTAAAAGAATTGCCAGGCTATTTTGATACTATTTTTTTAGAAAACTTTGGCCATGAGCTTTATACTGAAGCACCTAAAGAAATCGCTGGTATGATTAATGAGTGGCTCTCTCGTTCTCAATGAGCTACTTGTATTACTTAAAATGGTATAAGATTTAAAATCTGTTAAAATAGTGACATTAATAACTTTTCAAAACCATTTTTGAAGTTTTCAAAGTTTAAAAAACTAAAGTCATTTCGCTTGATGACCTTGATGAGGTTGTTAGTAGCTTCTAGTTTTGTTTTTGAGTAGGGCAATTCCAGTGCGTTCATGATATTGTCCCTATCTTTCAAAAGGGTCTAAAAAACAGTTGTTAGAAAGATAGGATTTACACTAGAAATGGTATCTCTCAATAAGACAAAAGAAATGAATTAGCCTGTTTCTCTTGGAAATGAAACAGTAATAGTTGATAGAGTTCATAGTGCTCTCTAAGTTCTTGAGAGTATGCAAGGGCCTTTTCTAGAATTTCTTTGTTGGTCAGATACATACGAATAGTTGGATGAAACAATTGTTTATCGTTGAGTTTTCGATTATCCCTCTTGAGTGAATGAGTTTCCGGTAGCGTTTGAGTGCCTTGTACTTGTGAGTTTTTCAGACCAATTACTTTATAATTTGGATACGAAGATGGTTCATAGGCTGACTGAGATGTTGTACAATGTGAAAACGGTCTAGCATGATTTTAGCGTTTGGGAGTGAAACAGTCTGGGAGACTGTTTCAGTCTGAGTCTAGAAATTCGAAAGTGAAGTTGTCTAGCCAAATCATAGTAGGGACTAAATATATCCATCATAATGATTTTTATCTGGTAACGAAGGGTTCTATCGTAGCGTAGAAAGTGATTGCGAATCGTTGCTTGAATTCACCCGCCTAAGATATCTCTACTTTTTCTGGAATCAAAATCCAGTGCAATGAAGCTCATCTTGCCTTTCTTAAAGCTGTATGCATCCTAGCTCAAGTGTTCTGGAAGGTAGTAAGGAGAATTCTGGTAGGCATACCAGTTGTTTCAAGGTAAGGAATCTTAGACGATTTTTGAAAGTCATATTTCTTCATTTGGGTTCCGCAATCAGGGCAAGATGGAGCCTCGTAGTCGAGTTTAGCGATGATTTCCTTGTGGGCATCTCTATTAACAAAATCCATAATTTGGATATTAGGGTCTTTAATATCGAGTAGGTTTGTGACAAAATGTAATGATTCCATAAGATTCTTTCTAATGATGGTTTGGTCGCTTTTCATTATGGGTCTTATGGGACTTTTTTTCTACAGCTCCATAATTCCTACAGTGCTTTTACCCACTACAGAAATTATAGAGCCTATAAAAATTAGTTGCTAAAAGTCTGTCTTACAAAAATGTAAGATAGGCTTTTTAAATGTAAGATGAGTGTACGATTATGTGTGGAAATGTATGCTATACTCTATGTAGATCAAAATGAAAGAGGTTTATTATGAAAAAATGGAATGCAACGCAGTTGAAGTACCTGATGGCAGCTATAATGGTTTTAGACCATATTCCCCATATCACTGGGCTAGTACCTCCCTTATGGGAAGGTATCTTTCATGCTATGACCCGTTGTGTGGGAGTTTGGTTTGCCTATATGGCTATGGAAGGATTCATTCATACTCGGAATTTGAAAAACTACCTCATCCGCCTTTGGAGTTGGGCTCTTATCATGTTCGCAGGAAATAGCGTACTTAATGCTCTGTTTGCCTCCAAGGGAGTAATGGTTAATAATAACATTTTCTTGACTTTGGCAATCGGTGTCACCATGCTTTGGATTGGCTTTCCTAGAAAAGAGTTGGATAAAAAGGAGAAGTTGTGGCGTCGGATTGGAGTTGCAGGTCTCTTGATTTTCGGTTGTCTTTTTACTGAAGGTGGTATCACTATGCTTCCTTTTCTCTTGATTAGTTACTCTTGTCGGAATCGCAAGGGCTTGCGAAATCTCCTATATGCCTTTCTGTGGGCCTTCTTGTTAGTGACTTCCATCCAAATTTACGACACTTGGCACCAAACACTGGAAATGATGCTTTTCAATTCTGACTGGCTCTTTGTCACCGTCTTTCCTTTTATGGCCTTGTATAATGGGGAACGTGGCGAACAAACTATATGGAATAAGTATTTCTTTTATATTTTCTACCCAGCTCATTTATGGATCATAACTTTGATTGCTTATTTGGTTAAGTAGCAAAAAAGCAAATAGCAGTATTAACTGTCTATTTGCTTTTCTTTTTATAAAATATACTTCTCAATCGCACGCGCAACGCCTTCTTCTTCATTGCTGGCTGTAACGTCATTAGCAAGGGATTTGACATGGTCACTGGCATTTCCCATAGCAATGCCCAGTCCTGCAAACTGAAGCATTTCGATATCGTTATTGGCATCGCCCATGGCCATAATCTCTGAGGGCTCGATCTTCAAAATCGCTGCTAGTCGAGAAAGAGCAGTAGCCTTTGTTGTTCCAAGTGGCATGGCTTCGTAAATGACAGGCTGCGAACGAACTCCGCTAAATTGTTGGCAGAGTTCCTCAGCAAACCGCTGCTCAAAATCGTCTGTTTGCTCTTTTGTTCCTAAAAACATTCCTTGGAACATACGATATTTGCCACTAGTTGCTTCCTCAAGGGAAATTTCAGTCAGGTCTGAAAAGACTAGCTTGGCATCATTTTGAACGATTTGATTAGGCTTGCCACCGAGGACAAAATAATGTTCCTCATCAAAAAGAGTCAACTGCACATCACTCTTTTCAGCTAATTCATAGAGGTATTCGATATCAGCTGGGCTGAGTTCTTGCCAGTCAACTAGACTCCAGTCACTGGTCTGGTGGGTTGAGCAACCATTATTGACAATGACGTACTCGTTCTGTAGGTCAAGTCCTAGTTGTTTATAGTAGGGGAGGACACCGAAAAGCGGGCGACCTGTACAGAGAACCAGTTTGACACCTTTTTCAATGGCTTGGTGAATGGCAGTGATATGGGCTTGCGGGATTTCCTTGGCTTCATTGAGGAGGGTTCCGTCCATATCCAAGGCTAGTAGTTTAATCATAAGACTTCCTTTTCTATGTGTTTTGCTTTTATTATAGCATATAGAACATAGAATGTCTGATAGAATTGTAACATTCTAGCTCCCTTCCTTTGAAAAATAAAATAAATTCTTTTATAATATGTATACTTAATATTTAAGGAGAAATAATGCCACATTATCAGTTTAATTCAATTTACAAAAATGATGAAACAGAGTCTACAGGTCTTCTTTTCATCAAAGTCTATAACAAGTGGGAAAGCAACTTAAAAAGAGTTTTAAAATCAGTTGGTCTTACTTTGCCTCAATTTATCGTTTTAACTTCGCTCTTGTTTCTGTCTAATAGAGAGGAATATGTAACACAAGTTAATATTGCTCGTTTCACAGGTATGGATGTCATGACGGTTTCTCAGATTGTCCGGTTGCTGGAGAAGAAAAACTACATTAGACGTGATCAACATCCAAAGGATAGTCGTGCAAAACTGGTCTTAGTGATGCAGTCTGGTGTGGAGAAGGTCAATCAAGCCTTACCCTTAGTAGAAGGAGTTGATGAGGAATTTTTTGAAAAACTTTCTAACGATAGAGAAAGTTTCAATCGCATGTTAGCAGAGTTGGAGGATAAAAATGCCTAGATATTGGGTAGGAGTTGTTTCGAAAAACCATGTTTTAAGAGGAGTTGAAGGGAATTTTTGCCAGGTCTGTCATGGAAAGGGCGGTCCCTTAAATCGTATGAAAAAAAGTGACTACCTTTTATACTATAGTCCAAAATACGATATGAACGGTCAAGATAAGTTACAGGCTTTTGTGGCCGTGGGCAAAATTATAGACGACAAGGCCTATCAAGTAGAGCAGTTCGAAGAATTCTTTCCCTTTAGACGAAATGTCGAGTACTATCTACCAGTCAAAGATTGTTTCATAGAAATAGCCAGACAGCATCCTGAATGGAAAGACTATACTCCTAGACTTCGTTATGGTCATTTTGAAGTTTCCAAAGACTTTTTCCTCTATATCTTTCATCATATGAAAGTGGAAGATGAAGTTTGATTGATTTGCTAGTTAAATGATTGTTGACAAGAATTTTGGATTTGGACTGTGAAGCGAACTTTGCTATAATAGAGTAAGAAACTTTGAAAAACCAAACGAGGCAGAGATGAAATTACTTTATACTGATATTCGGACTTCTTTGACAGAAATCCTAACGAGAGAGGCGGAAGAGCTAGTTGCTGCTGGCAAGCGGGTTTTCTACATCGCCCCCAACTCTCTTTCTTTTGAAAAGGAACGCGCCGTTCTGGAGTGCTTGTCCCAGCAGGCTTCTTTTGCGATTACTGTCACGCGTTTTGCTCAGATGGCTCGTTACTTGGTTTTAAATGACTTGCCGACTAAAACTAGTCTTGATGACATCGGCCTTGGGATGGCCTTTTATAAGTGCCTTGCGGAACTTGATCCCAAAGAGTTACGAGTTTATGGTGCTATTAAACAAGATCCTCAATTTATCCAGCAGTTGGTTGAACTTTATCATGAGATGATGACTGCTCAGATGAACTTTTTAGACTTGGAAAGTTTGACTGATGAGGACAAGAGAGAAGATTTACTCTTGATTTTTGAAAAAGTGACTGCCTATCTCAATCAAAGCCAGTTGGCTCAGGGAAGTCAGTTATCCCATTTGATTGAGGCTATTGAGAATGATAAGGTAAGTAGTGATTTCAGTCAGATTGCCTTGGTCATCGACGGTTTTACTCGTTTTTCCGCCGAGGAGGAGCATGTGGTGGATCTGCTCCATCGTAAAGGTGTAGAGATTGTTATTGGTGCTTATGCAAGTAAGAAGGCCTATACCAGTCCGTTCGCTGAAGGCAATCTCTACCAAGCCAGTGTAGAATTTCTCCATCATTTAGCTGCTAAATACCAAACGCCTGCTCAAGATCGTTCTCAGACTCATGAGAAAATGGATAGTTTTGACAAGGCCTCTCGTTTGCTGGAGTCTTCTTATGACTTTTCAGAACTCACTTTGGAAGTCGTTGACAAGGACCGTGAGAATCTGCAAATCTGGTCTTGCTTGACGCAAAAGGAAGAGTTGGAGTTAGTGGCGCGTAGCATCCGTCAGAAATTACATGACAATCCAGACTTGAGTTACAAGCATTTTCGCATTCTCTTAGGAGATGTGGCTTCTTATCAGTTATCCTTAAAGACCATTTTTGACCAGTACCAGATTCCATTCTATCTTGGTAGAAGCGAATCCATGGCTCATCATCCCTTGACCCAGTATGTGGAGTCAATTTTACGTTTAAAACGCTACCGTTTCCGTCAGGAGGATTTGATAAATCTTCTCAGAACAGGCTTGTATACTGACCTCAGTCAAGCTGATATCGATGCCTTTGAGCAATACCTTCGCTATCTTGGTATCAATGGCTTGCCAGCTTTTCAGCAGACCTTTACCAAATCCCACCACGGAAAATTTGATTTGGAACGTTTGAACGCCATTCGTCTGCGAGTTTTGACTCCTCTTGAAACCTTATTTTCCAGTCGGAAACAGAAGGTTGAAAATCTCTTGCAAAAGTGGACTATTTTTCTAAAAAATGCTGCTTTAAGCAAGCAGATGCAAGGTTTAACATCCACTATGGAAGTCCTAGAGCAGGAAAGACAAGCTGAAGTTTGGAAAGCTTTCTGTCATGTTTTAGAACAATTTGCGACCGTTTTTGATGGTTCACAAGTGAGTCTGGAGGACTTCCTATCCTTACTCCACTCAGGGATGAGTTTATCTCAGTATCGCACTATTCCAGCGACTGTGGACACCGTTCTGGTGCAGAGTTACGATCTGATTGCACCTCTGACCGCTGACTTTGTCTACGGCATTGGGCTGACTCAGGATCATTTACCAAAAATCGCGCAAAACGCCAGTCTGTTAACAGACGAAGAAAGACAAAGCCTAAACCAAGCGACTGAAGAGGGAGCGCAATTACTGATTGCAAGCAGTGAAAATCTCAAGAAAAATCGCTATACCATGCTTTCTTTAGTCAATGCTGCTCGTAAGCAGTTGGTGTTATCCGCTCCAAGTCTCCTCAATGAAAATGAGAGCAAGGAATCGGCCTATCTTCAGGAACTGGTGAGTTTTGGATTTAACCGGATAGAGAAGAAGATTCATCAAAAAAGTCTGTCTAAGGATGATATGGGTTCTTATCACAGTCTCTTGTCTAGTCTAGTGGCCTATCATCAGCAGGCAGGTTCAAGTGAAAATGAAAAAGATGTCACCTTTGTCAAGGTTTTGGCTCGTGTCATGGGGAAAAAACTAGATCAAAAAGGTCTTACAAATCCAGCACTCCCAACTAGTCCAAGTAGCAAGCCATTAGAGAAAGAGACCTTGCAGGCTCTCTATCCTGCTGACAAGGAGTTTTACTTGTCTACCTCTGGTTTGACGGAGTTTTACCGCAATGAATACAGTTATTTCCTCCGTTATGTCTTAGGTTTGCAGGAAGAATTGCGCCTGCGTCCAGATGCTCGCAGTCATGGGAATTTCTTGCATCGTATTTTTGAACGTGCCTTGAAACTACCTGCTGAAAATTCCTTTGACCAACGCTTGGAACAAGCTATTCAAGAAACCAGCCAAGAACGCGAATTTGAGGCTATTTATCAGGAAAGTTTGGAAGCCCAATTTACCAAGGAAGTTCTACTTGATGTCGCTAGGACCACTGGCCACATCCTACGTCATAATCCAGCCATTGAGACCATTCAGGAAGAGGCAACATTTGGCGGCAGAGACCAACCCTTTATCCAGTTGGATAATGGTCGCAGTGTCCATGTGCGAGGTAAGGTGGACCGAATTGACCGTTTGAAAGCTGATGGAGCGCTAGGAGTGGTAGACTATAAGTCAAGTTTGACTCAGTTCCAGTTTCCTCATTTCTTTAATGGGCTTAATTCCCAACTGCCAACCTATCTTGCTGCCCTTAAAGGAGAAGGAGAGCAAAACTTTTTCGGAGCTATGTACCTAGAAATGGCTGAACCTGTCCAATCTCTGCTGACCGTTAAAAGTTTGGCTGGAGCAGTAGTAGAGGCTGGCAAATCAATGAAATACCAAGGTCTCTTTTTAGAAAAAGAAAGCAGTCACTTGGGCGAATTTTACAACAAAAACAAGGCTAATCAGCTGACAGACGAGGAATTCCAGCTTTTACTAGACTATAATTCCCATCTGTACAAGAAGGCAGCTGAGAAGATTTTAGAAGGCCATTTTGCCATTAATCCATACACAGAAAACGGCAGAAGTATTGCCCCGTATGTCCAGCAACACCAAGCCATCACTGCTTTTGAAGCCAATTACCACTTGGGTCAAGCCCGTTTCCTTGAGAAATTAGACTTAGCTGACGGCAAGCGTCTGGTCGGAGAAAAGCTCAAGCAAGCTTGGTTTGAGAAAATGAGAGAGGAGTTGAACCGATGAAGCCCGTTTCCTTTTTAACTGAGGAAGAGATTCAAAAATTGCAAGAAGCAGAAGCAAATTCGAACAAGGAACAGAAGAAAACAGCCGAACAAATCGAAGCCATTTATACTGCTGGGCAAAATATCCTTGTCTCAGCGTCTGCTGGTTCTGGAAAGACCTTCGTTATGGCAGAGCGCATTCTGGACCAATTAGCACGTGGTGTAGAAATCAGTCAACTCTTTATCTCAACCTTTACTGTCAAGGCTGCTACCGAACTCAAGGAACGTTTGGAGAAAAAAATCAGCCAGCAAATCCAAGAAACCGATGATGTTGATCTCAAACAACACTTGGGAAGACAGTTGGCTGATCTACCAAACGCGGCCATCGGAACTATGGACTCCTTCACACAAAAATTCCTCGGTAAACATGGCTACCTGATTGATATCGCACCCAATTTTCGTATTCTACAAAATGAAAGCGAACAGTTAATACTCAAAAATGAAGTTTTTCATCAGGTGTTTGAAGAGCATTACCAAGGTGAAAATAAAGAGAAATTTAGCCGTTTGGTGAAGAACTTTGCCGGACGTGGCAAGGATGAACGAGGTCTGCGCCAGCAAGTCTACAAAATCTATGATTTTCTTCAATCCACCAGTAGCCCCCAAAAATGGCTAAGCGACTCTTTTCTCAAAGGGTTTGAAGAAGCTGACTTTGCAATTGAAAAAGACAAACTGACCGATCAAATCAAGCAAGCGCTTTGGGACTTGGAAAGTTTTTTCCGTTATCATCTGGATAATGATGCTAAGGAGTTTCCAAACGCTGCCTATTTAGAAGCTGTTCAAGATGTTTTGGATGAAATTGGCTCCTTAAATCAAGAGTCCGATAGTCTGGCTTATCAAGAAGTGCTTGCTCGTATTGTCGCCATCTCTAAGGAGAAAAATGGTCGGGCTCTAGCTAACTCTAGTCGAAAGGCTGATTTGAAGCCACTGGCAGATGCCTACAATGAGGAGAGAAAGTCCCAGTTTGCTAAACTAGGACAACTGGCGGACCAGATAACGGTTCTCGACTACCAAGAGCGTTATCATGAAGACACCTGGGATCTAGCTAAAATCTTCCAAACCTTTATGAGTGATTTTGTGGAAGCTTATCGAGAACGTAAACGCCAGGAAGATGCTTTTGAATTTGCTGATATCAGTCATTACACCATTGAGATTTTAGAGAATTTCCCACAAGTTCGCGAGACTTATCAAGAGAGATTTCATGAAGTCATGGTCGATGAGTATCAGGATACCAACCACATTCAAGAACGGATGCTAGAATTGCTGTCGAATGGTCACAATCGCTTTATGGTGGGAGATATCAAGCAGTCCATCTACCGTTTCCGTCAGGCAGACCCGCAGATTTTCAATGAAAAATTCCAACGCTATGCGCAAAATCCTCAAGAAGGCAAGTTGATTCTCCTCAAGGAAAATTTCCGTAGTAGTTCAGAAGTGCTGTCTGCAACCAATGATGTTTTTGCGCGCCTTATGGACCAAGAGGTCGGCGAAATTAACTATGACAGCATGCACCAGCTTGTTTTTGCCAATACCAAACTAACTCCCAATCCTGAGAACAAGGCAGAATTTCTTCTCTACGATAAGGACGACAGTGAGCAAGAAGACGAAGAGAGCCAAGTAGAAACAAAACTCACTGGTGAAATGCGTCTGGTCATCAAGGAAATCCTGAAGCTTCATCAGGAAAAAGGTGTTACCTTTAAAGAAATAGCCCTTTTGACCTCCAGTCGCAGTCGTAATGATCAGATTCTCCTTGCCTTGTCTGAATACGGGATACCTGTCACAACCGACGGAAAACAAAATAATTACCTCCAATCTCTAGAAGTGCAAGTCATGCTCGACACTCTTCGTGTCATCCACAATCCTCTGCAAGACTATGCCTTGGTTGCCCTTATGAAGTCTCCAATGTTTGGTTTTGATGAGGACGAGTTAGCACGTTTGTCCCTTCAGAAAGCAGAAGATAAGGTCCAAGAAAATCTCTATGAGAAACTGGTCAATGCTCAAAAACAAGCAGCTAGCCAGAAAGACTTGATTCACAAGGAATTAGCTGAAAAACTAAATCAGTTCATGGATATATTGGATTCTTGGCGCCTCTATGCCAAAACCCATTCTCTCTATGACTTGATTTGGAAGATTTATAGTGACCGTTTTTATTATGACTATGTTGGAGCCTTGCCAAACGGACCTGCTAGACAAGCTAATCTCTATGCCCTAGCTCTGCGCGCTGACCAGTTTGAAAAGAGTAATTTTAAGGGCTTATCTCGTTTTATCCGTATGATTGACCAAGTCCTAGAAGCTCAGCATGACCTCGCAAGCGTAGCCGTCGCACCGCCTAAAGATGCCGTGGAACTCATGACTATTCACAAGAGCAAAGGGCTGGAGTTCCCTTACGTCTTTATCCTCAATATGGATCAGGACTTCAACAAGCAAGACTCGATGTCAGACGTCATTCTCAGCCGTCAAAATGGGCTTGGTGTCAAATACATTGCCAAGGTGGAAACAGGAGCAGTGGAAGCACACTATCCTAAAACCCTCAAACTCTCCATTCCTAGCCTAACTTATACGCAGAATGAAGAAGAACTGCAACTGGCTAGCTATTCAGAGCAGATGCGTTTGCTGTATGTTGCCATGACACGGGCTGAGAAAAAGCTCTATCTTGTCGGTAAGGGCTCTCGTGAAAAGCTGGAAGCCAAGGATTATCCAACAGCTGAAAACGGGAAACTAGATAAACATACTAGACTTCAAGCCAAGAATTTCCAAGATTGGATCTGGGCTATTACTAAAGTATTTGCCAAGGACAATCTCAACTTTAGCTATCGTTTTGTTGGTGAAGACCAATTGACTAGAGAAGCTATCGGAGAGTTGGAAAACAAGAGTCCTCTACAAGATAGCTCTCAAGCAGACAACCGCCAGTCAGAGACCATCAAAGAAGCTCTGGAAATGCTGAAAGAGGTGGAAGTTTATAATACTCTTCACCACGCAGCTATTGAGCTTCCTAGTGTTCAAACCCCAAGCCAAATCAAGAAATTCTACGAACCCGTTATGGATATGGAAGGGGTAGAAATTACTAATCAAACTCAATCACCGGAAAAGCAAATCAGCTTTGATTTACCAGATTTTTCAACTAAAGAAAAGGTAACAGGAGCTGAGATTGGTAGTGCTACCCACGAACTCATGCAGAGAATTGACCTCAGCCAGCGACCAACGCTTGCTAGCCTAACAGAAACACTTAAACAAGTTCAGACTAGTCCAGTTGTTAGAGATAGGATCAATCTTTCTAAAATCTTAGCTTTCTTTGACACAGCACTTGGTCAGGAAATTCTCGCTAATACTAGCCATCTTTACCGCGAGCAACCTTTTTCTATGCTCAAACGAGAACAAAAGAGTCAGGAAAACTTCGTTGTCCGTGGGATCTTGGATGGCTATCTGCTTTATGAGGATCGCATCGTTCTTTTTGACTACAAGACTGACCGTTATGATCAACCAAGTCAACTCATAGACCGCTATCGTGGCCAGTTAGCCCTATATGGTGAGGCCTTATCACGAGCTTATTTGATTGAAAATATTGAGAAATACTTGATTTTACTCGGTAAAGACGAGGTTCAAGTTGTAAAAGTATAACCTAGAAAGGAAACCTCATGACACTTCCGGTTAGAAAATCCCTGCACGATGCGGTTTTACAGGCTTCAAAAGCCGATACTTGGGATCAAGCTACCAAGGAATGGAATGAAGTTTCCTTGATTTTTAATGGCATTGGTCGTAGTAATTGTGTTTGCGGGAACGCCATAAAATACGCCTACGAACTCTTTAATGGTGTCACAGGCCAACGCCTCTTTCCAATCGGCAGTGACTGTGTTCGTCATTTTCATCGAGTGACTTTAGACCAGCAACTGGAGGAGGAAGAAAGACTACTCAGAAAAGTTGAAAATCTAACTAAAAAGGCTCAGAAAAAGGAAAAAATCAAGGTTAATAAAAGCGACTTTGACGAACGACTTCTAAAATGGTTTTGGGAGAAAGGTGTTTTCAAAGCCAATCGTGGCAATCAATTCTCGCCTGAGAAAGATTATCGGCTCTTCCTAGAAGTCTTTCAAGGAGGAAGTTGGACCAAGGCAGAGCCAAAGAAGAAGGCCCGTATGGAAGAAGTGCTGGAAAAGTGTATCAAACCTTTTCTACTTGGTAAGTCCGATGACCAACTCTACCTTGTCAAATTAGGCAAGGAGAAAATCGACTACGAGCAGCATTTACGGATTCAAGCAGAGAAAGAACGCAAGAAAAGAGATAAAATCGCCAAGCAATACGCTGACAACCTCATTCTTGCCATGGGACCTGCAGAACGCGCTTATCAAGATTACTTTGGCTTTACAGAAACCTTGACCCAAGAAGAACGAAAATGGGAGAAAATCCTCTTTGGTAAAAATAGAGACGAACGGGCTATCAAGGCTAAACAAAACCAAAAGGAGCTGGAAAAGGATCAGCGTATTGCAAATCAAGATCCTATTGAACGAAAGCAGAAACAGACTTGGCTTCTTAATTCCTATTTTCGTGATTTGCCTGATGAAAAAGCCAGATTTTCTCGACTCTTACTAGAGTATCGAAAAAGTGGAGAAGTACCCTTTTCAGATGGTTACTTATCTGAGCATCTCATTGACTTTTTCTACAAGATGAAGGCCTTTGAGTTTGAGATTGCTCCAGAACAAGTCCGCGATTTTCTAAAAGAATGCCTTCAAGCAGAGGATCTATCATCAGCACAAGAAAGCTGGATTAGAGGGATTCTCCTCAATTGTCTTCATCCGTTCTTAAATAGGTTACTCATATAGAAAAAATCCTACCTTGTCTATGCATGGTAGGATTTAAGTATCTCCAAAGATGTACTGGTAAAGTTGGACGACTTTCTGAAAACATTGTGTGTCCATTCTTGTTATTTTTTGAGCATTTCGCATCCGAAAATCAAAGGTATACAGTTGAAATGGATTGACAGCGCCATCTACCTTATCCGACGAGACAGGAACGAGCAAGCCTTTTTCTGCCAAACGTTGTTGGCCATGAGTGATGGGACAGACAGCCACAAAACCAGTTTGCAAGGCATATTCTCTCCTAGAAACAACCAAGGCTGGTCGCCTTTTCTGAATTTCTCGACCGACTGATGGATCAAAGTCCAGCCAAATGATATCCTGCTTTTCAGGAATATAGTCAGATTTCGCTATCAAGTGACCTTACCCCTTCAAAATCATTTGTCATTCTCAAATTAGTAATCCCATCAAAAGGATCTTTCAGTTTTGGAGCTAAGACAATGACTCCGTCAATCCCTTTATAGACAACCATTTCTTGACCTTCTGTCATACCCAAATTTTTAGGAATGGTCACAGTGAGAGAATTCCCTACCTTCCGAGTCTTTACTGTATTCATTGCTCTACCTCCAGAAAAATGTATACACTAAGTATATACCTATCATCAAAAAAAGTCAAGTCAATCCTTACTGGTATCAAGGATGTTTCACACGATTACTATTTGTCATTTATTGTGGTCCAAGCCTGTGCAAAAGTTCCTAATTTATGATAGAATAGATGGTAGGAAAGAAAACGTTTTTACTACGTTTTTCAGTCGGAAAGGGAAATTTATGGCTACAATTCAATGGTTCCCGGGACACATGTCTAAGGCTCGGCGACAAGTTCAGGAGAATTTAAAATTTGTTGATTTTGTGACGATTTTGGTGGATGCTCGCTTACCTCTATCTAGTCAAAATCCTATGTTAAACAAGATTGTGGGTGATAAACCAAAACTCTTAATTTTGAACAAGGCAGACCTTGCTGACCCCGCAATGACCAAAGAATGGCGTCAATATTTTGAATCACGGGGAATCCAGACTTTGGCTATCAACTCCAAAGAACAAGTAACTGTAAAAGTTGTGACGGATGCTGCTAAAAAGCTCATGGCTGATAAGATTGCACGCCAGAAAGAGCGCGGTATCAAAATCGAAACCTTGCGGACCATGATTATCGGGATTCCAAACGCTGGTAAATCAACTCTCATGAACCGCTTGGCTGGTAAGAAAATCGCAGTTGTCGGCAACAAACCAGGTGTTACCAAGGGGCAACAATGGCTCAAAACCAATAAAGACCTTGAAATCCTAGACACACCAGGGATTCTTTGGCCTAAGTTCGAAGACGAAACCGTCGCTTTGAAACTAGCCCTAACAGGGGCAATTAAAGACCAGTTGCTTCCTATGGATGAGGTGACCATTTTTGGTCTCAATTATTTCAAAAAACACTATCCAGAAAAGCTAGCTGAACGCTTCAAACAAATAAAAATTGAAGAAGAAGCTCCTGTTATCATCATGGATATGACACGTGCCCTTGGCTTCCGAGACGACTACGACCGCTTTTACAGCCTCTTCGTCAAGGAAGTACGCGATGGCAAACTTGGTAACTATACCTTAGATACATTGGACGACATCGATGACGACGATTAAAGAAATCAAAGGACTTCTTGCCACTGTTAAAGAATTAGACAATCCTCTTTTTCTGGAATTCGAAAAAGATCCTCGTTCTGGAGTTCAAAAGGAAATCAGCAAGCGTAAAAAAGCTATTCAGGCAGAACTGGATGAAAACCTTCGTTTGGAATCCATGCTTTCCTATGAAAAAGAACTTTATAAGCAAGGAGTGACCTTAATTGCAGGTGTTGACGAGGTCGGTCGCGGTCCTCTTGCTGGACCTGTAGTCGCTGCAGCCGTTATCCTGCTAAAAAATTGTAAGATTAGAGGCCTCAACGATAGCAAAAAAATCCCTAAAAAGAAACATCTGGAAATTTATCATGCTGTTCAAGATCAAGCATTGGCAATCGGCATTGGAATCATGGATAATCAAGTCATTGACCAAGTTAATATCTATGAGGCTACCAAACTGGCCATGAAGGAAGCAATCTCCCAGCTCAGTCCTCAACCAGAGCACCTTTTGATAGATGCCATGAAGTTGGAATTACCAATTTCACAAACTTCCATTATCAAAGGGGATGCTAATTCCCTCTCTATTGCAGCAGCATCTATAGTGGCCAAGGTGACACGGGATAAATTGATGAAGGAATACGATCAGCAATATCCTGGCTATGATTTCACGGCTAATGCAGGCTATGGAACAGCTAAACATCTAGAAGGACTGGAAAAACTAGGTGTCACCCCAATTCACCGAACCAGTTTTGAACCAGTCAAAACACTGATTTCAACTAAGAAAGACAAGTAAGAGGAAATGATTATGGAGGAACAGTCAGAAACACTCAGTTCCAAGAAAGAATTTGCCTTTGCCTCAAGCACCATATTATCCCAAGTTGGACGAGGAATCATTGTTGGTCTCGTCGTCGGGCTAATCGTAGGATCCTTTCGTTTCTTAATCGAAAAAGGCTTCCACCTGATACAAGGACTCTATCAAGATCAAGCGCACCTAGTGCGCAATCTTTTTATCATTAGTCTATTTTATTTAATTGTTAGCTGGCTCAGTGCCAAACTAACTCGGTCAGAGAAAGATATCAAAGGTTCAGGAATTCCTCAAGTCGAAGCTGAACTAAAAGGTCTCATGACTCTCAACTGGTGGGGCATTCTCTGGAAAAAATATATTTTAGGTATTCTTGCAATTGCCAGTGGACTTATGTTAGGACGAGAAGGGCCAAGTATTCAACTTGGAGCGGTTGGTGGTAAAGGTATTGCCAAGTGGCTCAGATCCAGCCCAGTAGAGGAACGTTCCTTGATTGCAAGTGGGGCTGCTGCAGGACTAGCAGCTGCCTTTAATGCACCAATCGCAGGTCTCCTCTTTGTTATAGAAGAAGTTTACCACCATTTTTCACGCTTTTTCTGGGTCTCAACTCTAGCAGCTAGTCTCGTATCAAACTTTGTCTCACTACTCATATTTGGCCTAACACCCGTACTGGATATGCCAGACAACATTCCTCTCATGACCCTAGACCAGTATTGGATTTACCTCCTTATGGGAGTTTTTCTCGGGCTATCAGGTTTTCTCTATGAGAAAGCTGTACTCAATGTTGGTCGAGTTTATGACTGGATTGGTCAAAAAATCCATTTGGATAAAGCTTATTATCCAATCTTGACCTTTATCCTCATCCTACCAGTCGGGATTTTCTTGCCACAAATCCTTGGTGGTGGGAATCAGGTCGTTCTTTCTTTGACTGAGCAAGATTTTAGTTTCCAAGTTCTATTAGTTTACTTTTTGATCCGCTTTATCTGGAGCATGATTAGTTATGGAAGCGGCCTTCCAGGAGGAATTTTCCTACCAATTTTGGCGCTTGGTTCCTTACTTGGTGCCCTAGTTGGCGTCATTTGTGTTAATCTTGGACTTGTTAGTCAGGAACAATTTCCAATATTTATTATTTTAGGAATGAGTGGCTACTTTGGAGCAATATCCAAGGCTCCCTTAACCGCTATGATCCTCGTAACCGAGATGGTAGGGGACATTCGCAACCTCATGCCACTTGGCTTAGTGACCTTAGTCGCATATATTGTCATGGATCTACTCAAGGGTGCCCCAGTCTATGAGGCCATGCTAGAAAAAATGCTGCCAGAAGAAGCGACAGACGAAGGAGAAGTCACCCTCATTGAAATTCCTGTCTCTGACAAAATTGCTGGAAAACAGGTTCACGAGCTCAACTTGCCACATAATGTACTCATCACAACCCAAGTTCATAATGGCAACAGCCAAACAGTTCACGGCTCTACCAGAATGTATCTAGGTGATATGATTCACCTGGTTATTCCAAAAAGTGAAATTGGAAAAGTCAAAGATTTATTGTTGTAGATGATATTTACATAATATAAATTATGTAAATTAAGGTTATAATTTAATACTTTTAAAAACCGTTTTCAGCAATGAGATCGGTTTTTACTTCTTATATAGTTAAAATTAATTTAAAATATTGTATAATAAGAAAAAGGAGGAAAGCTTAAATGAGTAATTCTGGCATCAAAAAAAGTCATAAAAGGTTACTAATCGTTTTGTCAATCGCAATTATCACAACAGGAGGTGTTTTTGTGTTTAGTATGTTAGGGAAGTCTCAAGAAGAGCGTCGAAATAGAGAATATGAAGTAAGTCTGGTTAATACTTTAAAGAATTCCTACCAAGGGATTGAGGAGGTAACGATTACGAATCCATCGTACAGCTCAATTCCTTCAGACGCTTGGGGGGCGGATGTGAAACTAAAATTTTTTGATGGAACATCTAAAGAACATATTTTAGCTTTTGATATAAACTCGAATAAAATTAGGATTGGAGTATATAATAAGGATGATGAAGAATTTCAACATTTTTTAAATTCTAGGCGAGGTTCTACTAAGTCAAAAGTTAAAGTTAAATATTCGAATGGTTCAGAAGGGGAGCTATGATGAATAAATACGTGTATACAGACAAACAACTTAATGAATTGAATCAAGGTCCGAATATTTACAGTGTTAATACTGAGTTCGCACAGCGTAAAGAAAACCGAACAAACATTGTTACTGCTAAATCAGATAACGAGTTAAAAAAGGGTGAAACCAACACCATAGCCACCTCTGATGGTCAAGAATTCCGCGTCGTTGCAACTAAGTCTCACAAAGGAACTGGTTTTGATGGTTTGGCGGTTGCACCTATAGTCAATGGTGAACCAGATTATAAAAATATAGCTGTGATTGCTGCAGGAACTGATCCTGGGAGTCCTACTATGATTGATAGATGTAAAATAACTTTTTCTTATTATAGTGTAATGTAGACTAATCTTATAGTATAATAAGAAAAAGGAGAAAATCTTAAATGAACAATTCTGGAATTAAAAAAAGTCATAAAAGGCTACTAATCGTTTTGTTAGTTGCATTCATTACAGCAGGAGGTGTTTTTATGTTTAGTATGTTAGGGAAGTCTCAAGAAGAGCGTCGAAATAGAGAATACGAGGTAAGTCTGGTAAACGCCTTAAAGAATTCATATGAAGGGATAGAAGAAATCAAAATTTCCAATCCAGAATATACAACCCCTCCTGGCGACTGGTCTTGTGATGTAAATATTCTATTTTCAGATAAAGTAAAAATAGAATATCGTGTAGGCCACTCTTTAAATGACGTTGAAAATTATAATGGTTTTGTTAATGGAAAAACAAATAAAGAAATAAATGACCAGTGGGAAATATTGAATTCTCATAAAGGGAAAACAACATCTTTAGTTACTATATATTATTCGGATAAAGAAAAAGGAGTACAGTAGTGGTTTTCACTTATACAGATAAACAACTTAATGAATTAAATCAAGGGAAAAATGTTTATAGTTCCAATCCAGAATACGCTGAGCGAAAGGGTTACAAAATTGTTACTCCTTCGCCTAAAAATAAAGGTGAAACAAACACCATAATATCCGATGGTCAAGAATTCCGTGTTGTTGCTACTAAGTCGGATCCAGGAACAGGATTTGATGGACTGGCGGTTGCGCCAATTGTCAATGGTAAACCGGATTATAAAAGTATATCTGTGATTGCTGCAGGAACGGATCCAGGGAGTCCTACTAAGATTGATGTTGGAACTGCAATTGCAGAAAGGGAGACATCTACATCACCTCAGTATTATGTAGCGGACCGATTTGTAAAAGAAATTATGGATGACCCTAGATATGAAGTTAGTCAACTTTCTGGTTATTCACAAGGGGCTTATATGCTAAAGGTAGGAGCTAAATACCACATACCTACGACAACCTTCAATGCCTGGTTTTTTTATCTTTCACTTTCTAATGAAGAAAAAGCATTTATTGATAAAAATCCAGCTATGTTTATAGATTATAGAAGAAATTATGATCTTGTCGTGTTTGGAAATGATTTCAACCATCCTGAATTATTCAATAAATCATTTTTAGAAATGCCTGAAACAATATACTGGCTTGACGGAACTAGTCACAATATCGATGATTGGGAGTTTGATCCTGTAACAGGTCAAGTTGTTGATGGTAAAGGAGGAAAACCCTTAATTAGCGGTGTTTATAAAGCTTATGCCAACAGTCTCCGAGGAATGGCTAGTTACAAGGACTTGAAATCAAAATGGTCATCAGGTGGCATTAGTAGTTCTGAGGAAATATACTTAGATGCAGCCCAAGGTTCTATCTTATCATCATCTATGGCTACAGCAGCCAGAACTGGAGCTGATGAAGTAAGTGCCTTAGCAAAAAAAGCTAATCAAGAATTACAAGAAATTTGGTCCAAAATCGATTTTACGAGTTACACAGCATTAGCTCCCTATGAGGTTGAGGCCCTTTTTGCTAGCCAAGGTATCACTCAAGCACAGTTTATCGATACTTTTCAGGCAGAGACAACACAAACAGTCACTAAGATGAACGCTTCCGCCCAAGAATTCGAAAATTTGGATAAACAATTACAAGAAGTCATCGAAAAAACAGTAGCAACAGACAAACAATTGGCCAAGGAGTTTCGACAATGGAAAGCAGAGATGTAAAATGGGATGCCATTAGGCAAAAAGAGAGGGAAATTCTTAACCTCGAAGAACAATACTATCAGCAAAAGAAAAAGTTAGAGAAAAAGACACTAGAACTAGAGGAACGGTCTGCAAAATTAGAAAAAATCATGGACGAAGAAGCTGATAAAATGTACCTAGTATTAAGAAAGTTTTCATCAACAGCTGATTGTGTTAGAGAGTACTTTACAGAAATAGAAAATTTGAGATATCATTCTAACCAAGTTTATAGAACTAAGGGAATAAAACTGGAAGAAGAAAAAGAAAAAATAGATAAAGAATTTCGCAAAAAAAGAAATGAATTAGAGGAAGAATTTCACAAACTAAGGAGAGATTATGCAAGCACCAATGAATGAATACTACACAGATGAAGAATATCAATATGCACTGAAACAAATGTATCGAATGATGGAAAGAAACCGAATCATTGCGGAAGCAAAGATAGCAATAACAGCAAAAAATAAATTAAAAGAAAACTTTAGTAAGACAGCTAAGAAAATTGCTACAGAAACCAAATCAACTATCACAAGCATAAACAGCCAAATGGACACTGCAATACGAGGAAAAGTTCGCAAGAGGCTTGAAGAAAAGATTCCTAATATGTTACTCAAGTATGATGAAATTTAATAAAATGGTTCAGAGTGAATGGGATAAAGTTAGATATTTTAAAAGTTTCTTATATCATCTTTCCGAAAAACTATAATTTTCTTGAAAAATATATAAGTCTATGCTATACTACTGGTAGACTTACTTATGGAGAAAATACATGAAACGTGAAATTTTACTGGAACGAATCGACAAACTAAAACAAATCATGCCCTGGTATGTTCTGGAATACTACCAATCAAAGCTTGCTGTTCCCTACAGTTTTACAACTCTGTACGAATACCTCAAGGAATACGATCGATTTTTCAGCTGGGTTTTGGAGTCTGGTATTTCAAATGCTGATAAAATGTCTGACATTCCTTTATCGGTTTTGGAAAATATGTCTAAAAAAGACATGGAATCCTTTATCCTATATCTACGAGAACGACCTTTGCTGAATGCCAATACAACCAAGCAAGGTGTCTCTCAGACGACCATTAATCGGACTTTGTCGGCACTTTCTAGTCTTTACAAGTATCTGACCGAGGAGGTTGAAAACGACCAAGGGGAGCCTTATTTCTATCGTAATGTAATGAAGAAAGTTTCAACCAAGAAAAAGAAAGAAACACTTGCTGCCAGAGCTGAAAACATCAAGCAAAAGCTCTTTCTAGGTGATGAAACAGAAGGTTTTCTAACCTATATCGACCAGGAGTATCCACAACAGCTATCAAATCGTGCCCTCTCGTCATTCAATAAAAATAAAGAACGTGATTTAGCCATTATTGCCCTTCTCTTGGCGTCTGGTGTCCGCCTATCTGAAGCTGTTAATCTGGATCTAAGAGACCTTAATCTCAAAATGATGGTTATCGATGTTACTCGAAAAGGGGGAAAACGTGATTCTGTCAATGTCGCTGCTTTTGCTAAGCCTTATCTAGAGAATTATCTCGCCATTCGAAATCAACGCTATAAGACGGAAAAGACAGATACAGCGCTCTTTCTGACACTCTATCGTGGTGTTCCTAATCGTATTGATGCTTCTAGTGTTGAAAAGATGGTTGCTAAGTACTCTGAGGACTTCAAAGTCCGTGTAACTCCCCACAAACTACGCCATACCCTGGCGACTAGGCTCTATGATGCTACTAAATCGCAAGTTTTGGTCAGCCACCAACTAGGACACGCCAGTACACAAGTCACTGACCTCTATACCCATATCATCAATGATGAACAAAAGAATGCTTTAGATAGTTTATGATTGTTACATATTATAAATTATGTAAACTAGAACTCGTAAAAAGAAGCTGGTCATACAACCAACTTCTTTTATTTTTACCCCACTATCGCTTCAGCTATTTCTTCACGGCTAATACCAGCAAAGTAGCGTGTAATATCAATAGTTTCTAGAGCTTTAAGGACATCTTCGCGTTCGTATTTTACACCACGAAGGACATCTTCTACAGCTGCAACGTCTTCGATACCAAAGAAGTCTCCATAAATCTTGATATCTTGGATTTTTGATTCAATGACGTTGGCAAAAACTTCAACCTTACCACTGGTGAATTTTGTTCCACGACGGACATTAAATTCAGGTGATTTACCGTAGTTCCAGTCCCAAGTACCGAACTTGGTCTCCTTGATGTGGTTGATTTCAGCCAATTCTTCCTCAGAAAAAACGTATTCAGACATCTCTGGGTACTCTTTTTTCATGTATTCCAATAGCAAATCACGGAATTCTTCAACTGTGATTTTTTCTGGTAATTCATTGATAATATTGGTTACACGAGCACGAACGGATTTCACACCTTTTGATTCAAATTTATCTTTTGAAACCTTGAGGGCGTTAGCAAGGACTGATAAATCAACGTCAAATAACAAGCAACCGTGGTGCATGATACGCCCATTGATATAGGCTTGGGCATTGCCACAGAATTTTTTTCCATCAATCTCAAGGTCATTACGCCCTGTAAATTCAGCTTTAACACCGAGTTGAGCTAAGGTATTGATAACTGGAGTTGAGAAGCTCTTGAAGTCAAAGGCCTTGTTTTCATCTTCTTTTGAAATAATGGTGTAGTTGAGGTTGTTTAGATCGTGGTAAACAGCTCCACCACCACTGATACGACGGACTACCTCAATACCATTTTCTCGAACATAATCACGGTTAATTTCTTCAATAGTATTCTGGTGACGACCAACAATGATAGAAGGTTTGTTAATCCAAAGAAGGAAGATTTGATCCTCATCTAGTAGGTGTTTAAAGGCGTATTCTTCCAAGGCGATATTAAAGGCAGTGTCGTTTGAATGATTGATAATATATTTCATGATATCCCTTTATACGATAGAGACTGGAAAACATCTTTCCAGTCTAGTCTATCTTCGTTTTATTTTTTCTTAGGTGAATGGATGGCCATTCCTAAAACATCTGCAAATGCTTCGTACATCACTTCAGAGTAGGTTGGGTGTCCGTGGATAGTCTTCAGCATTTCCTCGACAGTAATTTCCATTTCGATGATGCTTGATGCCTCGTTGATCAATTCTGCAGCTGCAGGACCGATGATGTGAACACCAAGGATTTCTCCGTATTTCTTATCTGCAATGACTTTAACAAATCCTTGAGCAGCATCAGATGCAATGGCACGACCGTTGGCTGCAAAGTTGAATTTACCGATTGCAACATCGTATTTCTCACGAGCTTGTTCTTCAGTTAGACCTACTGCTGCTACTTCAGGAAGAGTGTAGATGGCTGCAGGAGTCAAGTTCAATTTGGCAACAGCATGATTTCCTTTAAGGGCATTTTCAGCGGCAACTTCACCCATACGGAAGGCCGCGTGCGCCAACATCTTAGTACCGTTAATGTCACCTGGTGCGTAAATACCTGGAACAGAAGTTTCCATATATTCGTTAACCTTGATGCGACCACGATCCAATTCAAACTCAACATCGCCAATTCCTTCAAGATCTGGCACACGACCGATTGAAAGAAGAGCTTTGCTTGCGATGATATCGTCTTTTCCTTCAACCTTGATACGAAGTTGACCATTTTCTTCGATGATTTCTTGCAATTTTGTACCTGTTAAGATAGTCATACCTTTGCGTTCCAAAATCAAGCGAAGATTCTTAGAAACTTCCGCATCCATAGCTGGAACGATACGGTCCATCATTTCAATAACAGTCACTTTTGAACCAAATGTCATGAAGGCTTGACCGAGTTCAATACCGACAACGCCACCACCGATGATTACGAGGCTCTCTGGAACTTCGTTCATTTCAAGAATGTCATCACTGGTCATGACAAGTGGAGATTCCATACCAGGAACGTTAATCTTGCTGACTTTTGAACCACCGGCAAGGATAATTTTCTTGGTTTCAAGCAATTCAGAACCATTTACCAAGACATTCTTGTCTTTAGTGATCGTACCAACACCCTTATGAACAGTAACTCCGTAGCTACGAAGAAGACCCGCAACACCGCCTACCAAGGTATTGACAACCTTAGACTTAGTTTCAAGGAGTTTGTCCATATCTACAGTGAAGTTTGGATTTTCGATGACGATACCACGATTTGCTGCATGACCGATATTTTCGATGATTTCAGCGTTGTGAAGGTAGGTCTTAGTTGGGATACAGCCACGGTTCAAGCAGGTTCCACCGAGTTCAGATTTCTCAACAAGGGCAACTTTACCACCAAGTTGGGCAGCTTTAATGGCTGCAACATAACCAGCAGGACCCCCACCAATCACAACGATATCAAAGGCATCATCGCTCTTACCATCGTCGTTTGAAGCACTAGCTGCAGGTGCAGGTTTTGATTCTGGCGCAGCCGCTCCAGTTGTTGGGATATTTTCCCCTTCTTCCCCAAGGTAACCGATAACTTCAGTTACTGGAACAGTTTCACCATCTCCTTTGAGGATGGCAATCAAGTATCCATCTTCTTCGGCTTCCAATTCCATGCTGACTTTGTCAGTCATGATTTCCAAAAGGATTTCTCCTTCTTTTACAAATTCACCGACTTTTTTATTCCATTGGACGATTTGTCCTTCTGTCATATCTACGCCGGCTTTTGGCATAATTACTTCTAAGGCCATGTCTTACTTCCTTTATCTATATCTCTAAAAATAAATACTGTATTTTTAAACCAACATTGAGATTGGGTTCTCAATTAAGGCTTTCAAGTCTTTCATAAACTTAGCACCAGCCATACCATCTACAACACGGTGGTCAATGGTTAATCCAAGGCTCATGATAGGGCGAATGACAATCTCACCATTTACAACTACAGGTTTCTCGACTGTTGAGCTTACCCCGAGGATAGCTGAGTTTGGTTGGTTAATTATCGGACCAAAGGACTGAACGCCAAACATTCCCAAGTTACTAATTGTGAAGGTTGAATTTTGCAGTTCGCTTGGAGCCAATTTACCATCCAATGTACGACCAATGACATCCTTGAAGGCTACAACCAACTCTGAAAGGCTCATCTTTTCAGCATTATAGACAACAGGTGTCATCAATCCATTATCCATACCAACTGCCATAGCAAGGTTGACATAATTATGAGTGATAATGGTCTTGCCGTCTTCTGTTAATGAGGCGTTGATGTAAGGGTGTTTCATCAATGTCTTAACAACAGCGAGAGAAAGAAGGTCTGTAACCGTTACTTTCTTACCAGTTGCTTCCATGATTGGATCAAGGACCTTCTTACGAAGAGCCAGCATTTCAGACATATCAACATCGTAGTTGAGCGTAAAGGTTGGCGCAGTTAGGTAGGATTCAACCATACGTTGGGCGATAACCTTACGCATTGGTGTCATTGGAATACGCTCAATCTCACCATAAGGAGTGATAGTGTCTGGAACTTCTTCCACTTTTTCAATCTGAGCAGGAGACTTGATGGTGTCGTTTTCGATATTTTCAGGAAGCAAGGCCAAAACGTCCTTCTTCATGATCTTACCACGATGACCCGTTCCTTGGATTTCCTGCCAAGCAATGTTATGTTCGAGGGCAATTCGTTTTGCAAGTGGCGAAATGCGAACCACATTTGTGTCTTTATAAGTTTCCACGTCTTCTTTGTGGACACGACCGTTTGCACCTGAGCCAGAAACGTCGTAGAGGTTGATCCCTAGATCATCCGCTAACTTTCTAGCCGCAGGAGTCGCTCTTAGCTTGTCATCAGCCATGACCTCTCCAATTCTATACTAAGATATTAAGGACGAAGAGGGCAATGAAAAAATAGGAGATTGACCGTGTGTTCGATGCACACAAGGAAATCTATCTTTTTTTCGAAGACCTCCGTCCGAATTCAATTACATGATACTAAGGGCGAAAAAGTCAAGGTGAAAATAGGAAACTTGACGAAGAAACTTTAGTTTCTAGGAAAGTTTATCTTTTTCACACAGACCTTAGCCCGTGTTTAACTCTACAAGTAACTTGGACACGAAACGCGTCTCAAGTTGCTACGGTTGCCGCTATTAGGCGGTCAACCTTGTAGACTTACTAATTCATTCGTCGAATATTATCGATTCGACTCACTCATGTCGCAACTCTTCAAATCACTTGAATACAACACATGTCTTAAGTTACTAATGTAAAAAATCTCTAAAGTCTTACATAATTTAATTTATGCAAGATTATTCTTTGTTATAAGTTTTTCGGATTGCATCTTTGATGCTTTCAACGGTTGGAATCATAGCATTTTCTAGGTTTTGTGCGTAAGGCATTGGCACATCTTCTCCGGCGCAACGGCGGATTGGTGCATCTAGATAGTCAAATGCTTCTGATTCTGAAATAATAGCTGAAATCTCTCCGATATAGCCACTTGTTTTATGGGAATCATTGACCAGAACAACTTTACCAGTCTTCTTCACTGAGTTAATGATGATATCCTTATCAAGCGGTACAAGGGTTCGTGGGTCCACAATTTCAACCGAAATTCCTTCTTCTGCCAATTCTTCAGCTGCTTGAACCACACGGCGAAGCATTTTACCGTAAGTAACAACTGTTACATCCGTTCCTTCGCGTTTAATTTCGCCAACTCCAAGTGGGATTGTGTAGTCTGGATCAACTGGCACTTCCCCTTTTTGGTTAAATTCTGACTTGTACTCAAGAATGATAACAGGGTTATTATCACGGATAGAAGATTTTAGCAGTCCTTTCATGTCAGCAGGTGTACCTGGTGCTACAACCTTAAGTCCAGGAATGTGAGTAAACCAAGACTCTAGTGATTGCGAGTGCTGAGCTGCAGAACCGACACCGTTACCAGCTGCGCATCGAACTGTCATTGGAACTTGACCTTTACCACCAAACATATAACGTGTTTTGGCAGCTTGGTTAACGATATTGTCCATGGCTATAACCGAGAAATCCATAAAGGTCATATCAACGATTGGGCGAAGTCCCGTCATGGCTGCTCCAGCAGCTGCTCCAGAGATGGCAGCTTCAGAAATCGGACAGTCACGGATACGTTCTGGACCAAATTCTTCAAGCATTCCAACAGAAGTTCCGAAGTCTCCTCCGAAAACACCGACGTCCTCTCCCATCAAGAATACATTTTCATCGCGACGCATTTCCTCAGACATAGCAAGGATAATGGTGTCACGGAACGACATTGTTTTTGTTTCCATTTTATCTCTTTCTCCTTAGTCTGCGTAAATATCTTCAAATGCTGATTCTAGTGGTGGGAATGGGCTTTCTTCCGCAAATTTAACAGAAGCTTCTACTGCTTCCTTGACTTGTGCTTGAATTTCTTCCAATTCTTCTGCACTTGCGATATTGTTTTCAATGAGGTATTTGCGAAGATTTTCGATTGGGTCTTTTTGTTTCCACAATTCCACTTCTTCACGCGTACGATATTTACCAGGGTCAGACGATGAGTGACCAAGCCAGCGATAGGTTACACTTTCGATCAAGACTGGGCCATTTCCACCACGAACATGATCTACAGCTTTCTTAAATCCTTCATAGACATCGATGACGTTGTTCCCATCTTCGATAAACATTCCAGGAATTCCATATGCCGCACTACGTTGATGGATATGCTCCACATTGGTCATTTTCTTGATATCCGCAGAAATCCCATAACCGTTGTTAATGCAGTAGAAAATAACAGGAAGTTTCCAAATAGAAGCCATGTTCACTGCTTCGTGGAAAACACCTTCGTTGGTCGCACCATCTCCAAAGAAGCAGACAACGATTTTACCAGTATGTTGCATTTGCTGACTGAGGGCTGCACCAACAGCGATCCCCATACCACCACCTACGATACCATTGGCACCGAGGTTCCCAGCATCCAGGTCAGCGATATGCATAGAACCACCTTTACCTTTACAGGTTCCAGTGTATTTTCCAAGTATTTCAGCCATCATTCCGTTAAGGTCAATCCCCTTAGCAATAGCTTGCCCGTGTCCACGGTGATTTGAGGTAATCAGATCATCTGGATTGAGAGCCAGCATCGCTCCAACGTTAGCAGCTTCCTCTCCGACAGAAAAGTGAGTCATACCGGGAACTTTCCCCTTTTTCACTAACTGAGCAATTTTTAAGTCCATGCGACGGATTTCTTCCATCTTACGGAACATCTCTAGCAAAAGATTCTTATCTAAAGTTGACATAATCTTGCCTTTCTAACTTTGTACTTACCTTACTATTTTACCTTTTTTAGTATACACTGTCAAAGTATATGGCTAATAAAATTTCACAAGGTAAAAAAATAAACCCCTGTTAAAACAGGGATTCTCTCTAGTTAGAGCATTTTTTTCACAAAGTTGTTTTTCAGGATAATTTCTTGAAATTAGCTCAACCTTTTCATTATGGATTTCAAACGCCATTGATACAAACAACCAGAAACAATCAAGCTGGCAATTAACCCAATCCAGTAAGCAAATGCCCCCAAGTCAGTTACTTGATCTAGTAAATATCCTAGAGGTATCGCTACTCCCCAATATCCGATTAGGCCAAGATAGAAAGGAACGATAGTGTCCTTATACCCTCTTAAAATCCCCTGAAGCGGAGCCGCAAAGGTATCAGCTAATTGGAAAAAGAGACTGTAGGTTAGAAATACAGCAGTTGTTTCAATGAAGTGAGGGTCATTTCCGTATAGACTTGCTACACGATTTCTAAAAATGTAGAGAAAGGACAGGGTAAGACCTGCAAACATAAGGGCGGTTACTCTCCCTAGACGAGCATAGATTTTTGCATCCTCAAAACGTTTAGCCCCCACCTCGTAAGACACAACAATCGCCATAGCAGAGGAAATACTCATGGGGAAAGCGTACATGAGACTGGAAAAGTTCATAGCTGACTGGTGACTAGCGATGATGAGCGATGAAAACTTAGCCATGATTAGTCCCACAACGGAGAAAATAGCCACTTCCGCAAAGACGGTTCCTCCGATTGGTAGACCTAATCGAACACCCTCCTTGATTTTATATATATTGAGTGGAATCCGTTTTTCAAGATGTAGCGCTTTTAACCTTTCTTGTTTGAACAAAACAAGCAGGGAAATGCCCAATAAAACCCAATAGGCTAGCGAAGTTCCTAGCCCTGCTCCTGCGCCACCAAGCTCAGGGAAACCAAGGACTCCATATATCAAAAGATAGTTAAAACCACTATTGAGCGAAAGTAATAGGAGCATGAGGTACATAGATAGCTTGGTCAATCCAAGAGAATCCAACAAAGAGCGAATGACACTAAAAAGCAACAAGGGAATAATCCCGATAGACAGGTACCAAAGATAAGAAACTGCAACCACCGCCACCTGAGATTCTAGTCCGATATGGTTTAAGACAGGCGGCGCTAAGAATACTACCATGCCAAGCAAGAGCAAAGACAGTCCGAAAGCTAAATAGATGAATTGGTAAAAATCCGATGCTACTTCTTCCTTTTTGCCCCGTCCCAGATGATGGCCTATGATGGGAACCATGGCCGAAACAATCCCTGTTAAAAAAGTGAAGAAAGGATTCCATAGACTCGTTGCGGTTGACACCCCCGCCAAGTCCATGGTATTGTACTGCCCAGTCATGGTTGTATCGACAAAAGAGGCAGAATAATTGGCAAACTGATAAATCAGGATAGGGAAAAATATCTTAAGAAATAAGATAAACTTATCTTTAAATTGATGGGTTGGATACATAAACGCTCTCTATTCTTTTCAATTTAAGAGCAGAGTCCCATCTAGTTTTGGTAGACGATTTGTCCCTTACAGATAGTATATTTGACCTGCCCTTTTAAAGTTTCCCCGATAAATGGAGAATTTGATGATTTTGAAGCGAAGTTTGGACCAACAGTCCGATCAGCCTTGTCATCAAAGATAGTGATGTCCGCTGGACCATTTTCAGCCAAGTAGCCTGCTTCAAAGTTGTAAAGCTTGGCTGGATTAACAGTCATTTTTTCTAGCAATTCCATTAAGCTTAGCTCACCAGCTTCCACCAAATAAGTCAATCCAAGAGAAAGAGAGGTTTCTAAACCAGTCATACCAGATGGCGCTTTGGTGATATCTTCTACATTTTTCTCATCTGCATGGTGAGGCGCGTGGTCCGTTGCGATAACTGTGATAACGCCTGACTTGAGACCTTCGATAACGGCTTGACGATCTGACTCTAGACGTAGCGGAGGATTCATTTTGGCATTGCTACCTTGAGTTAAAAGAAGAGTTTCTGTCTTAGAAAAATGTTGTGGTGCCACTTCTGCTGTGACTTTGGCCCCCAAACCTTGAGCAAACTCTACTACTTTGACACTTTCTTCCTTAGATAAATGCTGGATGTGAACATGAGCCTTAGTTGCATAAGCAATCATGACATCACGCGCAATCATAGCGTATTCTGCTACCCCTGTCGCACCACAGATCTTGAAGTGGTCTTTAGCTATGTTTTCATTAAAGCCAAGAATACCGTTCAAGCCGGGATCTTCCTCGTGTAGACAAACAAAGGTGCCAAGTTTTTTAGCAGTTTCCAAGGCTTCTTTGAGAACCTTGCTGCTTTCGAGTGGAATACCGTCATCTGAGAAACCAACGGCACCTGCTTCTAAAAGCGCCTTAAAGTCAGTCAAGTCTTTACCATTAAAGTTCTTGGTAATAGTTGCAACCGTTTTGACGTTAATCTTTTCCTTGGCCGCAGACTGGAGAACTTCTTGCAAAGTCTCTACGTCTGAGATGGTTGGATTGGTATTAGCCATCATGACAACCGTTGTAAAACCACCTGCAGCGGCTGCTAGAGAACCAGTATGGATATCCTCCTTGTGGGTCTGACCAGGTTCACGAAAATGAACATGAATATCCACGAGTCCAGGCGCAACTACTAGACCTGTAGCATCAAGCACCTCTGCTCCTTCTTTCTTGATTTCAGACGCAATTTTGACAATTTTCCCATCTTGGACCAAAACATCACACACTTGATCCAAACCAGACTTGGGATCCATTACACGACCGTTTTTGATTAATAACATCTGCTTTCTCCTTTATTCATAGAAATCAACTTGAGTATCCAACAATTTATCCCCATCATAAACAAACTTGGCTGAAAAGAAAGGTTTGTCCTCTAAAAGCCACTCAACAAAGGTGTGGTCACCCTCCCAAGTTGGCTTGCTCAAGACTTCATCATAGGGAACCCATTCCAACGTCCCCTCATTGCAGTCAATCAAGTCACCTTCAAACTCTGTCACCTTAAAAACATAGGTGTACCAGTCTAAATCTGGTGTGAATTCTGGAAAAGTGATAACACCTTTTAGAACCGGCTTGGCTTTGAGCCCTGTTTCTTCGAGGATTTCACGCGCTGCACATTCCTGTGGAGTCTCACCTCGCTCTAGCTTTCCACCCACACCAATCCATTTGCCTTCATGGACATCGTTGGGCTTCTTATTGCGATGGAGCATGAGCAGTTCTTTTCCGTTATCAATGTAGCAAATCGTCGCTAACTGAGGCATATTCTCTCCTTATCTAAGCCAATCGATTGGCTCTTGTCCTGTCTCTTCTAAGAATGCATTGGCCTTGGAAAAAGGCTTGGAACCCCAAAATCCTCTATAAACCGATAACGGACTAGGATGGGCTGATTCGATAATTAAGTGGTGAGGATTGGTAACCAAGACCTTCTTCTTACGTGCATAAGCGCCCCAGAGCACAAAGACTATCGGTCTGTCTAGATTATTGACAACCCGAATCACGGCATCAGTAAAAGGCTCCCATATCTGCCCAGCATGACCATTGGCCTGACCAGCAGGGACCGTCAAGCAAGCATTGAGAAGTAAGACTCCCTGCTCAGCCCAAGACGTTAAATCATGGGATTTCTTAACTCCAAGATCATCTGACAATTCTTTCAAGATATTTTGCAAGGATGGCGGAGCTGTGATAGAGTCAGGAACAGAAAAACTCAATCCCTGAGCCTGACCTGGCCCGTGATAGGGGTCTTGCCCTAGAATCACCACCTTAACTTCTTCAAGCGGTGTAGTCAATAGAGCCTGAAAAATCTTTTCCTTAGGTGGATAAACAGTTCCCTGAGCATAGACCTGATCCATAAACTGATTGATTTTCCCGAAATAACCTTCAGGTAATTGCTCCTTAATCAAAGCATGCCAAGATGAGTGTTGCATCGCCAACTCCTTCGTTTTTACTGCCTCTATTATAGCAAAAAGTGGCTATTGAAACCACTTTTTACAGTTTATCCAAACAATCCAGCAAGTCTTGGTAAGAATGAACTTCATAGGTCGGCTGGGCTTGTGTATGATTTTCGAGGTGATGAGGATTATACCAGATAGTGTCAATCCCTGCATTATTGCCACCTTGAATATCAGCCGTTAAGGAATCTCCAATCATCAGCGTCTTTTCTTTACTAAATCCAGCAATCTGCTGACCGATTTTTTCATAGAATAGTGCATCAGGTTTTTGTGTTTGCAATTGCTCGGAGATAAAGACTTGATTGAAATAGGGAGCCAGACCAGATTGAGCCAAACGTCCCGTTTGAATGGCAGTAATGCCATTTGTCGCAGCATACAAATCATAATCACGCTCGATGAGACTGTCCAAGAGTTCATGAGCACCTGAAAGAGTTTGTCCCTGCTGAGCGAGATAAAATTGGTAACGCTGGGCAAGAAAACTACCTTCTTTCTCCAGTCCAAAATGAGCAAATAAACGAGAAAAGCGCGTGTTAACCAGTTCTTGTTTACTGATTTTCTTTTGCTCCAAGTCTTTCCAGAGAGCCTTGTTCATAGGAACGTAATAGTCTTTATAGGCTTGAATGTCCGCAACTCCTTCTTCCTTTAGAAGTTGCGTCAAAGCCACATCCTCAGCAGCATCAAAATCAAGTAAGGTGTGGTCGAGGTCGAAGAGTAGAAATTTGTAGGGCAATTTGAGAGTTTTCCTTTCTAGGGGATGCACTGTTTTTAATCTTTAAAATTTCTTTTAATATTATACGATATATCTATCAATTAAATCTATATATTCCGTTTCATTGATAGCATATTTTATTATATCTTTTTGAGGAAAAAAGAATTGACCATTTTTCTTAAATACGAATTTAGAAAGCTTGTATAAGTTTATTGACATATCATTGAAAAGTATTAAATATTGCCTATAAGAAGTATGTTTGTTTGAAGGTACTTTACCCTGTGTAAATCTATCATTATAAGCAGGTTTAAAATAATTAATAAGTTTGGCTTCAACTAAGTTAATAAAATCAGACTCTTGTATTTTAATCTGAAAACTATGACTTGATATGTCATAAATATCAGATAATTCAGCATTTGAGGTGCTTTCTGTAGTAAGGTTAGTCCACATCAAATCTTCCTTAACAGAAAAACTTATTAAGCGTATGTCGAAATCTAACTTAGAATCAATTATATCAGCTAATATTTTTTGAAGAGTTTCATGGTTAATCAATCGTTTTCCGGTATTTCTAGATTCTTTATTACCTTTTGCTTGCCCAATATACAATATCTCACCCAATACTTGTCTATTCACTTTAAATAATAAATCTGAAATCAAAAACTCCTCATCATTTATATATAATTTTCGCTTATCGCTGCTTACTTCTAAACTGCGAATAACTTCCGGTATTTCTATCGTAAGTTCAATTTTGTCTCCACTATTAGTTTCTACTTCTACAAGCAGATCTGGATTAGGACTATCAGTATATTTGCAACCTGAGATTAAAGTCCTGGTAATACCAATTATCATGTAGAGATGGTGATTGCTTGGGATTTTAGCATCTTTTAATTCACTAGGTTTTAGAATAATAACATTGTTAGCTTCTACAAAGGAAAATAGTCCTAATTTTGCACTTAAATTATGGTTCATATTTACTTCACTTATCCTTCTAACGTTAATAAATTTCCCTTCATTAATTTATTAGATTTAGACATATTATACCATAATAAAAAATATTTACTAATATCCTATTTATCCGTAAACAATAGAAAAAGTGGGCAAGAAATCATAGTTCTATTTCTTGCCCACTTTTTAAAGTAAAGATTGCGTTTTTTTCAACCGTGATGGCGACTTACTCTACAAATGTATGCTATAGTTTTTCATTGAAATCTGTTATGATTTCTTCATACTGTAAATATGCAGTTATCGTTATCTGAATTGATTTAAAGGATTCAAAATCTTAAATACTACACTCCCCTACCCCAACTCCTTGGCTATTCTGCTCTTTTCAAGTTTTCCCTTGGTAATTCGTTTCCATAAAACAAGTGGATTCAAACTATAAGATAGGCGTACGAGGAAATAATTAACCCATTCGATAAAGGCAAAAAGCTGTATCAACGTAGCTAAGATAGGCCCTAGGATACTCTGGGTATTCCAGATAATAAAAGGAAAGCCTGAAATAAGTAAAATAAGGTCTAGTATTCTGAGCCCACCATATATTCTAGGGACATTTCCACTTCCGAACTGAGGATTCGACAGTCTTCTAATCAAAATTGCCCAATAGATTGAACCTTGAAGCAAAATAAATGTCAGCAGAGACAACGGATAGAGAATAGAGACTAGACTCCTCCAATCACCAAGCCTATTTTTCAAAAGGAAAAAACACAACCAAAAGGATAGAACGGCTGCAAGCTCTCCCAAGCAGAGGGACACCAACTCTTTTCTAACTTTCTCTTTTTGTATGCTCATCATCTCCCCCATCTATCTATCATCCTATATCAGAAAAAAGTCATTTGTTCCATTTTCTAGTCAACATTTCTCAGAATCAAGGCAATCTAAGCGTCGAACAGCTCGACTTCATAAATATCTATGTAATTCTAAACTTAGAATTGCATTGATATAAATGTTTTGGTGCTATTCTAAGTTTATAACAGCCTTAAATTTTAATTTTAGAAGGATTCTAAAGCTAGAATGGCTCTAAAATCACGAGAACAAAGCTACTCGAAGCTTAGAAGACTTTTTTTCTAAACTTCATACGTACTTTAACTAGTGGCACTTACAATTTTTCTGATGAGCTTTAAGTTTTTTGATAGCCCAATCATAGTGACTGGAGGTACTACTGACAAAGTAGGAACCTAGACTTGTCCCTCCCGTCCACTTATAGACACCTTTGTTAAAGAGTTGGTCATTGCTAAAGCCTTCCATCAACTCTAAAACCTCTTTATACGATTGCTCTAATAACCTAGTCGCTTCTTCTAAAGACGTTTTCTGGTGCTTCTTCCAAATAGCGACATTCATTTCCCCATAAGTTTTCCAATTATAAGGCTCAGGGAGAAAAGGTCTCTCATGACCCTTTTGATTAGAATCTACCCAAGTCAAAAGTAACTGATGCCATTCATAGAGATGGATCAGGACATCCCGTAGATTTTTATCTCTTTTCCAGTGAGCTTCTTTTTTCTTTTGGTCTTTTGAAAAATCAAAAGGAGTCTGTAGCTCCTCTTCACTTAGCTGAGAAATTAAGAAATTAAGTTTTTCATAGTTTTCCTTAGAGGCTAACACTAGCTCCTCTTTCGTTCTCGGTCTAGGCATAGGAGTTCTCCCTTCATTTTCAACTAGAATAAGCTATTTTCTTACTTCATTATACCATAATCAAAAAGCAGTTCTTCATTTTACGAACAACTGCTTTTACTAACTATTTTTTATGCTTATAGTCACTACTTTACATATAAATCTTTAAAGAGACCATCTACTTCTGCTATCTGACAGAGCAAGCGGGATAGTTCTTGGTAGTCTTCTTTTAAACACGAAAGGTGGGCTTGGCCAAATAGAGATGCCAATTCCTCTTTTAATCTTGCCCCTTCTGGATCATACGCTTTTAAGAATTTACTGAGATAGAGATTTCGAACAGCTGCAAGTTTAAAGCTGAAATACTGATGCAATTGTTTTTGCTCGGTATTTAAGCCGTTTTCAGTAACTGCTTTTGCATAGAATTCCAAAACACCGCTTTGACCGTTCAGATATCGGGTCTTTATTATCTTTGCTGTTTCCTGATAGATTTCAGTCTGACTAGGACTCTTGACCTTCTTAAAATTTCCCCACATGGAGTAAGATCCACGCTTATAGTCAATAGTCTCTGCCTTCCAGGCTTCTAATATGTCATTAAAAGCAACCTTCATGCAGGCAAAACCAGCTGGATCATGCAAATAGAGGTGCTGATGATCAATGCCATACACGGTTACGAAGTGATCCACACCATAAAAGATTGTGTGATTGGGATTGTAGGTCAGATGCCCCATATCAAGAGGTCCCAGTACGACAGGTCCATTGGACAGAAACGTTTCCAACTTTCCTTTAACCTCTTCCAAATCTACTTCTGCTCCATCTTTTAGATAGAAATCCTCATAGTCAAACCCAAGTATTTTTAAGGAATGGGAGATGGAAATATCTGGCATTCCATTATCAAAAAATACTAGAGGGTGCTGGTCATCTTCCTTTACGATACTAGCGCCATTGCCCATCGCCATGATTGCCTCTAAGAACTCTGCTTTAAAGTCATAACCATAGGCATCCAGCGCCATTGCCAATGAATAGCTATAGCAAAGCGACACATCTCCAAAATACATCTGCATATTCATGCCTCCTTATCTTCTATGGGACTATTATACCGAGAAAACTATTCTCATGCCCCATAAAATCCAAACGAAAATTATGGTATGTTTGATTTATAGACATGAATTTCCACAATAAAAAACTCTGTAGAAGACACTTTCTACAGAGTTCAATTTGCATTTTTATAAATTGTCAGAAAATGATCTAGTTCATAATCACTGGTATCCAGAGTTCCATTTGATAGTCAGGTGACGACATATCACCTTCGGTATAGACTTCGAAGTCTGGTGAGCCTGAGTGGCGATAGCCTGTTTCAGGGAAAAAGACCTCCAAGACATATTTCCAAGCATTGTGAATGCTAACTGGTATAGGGCCTTTGACTGGGACGATAGCATATTCAGCGGCTGGGACATCTTTGATTAATAGACCTAGCTCTTCTGCTTTGACTTTATCCGTCACATCATAAGCAGCCATATAGTTGATGATTTCGCCTTCTTTGACATCGGAGCAGAGACCAAAGGATTGGCCACTACCCAGACTTTCTAGATTTTCAAAGCTATGTTTCTCATAGAGTTGTTCCCAAGCAGATGGGCATTGGCTATTGTCGATAGCTTCCAATAGGACGCCTGCTACAGTAAAAGCAGGTTTCTTTTGAATCTTGATATCCATATTCTTTCCTCCTGTAATCTTTAAGGATAATTGAAGTCTAGGAAAAACCCGATAAGGTTTTCCATTCCTAACTTCTGAGGGGGTTGCACCATGGAATTTCTTAAAGGCTGCGCTGAAGGCATCCGCAGACTCATAGCCGTATTTCATCGCTATGTCAATGACCTTCTCAGAGCCTTCCCGCAAGTCTGTCACAGCTTCTGACAGCCTGCGATTGCGCAAGTATTCTGCTAAAGTCATATCTGCTAGGATGGAAAAGAGCCGGCTAAAGAGAGCATAAGAATAGCCTGATAGCTGCTGGAATTTCTGCAAATCCACTTCTGCGTCCAACTTACTTTCCAGATATTCCATGGTTCGATTGAATTGATGCATCATATTCTTTTTCACCTCACAAAAGATACTAAGACCGTTAAAAGTAAAGTGAAAATAGGAAAATTAACGCTGGTTCTTCTGATTCTAGGTAATTTTTTCTTTTTCGCATAGCTTTTAGGCTGTGTTCAATTCTATCTATATTCTAACAAATATAAGATACTTCCAACCTAGAATCTTTGTACAAGATTTAAAGGTTCAAATTCTTATAACTTATCTTTCAATTTCTCAACAAAGAGATAGGCTGCTGGGCAGGTCAAGGTATTCTTAATCGTCAGATGATTAATTTGATAAATCTTCTTGCGATCTGTATGAGGGAACTCGCGGCAAGCCTTTGGTCGAACGTCGTAGATTGAGCAGAGATTATCTCCTCCTAGAAAGGGGCAGGGCATGGATTTGAAAACCTTATCCCCGTCTTCATCTACCTGTAAAAACTCTGCTTCAAAGGCTGGTAATTTCATCTTAAAGTACTTAGCGATACGGGTGATGTCTGCCTCTTTAAAGTCGGGTCCCAAAGTCTTGCAACAGTTAGCACAGGCAGTACAATCAATCTCAGCAAAGACCTCTTGGTGAATCTGCTGGGCTATCTTATCTAAGTTTTTAGGAGGTTTTTTCTTTAGATTAGCTAACACTTTGCGGTGCTCCTTCTGCTTTTGCAGTGCTAGTTGGTGGTAATACTCAATATCAATCTCTTTAGACATAATTTCTTCCTAATACAAGTGTTTTTGTCTATTATACCATAAACTCTGCCCCTTTCTTATCCCCTTGAACAGAAAAAAGCCCTTCGGAAAAAATCCGAGGGGCTAAAAACGTTGTTAAATCAACGGCCGAACTTTTGAATTTCAAGGTTCGGGATAAAATAGTTCACTGAACTAGATTATTTTTTAAGGTTGTAGAATGATTTCAATCCACGGTATTCAGCTACTTCACCAAGTTGATCTTCGATACGAAGCAATTGGTTGTATTTAGCGATACGGTCTGTACGTGAAAGTGAACCAGTCTTGATTTGTCCTGCGTTAGTTGCAACTGCGATGTCAGCAATTGTTGAATCTTCAGTTTCACCTGAACGGTGTGATACAACTGCAGTGTAACCAGCTTCTTTCGCCATTTCGATAGCGTCGAATGTTTCAGTAAGAGTACCGATTTGGTTAACTTTGATAAGGATTGAGTTAGCAGCACCTTCTGCAATACCTTTTTCAAGGTAAGAAGTGTTTGTTACGAAGAAGTCGTCACCAACCAATTGAACTTTACCACCAAGACGTTCAGTAAGAGCTTTCCAACCGTCCCAGTCGTTTTCGTCCATACCATCTTCGATAGTAATGATTGGGTATTTGTTTACCAATTCTTCAAGGTAGTCGATTTGTTCTGCAGCAGTACGTACAGCTGCTCCTTCACCTTCGAATTTAGTGTAGTCGTAAACTTTACGTTCTTTATCGTAGAATTCTGACGAAGCACAATCAAATCCAATAAATACGTCTTTACCAGGAACATATCCAGCAGCCTCGATCGCAGCAAGGATAGTTTCAACACCGTCTTCAGTTCCTTCGAAACGAGGAGCGAATCCACCTTCGTCACCTACGGCTGTTTCCAAACCACGAGATTTAAGGATTTTCTTAAGAGCGTGGAAGATTTCAGCACCCCAACGAAGAGCTTCTTTGAATGATGGTGCACCAGCAGGTACGATCATGAATTCTTGGAAAGCGATTGGAGCGTCAGAGTGAGAACCACCGTTGATGATGTTCATCATTGGAGTTGGAAGAACTTTAGTGTTGAATCCACCAAGGTAGCTGTAAAGTGGGATTTCAAGGTAGTCAGCAGCAGCACGAGCTACAGCGATAGACACACCAAGAATTGCGTTTGCACCCAATTTACCTTTGTTAGGAGTACCGTCAAGTGCGATCATAGCACGGTCGATAGCTTGTTGGTCACGTACATCGTAGCCGATGATTGCTTCAGCAATGATGTTGTTTACGTTGTCAACAGCTTTTTGTGTACCAAGACCACCGTAACGAGATTTGTCACCGTCGCGAAGTTCAACTGCTTCGTGTTCACCAGTAGAAGCTCCTGATGGAACCATACCACGTCCGAAAGCACCTGATTCAGTATAAACTTCTACTTCAAGTGTTGGGTTACCGCGTGAGTCTAGGACTTCGCGAGCGTAAACATCAGTAATAATTGACATTTTTTACTCTCCTTTGAGTTAAATTTTTTACACCTCTATGATACCTTAAAAATAAGCGTTTTTCAAGAAAAAACGTTATCTTTGTGCAAATTTTCCTTAACTTTATAAAGTAATCGCTTTCTTTTGTCTGTTTTCTTGCGATTTTTGTGATATACTGTTTTTATGACAGATTTATCAAAACAACTACTAGAAAAAACTCATGGTGGACCGAAATTAAACCCTGACGAACAACGCCGCTATCTCGGGACTTTCGAGGAAAGAGTTCTTGGCTACGCGGATATCAGTACTGCCAATAGTTCTGAATTAGAACATGGATTTTTCTCTATTTTAGAGGGTTTTCAAGAAAAGGTAGCGATACTTTTTGTGAAGATCTCTCCAAATATCGAGTTTGACAAACAGGTCTTTTACTTAAAACAAGCAAAAGAAAGTAACTGTCAGGCGACTATTGTTTCAGACGATCATATCACCTCTCCTTATGGCCTTGTCATTCACACAAATGAACCTGTTCAAGTAGACGAAAAGGACCTCAGACTTGCTTTCTCAAACCTCTGGGAGGAGAAAAAGGCAGAGGCACCTAAAAAATCCATCTGGAAAAAATGGTTTGGTTAATGATTTCTCAAATTTAACAAACGACCAATATTAGTAGCTGTGTGCTCCAAATAGAGACTTGCATTTTTCAAACTATCTTCCAAAGGTTCACTTTTCTCTAAAATGGAAAAGGCTGCTTGTATATTTTCGAATGGTAGGGGAGGCAAATCGTCAGCAAGACTACCACAAATAGCAATAACAGGAACTCCGTTAGGGGTTCTTTTTGCTACTCCCATCGGAGCTTTTCCAACAAAGCTTTGACTATCCAGTCTACCTTCTCCAACGATAACTAAGTCAGCACCTGCAACCTTCCTGTCAAATCCAATCAAATCCAGGCACGTATCAATCCCAGATACGATAGTGGCCTCAGCAAAGGCACAGAGCCCAGCCGCAATCCCACCGCCGGCTCCTGCTCCATTGAGAGACAGGGTTGATGGTGAAAATTTTTCATAGAACTCCTGTATAGCCAAATCTACTGTCTCAAACAAAGCAGGATCCAAGCCCTTTTGTTTTCCAAATGTATAGGTCGCCCCTTGGTGACCACATAAAGGGCTCACGACATCTGCTAAAATGCGGATTTTCACATCTTCAGGAATCCTATACAACTCGCTGTCTGAAACTGACTCAAACTCAAGCAAAGTCTGACCGCAAGCTGGCAATTCTTTTCCATTCTTATCATAAAAGTGATAACCCAAAGCAGCTGCAATGCCAATTCCACCATCATTACTTGCCGTACCACCTACACCGATATAGATTTCTTTCATTCCAAGATCAATGAGATGGCGAATCAACTCTCCAATACCTCTAGTTTGAATGTGAAGAGGATTTCGTTTCTCCTGCGGAATCTTCCCAAGACCAACCAAATCAGCAACTTCAAAGAGCGCTATTTGGCCTTTTTGAAAGTAGCGCATTGATTCTTTTTGGCCAAAAGGTCCTGTCACCTCTTGCCATTTTTCTTCGAGTTCAAGAGAATGGCGAATAGCGTCTACAGTTCCTTCCCCGCCATCACCTACAGGGCAAAGCAGACATTCTACATTTGCTATCGATTTTTGGAATCCTCTTTTTATAGCTTGAGCGACCTCTTCTGCCGTCAAACTTTCTTTAAAAGAATCGGGTGCAATTACAATTTTCATAGTTCCCTCTCATTCTAAGAAATCAATCAAAGGTAGAACTTCCAAAAAATCCCTCGTATCTATATGAGAAGCTATCTCTGTTTTTACGACCTCTTTGGCACAAAAGGCTATTCCGTGACCTGCTGATTTCAACATTAATAGGTCATTGGCACCATCACCGATAGCAATCGTTCTTTCTTTGGGAAGTCCTAATTCCTTTCTCCAAATCTCAAGCGTAGCTTTTTTTACTTGACCTGTCACAATTTCACCAACTAGTCGACCTGTTAAAAAATCGTCTTTGACTTCTAACTGGTTGGCAGAGAAATAGGAGATACCAAGGGATTTTGCTAATCTCTCAACTATTGGTGCAAATCCACCAGACACTAGACCGACTAGGATGCCCTTCTTTTGAAGTATGGAGATAAATTCTTGAGCATTCTTAGACAGATGGATGGATTTGAAGACAGTATCAAAGACCGAAACCGGAAGCCCTTTTAACAAAGCCACTCTCGCTCGTAAACTTGTTTCAAAGTCCAGTTCACCTCGCATTGCCTGGCTTGTAATCTGCGATATTTCTTCTTCACAACCTGCTTCTTTTCCTAAAAGGTCAATCACTTCTTCTGTTATCAGGGTGCCGTCAACGTCCATGACACACAAGCCTTTTACTTGAGACATAAACTTTCCTTTCTAAACAGCCCAAAAATCGTATGAAAGAATCATACGATTTTATCTATTAGTTGACTAAACTATGGTACAAGTCCAGGTAAGATTTGCAGGCTGTATCCCATGAGAAATCACATTCCATAGCTTGTTTTTGTAGATTTCTCCAAACTTCCGGCTGGTACTTATAAACATCCAAGGCTGTTTGGAAACTCCAGTTAAGCCAGTATGGTGTTAAATTGTCAAAGCTAAATCCAGTACCAGTTCCTTCGATTGGATTGAAGGATTGAACCGTATCACGCAAGCCACCCACTTCATGAACCAATGGTAGAGTTCCATAGCGCATCGCCATCATTTGAGACAAGCCACATGGTTCAAAACGACTTGGCATGAGGAAGAGATCACAAGCTGCGTAGATTTCTTGAGCGAGCTTGACGTCAAAAGTGATATTTGCTGATAGCTTGTCAGGATAGACTTGAGCAAACCAAGAGAAGGAATGTTCAAAAGCTGGGTCACCTGTTCCCAAAAGGACTATTTGAACGTCCTCCTGTAAGAAACGATGCAAGCTTTCTACCACAACATCAAAACCTTTTTGGCGTGTCAATCGAGAGACAATCCCAACTAGTGGAACATCTGCTCGCACAGGCAACCCAACTCTCTCTTGCAATTTTGCTTTGTTTTGCGCTTTTCCAGACAAATCTTCCTTATCAAAATGATAGTCTAAAAGAGCATCTGTCTCTGGATTATAGAGATCTGCGTCAATACCATTAACTATACCTGAAACCTTACCTGACTCCATCCGAAGAATCTGGTCCAAACCGCAACCAAACTGACTGGTCATAATCTCATGCGCATAGCTAGGGGAAACGGTTGAGACACGATCCGCGTAGAGAATACCTGCTTTCATCCAGTTAAGGCAATCATTCCAGCGAAGGGTGCCATCAGCATAGCGTTCAAAGCCAACACCGAACAAATCCCACAGCATTCCTTCAGAAAATTGACCTTGGAATTCCAAATTATGAATAGTTAAAACGGTTCTGATTCCTTGATATGCCTGAATCCAATGGTACTTTTCTTTTAACAAGAAGGGAATCATGGCTGTGTGGTAGTCGTGGACATGGAGAAGGTCAGGGATAAAGCCGATGCGTTCCATGGCTTCAAGAGCAGCCAGTTGGAAAAAAGCAAAGCGTTCACCATCGTCAAAATCACCGTACACATGACCACGGAAGAAATAATACTGATTATCAATGAAGTAGAAAGTAACCCCATTCAAGATCGTTTTCTTAATACCACAGTATTGTCTACGCCATCCCACACTAACTTCAAAGTGGAGAACATCCTCTATCTGGTCACCAAACTTAGCTTCTACCATATCATAATAAGGCAAGAAAACTGCAACTTCGTGCCCCGCTTTTACAAGTGATTTGGGAAGTGCGCCAATAACATCGCCCAAACCACCTGTTTTTGAAAAGGGTGCTCCTTCTGCCGCTACAAATAAAATTTTCATGAATAAATATCCTCTGTTACTGTTTCACCCTTCTTCACTACAACTGGATGTTCTGCTGTGCCTCGAATGACAACACCGTCCGCAACCTCAACTCCCTTGTCTAGAATGGCAAATTCAACTTGGGCACCTTGCCCAATCACAACACGAGGGAATAAAATGCTGTCCTTCACCACACTATCTTTGTGAACATAAATGTTACGAGATAGGACTGACTGAACTACTTCACCCTCAATGATACTACCAGAAGCAAACTGAGAAGTACTTACTTTTGAAGTATTCGCATAGTAGGTTGGCTCTTCATTCTTAACTTTGGTATAAATCTTTTGATTTGGTGAGAAGAGAGAGTAGAATTTTTTAGATTCAAGCATATCAATATTTGCTTGATAGTAGGATTGAACAGAGTGAATATTTGCTAAGTAACCTGTGTATTCATAAGCAAAAGCTCCTTCTTTTACAGCTAAATCGCGAAGAACATAGCGCAACTTTTCAGGATATTCTTTCTGAGCCTCTTCTTCAAGTCGTTCAATCAACCAAGGAGTATCCACAACAAAGATATCTGTAGACATGTTGAAGAGTTCATCCGTAGATTTATTATCAAAGAGTTTATGCGAACGAACATGGTCTGTTTCATCGATTTCCAAGATAGCATTCACATCAGAAATGTCTTTCTTTGGAAGTTTCTTATATACAACTGTGATCGGACCTTTTGTTGTATTGTGTAAGTGGAAGACTTGATTCAAGTCAATATTCACCAGCACATCGCAGTTAATCGAAACGGTTTGGTTTGAACCTGAACGTCTCAAGTAGGTAAGAAGCTGTTGGTAATACTCTTTTCCCACTGTACTGCTTTCAACACGAGTATTGTAAATTCCTAGATAGTAGTGACTTAGAAGGGTTGACAAGCCCCACTCACGACCTGAACGAATATGGTCAAAAACTGAGCTGATATTATCTTGTTGGAAAATACCAAAGATACTACGAACACCTGCATTTGCAAGACTGGAAAGGGGGAAGTCAATCAAACGGTATTTCCCACCGAAAGGCAAGCTAGCTACCGGACGGTGTTCTGTTAACGTTGACATATCATGAAAACCAACTGTGTTTCCTAAAATGGCTGAATATTTATCAATCTTCATCTGTTGATACCCCCACTACTTCATTGTATCCTACTACTTGCACTTCCTCAGTTCCGTCAATCTCTACTCCGTCTGCAATAATGGCACCCTCACCAATAATAGCACGAGTAATCTTTGCTCCATGGCCAATAATAGCCCCACTCATGATAACAGAATCAACGACCTCAGCACCTTCACGTACTTGTGCTTCTGTTGAAAGAATCGAACGTTTAACAGTTCCATCTACAAAACAGCCATCCACGACCAATGAATCTTCAACGTGAGCATGCGCACCAAAGTAGTTTGGTGGTGAAATCAAGTTTCTTGAGTAAATTTTCCACTGACGATTGCGACTATCCAAGGCGTTTTCTGGTGAAATGTACTCCATATTGGCTTCCCAAAGTGACTCAATTGTACCAACGTCTTTCCAGTAGCCATTAAATTCATAAGCATAGACACTTTCACCAGACTCGAGATAGTTAGGGATAACGTTCTTACCAAAGTCTGACATATCCACATTGCTCTTTTCAGCAGCAACAAGCATATTGCGAAGCCGTTTCCAGTCAAAAATATAAATCCCCATAGAAGCCTTTGTAGACTTAGGTTGAGCAGGTTTTTCTTCGAATTCAACGATACGGTTATTGGCATCTGTATTCATGATACCGAAACGGCTAGCTTCTTTGAGCGGTACGTCTAGGACAGCTACTGTCAAACTGGCATTATTATCCTTATGGGACTGAAGCATATCATCGTAGTCCATCTTGTAGATGTGGTCACCAGAAAGAATCAAAACATACTCAGGATTAACACTGTCGATGTAGTCAATGTTTTGGTAGATAGCGTGACTAGTCCCTTCAAACCAACGGTTTCCTTCGCTGGCTGAATAAGGTTGTAAAATAGAGACACCTGAATTGATACCATCCAATCCCCAGCTAGAACCATTTCCGATATGGTTGTTCAAAGCAAGAGGTTGGTATTGCGTAATCACACCAACATTATGGATTCCAGAGTTTGCACAGTTGGAAAGAGCAAAGTCAATGATACGGTAGCGCCCACCGAATTGCACTGCCGGTTTGGCAATGCTTTGAGTGAGTTTTCCGAGACGTGTTCCTTGCCCACCCGCAAGGATCAAAGCTAGCATTTCATTCTTCATTTTCTACTCCTTTATAAAGACATGTGAACGTTAAAACCGAAAGAAGTTCGGAAGTCAAACTTTTTATAAAAATAATAGGAAATCCATTTCTCTTGTGTTTCAAGTCCAATACAAGTACATCCGTTTTTAAAATCTAAAAAATTATCAGCAACAGCTCATTATTCTTTTTTCTTAGCTGGTTTCAAACGACGCTTGATCTTCCAGATGCTTGCTCCCATGGCAGGCAAGGTAAAGGTCAAAGTCTGCTCATAATCTTTCCATAAGCCTTCTTGAGTCTGAACTGTTTGATTGTGCTCTTTCCACACACCTCCCCATTCTTCTAATTCTGTATTCCAAACTTCTTCGTAAATACCTGCAACAGGTAAACCAATCGTAAACTCCTTACGTTCAACTGGTGCCATATTAAAGACACAGACTAACATTTCGTCCTTCTTGCCCTTACGAATAAAGGAAAGGACACTCTGATCTCTATTATCAGCATCGATAATCTCGATACCATCATAACTAGTATCAATTTCCCAAAGACAGCGATGGTCTTTATAGAATTGATTCAGTTGAGAAGTAAAATGCTTCATCTTGGCATTCATCGGATCTTCTAGATTAGACCATTCTAACTGCTCCTCAGACTTCCACTCGAGGAATTGCCCGTACTCACTACCCATGAACAAGAGTTTCTTACCTGGATGACAAATTTGATAGGTGTAGAGGTTGCGCAGACCAGCAAACTGATTGTAGCGATCTCCCCAGATCTTATGCATCATACTCTTCTTACCATGAACTACTTCATCATGTGAGAAAGGTAGGAGATAGTTTTCATTGAAAACATACATAAAGCTGAAAGTCACAAGATTAAAGTCATACTTGCGATAAATCGGATCTTCCTCGTAGAAACGGAGAATATCGTTCATCCAGCCCATATTCCATTTATAGTCAAAGCCAAGGCCCCCCATTTCTTTCATGCCAGTAATCTTTGTTGCTGATGAACTTTCTTCTGCAATCATCATGATATCTGGATGAGCTAACTTAATCACTGTGTTCAACCGTTGAAGGAAATAATAACCCTCGTAGTTAAGATTTCCACCGTCTTTATTTGGAGTCCAAGGAGCATTATCATAATCTAGATACAGCATATTGCTCACTGCATCGACCCGAATACCATCTAAATGGTAAAAATCAATCCAGAATTTAATACTTGAAATCAGGAAAGACTGGACCTCATTTTTTCCGAGGTCAAAATTCAGAGCACCCCAACCATAGTTATGAGCCTTGTTGTGATCTTGGTATTCAAAAGTTGGTGTACCGTCATAATATGCCAAGGCATCATCATTAATGGTGAAATGACCTGGAACCCAGTCTACGATAACACCAATGTTATTTATATGACACTCTTCAACGAAATCTTGGAATTCCTCAGGTGTACCATAGGAATGTTCAAAAGCAAAGTAACCCATAAGCTGATAGCCCCAGCTCAATCCAAGTGGGTGAGCCATTAAAGGCATGAACTCAATATGTGTATAGTTCATCTCAACTAAGTATGGAATCAACTCGTCTTTCAGTTGAGAAAACGTATAGGGACTACCATCTGGATTTCTCTTCCAAGATCCTGCATGAGCCTCGTATATATTAACTGGTCTCTCGAAAAATCCCAGACGTTTGCGACGTGCTAGCCAAAGGCCATCTTTCCATTTCTTTTCACGGATATTGGTCAGAACTGCTCCTGTACCCGGTCTAGCTTCAAAATAAACTGCCAAAGGATCAATCTTCATAATCTGGTGACCATTCGCACGCGTGATATGATATTTATAAATCTGACCTTCCTGGGCTTGACTTGTAAATACTTCCCAAACACCTGCTTCATTACGAACCATGGGAATCTGATTCTCAACCCAATCGGTAAAATCACCAACTAGATGAACTGCTTGTGCATTTGGGGCCCAAACCCTAAAGGTATAGCCTATTTCTCCGTTTTTCTCCTCTCTATGCGCTCCTAAATAATGCTGGAGGTGAAAGTTCTCACCTGTAGTAAAGGTTCTTAATGCTTCTTGATTATTCATTCAATCCCCTTTCTTTTGTAAGCGTTTTCTATAATTCTATTATACACTCTTTTAAGATAACTTTCAAGTAATTTACGAAGGAAATCATATTTTTTTATGAAAGTCTTCAAAAAATTACCTAACATTTTAAAAAAGATGTCCAGAAAATAGAACACGAAACAATTTCCATATATTTTTTTATTATAATACCAGAATATTCGTTTTTTATCAATTTTCTACTGTATTGTTTTGAAAAAAATAAAATCAGGAAGTTATTTTCCTGATTTTATAAATTATCTCACATCAAAAACAATGGATTTGACATTTGTCATCGCTTCGATACTATATTTAATTCCTTGTACACCTGCACCAGAACCTTTTACACCAAGGAATGGGAAATTATCTGGTCCACGTTGTGTTTTATTATTAATATGAACGGTTCCCACTTCAAGTTTTTCAGCAATTTCAAACGCCTTCTTGAAGTCATTTGTAAAGACAGAGGATTGAAGACCAAACTCAGATTCATTGGCAATTGCTACTGCTTCATTCGCATCTGCGACACGGATAATTGGGAGAACAGGTCCAAACGGTTCTTCCCAGGCTACTTTCATATCTCTTGTAACTTGGTCAAAAAGCACTGGCCAGAGAAGATTGTCTTCACGCTTGATTGATGTAAGAGCCTTAGCACCTTTTTCTTGTGCATCTTCGATCAATCCCCAGATGAAATCAGCTGAAGCATTGTCAATAACAGGTGTGATATCAGCATTGTCAAATGGATCACCGACTGTTAGCTTAGCGACTTTAGCCTGGAGCAATTCGGCTAACTTGTCTGCTACGCTTTCTACAACTAAGACACGTTTAATAGCGGTACAACGCTGACCAGAGTAGCTAAATGCACCACTCACGATTTGATTGGCTGCATTCTCTAAATCTGCATCTTCTAAAACGATTGCTGCATCTTTCCCACCAAGTTCAAGCATAATCGGGCGCATACCAGCTAAACGACCGATACGCTCCCCAATCGGTGTTGAACCCGTAAAGTTAATGAAGTTCACTTCCTTGTGTTCAATGATGTAGTCTCCGATCTCAGAACCTCGTCCAGTGATGGTATTGAAGACACCTGCTGGGATTCCTGCTTCGTCAAATGCTTTAGCTAGCAAGAGACCAGAAATAGATCCTTGCGTTGGTGGCTTAAACATAACGACATTTCCTGCAATCAGAGCCGGAGCAATCTTGGATCCAGAAAGATTGACTGGGTAGTTAAATGGCGCGATAGCTAAAACAACACCAACTGGCTCACGATGGACAACGGCTAGTTTGTTTTTACTTGCAGCTTCAAAACCGCCACCTTCCATTGCTTGTCCAGTAATACGGAGACCTTCCTCAGCAGCAAAACGAATCAAATCTGCTGTACGTACTACTTCTCCAATGGCTGCTTTAATCCCTTTTGCAACCTCTTTGGCAAGAATTGTACCAATTTTTTCTTTATCACGTTCTAAAATATCTGCTGTCTTATGTAAATAGGCTGCACGCTCAACTGGTGCTAAATCACGCCATGCTGGGAGAGCTGCACGCGCAGCTTTCATAGCCTCATCTACTTCAGCCTGACTCATAGCGGGTACTGTACCTAGTTTTTCTTGATTGATAGGAGAATAGATCGTAATCTTGTTCTCTGATGATTTCCATTTTCCATTCACTAAATTCTGATAATTTGTCAAATTCTCTTCCTCCTGAAAATGATTAAAACTTATTTTACCAAATTTTCAGAAAATTACAACCCTTTTTATGAAAATATTGATATTTTTTTCACAAGCTTGATTCTTCAAATTATTTGAATTTTATTCCTATTAGATATTGGTTTTTCAATAAAAATCAAAAAAGGTCTAGTTAATCTAAACCTTTTCAGAACATTAATTTACGAGAGTACTTTGAAGACTACGACACTGGTATCATCAATCACATTTGATTCTTTAGAACGACTATTAGACACCAGCATTTCAAGATTTCCTGCATTCTCAAAGTAGAAGGAAGTCCCTTTCGCATTAAAGACTACCAATAAGTGCTCTGGTCCACCGTGAATTTCGTAAACAATCCACCCACTATTTTCAGCAGCTGTATGGACGAAGACATGGCGATAGACCTCATCATATGTAGGATAAGAGAAGGCGCTGGTCTGTGTTTTTAGGCGAATAATCTGACGGATAAAGTTAATGCTCTCTTGTCTCTCATTGATTAAATCCCAGTTGACCTGGTTGACACTATCTGGAGCATTGTAACTATTCATGGCACGTTCTCTATCTGCCGCAGTCAGCTCCCCGTTTTCACCAGTAGCAAGGAGTTTAGTGCGGCCAAATTCTTGCCCCAACTCTATAAAGGACATTCCTTGCATGAGAATGCTCATCGCTGTTGCCGTCTCAACCTGACGCATAATCTTATCTGAACTGTGATTTGGATGAAGGGTCACCAATAAATCATGCAAGTTGTAATTATCATGGGCCTCCACATAGTTAAGGACTTGGTTTGGGCTAAGATATGAGCCCAACTCTCGACTACCAAGAATAGCTTTGGCTACGATTGGTTCTGTAGCTGCACCACTAACAAACCCTGCCTTGATGGAGCCATAAACTTCTCCTCCTTTGATGGCATCACGCTGATCATCATTGAAGAATCCAATATTTGGCATCTGGTAGGCATTGTCCTTCTTGGCCTTGTCATAAGGCGCAAGACCGGTCCCCATATCCCAACCTTCTCCATAAGTGAGAATACGAGGATCAACTTCATCAAGTGCCCAACGAATCGCCTGCATGGTTTTGACATCGTGAATTCCCATCAAGTCAAAACGGAAACCGTCAATATTGTATTCTTTCACCCAATAAAGGAGTGAGTCAATCATATACTTGCGGTACATTTCGTGTTCGCTTGCGGTTTCATTTCCAACACCTGTTCCGTTTTGGAAGGTTCCATCTGGATTCATACGATAGTAATAATCAGGAACAGTTGTTTGGAAAGGTGCATCAACTATTGAGAAGGTATGGTTGTAAACGACATCCATAATGACACCGATTCCTGCATCATGATAAGCCTGAATCATGGTCTTAAGGTCTCGAATAACCTGTCCAGGATCATCTGGATTACTAGAGAAACTTGGTTCTGGCGCATTGTAGTTTTGAGGGTCATAACCCCAGTTATAGGTTACATTTCCGTCCTCGTCGTATTCCTTATGACGATCAAAGATTGGTTGGAGTTGAACATAATTACAGCCGAGTTCTTTGATATAGTCAAAGGCTGTTGCTTGACCATACTGGTTAACTGTTCCAGTCTGGGCAGCACCAAGGAAGGTCCCTCGAAGGTTTTCTGTAACCCCAGATGTCGGTGATTTTGTAAAATCACGAATATGCATTTCACAGATAACTGCTTTACATGGATTTTCCAAACGCCAAGGAGCCTCTGTCCCATGTTTAACTTTGAATCCTTCTACCTGTCTATCTTGCTGAGAGAGAATGACGGAACGTTTCCCGTCAGGACTTGTAGCGATAGTGTAAGGATCTCGTGTCAAAGTCTGGTGGTGTGGAAACTCAATCTGATACTGGTAAGCTTTACCTGCAAGATTTTCATCCAGGTCTACACTCCAAACACCAATGGTATTGTACTTATGACTGTATGAATAGCTATTCCCTCGCTCAAGATTAAAGGTTTTCCAAATTGGTGCGTCGTTACTTGTATTTTCATAAACGACCACTTGGACAGCTGTAGCGGTTGGAGCCCAGAGTTTAAAGCTTGTCTGATAATCTGAAATACTATAACCCAATTCTCCTTGGTATCCCCAATGATGATCAAAACTTTCACTGTGAAAGGCTTTATCAAAAGCAAACGGGTTTTGATCTTTATAGTAAGGACTTGCAATGGCTGGATTTTCAGAATAATAGACTGTCTCATCACCATCCAAAACCCAAACCTCAGTCAACAGTGGATAATGGTTAAACCGTAGGAGATAGTCTTTTACCTTTCCATCTATTTCGACAGAAAAGGTCAGAGTATCGAGCCTTTCTGCACTTGTAACTGTAAAGGAGAATTTTGCTCCAAAATAGTCATTTTCATAATACAAATTTTCTTTAAAATCTGCCTGTTTTCTACTGAATGAACAAGCATCATAATCCCCATTTTTTCGGTGAAAATGGATGACTACTGGGTATCTATACATTTCTTTTCCTAATTCCTAATTTCAATTTTAATTTTTTAAGTCATGCTGAAGAATTTAGCGGGAAATTCAGCACAATATAGAATAGCATTAATAGATATAAAAACACATCAGGAGAGATAGTTCAAGACTATCTAACATCTAGTTTTCGACTATTCTTTACAAACTTTCTAGCCAGGCCTCATCGCGAATCTCGATACCAAGTTCTTGCGCTTTTTGGAACTTGCTCCCTGCATCTGCTCCTGCTACGACAAGATTCGTTTTCTTAGAAACACTGCCTGTGACCTTGGCACCCAGACTTTCGAGTTTACTTTTGGCTTCAGAGCGCGTGAGGCGTTCCAATTTCCCCGTTAGCACAACGGTCAACCCTGACAAGGCCGCATTTGCTACTACTGTCTGTCCTTTGTAGTCCAGATTGACTCCAGCTTCTTTCAACTCGTCTAAGAGAATCTTTGACCCTTCTGTAGCAAAGTAAGTCTGAAGACTTTGCGCAATTACACTACCTAAGCTTTCGATACTTGCTACTTCCTCTGGGTCTGCTTGGGCTAGATTTTCAATAGAGTGGAAATGTTGGAGCAAGAGTTGGCTAGCCTTGCTTCCGACATGGCGAATTCCCAAGCCGAATAAGAGCTTTTCAGCAGAGTTTTCCTTGGATGCTTGAATGGCTTGATATAGTTTAGAAGCAGACTTTTCCTTGACACCTTCTAAAAGGAGAAAGTCTTCTTCTTTCAAACGGTAAATATCTGCTACATCCTTAACAAGATTGGCAGCAAAAAGCTTTTCAACGATAGATGGACCAAGTCCTGTAATATTCATGGCGTCTCGAGAGGCAAAGTGAATCAAACCTTCCATGATTTGGGCAGGACAGCGAGGATTGATACAACGAAGAGCTACTTCATCTTCAAAGTGAAGCAAGTGACTGTCACAACTTGGACAATTAGTCGGAATATCTAGTTTTTCTTCAGAAACACGCTTAGACTCTACCACACGCAAAACAGCAGGAATGATGTCCCCCGCCTTATAAACGATAACTGTATCATCTTTGCGGATATCCTTTTCAGCAATATAATCTACATTGTGCAGTGTTGCACGGCTAACAGTTGTCCCAGCAAGCTGAACAGGTGTTAGATTGGCAGTCGGGGTCACAACACCCGTACGACCTACTGTCCAGTCAACTGAAAGGAGCTGGGCTTCTTTTTCTTCAGCAGGAAATTTATAGGCGACTGCCCACTTAGGCGCTTTGACAGTAAAACCGAGCTCTTCTTGCCCTGCTAGGTCATTGACCTTGATGACCACCCCATCGATATCATAAGGCAGATTCTCTCGTTCCTGTCCAACTTCTTGGATGAAATCCCATATCTCATCTATGCTTTCAGCCAGAATTCGTTTAGGATTAACTACAAATCCAAGCTGTTCAAGATGCTTCAAGACTTTTTCTTGGCTATCACGAGTAGAAGGGCTGGCTTCTTGATAGAGGAAAGTGGCAAGATTGCGCTTGGCTACTACTGCTGTATCCAGCTGACGCAAGGTCCCAGCTGCTGCATTACGAGGATTGGCAAATTCAGGCTCCCCATTTTCTTGGCGAGTTTGGTTGACCTGATCAAACGAAGCGCTTGGCATATAACACTCTCCACGAACGGTGATATCTAGTTCTTCTGGCAAGGTCAAAGGAATGTCCTTGACACGCTTGAGGTTCTCTGTGATATTCTCTCCAATAGAACCATCCCCACGTGTCGCACCGACAACCAAAATCCCCTTTTTATACGTAAGCGAGATAGATAAACCATCGATTTTCAGCTCACAGATATAGATTGGATGGGGTAATTCCTTTCGAACACGCGCATCAAAAGCTTCTAACTCTTCACGTGAAAAAGCATCCTGCAAACTATAAAGAGGATACTGATGACTGTATTTTTCAAAACCATCTAAAACCTTACCACCAACACGATGGGTCGGACTGTCCGCTAAAACTTGATCTGGATAGGCAGCCTCCAACTCGACCAACTCTCGGTAGAGGCGATCATACTCGCTATCTGAAACCGAAGGATTGTCACTCGTATAGTACTCCGTCGCATAGCGGTTGAGTAAGGCAACTAACTCATTCATTCTTTCATTCATAAAACCATTTTACCACAAACCAAGCCCTCCTCACAATGGAGAAGGGCTGAAAAATAGTTAATAGTGAAATTTTTTTAAAGAAAGGGGATTTATACCTTTTTTTCAAAACGACTTCGCACATAAACGAGGGAGAAACAAGACAGGACAATAACCCCGCTTCCAATTATCAGAAAAGAAGAGAGATGTACACTTGGTAGCACCGTCATAAGGCCTTTTGCAATCGGCATAAATAGGATGGCTAAGGTAAAAATTGTGCTTAGGACTCTCCCCAAGTATTCTCCCTCAACCTTGGTTTGCACCTGAGTAAAAAAGTGAATATTAAAAATCGTCATAAACAGTTCACAAACTAAATTTCCAGAAAAGGAAAGAAAAGTTGGCAGTGGTAATCCCATCATAAAAACTCCAACTCCAGTCAAAGCTAGTAAAACCAAAAGGCTATGAACACTTGCTTTTATCTTACTAGCAAGAAGAGCTCCAATAATGGAACCAATTGCCCCCATAGTCAAAATACTTGCATAAGCTCCTTCTACCCCGTATAGTCGATTTGAAAAAGGGAGGAGAAATTCAAAAGCCGCAAAAAAGAAATTAACACTGGAAGCCACTAACAAAAGGAAAAAGATCTCTTGCTGGTGCCAGATATAGCCAAGTCCTTCTTTCATATCAGCAAAAATATTTTTCCAGCTGAAAGTCTTTTTCTCTTATTCCTGAGTCTCTTTTTTGGGAAGGAAGGCTACTAAAGTAAATGCGATGAAAAAGCTAATGGCATCTAAAACAAGTGTCATATGGAGACTGGCAAATTGTAAAACGATGAAAGAAAGTATAGGAGAGCTAACACCTACAACCTGCAAAACGAGCTCTAAGCGAGCATTATAGGTCACAATCTCGTCTTTCTCTACTACCTCAGTTATAATGGCTTTATTGGCTGTACGAGAAAATGCAAAGGCAATCGCCTGAACAATATTTGCGAAGATCAGAGCAGCAATCATCAAGCTATCATTTCTTATGAAAGAAATAGCTAAACAGAGAATACCACAAATCAAGTCCGTCGTCATCAAAATTTTGCGACGCGAAAAAGCGGTCTGAAATCACTCCACCAAAGGGATTGACCAGAATCGATGTGACGAGTTCAGAAATCTGATAAATCCCAAGAACAGTCTGTCCTATCGTCCCTATTGATGCTAACCAAACACTGTTTCCATAATCATAGAGCATATTTCCTATCTTATTAACCGCACCACGACTAATCAACTGGATTGCATGTCGATTCATATAAAAAGCTCCTCTCAAATTTTGAAACTATTGTATCAAAACTGAAAGGAGTTCCTTCATATTTCCCTTATTTGGGAAATTTAAGCATTTACAAATTTTTCATAATGTTCCTGATAGTAAGCCACTTGCTCTGGAAGTCCAAGTACTTCAAAAATATGCATAGCCTCCTGCATCTGACTACAACCTTCTTCTTTCAAGTCTCTCTGGTAGAGGGCAAAACCTTTGAGATAATGGAAGATATTGCGCTCATAAAGCTTGATACCATTTCCAATCAACTTCTCCACATAGCCCTCAAAATAGTCCGCATTTGCAAAAGAACGGTTCTCCAAACAATGCTGGTAACAGTTAAGAGCTAAAATCAAAACGAGTTTTCGATGGCGACCAATTTCTTTATAGTACTCCTCTCGCTCCATGACTTCTCTGCCAATCCGAGCCACATAGTCCACATTGTAGAAAGTATAGAGATTGCCAAAAAGGATCAACTCATATATGGTCCATTCTTCTGTTTGAAAAAGATAATCTGCTACCTTTTCCAAATCACTCTGACTCATCGTGTAACGAGCATCTCTTTGACAAATCAGACCTTGTAGCAAAATCCAATTCAGCTCAAAATAGAGGGGATTGGTCGAACTCTTTGCTTTCTTGAGCTGTTCCTTTTGAAGCTTTTGAAAACCTGCAATATCATTTGAGTAGTAAAGCGGAATAATCTGTGCCATTAAGGAAACATGTTCGTGATTTTGAAAATCCCTAGCCTTGTCCATGAAATTTTCAATGGTCACATGAATATTGTCCAAAATATCAAAGAAACGAGAAACTGCTAGATCAGACTCCCCAAGCTCGAAGCGAGATAACTGAGAGGTTGAACATGATTCACCTGCTGCCTCTTTTAAGGAGTACTTCCCACTTGTTCGAAATTCACGAAATACCTTTCCAAGATGTTCCATTTCTTACACCTGCTCCGATAATTCTTCCCACTCAAGCATAGCTTCTTCCTGACGATGGCTGATTTTGTCCAGTTCAGTCTGCAATTCCATGAGTTTTTCAGCATCGTTTGTCTCCAACATCTGTTCAGAAATAGCCTGGCTTTGACTTTCTAACTCTTCGATTTCAGCTTCCAAACTCTCGATTTGACGCATGAGTTTGCGAACTTCTTTTTGACTTTCTTTCTGGGCCTGGTAGTCATTGAATGGGCTCGGTTCTTTTGCTTGATTGCTAGTTGAAGCTTCCTCTGTCTGACTCATTTCTACTTCTGCTTTCTTCTCAACATAGTAGTCGTAATCTCCAAGGTAGAGGGTTGAGCCATTCTCAGACAATTCCAGTACATGAGTGGCTACACGATTGATAAAGTAACGGTCGTGGCTGACAAAAAGAAGGGTTCCGTCAAAGTCAATCAGGGCATTTTCTAACACTTCCTTGCTATCAATATCCAAATGGTTGGTTGGCTCATCCAGAATCAAGAAGTTATTGTTTTCCATTGAAAGTTTGGCAAGCAGTAAACGAGCTTTCTCGCCACCTGACAGCATGCCTACTGATTTCTTAACATCATCACCAGAGAAGAGGAAGGCACCAAGGCGGTTGCGAATTTCAACTTCTGGTGTCAGTTTAAAATCATTCCAGAGTTCATCAAGTACCGTATTACTTGCTGTCAGCTTGCTTTGGGTTTGGTCATAGTAACCCACCTCAACATTGGCCCCAAAGCGCTTTTCTCCCTTGATAAAAGGAATCTGATCCACAATAGACTTGATAAGGGTTGATTTGCCAATGCCATTTGGACCAACGATAGCGACAGCATTCATCTCACGAAGGTCTAGGTTGATAGGTTCTGACAATATTTCCCCATCATAGCCAATAGCCGCATTTTCAACAGTCAAAACGACATTTCCCGACGTTTTTTCAGACTGGAAGGTCATATTGGCTGATTTCTTGCCAGCTTCAGGCTTGTCCAAACGCTCCATTTTTTCCAGTTGTTTACGGCGAGATTGAGCACGTTTGGTCGTTGAAGCTCGGACTAGATTGCGATTGACAAAGTCTTCTAGAGCCGCGATTTCCTTCTGTTGCTTTTCATAGTTTTTTGCCTCAGTAGCTATCTTTTGCTCCTTTAACTCAACAAAACGAGAGTAATTGCCTACATAACGATCCAAGGAATGCTTAGTCAAATCGAGTGTAACCGTCGCAACCTTGTCCAAAAAGTAACGGTCGTGACTGACAATAATGAGGGCACCGCTATAGTTCACCAAATAATTCTCTAGCCAGGCTATGGTTTCGATATCCAAGTGGTTGGTAGGCTCGTCCAAGACCAAGAGATTTGGCTTTTCAAGGAGCATTTTAGCCAGTGCAAGACGAGTATTTTGACCACCTGAAAGCTCAGCAATTTTCATCTGCCACATAGACTCGTCAAACTTGAAACCATTCAAGATAGCGCGGATATCAGCTTCGTAGGTAAAGCCACCTGCTTGGCGAAAATTCTCAGATAAGCGGTCGTAATCTGACATCAGCTTCTCCAAATCCTCACCAGACTTTTCACCCATCAATAACTCCATATGACGAAGTTGTTTCTCCGTCCGACGTAAGTCATCAAAGACATGAAGCATCTCATCGTAGATGGTATTTTCAGACTCAAAACGGCTATCTTGGGCTAGGTAAGATAGAGAAATATCTTTTTTCTTATTAATTTCTCCACTGGTTGGCTCCTCTTCCCCAACCAAAATCTTCAAAAGAGTAGACTTACCTGCTCCATTTTTTCCAACGAGGGCTATTCTGTCTCGTTCATCTACTTGCAGATTGATATGATCAAAAAGAACCTCTCCAGCAAAAGAGCGTTCAATTTTATTAGCTTGTAAAATAATCATACATCCATTTTACTATCTTTTTCTCTTTTGCACAATTGCAATGAAAAAAGTTTGAGTCATAAACCCGAACTATTCATCTTCTTTTTCATTAGAAAGCGTATTGGGCTATTCTTCTACAATGAAATAAAAGTAAATTTCCTACATTTTAAGTTATGCTAATGTTT